>JAABRR010000018.1 GCA_011390785.1 Sphingobacteriia bacterium
AACCGTCCTGAAGTTGAAATAACCTCCGGGTACCCTTCCCGAATCAGTTGTTCGGTTTCCATAGCACGCTCCACCCTGAACTCGGGCGTAACATTCAGATATTCAGGATCGGTAAGCCCCAAATCTGCCGATGTATCAGTTGGGTAAAGTGACGGATCGGGTAGTGCACGATCAGGGTCGGGCGACAAATAACCTGTTGCCGCTACTGCTTCTGATATAAAACGTTCCAGTTGCTGCTTGTTAATGTTATTGGTAGAATGGCTGGAATATTTGTTGTTGTGATAGATCTGAAGATTCAGGTTATTATCTGTTGATTCCTTAATGGTTTCAATCTTTTGCCCGCGCACTTCTACCTGTACCGAGCGTGAGCGCGATACAGAAACAGCGGCATCACCGGCCCCTTTTATGCGCGCATAATCACCGGCCCATCTGGCCAGTTCCATTCTTTCTTTATTATTCATTGTTAGCTTTTTTTCGGGTTAGTAAATCAGGCATTGATGCCACCTACAGTAATAGAAGAAACTTTTACGGTGGGCTGTCCCATAGAGGCTGGAACTCCCTGTCCACCTTTACCACAGGTCCAGGAACCTTCTGACATTTCAAGGTCATTGGCCACCATCACAATGTCGCCCAAAACGCGGGGTCCGTTGCCGATAATATTCACATCTTTTATCGGGCTGGTGATCTTTCCATCTTCAATCAGGTAGCCCTGTTTTACGTAGAATGTGAAATCGCCGGCACCGATCTTCACCTGTCCGTTGGTAAATGCTTCGGCGATAATACCATATTTTACCGATTCTATGATCTCTTCTTTGGTATGCGGGCCATTGAGCATGTAGGTGTTTCGCATGCGTGGAAGGGGCATATGACGGAACGATTCACGACGTCCATTGCCGGTGGGCTCCACACCGTAATGTCTGGCAGAGATACGATCATGGAGATAAGATGTCATTGTTCCGTTTTCTACCATGTAAGTCTGTTGGGTGGGATTGCCTTCGTCGTCCATATTGATGGAGCCACGCATATTGGGCACAGTGCCATCATCCACAATGCTTACAAAAGATTCGGCCACCTTCTTGCCAATTTTATCGCTGAAAATGGATTCTCCCCTGCGGTTAAAATCGGCTTCCATTCCATGCCCGATGGCTTCGTGCAATAAAATGCCTGAACTTCCGGCGGCTAAAACTACCGGCATTTCGCCGGCTTTGGGTGTAACGGCATCAAACAGGAGAATTGTTCTGCTTACCGCTTCTTTGGCTACCCTGCCAAGGTTTGCTACAGAGTAGAAATTCACGTCGTTGCGGCCCGAAAGGTTGAAGCCGTTTTCTTCCTTGCGTCCGTTTTGCTCTGCAACGCAAAAAGCATAGATATTGCTCATAGGCTGATAATCGCATGCCAGAACCCCTTCAGAACTTGCAAACAATACGTATGATGTATTGTCGGAAAAGAATACATTGCTTTTTACGATGCGGTTGTCAAGAGCAAAAATCTGATCGTTGATGGTTTGCAGGAACGGGATCTTTGAGCTTATACTAATTTCTTCCCAGGGTTGCGCTATTTTGTAGTAATTGGGAAAGGTACGTTGGCTAAGTTCTGTTGGTGCTGCTTTGGCGCTGCTGTTGGCAATGTTGGCAGCAGTTCGGGCAGCCGATTTCATGGCTTGTGGTGTAATCTCTTCGGTGTAGGAGAAGCCGGTCTGATCGCCGGTAAGAACCCTGATGCCTACGCCAAAGCTTATGTTGGAATAGGCGCGGTTTACACTGTTGTCTTCCAGCCCAACCGAGTTGTTGATGCTGTTCTGAAAATAAAGATCGCAGTAGTCTCCCCCTTTGGATAGTCCTTCGGCAATCACTTCCATGATCATCGGTTTTGTTATACCAAAATGATTGAGATAATCCTCCACACCCCAAACAAGGGGATTGGGTGCTGGTGAACCCGAAACACACCCCGAAAGCATCGATGGCAGAACAATCGTTCCTGCCACAGCAATTCCACTGGTTTTGATGAAATCGCGCCGGTTACATTCTTTGTCCATAAATTGTTGGTTTTTTAGATGATAAATACGATTACACACCAATCTTACCTTTCTTGAGAAAAGCGGATGGATGTGTTGATTATTAGTTTCGTAAGTATTAACTGGTAATTGGCTCAGTGCTGGTTAAAGGTAATAATAAGACGATTGTATAGTTAAAAAATTACAACACTCGTCATTATTTATTTTCCTTTCGCACATCAGATATATGATCTGATTTGTACTATTTTTGGGCTTTTAAATTAGATATCAATATGTACTCGTGCTATTCATTCTGTTTTCCTGGTGTAAAAAGGCTACTATAATTACAGGTGTTGGTATGGGACAGGATGCTGCAGCAGTTTTGTTTCAAGAGTATGAATTCTCTGCACCATGGCTGGCCTGGAGTGGCTATGGGTTTGCAGCTACCACCGGGGCATTCTGCATAGCCAACAATGAGCACTGGGTTTCCGATGTAATTGTCTGTGCTGGAATTGGGATGTTGTTTACTGGACTTGTATATCATTTTGAGCCTTTTCGGGAATTTAATCCATTCCTAAACCGAAGCAAGGAAGAGAGTGCTTTTCAGGTTCAGGTGGGCTTGCAGCCGGGTGGGGTTGCTTTGATTATTGACCTGTAGAATATAAATTGATTGGAAGCCTTATAGAATTCAATTGACAAGGTTTGCTTGCACTATTAAAAATATTCATGTGATATTTTACTACTTGTAAATTAATGTCGTTTATTTAAGGATTTGGCACTGCCTTATTCCCCCTTTGAAGGGGGACAGGGGGATGTATTCAGCATCATCAGCCACTAAAAAACATCCCCCCAGCCCCCTTCAAAGGGGGAGTAGTTCCTGCAAATTATTAAAAGTATATCGATTATAATATGGAAGGGGCTATATTCAGATTCTTGATTTCCCCGAGTTATCACCTGATGATATTAGAGCATGTCTTGCTAATGCAGCTGACCGTGAACATTAATTGCATCAAATCCCATTCAAAAAATCATAAAGGTCTTCATCGGTATTCAGGTTGAGTTTTTTACGAAGGCGCGAGCGGCTAATGTAGGAACTCGAGGGTTGGATGTTGAGTATATCGGCAATTTCTTTGGAGTTGAGACCGATCTTGAGGTAGGCACAAAGACGCAGATCATTGTTTGATAAACCGGGGAATCTGTCTTTAAGCTTTTTGAAAAACTCCTGGTGCAATTCATCCATCTGTATCTCGAAGGTGTTGTCTTCAACATTAATATAAGAATCAAGGAGTCTCTGCATTTCGTGCCATTGCCTTGTAGAAGGGGCAGGGTTTTTTTGTGCTGTATCGCATTTCTCCTTCAGTGTAAGCAGTAGCCGGTTTTTCTCTTCATCTTCGCGGGCTTTATTGGCCAGTTCGATGGTTTTGTTTTTCAGTTGTTGTTTCAGTTGGTCGTATTCTGCCTGTAGTCGTTGTTGCTCAATGAGCATGAGCTCCTGTTGGTGTTTTTCAGCTTGCTTTTGCAAAGCTGCCTGCTTTTTAGCCAGCAAAATATTTTTTTGGCCCTTTAGAGCTGCCTTTTGCCGGGCACGAACCATGATAATGATAACGACCAAAATCACAACATAAAAAATATATGCGTAAATACTTCTGTACCAAGGTGCTGCCACCCGAATCGTTAGAGATTTGGTATCTGTAAACGCTCCATTTACCAGAGCCCGAACCCAAATTGTGTGTTGTCCGAATTTGATGTTTAACAACTCAGTAACATTATGCTCGCTCCACTCGCCCCAGGGTTCTGATTCTTCGGTTTTATATTGATACAGAACATGATCCTGGTTAGGAACAATGTATGTGATACGGATATTGTTGAGAGGAAAAGGTACCTTCGAACCGGATTTAATCATTCGTTTTTCATGATTGTTAAAGGCTTCAGTTTGTGTGATGATGAGTTGATGGGGCAGTGTATCGTGCTCGATGGTGCCTGCCAGGTATTGGAGTGCAAAACCGTTGTAAACCGGAAAGAAGTTGTAATCTGTATGGATTGGTATGGGTTCATATATGCCAGCCAGCAAGCCACTTACTTCAGGTAATGAAATCGTTTTATCATCTATAAAGAATCTGTCAATGGTATCGTTGTATTGGTAAAGATGCTGGCTGGTGGCTACCTGAATTCCGTTTTCATTTTTCAGCAGATAGGGATCGGAACCTTCAAAAAGTGTTTCTTCAAAAATAAGACGGTTGGTGGGATTTAACTCTTTATTAAGGGGGGCTCTTATAATTCCGAAATTGGGAATATTAACCCATAAAACATTGCCATTTTGAGCAATCAACTGGTTACAGGAGCCAATTATAAGGTTCATTTTTCTGTCAAACTGCCATTGATTTTCCTCCTTTTTCAGTATAGAGATCCCATTGTAATTACCAGTGAACAGAACATCCTGGTAGGGTAAAATAGTCCAGACCCCATCCTGATCTGTTACTTTTTTTAGTGAGTTGCCATCATAAGTAAGCAGACCACGATCATGACCAATAAGCAGAGTGTTGTTTATGTTTTTAAGCGTCCATACCTGTCCTTCAGTTCCGGCAATAAGTTCGAAGCGGGTAAATTCTGTGTTATTGTTCATATCGGGCCATTTTGCCCGGTATAATCCCTGGTTGGTACCCATATAGAAAATATCATCTTTAAGCAGCGCGGTATACCCTGTTCCAAAATCGCCCCGATAGTCGTAGAAATAAGTTAGATTGTTGGTGAGATGGAGTGATGAAATACCATAATCCATTCCCAGCCAGAGCTTGCCGTTTGGACTGTAGTGAAGTGCCAGTATTGTATTGCTTGGTAAACCCTTCTGTCTGTTGATTTGATGAATGATCTCTCCGTTGGTACTGGTAATGTATAAGCCTTTTGTTACGGTTCCAAAGGCAATATAATCCCCTCCAACAAATTCAAAGCTGAACACTATCGCCGACTTAAGACTTTCTGATAAAGTATTGGTGACAGGTAATAAACTCCCTGATGCATAAAAATATAGCCCGGAGTTGCGGGTTACAATGCCTAAGGCATCATTCAACCTGTATAAACCAACGATTTGCATTTGTTTTCCATCAGGATATGGAAAAAGTAGTTTCAGAGAAAGATCTTCAAAGATATATAGACCGGTTGTTTCATCAGCAAAATACAGTGAGCCGTCAACCTTGAAACTGTTGCTGATTTTCTTTGGCGCAGGAATTTTTGTTAATTGTCCGTTTTTATAAACATATATATTCTGCGATGATACAAAAATTATGTTTTCGTTTTGCCTGTGAACATTCCAGAATTCTTCACTAACCTTTTGGAGATCTTCCTGAAAGGGATACAAAGACTGATAGGTAAAGTTGTTAAATGCATTTTTTAACCAAATTCCAAAGTCAAGATCAGAACCTGTGTATATTACCGAATCATTTTCAATTAGCAGGGAGCGGGTAAACCCGGTACTTCCCTTAAAGCTTTTCCATGTATTTCCATCAAATTCCAACAGACCTTTATCAGCTGCCATATAAACTATACCATTGCTGGCAGAGCCTATATCCCAAACCTTTCCTTTGCTCTGGTATTGATACGGATAGTAACTTTCCAGCAATGGCACACCCTTTTCAGGAAGTCTGTGGGCTATGCTTGTCAGTGCTGAAAAAAGAAATATGATAATAAAATAAATTGCCCGTGTTTTCACCACTAATAGAATAAAGGTGCAATGTAATAAAAAAAATAAGCCGTCTGTGATATGACGGCTTATTTTTTAATTATTGAAATCAAAATCTACTTGATAATGAGCTTCTGTGTTTGAACTTCACCATTCAGGGTGTGAATTCTTACAAGGTAAACGCCTTGATCCACACCTTGGGTTGGGATAACGGAGCCATTTAGCGACATGATTTTTCTTCCGGCAAAATCAAAAACTTCAAAATGGCTTACCTCAGCACTCATTTTTACATTTACTCCTGGCCTAACGGGGTTGGGGTAAAGTCTCAGGCTATTGATTTGTTCGGTTTCCACTGATGTGCCACCAGCAGGGTTGAAGGTAATATTGTCGAAATAGACTATGTTGTCCTGGCCTCTGCCATCAAGATTATAATCCGGGAAGATGATGATCTGGTCATACATCTCACCATCAGGATTATTGGGAACTTCAGAGAAGTCAAAAGTGATTTCTTCCCAGGCATTAATAACGGTATTGGCCACTTTAACTTCGGGTTGTGCCCATCCGGTGGCTGTTGCCAGTTTTATACCTACATCGCTGATGACAGGTTTCCACACCATTATTTTAATGGTAGAGTTGGTTTCATCTATAATGAATGATCCCAGATCGGTGTCGCCATGAGCGGATTCTGTTCCAGCCCAGGGATTTCCGGTTGCCAGCGCTGTAAACTTGGCCACTTTGGCCGATGTATTGCCACCTGTAGCATCGGGGTTGTCAATAATTTCGAGCGCAGGATTGGTTCCATTTTCAAAAACGGCCCAGGTCCAGTCAGCGCCATAACCACCGACTTCAAAGTCAATCGGATTTCTTGGGCCCTCTTCACCACCTGATTGCACTGAAAAAGCAACCGTATAGGTTAATTCTACGTTGGTATTGGCTGAAGTAACCACAATACTTGTAGTGCCGGGAATCTCTGTTGCCGGTGTAATAACCGCATTGGCTTCGGGATCATTGGTAGTGGCAGTAACAGTGGGCACATCTGTAGTACCTTCTGGCAATGTAACTGCGTAATTGAGTATTGCAGCTGAAAATCCTGCTACTGTTGCACCATCTACCTGTAAATCACTCAGGGTTGCATCATCTCCTTCTTCACCGCCACCAGCGGGTCCGAAGGTAATGTTGTCGAAATAAACAATGATCTCATCTGTGCGTGCTTCATAATCCGGGAAGATGATGATCTGGTCATATAATTCTCCATCAGGGTTATTGGGAACTTCAGAGAAGTCAAACGTGATTTCTTCCCATGCATTAACAACAGTATTGGCCACTTTAACTTCGGGTTGTGCCCATCCGGTGGCGGTAGCTAGTTTCATACCTACATCGCTGATACGGGGTTTCCACACCATAATTTTTATGGTGGAATTGGTTTCATCCAATAGGAATGTTCCCAAATCGGTATTACCATGTGCTGATTCAACACCTGCCCATGGATTTCCGGCAGCAAGCGCAGTAAATTTAGCCACTTTGGCTGATGTATTGCCACCTGAAGCATCGGGATTGTCAATGATTTCTACCGCCGGGTTGTCTCCGTTTTCAAAAACGGTCCATGTCCAGTCAGCGCCAAATCCACCTGCTTCAAAGTCGATAGGATTTCTTGGAGCTTCACCTACAGGTGGAGTATCACCTTCTTTGTAGAAATAAATATTATCAAGATAAATTGTTGGGGTTCCGTCGCCACCATCAAATTTAAACTGAATTACATCTGCCAGATTAACCGGGTTAAAAGCTGACATAGGAATGTCGTAACTTACCCATTGGTTGGGGGTAACAGGAAGATTAAATGCTACTTCAACCGGGCCGGTGCTAATAGCAAAAATATTTACGTTTGTAGCATCGGCAGTCCACATATCCACATGAAGAGTATCCATTTCGGTAGCATTGATGGGAGTAGCAAACTCGGTTCCCTGGTAGTTGAAGTTGGCATATTTCAGGGTAGGGTTACCTTCAATATCTACGGTAGTAACTACTGTTGACTGGCTCCAGGCCGGGTTGAAGTTGGTTCCGGCAAGGTCAGCGTAAGCACCACTAAAAACAGAAATTACATTTGCAGCATCGCGTGCAGGTGGCATTGGAGCTGCTGTAGTTGGGCCATCGGTGGGGCCGGTTTCTGCAGGGCCAAAGGTAATATTGTCGAAATAGACGATGATTTCCTCTGTGCGTGCTTCGTAATCAGGGAAGATGATGATCTGGTCGTACAATTCACCATCAGGATTATTTATAACCCCAGAGAAGTCAAACGTGATTTCTTCCCAGGCATTAACAACAGTATTGGCCACTTTTAATTCGGGTTGTGCCCATCCGGAGGCGGTTGCCAGTTTCATCCCTACATCGCTGATACGGGGTTTCCACACCATAATTTTTATGGTAGAATTGGTTTCATCCAAAAGGAATGTTCCCAAATCGGTATCGCCATGAGCCGATTCGGTACCTGCCCATGGATTTCCGGCAGCAAGCGCAGTAAACTTGGCCACTTTGGCTGATGTATTGCCACCTGTAGCATCGGGATTGTTAATGATTTCTACTGCTGGATTGGTGCTGTTTTCAAAAACGGTCCAGGTCCAGCTGGCGCCAATACCACCATCTTCAAAGTCGATGGGTGCATTTTGGCCAAAACTGATTGATGCAATGAGCATCATTAGAATTATTGTAATGTTTTTCATAATAGGATTGGTTTAGATTAATAATAAAAAAATGAATTGATTAAGGTTTAAATAATTAAGGGTTAATAATTTGGTTGGATTTTGTATTATTCAGGGAAAAGATGTCTGATAGCTATTTTCGGTGTTCTGTCTATTTTAAACAGGCCCCAGTGTTTTTCGGGTTCCAGGGGTTCGGGCGAGCCTTTCCACGACTCATCAAAGGCTTCGAAAAAAAAGGCTAGAATGTTTTCTTTTTCTATCCATTCCATCAGTTTTTCGTAATAGATTTTCTGGTACTCTTCGTTAACAAAATCGGGGTTGATGCCCCGCCCGTTCGAATTGGTTGCCCAGCCAGCTTCAGTGATGACAATGGGTTTTTTCGGATACTTTTTCGTTACAGAGTAGTAATTTTCTTTAGTGTAATCAAGTGATTCATTAATATGCTTATATTCCCATACCGGATAGGTGTGTATGGAAATGAAATCGACTTCGCGGGCTACCTTTTCCAGTTTAAATAGCCAGGGGACGTAGTTTTCACAAAAGGTCACCGGCTGATAAGCCTGTTCTTTAACCTGTTTCACGTAATCAAGCACTTTGCTCTCAGGCACGTAATGATCGGTCCATTCCACACAAGCTTCATTTCCAACCGAAAGGGAAAAGATAATATGTGGATATTGTTTTGAAAGCTCAATTAACCTTTCAATCTGTTTTTGGTTATCGATACAGTTTTTATCTAACTGCTCTTCCGAATATACACCACCACCCCAAGGGCAGTTGAAGTTGTTCATCTCGGCATTTATATAAGCTCCCTGCAACACCTTAAAGTCAAGGTTTTCCTGACTGATAACTTCCAGAACAGTTTCTGCATGCTTATCACAGTGATATAAACGGAGGAACTTCCAATGCTTGTTTAAAAGCATCAAATCTTCCTTTACTTGTTTATAAGTGGGATATTTCCCGCCAGGGTGTTGCCCATGTCTGAATCCTGAATAGCATAACGCCTTACCCGGCAATAGGTTCAATTGTTTAAATATGTTCATCTACAAATTTTAGCTTTTCTGATTTATCCCAAATACCCCAGTAAGCACCTACATCTCCTTCTGCACCTACCTTCCATGATTCATCAAAAGATGAAAAATAGAATGCTTCGATGTTTTCATCCATTGTCCATAACTGTGTATTGATGAAATATTTCATGGCATTGATGGATGATGGAACGGAATTACCTAAACTTTCGCCTTTGCTGGGCCAACCGGTTTCGGTTATGATTACGGGTTTTCCCTTGCCGGCCTGTTTTGCCTGTGCATACATGTGTTGCATGTGTGGTAATGCATAGTTGATATCGGTTCCTTCCCAGAAAGGATAGCAGTTGCTTAGTATCACATCACAGATTTCAGCTATCCAGGGTTTTTGAACGAACTCATAGTAAGCATCAACATATCCCACCGGTATTCCTGGCAGTTCATTTTTTACCTGCAGAATGAAATCCCTGAGTTCATCTTCTGATAAATCATGTCTGTAAAGTACTTCGTTGCCCACGGCGGCAATATCTACATAACCCTCTTTGGCAAGTTGAATCAGGTTTTGTATCTCCTCTTGATTTTTGTCGGCTTCCTTACCCAGCCAGGCTCCTACCAGAGTTTTAAGGCCAAATTCCTTTGCAATTTTAGGAATAAGTTCATTGCCTTCTATGCATGAGAACGAGCGCACCCAACGGGTATATTTGCTCAATTTTTTCATTCTTCTTCTGATCTGATGTTCAGAAATTATGTCTCCTGGCTTTTGGCCATCTTCATAAAGGCTGAAGCAGAATCCATGTACACCTCCATATAATATTTCGAGGAACAGGTTGCGGATATCTTCTTCTGATTTTCCATCCCAATAATCGGGTTTCAGCTCTTGTGCCGCTGCTTTGTATTTTAAAAATTGATCAGGTCTGTATGACATTTTCTTAAATTATTAAATGTTATTCATTTATTTATTGTGTTATAATCGGAGAGGGATTATAATTCACCTCTTCTTTTCACCAGTTCATTTTTTATTTCTCTTGCTTTTTCTTCGTTAAGGTCATATTTCCACATAACCCAAATGGCCAAAGCTGCTGTAGTGGCGGGGACCAAAATGTCTGCGATACGCAGGCGGGTTAAGGTTTCTGTGGTTTGGATAGCGGCATTCTGATCGAAACCGACCACTTTAAGAACCAATCCGCCCAATACCAATGCAAGGCCTTGCCCAAGTTTTACCATCCACCAGTAAATGGCGCCGAAAGTTCCTTCTTTTCGGGGCATGCCATTGTTGAGTTCATCCAGGTCGCAAACATCAGCTGTCATACTCATCATAAGGGTAAAAAGTCCACCAATACCAAAAACCATTAGCGGCAATGGAGCAAACATTAGCCATGGATTGGCCGGATTGAAACCCCACCACTTTAATCCGTAGCCAATAATGGATAATACCGTGGCAATAATGAAGGCGTTTTTTTTGCCCACTTTGTTGGCCATCCATGTAATAATCGGTATGATTAGAAAGGCGGTGGCCAAAGCACTTACGGTTGAAAACCATGCTGGCCAGGTGCCAGCTACACCATAATCACCTTTGAACATATAAAAAACAATGATGAAATAGC
Organism: Sphingobacteriia bacterium; assembly: GCA_011390785.1. Classification (GTDB taxonomy): domain Bacteria; phylum Bacteroidota; class Bacteroidia; order Bacteroidales; family UBA7960; genus SKVR01. The sequence goes on from JAABRR010000018.1 coordinate 10,992, forward strand.
TGAATGAAGCCACCATTTGAAACCCATTGAATACCAGAAATGTAGCAGTACAAAGCCTTACGAATGCCATGTTTTTAAAGATCAGCACCATATTGTGAATAAGGCTTTTGAAGTTTTTAACGATATTTTTTATAGTAAGATCGTCTCTGTTGGTAAGATTGGCCTGATCTACCTCTTTGCAGAACAGTGCTGGCATCATACCTAAAACCATACAAATGGCTCCTACAATAATGGATAGCTGTCGAACACCCACTGCCTGCGTTTCAAACAAATTAGGATTGGCAATGAGTACCCAAAACCATGGAACGATCATCCAGGCTATTTGTCCCAGGGTTTGGGAAAACCCCATCAGGCGTGTACGTTCGTTGTAGTCGGGTGTCATTTCGTAACCCAGCCCAATGAGAGGGGTAGAAAACATTGTGTTACCAATAAGGTAAATCATGGAGAAAATCAGGAAATACCAGAAATTGTAACTCTGAGTATTTTCCGGATTAAGCTGCCACAATACTGCGAATAACACCCCGCTCAGGATGGCACCAATAAATATGTAAGGCTTTCTGCGACCATATTTCGATTTGGTATTGTCTGAAATATAGCCCATAATGGGATCGGTAATGGCGTCGAAGAAACGTGGTAATCCACCGAGTAGCCCGGCAAGAAAGGGGTCCATACCAAAGGCCGTAAGCAAAAAGAAGGCAAAAACGCCCAGAGAACCAGGTAGTAAATTGTTGACCAGATGGCCTGCCCCAAAAGCGGCTTTCTGCCCCAGGGGAACTCTGTCTTTTAAAGGTGTTTTGATAGATGACATTCGATTTGAGATTTTAGTTAAAAATTCAGTTCATGTTATATCTTTCGTTTTTCTTTAAGCAGGGATTATAATGGTTTGCACTGCTTTACTGCTAATGGTAAATTCTGCTGATTTTTCTGCCACATCCAGTTTTATTCCTTTTGGATTTTCTGTGGGATTGAATACCACTACGGTAATACTACCATCAGGATTTTGAGCAGCTGTTACCATAATCTCTTTATCGGTGTTTTCAAATCCAATTCTCACGGCACCAGGGCGGATGAAACGGCTAAAATGGGCAAGGGTATAGTAAATCGGTGTGAAATACACTTCATCTTTTGCCGGATCAACAATTACGGGAGCAACGCACCAGTTGTTGGCCCAGTTGGGTCCACCCTGGGTATCGAGCACCATGTTCCAGTCAATCCATCCATCAACATGGTTGTTGAGGCAACCAATTATATCGCGGGCATAGCGAAACACGGGTACGTATTTGGGATGCAGGTGCTTTTGGTCTTCCGGTGCCCAGTCCCAGCCCCAGTCGGTAGCCTCTTTCGACCAGTACCATGTGTCATTTTTCCATTGGGGTACTTCGGCATCTACACAGGCCTCCGATTGTATCAGGTGTTTATTGGGTGCTTTGCTGTGGGCGTATTGAAGTGCATCAGGAAAATAATCATATGTGCTGGCATACCAGTGCACGGCGGTGCCATCAAAATATTCGGCATTTTCTTCGTTGGCAAACATTACATCTACCCACTTTTTGAGTTCTTCATCGCGGTTTTGGTCAAAACCAAGGATCTTTACATCATGGCCATCGGCTTTGAGTTTTGGGCCGAGATGGTTTTTCACAAATTCGGTCATTTCTTCGGGGGTGTAGTGCATGCTTTCCCAGTTGCTGTCGTTGCCAAGGGGTTCGTTTTCAACAGTAAATCCCCAAATGTCGATCCCTTCAGCTTTGTACGCATCCAGGTAAAGGGAGAAGAAAAGCGCCCAGGTGTCGTAATATTCGGGCAGTAGTTTTCCGCCACGCCAGTCTTTGTTGTCTTTCATCCAGGGGGGGGCAGTCCAGGGTGAAGACATGATCTTAAAGCCATCTTTAGAAATGGCCATGGCATCTTTGATCATCGGGATGATATCATCGCGGTCTTCGTCAATGGAAAAATGTTCGAGTTCGGTATCACCTTCCACCGGTGCATAGGAATAGTTGCCCAATGAAAAATCGCATGAGTTCATGTGAGTACGGGTAAGGGAGTACCGTGCCCCTGATTCGCCAAAATAGGCTTCGAGTATTTTATTACGGTTTTCTTGGCTAACCTGGTTGAGCAGATAGGCTGATGCTTCGGTGAAGGAACCGCCAAAACCGGTTATCTCCTGGTGTTTTTCGCTGGGTAAGATGTTAATCTGAACCGGGTTTTCCATAACCTGAAAATCGGTAATCTCAGTAAGCTGGTGGCCGCTTTCAGATGTTTCAAAAATTTGAATATCTGTTTTTTGGGAAGTGTTACAGCTGCTCATAATGATTAAAATGAGAGATAAAGTGAGTAAAGGGTAGATGTTTTTTTTCATACGTCAATTGTTAATTATCAATTAATGTCGTTTAGTTGAAAGTTTAGCACTGCCAGATTCCCCCTTTGAAGGGGGTTAGGGGGATATTATAAATTGTACTGCCGTAAATTACATCCCCCCTGCCCCCTTCAAAGGGGGAGTTGGTTCGGCATGTTGATATTGTAATTTTCATAAAATTAAGGCATATGTTATGAATGCGATTTAATTATTGCTCTACTAAACGTTATTGAATTATCAATTTTATAACCCGGGATTTATTGCCGGGACTTTCACATCCAGCATCAATGAGTCCTTGTTGCCATTATAAGTCTTGGTGATGGGTTTGCCATCGCGGGTAAGTCCTTCGAAAGTCCCTGCATCCAGTTCATCCCAAAGGGCGTATTTGGCTTGTGTCTGCAGAGTGATGAGTCCGAAATGATTCTCTGAACCAAGTGGATTTGCGGCATCTTTCCATTTTTCGTCAAAGGCTTCAAAATAAAAGCAGGAAATGCCCTGGCTGTTGGTCCAATCACGCATAAGGTCGTGGTAGATAGCGGATTTGTATTCATCAGTGGCACGCGATCCATCATTTCCGTAATGTTCGTTGGATACCGATGCCCACCCGGTTTCGCCGATATGAACGGGTTTGTCAATATCCATACTTTGCATATAGTTGACTACACCCTGGTATTGGCTTTGAGCATATTGCAAAGATCTTTGCATGGCGGCGTCGATTTTCTCCAGATCTGTAAGATCTTGCTCGTCTTCGCTCACTCCCCAGAAATCGGGATTGTAGTGGGTGTCATGCATGGGGTAGGTGTGTATAGATATGAAATCAACGGCTTTGATCAGCTCACTAAGATCATCCAGATGGTATTCAGCACCACCACCGCCCCAGGATGCGAAATTGTCGGAGCTAGTTATCCAAAGATCGGAGGGCAGCTGGCCTTCTTTTTTCAGGTTTTGAAGATGGTTTACCCATTTCAGAATGATGCCCGGTTCTACGTAGTATTGCCAGGCCCAATGTACCATGGCTTCGTTTCCCACAGCAATAATCTTTACGATATCGGGGTACTGTTGAGTCAGTTCCACGGCACGGGCAATTTCCACGGCATTGCGTTCGCTTTCTTCGTTACGGATGCGGTCGGGCAAATCAGTCCAGGCATTCTTGCAGTCGATCCATGCACCCAGCATTACATACATTTCAAAATCAGTATCTTCTTTTTTTAGCTGGCTGATGGCTGTTAGCAGATTGGTCGCTTCATCCAGGTGCACATTGTAAGTTCTGAGAACTTTGATATCCAATGCCGAAAGAATCTTCATGTCTTCTTTAAGTTGCTCTACAGTGGGTTGGATATCTCTTGTATTCTCACGATAGCCACCATAAGAAATGGCCTGATAGTTAGGATTACCCAGTATTTCTGCTGCCGTTTTACTTTGAGTGTCTCCTTTTCCTGGTCCTTGTCCGCAAGAAATAATGAACAGCAACGCCAGAAGAGTAACAAAAACAGGGTATTTATTTTTCATATAATTTTTATTTAGGATATTTTCTTAGGCTATTGACAGGATAAAAAGTTTACTTAAAACGTGAAGAGGGCAGCGAAACTATTATCTGTTCTATTTTGCCCGTCCGGTTGAATATTTGTTGGCTTGTTTGCTTATCCAAAACAAGTGAATCCAGGACTGATATATCTCTGTTGCTGTAACTAATCTTTAGGGCTTCTTTATTTGCCAGCTGATAAATGACAGGTACCTGGCAAAAGGTAAAACAGAGTGAATCTGGTTGTAGCTTTATTTGTCGTTGTTCCTGATTCACGTTGATGTAAGTTAAAGTCCGTGCATTTTTCAGCAATTCATTTCTACTGAGAAGAGCGGGGTTAAAATGTATTTTGCCCTCCTGCACTTTTACTCCCAGCTCTCCCCATCTTACAAGAATGTCTTCCTTTACTTGCCCGGTCATACCTGGCTGTTGGGCGCCTTTATGTTGTGGGGTATGCGAATACGGATCGGTAGGAAAAGCACCATATAATCCGGGAGATTTATGTACTCCAATACCTTGGCCTATTTCCCTGTGATGTGCAATGAGTCGCTCAATCAGGGCCTGAGCATCTTCCTTTTCAATGGCGCGGATGCAGGCTTCATGAACTGCAAGATGTAGTTTTGAAACCATGTGCCAGTAAATAGAACCCAGCCCTTCGTAGGCAAAAAAGGTACCTGAACGGCCAGTGAAAGCTTTGTGGTTAAACACTTCTTCCCAAATACCGGCAACAAGATTTTTTTCTTTTTCGGCAAGGGTTTGGTATTTTGAGCCATTCATTTCTTTAAGAGCGGCTTTCAGGTCGCGGACATTTTTAAAATTCCCGTTGAAATGAAATTCTCCGTCTAAATCCCTGTTAAGGATCTGAAGGTTATTATCCTTAATCAATTCCATTAGCAAGGCTGATTTTTCAACCAAATATTGCGGTATGGTATTTTTCTCAAGGAATCTTTTCAATGCCTTGTTAGGATAAAGGATGTAACTGTTCTGATCTTTACGATATAGGTCACTTTTTCTCAGTGCATCCAATAAACTAACGATTTCCGTTGTATTAAGATATCCTGAACTGATGGCAGCCACCTGTCCTTCGAGCATTTCGTCGAGCTGAGACAGTGACATTTCTGTATTGCTGATCGAAAGTATATTGTATGAATGATACAGGTTGTCAGACCGGCAGTTTTTATTAATTGTATGCTCCAGGTATTGTAAAGAAAGCCGGTTAAATCTGGAGATATTTTCTATACCAAGGTTTACTTTTTTACCACTGAATCCTTTTGTGTAAATTGTTTCGCGGTATTTGCTACCCGCCTGGCCCAGCAGATCGGTAATAGCTTTTCTGATTTCATTGGTAACATTACCTTTAAGCAGATGCTGGTTTTCTTCCAGTATCACCATCATTTTGTGGAAAAGTTCTGTAAGTTCTTCTGAAACAGTTACCTGAGAGTTACCAATAGTAGAAAGAAATTTTTCCCAGAAAGAAAAAAATCTTCTCAGATAATACAGGGTAACCATGGAAACACCATTTCCTACAAGTGCATTGTTGGCATCGTTCCACTCAGGGCGCTGGGTATTCATCCAAATGCCCCCTTCAGGAATGAAATTAGACATTTTGGATAAGGTTAACGTCAGAATTTTTTCCATGAAACTTACATGGTAAATTTCACTGTTATGACTTCCCAATAACGAGCCATCGGCACCAATTGTGGTAACTTTCTCACGGATAGTAAGGTCTAGTTTTTCATCAAAATCGATGGTATTTTTCGGGTCGGTTACTATTGCACTGTATGGTTTGATACGATAAGGTACGTTGGCATACGCAAAGTGATTACTGTTGAGAAGCTTTTCAAGCGTTTCGGGTTGGTGATCGTTAATAAATTCAAGAAATTTCAATAGATATATCACCTGATGGTCGCCCCAGTAGCCGATATATGACCAGGGGTTGTCGGGTTCAATTGTTTCCCAGTCGAAGCCACCCTTGGTTATGCGATAGGGGTTGTACCCATCGAAGGTGGAAGCATTCAAAAATCTGAAGATCATTCCTTCTATAAACTGCGGATAGGAGTGTGCCAGCGCTTCCCAGTTTTGAAAAATATCGCGCCAGTTGCCTTCGTAATCAAGTATCTTCGACCCATCATTTTCGTTGATGGTATTGATTGAGAAGTTATTCCATGGTCGACTGGGATCACCATGCCGGCGACTAAATTTTAACGGCAGGTATTCTATAGAAAGCCTTATAAGGTCGGCATCTTCCGTTGCAGAGATCTGATCTTTGAGTGCAGATAGACTGAACATATCTTCCAACTTACCAATTGTATCCTGATTTTTTGCCAGCACCTTTTTATTGGCACCACCCAGATATTTAATAAAATCATTCTTTTCGATCTGGTAGTTATTGTCGAAAATACCACCGCGCATAATGTTAAACAGCACGTTGGAGAAATGTCGGGTGTCTTTTCGCATGTCGGCGGTAAATTGCAAACCATCGGCTGAAGCATTAAGTCTGATCAGGTTTTGGGTACCGGCATCGATATCGTTACCTATCTGCTCATCAATGTTTTGCTTTTCTCTAAGCGATTTTTCCAGTGCAATTATATTTGTATGGCTTTGGTTAACGTTGGCTATAATCTTCCATTTTTGAGTAGAATTGCCTGGTAACCTGATTTCTTTATTTACAAAATAGGCTCCTTTTTCTCCTTTAACATCTTGCTCCTGTTGCACCGGCTGTTGTTGCCTGAACGCATTCAATTGATTTGAAGAGAGCAGGTAAGAAGGTTTACCAAGACCAATTGACCATGCAATGTTTGCTTTTAGTGCTTCGCTGGGTTCAGCTTTGTCAACAATAATAGCACTTAAGGCAAAAATTCCAATGCCCGGTTCCGGAAATAATTCACTCCTTTTGTAGGCATCTACAAGGTTGCTGGTAAGACGCTGCAAATCGCTGCTCACACCGAAAGGCATGATGTTTTGTATACCATCCAGCAGGGCTATTTCCCGTTCTTCCGCAGAGAGGTTGACCAACTCAGATTGTTTAATAAACCCAAACAAGTTGCTGTTATTCCACTGGTAGCGGAAACCCAGTTTGAGGTCGTGATTGATTTCTTCGAAAAGTATCTTATTGCCATAAATGCTTTTGTAGAGGTTGCGACTTAGCTTATATTTTCCGGTAAAGCGCTCTGAAAAAGGTTCCCAGATCATTACATTATTATCTGAATGAACCTGAAAAATTGTTTTACTTCCCGTTATATCAGCTGACTCGGTTATTTTATCATCTGTATAGTAGGGAAAAAGAGCATATTCCGGGTTTTTACGTCCCGCTGTTAGTCCGCCATTGCTTGACAAAAACATCCAGTGGTTTGAATCGCTTACAATACTCATGAAAAACGGACGCATGGTATCATAGTTTGATATCTTATACCAGGATTCGTTTTGATGTTCTGCAACTTCCATTTCTATCATCTTACCTGCTTTGTCGGTTTTATTGAGTGTATTTTCTTCCTGGGGTTTTTCAGACTTTGCGCTGAGTTAAACACAATCTTCATTTAACTCAGCGCAAATTCATTCATTAATTAGCTTCCTGATAAACCCTAACATAGTCGATGACCATGGTTTGTGGGAAAGGTGTTTCAAGTGTTGGGAAACCCACATAATTACCGCCCACTGCCACGTTGAGCAAAAGGAAGAAAGGCTGGTCATAAACCCATTCGCCGGGCACATCGTCGCGTTCGATTCGCTGGTAGAGGAAGTCGTCCACAAAGAAATCGATCTTATCTTCGTCCCATTCCACAGCAAAGATGCGATAATCGGTATCAAACCTGTCGTTGATCAATCCGTAAGATTTGGTAATGGGATTTCCTCCTGAGTAGCCCGGCCCATGAATGGTACCATGAATAACATGAGGTTCCTGTCCACGAAGTTCCATAATGTCTATTTCGCCACATTGTGGCCAGTTAACGGTTTCGATGTTTGAGCCGAGCATCCAGAATGCGGGCCACAAACCAGGTCCGTAGGGTGTAATCATACGAGCTTCGAAGCGGCCGTATTGTTGTTCAAACAGGCCCTGTGTTTTTATACGGGCAGAGGTGAATTGAGAACCGCTAAAGCTTTCGCTGAGAGCTGTGATTACCAGGTTGCCTTCGCCATCCATTGATGCATTTTGCGGGCGGTTGGTATAGTATTGCAATTCAGCATTACCCCAGCCACCATCTCCGGTTCCAATGTCGAAGGTCCATTTGGTATTATCTGGCAGTGTGCCTGCTTCGCCATCAAAGTCATCACTCCAAACCAGTTGCCAGTTGCGTTCTTCCAGTTTTTGAGAATCATCGGGGTTGCATCCTGTAAAAGAGAAAAACAGAACGAAAGCAGCAAGAGCCCCAATTCTTTTATTGATTTTATCTATTGAGTTCATATTGTTTCGGATTTATTTAAAGAAATAAATGTTGTCTGCATAGAAATTGGTAATGCTGGTACCTTCAAAAATGATCTGGCCCAGGTGAGCTCTGGATGCTAATCCAGTGAAGCTGGCCAACGGGATTTCCAGCGTAATCCATTGTTGTGAGACAAGGGTTGGTGGTGTAAACGTAAGTCTATGTGATGAATTGTCGGTACCACCAAACACACCATCAGCTCCAAAATCAACCAACTCTATCTGAAATCTGGCACCCGCCGGTACCGGATTGGGTAGATAGATGTTGATATGAAAATGGGTCATTTGGGTTGCATTAACTGTAGGATCGCTAAATTCTATTCCAACAAAATTGAAATTGGTATAATTGAGAATAAAATCACCATCTACTTCAAAATCTTCGGAAAGGGTTGTTTGCCATGGTTCCCAGTATCCGTTATAGTAGTTAACCTGAATATTGGGATAGGCTTCAGTATAGATGGAAATAACATCTTCTGGTGCATGTGTTGGTGTGGGGGCGTGCTGGAAGTCGCCTCTTGAATTAACGGTTAACGAACCATCAGCTTCTACACCCCCAATGGTAGCCGTAATTACGGCTGTACCTTCTGCCATTACTGACACATTTCCGGTTTCATCAACCGAGGCCACAGAAGGATCTGAAGAGGAAAATTCGGTGTAGGCGGATGTTATGTTTACCGCCTGATTTAGGCCTGTTGGCATGTTAAATATGGATTGCAATCCGTCAATTTGGCGGGTAACTCCACTGAAAGATGTTTCGCTCAGGTCTTCACCATTTAAAATGGCAAATTTTGGATGGGCTATGGTACCTAAGTTTTCCCATTTAAGTTCATCAATCCAAAAAGTATAACCCTTGCCATCTTCAGGGCCTTCAGAGTAGAAGAACATACCACGTTCTGCAGTTAATTTTGATGGATCGGGTATGGGGATGATGTATTTTTTCCAGTTGGTATTTACATTTACCCCGGAAATAGTTGCCTGGTAGCGTGATTCGCCCAAGTCGTTTCCAAAGCCTACCAGGTCGATAGTAGCAGCTTTTGAAGCTTTTGCCCAAAAAGATAGTGCTGTGAAGCCTGACAAATCGCGAGGCGAGCTGGTAAAATAAACACCTCCGGCATAAGCTCCATTAGGATCGCCGGCATCTGGCACTTCAATTCGCATAGATGCTGCTGAATTGTTGTAAGTGGTTTCATTATCAACATTAAAAGCGGTAGGAACAGAGCCGCCAAAGGCTGCATATTCAAGCCCCCCACTGAATCCATCAATAAAAACATCTGGATTAGCCGAATAGGTAGCAGTTTCTAATTCTGCAATGTCGCGTTCACATCCCATAAAGAAAAAAATGGCAATGCTTGCGACAGCAGGAAGAAAATATTTTGAAATTATTTTTGCTTTCATATTTTGTGATTTTTTAGTTGCCAATATTTATAAGGACATAGGTTCTGATTTCCCATTCGTTGCCATTGTCGAAACCAATAGCTGTAGGATCAGGAACCAGGGCTCCACTTCCGTCAATGGTTTGTGTGGGTGAATACCGGGGTGAGTACTGATCAAGTGTACGGAATGTTCCCCTTATGCCGATGCGTGTATCGGGAAGTTCGAACCAATCTGGTTTTCCGAGTGTGGTTGAGATATCAGCCATTAACTGAAGAGGGAAAGTAAGGTTGAAGTCGCGGTGGTAGTCGTATGGACCCCAGTCATTTACACGAACAAAGGAGTTTAGTCTCACCTTTTTATAGATCATGCGCAGATCCATACCAATGCGGTTGATGGTGCGTGGATCGCTACCGTTGGCCTGTGCTTCCCCACCATAAATGTTGGCGATCCATCCGAACTCTGGGGTTAGTTTGGAAACCAACCTGGCGTGAACCTCCCAAAGATCCTTGGCAGGGGGAGAACCTGGAAAAGCAAAGGTGGTACGTCCGTCGGGTAAAATACCGATTGCGGCATCCATGGTAGTTGGGTGATGGCGGTAAACGAAACCTGCGCTTACGGCAAATTCAGCATCTTCTGCGCGGTCGCTTTCCCAGTCATACATCCATGTTTCGGGTGTGGGGTCGTAGGTAAAGAGAATTTCACCAGCTATGGTTTCTCTGTTGGAGCGCACCACGAAGGGATCTTCGAGAATATTACGAGGGCGGCCTGGTGCGGCCACGTCATTAGGTATTGGGCCAACAATAGGCTGCTGCCACATGAAGTTGGGAGCGATTTGCAAATCACCCAATATCACGTTGATACCTGAAAGGAAGTTGTATTGGTTACCGCTACCGCTGTCTTTGAGTCGCCAGCCGGTAAAAGTGCGGGTATAATCGGCACCACCCTGAGCAACAAGTCCCATAACAGCAGACTGTGCATACCAGTTGATATTTCCTTTCATATAGGATAATTTGATTTTCCCCCCCCAATTGTCGTTGCTGTTAATTTCATCTACATACACGTTGTTGTCACCTTCTTCATCGCTTACCATTTGAAATTCACGACCCTGAAGGGGTTGTCCGGCCCATATACCACCAAGGTCTAATTCAAAATTACCAAACTCTTTGTTGGCGTGTAAGGTTACCCGGCGGGTTTTGGGCTGTGGAATGGCAAAGGAACTTTCCGTAAGCCCCAATTGATCAAGGTCTTCGTGGTATATACCAGAGAAGTTAATTCCTGCCAGGCTCTTGCTGTATTTTAGCAATAACGCGGGGTTGGCACCCCACCATAATTGAGGGCCGAAAGCTAGTTTCAGTCCATCAAACTGTTTCTTTCCCTCCATTTCAAAACCAAAAGGGGCTACACCATTATATATATCTATCTGAGGGCCGTAGTTGGCTTCCGGGTATAATCCAAAAAAATCGCCTTCATAACCCCAATGGTAGTGGCCGGTGCGATAAAATCCATCAAGATTGAAATATTCATGATTCCATTGGTAGCTGGCACGATATACCTGCAGTCGGTTGATCGATTGTAAACTTACATTGCCATCAGTACCTCTTACAGTTACCGGCCTTCCACGATTTTCATAGAAGATCTGGTCGATAGGGTTTTCAGCTACATTGCCCAGGATGTTAAATTCTACATTGGCCCTGAAATTGGCTGAAGGATTGGCTTCCACACCCACAAAGAACGATTGCATATCCTGAAAACCCAGTTGATTGGGGTAAGTGGTATTGCTGGGTGCCGGATTATCAGGTGTTGTGATCAGGCTTCCACCTGTATTAAAAGTAGTTAGCTCAGCAGTGAGGCGGCTAAGGCGAATCCTTCCGTTGCGTTCTGCATTCAATGCAGCCTTATCGCCTCTGGCTTTCAAAAAAGATTCTACTACCTGTATGTTGCTGAAATGCTCATTTAAAGAGTTGAGAGTTTTTCCAGGAGCGTAAGGATCAAACTTGTGTGCTTCCTTTAAAGCGTAATATGCCGCTCTTGGATACAACTGGTAAAAGCCTTTATCGTTGGTAGGTCCTTTGGCGCATATGCCGAACCACTCTTCGTTCATATTATTCTGGCCGGGCACGTGGTCAAATTCATAACCACCGTTTTCCCACGATGCATTATTGTCGTGTTGGCTTAGTCCTTCTGTTTGGCCAAATTTCCACCATCCATCGCTAAACTGGAAGCTGAAACCACCAATGGAATTGCCTGCTCTGCCAAAACCTGCAGCATTTTCATATACATCTTTCCAATTGTTTACCTTGTAAAAAGCCTGTGCTTGCTGATCTTCCTGGTTGGTGACAGCATTAAAAGCATCGGAACCGAATTCGGTAAGTAATACCGGTTTGCCATATTCATCCCTTACACGATCGAAGAGATCGGTAAAAGTAACTCCTCTGTATGTGTTGATACCGAGGATATCTACTTCAGGGCACTCTTCGGCAATGATGTCAAGGAATAAAACATCGCCGTTACAAATTGCTACAGGAACTGAGCCGTCTATAGATTTTATTTTCATGCTCGCTTCGTTCATCAATCGATACATAGGGCGGCCCCGATTTTCACCTACAGCTTTTATTTGGTCTTCCTGATCAGGAAAGTCTTCTGTTTCGGCACCGGCCCAAAATAAGCCATAGTTGTTTTCATTACCAAGAAGAAAGAGCAAAAGCCCTGGAGTGCCTTTATATTCATCAGCCAGTTGACTTACTTCAGCAAGGAGAAGATCTTGTGTAGCGGCATCATCGTAATGCGTTACAGCTACCCACGTTCCGTCAATGGTCAAACCATAGCGCCCAAACGAATGATTCAACATTGTATAGATACCGTAGTTTTCATATATATAGGTAATCCACTTCGGCTGAATTCCTGTATATACACGGATGGCATTTACTCCCATGTTTTTAAGAAGGGACATTTCGTCGTCTAGCGCTTGTTTGATAAAATCATCGGGTTGATTCCATAAACTATAGTTAAAGTTGGTACCGATGGGGAAATAGTCCCAGTTCATGCCATTTACCATGAAGGGCTTTCCGTCAACCATCATCTTCCAATCGCCTGCGGTTTTTTCAACGGTCACTTTCTGGAACTCAGCCTGAGCCATCAGTGAGAAAGATAAACCACACAGGATAATAAATAATTTAATGTGTTTCATACATAATGTGTTTAGGTTTGATGAATTGAGTTAATATGAATGTAAAGAAATTGTTAATCAGAGTCTAAATGTAAGATGTTTCATGTGTTAAAAGCAACTATACATTTCATATACAACAAATCTCAACCGGCATTAGAATCAAGGTATGTAATCTGCAAAAGCAGGTTACGCAAACGTTTACGGAAAAGTGATTTTTAATGAAATTGTGGGTTTTTAACAGGGGTGTATATACTTTGTTAATAACTCGAAGGGGAAGGGAGCCGGAAGCCCGAAGTTGGAAAGGGGGCTAAACTTTGAACTCTTTCTTAAAAGGCTGGAGGTGGTCGGACGACTTTAAGTTCGTCCTGATACTATGAAGAAAATTACGGTGTTTTCACATCTAACAGCCATCTCAGCTTTTCATCAATACCGTATTTCTACCAGCCGCTCTGGTAGGATACAAGGATTTCCTTCTAATAAGGAAATTATGGCCTAATAAACATCTGTAATTTGGTTTAAAACTGTGTATCATTAAGGGGTAAAGTTAAAAATTATTGAATTTCCTAAGCTTTGATTATTTGTTTCTTTTTATCCAATAATCAAGAATTGTTATTCTGTCATTATGGGCTGTTCTTGACCAGATTACTTGTTTTACCATTCGTCAACATCTTTATTCGACTCTTCATTCGTTAAACAATCTCTACTCTCAATTTGGTTTATTGCTTTATCAATCGTTCTTTTATGCCCATCACTCAGCCTGAAAATTTGATTTTCAAAACATGAATCATCGATTGGTTTGTTGATGTCATTTAAAAGATCATCATCGTCAATAACACTAATCTTATCTATCAACCTATGCCTTAATTCTTTTGTTTTCATAGTTTAACATTTTATCAAAAACACAAATTTTTAAACCTTTTTATCAATCTACTTCCGTTGCCACCGGAACGATGGATACAGGCCTGCCCTGGCTGGTTTCTTAATATCAATACTATTGCCTATTTTTGTTACAAAATTCGGTTTATGGAGCTGGAAAAGCTGCTTTCAGAAATATCAGGAATATTAAGTCGATTAAATATTAACTATTTAATTACCGGAAGTATAGCTTGTAATGTTTATACCATACCAAGAGCAACCCGGGATATTGACGTAATAGTTGAGCTTTTCGAACAAGATTTAGCAGGCTTTATAGGGGCTCTTAACGGTAATTTCTACTTTAATAAACAGTCAATTTATGAAGAAGTGAAGCGAAAGGGAATGTTCAATATTATCCATTTGCATAGTAGCTATAAGGTTGATCTGATTATCCGATCTAATGATGCTTTTGAAATTTCTAAGTTTACCAGACGCAAATCCATTAATATTTTTGGTATAAATACCTTTATAATAACCTTGGAAGATCTGGTCATTTCTAAACTTCGGTGGATACAACAATTAGAGAGTGAACAACATAAGCGTGATATCATTTCTTTGCTTCGTAATCCTAAAGCAGACATGGAATATATCAGGCAATGGTGCAAAGAGCTCAATTTAAAAACCTATAACCTTTTCCAGGTATGACCAAACCTTTAACCTCGTATATGCAAGATACAAGCCCCGATATGCAAGAATATCAGTATCGTTTAATTATGGCAAAAACTCCCGAGGAGCGTTTCATAATGGGTGTTGAGATGTCAGAAGCGGGCAGAAATATGATGCTATGGGGAATAAAACACGAAAAACCCGGCCTTACTGATGAAGAATATAGAGTTGAACTCCTGAAAAGAATGATTTTACACGATAAGACCCTGGAATGGCTAATAGCTTATCTGCCGGAATGAATTAAGGCTTAGAAATTGGGATCTCAACCCTCTCAATCTGCTACCATTACTGTCATTTATTCATTTTTTACTTAATCAATTCTGTATATCCACCAGCCGCCTTGGCATGCTGATCTTTTTTGATGTGTTTAGGGTAGGTTTTTAAAGCAAGGGTTACCATTTATCCGACACCACCAGTATCTGATTACCGAAGATGCCTGACGAATCGCTCTCAAAAGGGTATCTCATCTGGCAGTTGTTTTGGTATCTGTTCTATTACTTTGCTGATCAAGACCAAATCATGATGTTGGATTGTTATGGTACTGTTCTCAAATTGGGCGTAGCAACTGCTGTTATGGCTAAGGGTTACATTGTAATGGCTTACCCTCCCATAGCGGACAGCCAGCATCAGATGTGCGAAGCCTTTTACAGTTTTGATTCGGGATCGGGCATAATTTTACTTTCGCTCATGCGGATAGATATGAAAGTTCTGATCCGGCTCCGTTTTCCTGGGTGGGTAAAGGGTATGGCACAGTTCTGACATTTGCAGGTAAATCCGCAACCGGTCAACAGGGTCCATCTCCAATGCCAACTTCAGGCTCCCGGCTTTCGATTCTTCTTTGGTGTTGTAACTTACCTTAACAGTTCTCATCCTGATCCAGTTTTACAGCTGCCTTTTCTATCAATTGATTGATGGCAGCATCCTTGCAACTCCTTTGGTCATTGATGGTTTGATTTAAAAACGATGAAATGATAGAAAGGTAAGTTGGTTGGAAAGGTTTATAAAATATTCAGATCGAAAACTGGCTACCTGGGTCGAATAACCCTTCTCTTATTCTTTTATTATTTCCCGCTCATGATAGAGCACATCGAGTTCGGTTTTCTTTCGGGCAATTGCAGCCTGCATTAGCTCAATCTGATTAAGGAGTTGTTCCTGCTTTTCTTCCGTGCCTTCAATTTCCTGATTATTGGCGAAGGTTTGTTCGAGCATTTCCAGCTTGTCAGTATCTGACTCAATCGATTCTTCTGTTTTTTGAATTTTGGTTTCCAGTTCGGCCAAACGGCTGGTTTCCCTGAATTCCTGGTTTTCTTTGCGCGATTCGGCATTCTCATCAATTCGTTTGTTAAGAATATCGAAGGCGGTTTGCAGGCGTGCATAGAGTTTTTCGCGTTCCATGCCACGCATTTTGCGCCCCTTAAAATCGGCCTGTATTTTAATAAGAAATGCTTTGGCTTTTTTTAGTTCCCATGAGTGTTGAGCCAGTTCAAAAGCCTTCTCAACAAGAGGTGTTAGATGTTGAATGTTTTCATCGGCTATTTTTTCGAAGGCATCCTGATCGTCAAATTCATCAGATTTAAGTTTGCTGAAAAGGTCTTGAAGCTGATCATATAAAACATTGCGCGATTCTTTTTCCAGCTTATGTTCTTTAAATTCCTTTTGAATGGAAAGCAGCAAATCCCATTTTTGCTTAAAATCGGGGTTCGACTCCAGTTCTTTTACCGCAAGCTGAAGTTGTTGATCAATATAGTGGGCATTTTTGCGAGCTTTTGCCTGTAAATCAACCTGCATCTCTTCTTTTCTCAATTTTAGTATTTCAAATCCGGCCTGAAGCCTGTCGATGAGTTTTTTGCGGTGAACAAAAACCAGGTCTGAATCAGTAACTTTATCCTTGGTTTTTAACAACAGAGCCCATATCTTGACTATATCACCGTTATCACATTTCTTTACCACAAATTCTACTTCATCGTCTAAAACTTCAAAATATTCACCTGACAATTCTTCCTTTTCCCTGTTTTGTTCTTCTTTGCGTTTTCTAGCAAGATCAAAAAGTTGTTGCAATGTATCATAAAGTTGTTCTCTCTCTTCAGCAACAAGTTTTCTTCCTTTAAACATATTTTGTACTTCAACAAGCCTTTTCCATACCAGATCAATTTCTCCTAGGTTTTTTTGGGTATAATCTATTGTTTGAATAATTTGCTCTTTCAGAAAATCGTAGTTCTCGGCTGCTTCTCTTTCAAAATCTTGCTGCATTTCCTGCTGCAACTTTCTTATTTTATGAAACAAAGTTTCAAGGGCATTTTTTAATTCAGTTGTTTCTTCTGGCAAAAATTGCTGAGAAGAAATTTCATTTTGCAATTTAATAAGGGATAGTTTAACCTTTTTCAAGTTTGATTTTGAAAGTCTTTTTTCAAGTTCTGTTATTTGTTTGGTAAAAGCTTCGAACGACATGATACAATTGTTGGTTTGGTTATTTTTTGAAACCTGTTTACAGCCTGTCGTGGTTCTTTTATTCAAAACAATGGCTGTTTTTAGGCTTCTGATACGAAATTAACCTTATTTTATAAACAATTAAAGCAATGGGGTATAAATTTAACCTTGTACATAAAAGAAAGGAAACCGTTAAGGCTTATAAGGCAGTAAGGCCTTGAAAGCTTATTGCGAAGCGGTTTCATTTCCTGCCTTTCCTGTTATATGGCAGACATAGGGTTATTTTTTATTTGGAATGTTTTTTGGTTAAAAAATAAAAAAGGCAATTAAAAGTTATTGTAATTCCCTTAATTGTGCCAGTCATTTTATATATTTAACCCTGCTAAGAATAAGTAAAACCCTAAACGTATGAATTTTTCAACTAAAAAAAACTGTCAGCGGGTTTCAATTTTTGTACTTTTTTTTATACAATTTCTATTTACTCTGCAAGGCCAGGAGCTTAGAAAAATATATAACGATTCGTTTCAACGGGGAGAGAAAATCAGCTATCGTGTATTTTATGATAGTTTTCTTACAGGAAATATTCTTGCAGGAGAAGCTTACCTGGAAATACAAAATAACTCTCAGGTAATTGATGGAAGATCAACCATACCTATTGTTGGTTATGGAGAGTCAAAAGGAGCTTTCAACTTTTTCTTTAAAGTAAGAAACCGCTACGAAACTTTTCTTGATGCAGATGCCATGGCGCCACTAATGTTTACCCGAAACATTCGTGAAGGTAATTACCGTCGCAACCAACAGGTTTATTTCGATCATTACTCACAGGTAGCGCGGAGTAACACCGATACCATTGAAACGGTTCCTTATATTCAGGATATTATATCAGCGTTTTATTATTTAAGAACCTATAATTTTGATGATGCCCGAGTGGGGGATATCTACAACGTAGAGTTTTTTCTTGATGATGAAGTCTTTTCTACAAGGGTAATTTTTGATGGACGCGAAGAAATAAAAACCCGTGTTGGGACTTTTAAAACGCTTCGCTTTAAACCCGAAGTCCTTACCGGCGACGTATTTAGCCAACCTTACCCAATGACCTTATGGATATCTGACGATAAAAATAAGATTCCTATCCTGGCTCAATCTGCCATTTTGGTGGGTAGTGTTAAAATGGAGCTGACTGACTACGAAGGGCTGAGAAACCCTCTTTCTTCTAAAATTAAATAGGCATCTTACCGCTCAGGCCAAAATAGTTACATCAGAAAATTTTCAGTGCCTGGCAATAATGTCTTGTTATCCTTAGGTAAATTATTCCTGATCCTTTGGAGTGTTTTTTTGCATAATTCCTTCCAGAAAATCAAAACTTACCAATTCAGTTTTTTGCAAAAAATAAGAGAGAGAAACTTTCAGTACTCCCAAACCATAAATCATGCTTCTTTTAAAATTAATAGAAGATGCTTCTTCAAAATAGCGCGTGGGGCAGGTTATTTCGGCAATTTCATAACCGGCATAAAAAATTTGTGCAATAATCTGGTTGTCGAAAATAAAATCGTTGGAGTTTTTCTCAAAAGGAATATGTCGCAATACTTCACCTGAGAAAGCCCGGTATCCGGTATGGTATTCAGAGAGTTTCTGGTTCATAACGATATTCTGAAACAAGGTAAGAAAGCGGTTGGCCACGTATTTGTAAAGTGGCATTCCACCTTTCAGGGCACCCCGGCCCAATATACGTGAAGAAAAAACCACATCATACACATTGTTGGCAATTACATAGCACATTGAGTGAATCAACTTTGGCGTATATTGATAATCAGGATGCAGCATTACAACAATATCAGAATTTAATTCCAGGGCTTTTTTATAGCAAGTCTTTTGGTTGCCACCATAGCCCAGGTTTTCTTCATGATTAATAATATGCTCAATACCCAGCCGGCGCGCTACCTGTAAGGTATCATCACGGCTGTTATCATCAACCAGAATAACATGATCAACTATATCAAAAGGGATTTCGTTGAAAGTTTTTTCTATGGTTTTGCCGGCATTATAGGCAGGCAAAACAACTGTTATAATTTTATTATTGATCATGGGTTACGAAATCTTTGTTTCTTTTATAAAATACAAATCCATTCTTTTCATAAAGTATTTCCAGCTGTGGATATTCCCTGAGATACCTTTCTTTTCTCTGAATTTTGGATACAAAATAAATGGTTTTATCTGTATCTCCTGTCATAAGCCATTCGGTATTGTTAGAAAGAGGGGTATCGGGAATTTGTTTTTCGCCATAAAAAAGGTGCGCATAGCTCTTAAATCCAAGGGTTTTGATGTAAGCGTCTTCTTTTGCCACGCTTTGATAAAACTCAATGGCAGCTCTCTGTGTATAACCTTCAACCCTGGGTATAACCAGTATTAGTGTTATGCTAATAAACAACAAGGTTGCTCCGTAAATTAGCATGGCAGCCTTTACAGCCTGCTTGCGATATTTTAAAAAAAGGATTACCCCTATAATTAAAAGCAGGCCGCCCAAACCTTCAGCTCCACTCCAGTTCACAGTGGCCTGCAAGTTACCCACAGCAAAAGGATCTGCAATTAAATCCATGGCAATTACCCGGTCGTTGAAAAAAATTATCAGATAGGGAAAAAGTAAAACCAAAACTCCGTATAAAACTCCCAATATGGAAATGGTTATCCGTGAAAAGCGGTTATATGTTTCTCCCGATTGATCAAAATATCGTAAAACATAGGCCGCAAAAAACGTAAGAGGGAAATAAGACAAGGAAGAATAATGCATGATCTTGGTTTTGACAATGGTAAAAAGAATCATTACCACTGCAAGTAAAACACCCATTAAAACCTGCAAGTCTTTATCCTCGCCCCTGAAATAAAGTTTTTGACCCCGGCACCATGCTGCAAAAGCTATTATTGCAGCCGGAAATACACCAAAAAATACCACCACAAAATGATAGAGTAGAAAGCCACCATGGCCTGCGTCCTGGGTCTTGAATAACCTTATCTGGTATTCAATAAAATCGGCGATAATAGTGTAATTGCCGATCATTATTTGCAGGATAAACCACAGACCGCCGGTAATGGTTATAAAAAAAACAAACAATGCAATATCGCGAATAGTGAAACCTACAGCAAATCGCTTGTAAATCAGATAAATAAATCCACTAAGTGCGAAAACCAGCAAAGCAACCGGACCCTTGGTTAAAATTGCGAGTCCTATTAATGTGCCCGATAAAATGGCGAAAATAATTTTTTGTTGCTTTACACGGGCAATTGTATATTCGTAGAAACTATATGTACCGGAAAATATAAAGAGGTTGAACCACGGATCGATAATGCCACTTTTAAAATAAAAAAAAGGGAGAACAGACCCGCCATATGCCATTACCCAAAACCAACCAAAGCGTTTGTTAAACAGTCTTTTTCCAATAAAATAAAGAAACAGAAGAGTAATCATTCCTGCTATTGCATTGGGGAAACGGGCAGCAAATTCGTTGATGCCAAATATTTTCATGCTCACCACCTGCATCCAGATAAATAGCGGGGGCTTTTCCCAAAAGGGGACAAAATTTATCTGTACGGTAAGATAATCTCCGGTAAGGATCATCTCGCGGGCCGATTCGGCAAAATTGATCTCATCCCAGTCAAATAAATGAACCTTACCCAAAAAGGGTAAAAAGAAGACGAGCGACAAAAGCGCTATCCAAATAAAATTGCGATCAAATGACAAACGGTTAGATGCCATAATACCTGTGATTAAGTTCTTGAAAAATCAATTTTTCTTTCCATCCAGTTTCTTTGCCAGTAATTAAACAGGATAACTGATATAGTGGCAGCAATTACCCCTATAAGTGACCCTGCAATAACATCGGGCAAAAAGTGCAGCGATAAGTACATTCTGGAGAAACCCACCAAAAAGGCAAGTAACAGATATAAAAACTGAAGGCTTCGGTTTTGGGTAGTAAATATCAAACAAAAGAACAAGGCAAATGCTGTGGCGGTATGCCCTGAAGGAAACGAAAAGTTTTTGTGTATTTCTACACCTTCTACAAAATAAAGGTCATAGCTATTCTCAAAATACCTTGCGGGGCGGGCAACACCGGGGAAAAATACCCGTTTCATCACCTGAGCCCCAATACCCGCTAAAACAGCAGCGGTTAGCTGCATCAGGCTGTACCTGAATTTTACAAATAGAAAAAAAAGGATTAGAATTGCTGCAAAAAAACCATCGCCGAGATGGGTAATATACTTAAATGCAAAATCTGCGGCAGGATGATGCTGTTCATTGATAAATATATGAATATCAGCTTTGCCAAATTGTTGAACAAAAAATAACAATAGCAGGGTTATACATGCATAACTGGCTATAGCCCATGAACTGTTTTTCCAGATAAACTTCATTTTAGGTAAGAATTTGTGATACCCACTACAGAGAAAGATTTCAGGATTATCTCAATAAACCCTTAAAAAATAATAGTTACATTTGTTTGATAAACCAAGGCGAAAGTAAAAAAAACATTCATATTAGCCAAATACGCTTTTGAAGATTTCCTGATGCCATAGGTTGATTTTAAACCACCCCAGATACTAACTATTGGGATGGTCTTTTTTATACTAATAATTTTATTCTAACAACATTAACTATGTTAATCGCTTCAATACAAACTGAAAAAGGGGTAATGAAAGTTTCTTTTTATGAAGAAGATGCCCCGGGAACAGTTAAAAATTTTGTTGATCTGGCCAAAAAGGGTTTTTACAACGGGCTAACCTTCCACCGTGTAATACCTGACTTTGTTATTCAGGGCGGTTGCCCCCTCGGCACAGGCGGTGGTGGCCCGGGCTATACCATTCCGTGCGAATTGGCTGGCAGTAATCAGTATCATGACCGTGGTGTTTTATCGATGGCACACGCTGGCCGCAATACCGGCGGATCGCAGTTTTATATTTGTCACAATCGCTATAACACCCAGCATCTCGATCGCAAACATACCTGCTTTGGCAAGGTTTACGAAGGCCTGGAAGTAATTAATGAAATTAGGCCCGGCGATAAGATTGAAAAAATTGTGATTGAAGAGAACTCCTAAACTTTTACTATGCAAACAATTAGATTTCCCCTCAACGGGGATTTTATTGAATTATCAAACCTGCTGAAAGTTACCCAAATTGCCAGTAGTGGCGGCGAAGCCAAAATTATGATAGCAGATGGGTTGGTAAAACTAAATGGTGAAACAGAAAGTCGTAAACGGGCAAAAATAAAACCCGGCGATAAGGTACAGGTTGACGATTATACAATTGTTGTAGAACCTTGATTATTATGTACCTGTCGAATTTTTTGAAGTGGTTAAATTGGTAAAGAGCATTTAAATAATCTGAAAGATAAATTCAATGCTGATTTTTCTATTAGGAGATACTGCTTTTAATTTGATGTTGAGTACAAAGCAATAAAAAAAGCTTCACGTTTTTTGTGAAGCTTTTTTTTAATATTTATAATCGGTGATTTTACATCATACCACCCATACCGCCCATACCTGGGTTCATCGGGGGCATTCCTGGACCATCTTCTTTAATATCTGCAAGAACACATTCTGTTGTTAACAGCATTCCGGCAATAGATGAAGCATTTTCAAGAGCAATACGGGTAACCTTTGTTGGATCGATAACACCACTTTGGTAAAGGTTTTCGTACTTCTCTGTATGGGCATTGAAGCCATAATCGCCTTTGCCTTCTTTTACTTTTTGTACCACGATAGAACCTTCTATACCTGCATTTTCAACAATTTGACGGAGAGGTTCTTCGAGAGCTCTTCTTACAATTTCTACACCTGTGGTTTCATCATCGTTATCGCCGGTGAAATTTACAAGTGATTCAAGAGCTCTGATGTAAGCAATACCACCACCAGGTACAATACCTTCTTCAACAGCGGCGCGGGTGGCGTGCAATGCATCGTCGAAGCGGTCTTTTTTCTCTTTCATTTCCATTTCGCTGGCAGCACCAACATAAATTACGGCTACACCACCTGCCAGTTTAGCCAAACGCTCCTGAAGCTTTTCACGATCGTAATCGCTGGTTGTGTTTTCGATTTGAGATTTGATCTGGTTTACACGGGCTTTTATAAGACCGGGCTCACCTTTACCGCTAACAATAGTGGTATTGTCTTTGTCAATAGAGATTTTTTCAGCAGCACCCAGATGTGAAAGATCTGCCTGCTCAAGCTTATAACCTTGTTCTTCACTAATTACGGTACCACCGGTAAGAATGGCAATATCTTCGAGCATTGCTTTTCTGCGGTCTCCAAAACCAGGAGCTTTTACAGCAGCAATCTTCAAAGAACCACGCAATTTGTTAACTACCAGGGTAGCCAATGCTTCACCATCAACATCTTCTGCAATAATTAAAAGAGGTTTGCCTGTTTGAACTACTTTTTCCAAAACTGGCAGAAAATCCTTCATTGTACTGATTTTTTTATCATGAATCAGGATATAAGGATCTTCAAACACTGTTTCCATTTTTTCAGTGTCGGTTACAAAGTACGGAGAAATGTAACCACGGTCGAATTGCATACCTTCTACTACCTTTACTTCGGTTTCAGTACCTTTAGCTTCTTCGATGGTAATTACACCTTCTTTTTTTACCTTACCCATTGCTTCTGCAATAAGTTTTCCAATGTTGGGATCATTGTTGGCAGAAATACTGGCAACCTGTTCAATTTTGTTAATGCTGTCGCCAACTTCTTGTGATTGAGACCTGAGGTTTTCAATTACTTTCACAACCGCTTTGTCGATTCCGCGTTTCAGGTCCATAGGATTGGCGCCTGCAGTAACGTTTTTCAATCCGGTAGTAATAATAGCCTGAGCAAGAACTGTAGCTGTAGTGGTACCGTCGCCGGCAATATCAGCTGTTTTGCTTGCTACTTCTTTTACCATTTGTGCTCCCATATTTTCGATAGCATCTTCCAGTTCAATTTCTTTGGCTACTGTTACACCATCTTTAGTAATGCCGGGAGCACCAAATTTTTTATCAATAATAACGTTGCGACCTTTGGGTCCGAGTGTTACTTTAACCGCATTGGAGAGTTTGTCAACACCTATCTTCAGTGCGTTGCGAGCTTCCATATTAAATACTATATCTTTTGCCATAGCTTTAGATTATTTTTGTTTTAGATTAAATTTATATACTTTCTTTAAATATCTTTGATTAACCAATTACAGCATAAACGTCAGATTCACGCATGATCAGATAATCTTTACCATCAACTGTAATTTCTGTTCCGGCATATTTTCCATACAATACAATGTTACCTGTTTTAACAGTAAGTGGAGCATCTTTTGTTCCGGTTCCAACTGCAACGATAGTTCCTCTCTGAGGCTTCTCTTTTGCTGTGTCAGGAATAATAATACCACCTGACGTTTTTTCTTCTGCCGCGGCGGGCTCTACCAGCACTCTGTCTGCTAAAGGCTTGATGTTTATATTTGCCATGTTCTCAATTTTTGATTGTTAAACAATTAATAATTTCTAATTTTTAATTTTTTATTGCATCACTGCCACTGTCACTTTTTGTGCCAAACCTTTTTATTGGCGTTTTTAACGTCATTATTGCATAGTAGGGGGAAGAGAAATAAAAAAAGTGTCAGATTTATGACAATCTGACACTTTTTAACTTGTACTTTAATGTATGCTCTTAGTCCAATGCAGGAGGCTCTTCAGAAGGTATGTTTTGATCTTCTGCCGGAACTCCTTGTGCCGGAGGTGCAGAAAAATCGCCCGATGGCATAGGAATACGGTCAATAATTTCACTTTGGCGGGTTTCTATTACCTGGCCACGAGGAATTACAAAAGTTGAAGATAGAGTAAGTACAACCAGAACTATAGCCAATGTCCAGGTTGATTTTTCAAGAAAATCAGTGGTTTTTCTTACACCCATAATTTGATTGTTAGATGCAAAGTTGGAAGCAAGGCCACCACCCTTGGAGTTTTGAACCAACACAATAAGTATTAATAAGATGCATGTGATAAGAATCAAAACGGAAATTAAAATGTATGCGCCCATTTTTCGTTTATTTAAATATTGATTTCGTTTTTAATAGCTATTATTTTTTTTGCAAAGTAACTGCTTTTTTCCGGATATTTCAAACATAATTTTTCATAGATACCCAGCGCTTTATCCTTTTTCCCTTGCTTCATATAAATGCCTGCTAATGTTTCAGTTACAATCTCTGAATTGTCTTTTGTACTGGTTTCCGACAAGTCTTCCTGGCTCTCTGGAAGATCTTTACTAACCTTAATCCGGGGCTTTTCTTTCAGAAACTTCTCTATCAAAAAGTTAATGTCGGGCTTTTGTGCTTGTTTTTCGTGTTCGGTAAAATCGGGTTTGGGAATATTTTCTGATTCCTTACCTGCCCTGATATCTATTGTGGAAGTATTATTTATCTCTATGGAAGATTCCTCAGGAAAGTGAGTTGTTTCCAAATCTGAAAAAGTATTATGAAGCTTTGTTTCTTCATTTGATAGGTCTTGTTCTGTGGGTTCAGATTCATCTGTTGTAACTGATTTTTCATGAATCACTTCTTTTTCATCAGTTTGTGTTTCCTGATCAGGAAGGATTCCATCACTATCGGCTATTTTCTCTTTTTGTGTTATAGATTCTGTTGTTTGAATAGTGGGTTGTTTTGGCCCGATCCCCAGCCAGTTTTTCAGTTTTTGAAAAATAGAAACAGAAGGTTTTTCTTCTTCAATTCCTAGTCTTGTTTGAATTAAGGGCGAAATCATTGAGTTAGCTTGCTTTACGGCTATTTCTTCAGATTCAGTATCAAGAGCGGTTTCGGGATTTTCCAGAGGCTGATCTTCCAGAGGTAATTCTATGGCCTGTTGTGCATTATATTGTGTTTCATTCAGACCAACGGGTTTATCGCGATCAGATATGTAGCGTTGAAATTTATGGCGGTCAACGGCGTATGCTGACGCTCTGTTAACTTGTTCTTCAAAAGCCAGCTTATCATGCGTTTGTTGGTTTTTTGCCAATAAAATCTGCAAACTTTGACAGAAAGGATAGTTTGCCGTCAAATTACTAAGCAACACAAGGGTTTTCTCATTGAGTTGATAGGGGTTTTTAATGATTTGAAGAATCTTTTGTTGGTTTTGCATCTTTGGTTTTTTTACCAGTTCACCACGGCTTTGTTAAAAATATCTTCTACCAATGCTTCGGTAATAATCTCTATTGCTTCAGCTTCAACTTCAGAAAGGCTGCGTTGGCTGTTATAATCATAAAAGCGTGAAAATGTTTGTTCAAAATCGTTTTCAGGTTCAAATTCATTTATAAATTTTACTCTAACTGAAATCGTTAGCCGGTTTTGAGCGGCCTGATCATTTGCACCTATAGATTGGGGTTGTACGCTATAACCTGTAATACTTCCTTCAAAATGCAGATCACCCAAGCTGTTGTTTAACCGCAGGCTGGTTTGTTGCGAAAATTTATCTTTAAGGGCATCCGTAAAAATTTGACTTAGAGTAGGTTGAACCAATGGGGCGAAGTTAGGGAAATAATCGACTGAAAAAGTAGATGCTCCGGCAGGTATTGATGCTCCCGTAAAAGAATAAATACCACATGAATGGGTTACAAAAAAGATTGATAACAGGGCAATTATTTTACTCAGATTTTTCATAGAATTTTTTAGGGTTATCAATTATTTCAATTACTGTATTGAAAACCAAAGGTAATATCAGTAGGTATCCTTTGGTATCAATTCTTAATACACTATGCACTAATGTCATATTCTTTAATTTTTCGGTATAGAGTTCTTTCACTTATTCCCAATTCATCTGCAGCTTTTTTTCTTCTCCCTTCATGCTTTTGTAACGCCCTGATTATCAAATCTTTTTCTTTTTTATGAATGCTAAGGCTTTCTTCAATATAGCCAGTTGCATCTTCTTCATAACTTTCTACAATCTGGTGGTGATGATCGGTAAGTTCTGATGTTTCAGATTCTGGTTCTGTCATGTAATCGTCTGAATCTACATCTTTGTAAAGACTTTTGATTAAATGTGGATTTTCTTCATGGAAACTTCCGCTTACCTGTCCGTTTCTTACCAGCTCAATGACAATTTTCTTCAGATCTGTAACATCTTTTCTCATATCGAAAAGTAACCTATACAAAATATCTCTTTCATTCATGCCGGCATCTGTGCGTTTCAAATCACTCACCAAAACGGGTAAATTAGAGCTTTGCGTTTGGGGAAGGTATTTATGAATAATATCAGATGTGATAATACGGCTGCTTTCAATTACTGAAATCTGCTCGGCAATATTTTTTAGTTGCCTGATGTTTCCAGGCCAGCGATAATTAAGCAAAATAGTTTCTGCTTCCTGGCTTAACTGAAGAGGGGGCATTCGGTATTTTTCGGCAAAATCAGCCGAAAATTTCTTGAAAAGCATAATAATATCAAGTTGTCTGTCGCGAAGAGCCGGTACAAATATGGGTACCGTGTTTAACCGGTAATAAAGGTCTTCTCTGAATTTTCCGTTTGAAATGGCCTCCTGCAAATTTACATTTGTGGCAGCCACAACCCTTACATTGGTTTTAAGAACTTTCGATGATCCAACCTTTAAAAACTCGCCACTTTCTAAAACACGAAGTAACCTAACCTGGGTAAGCAGTGGTAGTTCTGCTACTTCATCAAGAAAAATGGTTCCATTGTTTACTACTTCAAAATAGCCTCTGCGTGCTTCATGGGCTCCGGTAAAAGAACCTTTTTCATGGCCAAAAAGCTCTGAATCAATTGTCCCTTCTGGTATGGCGCCACAGTTTACGGCAATGAAAGGGCCATGTTTTCGTGCACTCAGTTGATGTATGATCTTGGGAAACGATTCTTTGCCAACGCCACTTTCACCTGTTATCAAAACACTAATATCTGTGGGTGCTACCTGAATGGCAACATCTATTGCCCGGTCAAGAGCTGGTGAATGGCCGATGATTCCAAATCTTTGTTTTATTCCTTGGATTTCCATTGTTATCACTATTCTATTCTGTTTTTATGCCAATTTGACAGTTACAAAGTTAATTGATTATTTTCAGATTTTATCTTTCAGCAGGCTTATTTGGTTGAGCTTGTTAATAATCAATAACAATTCTTCAAAAAGTGCATTTATATTTATAATGTTCGTTTTATTGTTTAGAATGCTTAATTGTTATATAGATTTTTATTATTATTGCCCGGTGGTATGGTAACGAAAAATTCTAACATTAATATATGGGCTTCTAAAATGGATAGAATAACTGATCGCAACTTTTTTTCAAGAAATTATGATTAAATTTTATTCAGCAGGGGATTTATTCTGGGATATTTTTAATAAAAAATAACTGCTAATTATTTTGTATTGAAGTTGCAAAGGCTAAAAAATAAATCTACCGTATAAAAATCTTAAGGTTTATCTTAAAAATGCCTATATTTATGAATTGAAATTATAAAATTTGACTTTTTTGGGTTCCCAAAAGTTTTCTGTTTAAATAGTTAGTAATTAGAGGTGTATGTCATCAGAAGACAATTTTAAAAAGTTACGTGAAGCAGCTGAAAATGCCCTTGACAGGTTAAATTCTTCGGGCAAAATGGATAATTCTCCGGAAAATGACCTGAAAAAGATCTTGCATGATTTGCAGGTTCACCAGATGGAACTTGAGATGCAGAATGAGGAACTGCGTAGAGTGCAGGATATGTTGGAACAGGAAAAATTACGCTATACCAATCTGTTTGAATATGCTCCTGTCGGTTACGTACTTATGAATAAACAAGGTAAGATAACAACCATTAATCAAACCTTATGTTCTTTGCTGGGAATTTCCAAATCTTCTGTTACCGATAAGAAGAATCTCTCATCCTATCTTAGTCCCGAATCACAGGATGTTTTTTATCTTCATATTCAAAATCTTTTAGAAAAAGGGAAATCATCATTCTGCAAACTGGCTATGAAGACCCCTGGTAATGTTGAGCTTTGGGTAATCATGGAAAGTAAAATTTTCTATTCCGATGAGTCAAGTGAATATATAATTCAGTCATCCTTAACAGATATTTCAGCATCAAAAATTAATGAAGATCATTTGCTTCGCCTTTCTACTGCTTTTGAACAAAGTGCAAATTCTATTATAATTACAGATATTTCAGGAAATATTCAGTTTGCCAACCCAAGAGTTTTTGAAACTACAGGGTTTTCTGAGGATGAATTAATAGGGGAGAATCCCCGAATAATAAAATATGAAAACTCTGAAGTTAATTATTCGGAAATGTGGGAAACCATTTCTTCCGGCCAGACCTGGAAGGGCGAATTTATTAATAAAGATAAATTTGGAAATCTTTATTGGGAAATTGCCACTATCTCTCCAGTAAAAAATAAGCAAGGTAAAATCATTAATTATCTTGCCATTAAGGAAGATATAACCCAACGAAAACAGGCTGAAAAGAATTTGCAAAAGGCAAAGGATTTTTATTTGAAGCTGTTAGAAGATTTTCCTGTAATGGTTTGGCAGTGCGATAAAAAAGGAAACTTTAATTTTTTCAATAAAACATTTGCTTCTTTTACCGGGTTAAACCCTCAAAATATTAATAATAAAGCATATATAAAGCAAATACATCCCAGTGATAGAGATATTTTTCTTGACTCATTTAATAAAAGCCTGAAAAACAATAATCCCTTTGTTGTAGAATACCGCCTGAAAGACCGGTATAATAATTACCGATGGGTACTTAACCATGCGAAACCATTTTCAGATATTGACGGTAATTATGGCGGGTTTATTGCCACTTCAACAGACATACACGATCGATGGGTGGTAGAAGAAAGATTGATAGAAAGTGAAGAAAGTTACCGAAGAATGTTTGAAGACTCCTTATTAGGTATATTTAAGCTAGACAGAAACTTTCAGTTTATTAGTGCAAATAAAGCTTTTGCTGAAATGTTCGGATATGAAAATACGGTTGATTTTCTTATAGATATTAACAATAAACCAAAAAACTTTTTCATTGATTTTTCTATAGAAAAGGAATTTCGGAAACAATTGGTAAGGAGTAAAGAGAATCGGTTTGTTATTGAAAAAGAATTAACCAGAAAAGATAAAAGTGTTATCTACACGGTAATTCATTTGCGTAAGGTTTACGAAAGATCTCGGAACAAACAATATTACATGGAGGGCTTCATTGAAGATGTAACAACCCGTAAGCTCTCTGAAAAGAAACTTACACTTTCACAACAGAAATTTAAGTCATTGTTCGAAAAATCATATGAAGCTATTTTAATTCTTGATGGAAATCTTATTGTAGATTGCAATAAAAGGGCTACCGAAATATTAAATCTTGAATTTGATGATTTGATTAATAAGAACATCACCGAGTTTTCTGTTAAAAGACAAAGTGAAAGAAATAGCCGCAAACCCCTACTGCAGCAAAAAATAGATGCAGCTTTAAAAGGACAATCGCAAAACTTTGAGTTACTTTTGATACGAAACCATAGAACCTTCGATGCTGAAGTTAGCTTCATCAGAATTTTTATGGACAATAAGTTTATGGTACAGGCTATTGTAAGAGACATTAGCGAGAAGAAACAAGCAGAAAAACAACTTAAGCAAGCACGAGACGATGCAGAAAAAGCAAAGATGGCACAAAGTGAATTTCTATCCCTTATGAGCCACGAAATAAGAACACCTCTAAATGCTGTGGTATCGCTCACCGATTTAATGTTGCACGAACATCAATCACCAGACCAAAGAGAAAATCTCAGCTCCGTAAAACTATCCGCCAGACATCTTCTTGGCCTTATCGATGATATCCTTGATTATAACAAAATTGAATCGGGGAATATTCAGTTCGATATTGAAGATTTCGATATCAGAAGTTTGGTAAGCCAGCTCGAAAAGGTTTTTGAAATAAAAGCCAGAGAGAAAAAAATAAAGTTTTTAACCCATGTAGAGGATAATGTGCCCGAAGTATTACGTGCTGATACCTTAAGGTTAAAACAGATTCTTTTTAATATGGTTGCCAATGCCATAAAATTTACCAATGAAGGCTATGTGAAGCTACAGGTTGAAAAAGCTCATATGGATGACAACAAGGTATTTTTTGAAATCAGAGATACCGGCATAGGCATTGCACCGGAAAGGCTGGAAGCTATTTTTGATAAATTTACCCAGGAAGAAAGCAGCACAACAAGGAAGTATGGTGGCAGCGGACTTGGGCTCTCAATTTGCAAAAAATTAGTAGAACTTCAAAAAGGTAAGATAAAGGCTATCAGCAGTAAGAATGAAGGATCCGTTTTCTCCTTTTTTCTACCCATGGAAAAAGGAGATAAATCAGCAATAGAAACTTTAGAACTTGAAGAACACAAAGACATCTATTCGCTAAAGGAAATGAAAATCCTAATGGTAGAAGATGATAAAATGAATCAGCTGGTTGGCAAAAAGGTAATAAAAACAAAATGGAAAGCCAATCTTATAGTAGCAGACTCAGCCGAAGATGCTATTGATATTTTAGCTTCACAAACTTTTGATCTCATTCTTTCAGACATATTACTGCCAAACATGGATGGTTATGAGCTTGCAAGAATTATCAGATCAGGGAAAAAAATCGGTAAAAATGATCCGAAAATACCCATAATTGCTCTTACAGCTGATGCATTTGTAGAAACCCGCCAAAAGGCTATGGAATCAGGGATGAACGATTTTGTTTCTAAACCTTTCGATTACGACAACCTATTCAATAAAATTTCAAATTACATGCCTGACAAAAAGAAGAATTCCGCTAAAAACTGAAAGTTCTTAACTATTGCAGGCCTTTTTGAATCTTTAATTGATACCTCATGTGGTGTTAATTTATAACTTTGCATCTGCCTTTATAAATGCAAATATTTCAAAAAATAATCCAAATGGATCCAGGAATTCAAAAGAAAGAGTTTAAAAGATACACCGTTACATCTGCACTTCCTTATGCAAACGGGCCTGTTCATATCGGCCATTTAGCGGGCGTTTATGTGCCAGCCGACATCTATTCCAGATATTTACGTGCCAAAAAGTATGATATTTTATTTATTGGGGGAAGCGATGAGCATGGTGTGCCCATAACCATAAAAGCACGCAAAGAAAACACTACACCGCAGGCTGTTGTTGATAAATATCACAACATGATAAAAGATTCCTTTAAAGAGTTTGGAATTTCTTTTGATGTTTACAGCCGCACATCAGCTCCCATTCATCATCAAACAGCCTCTGATTTTTTCAAAACTCTTTACGATAATGGTAATCTTACAGAAAAAGAATCAGAGCAATATTACGACAACGACAATAAACAATTCCTTGCCGATCGTTATATTATAGGTACCTGTCCACATTGCAGCCATGATAAAGCTTACGGCGATCAGTGCGAAAATTGTGGCACTTCGCTAAGTGCAACAGATCTTATTAATCCACGATCTGTGCTAAGTGGCAACAAACCAGTTATGAAGAAAACAACCCATTGGTATCTGCCCCTGCAAAATTTTGAACCCATGCTTCGAAAATGGATTTTGGAAGATCATAAACATGATTGGAAATCTAATGTTTATGGGCAATGCAAATCCTGGATTGATCAGGGACTTCAGCCAAGAGCCGTTACCCGTGATTTGGATTGGGGCGTTAAGGTGCCTGTTGAAGGGGCAGAAGGTAAAGTACTCTATGTTTGGTTTGATGCTCCGATAGGCTATATTTCGGCTACCCGCGAATGGGGCGAGGCCACAGGAAGGCAATGGGAGCCCTATTGGAAAAGTGACGACTCAAAGCTCGTTCATTTTATAGGAAAGGATAATATTGTTTTTCATTGTATTATTTTCCCTTCTATGCTAAAGGCTGAAGGGTCTTTTATTCTCCCAGAAAACGTTCCGGCCAATGAATTCCTTAATCTGGAAGGGGATAAAATTTCAACAAGCCGCAATTGGGCCGTTTGGCTGCACGAATATCTGAAAGAGTTTCCGGGTCAGCAGGATGTTTTGCGTTATGCCCTTTGTGCATCAGCACCTGAAGCAAAGGACAACGATTTTACATGGAAAGATTTTCAGGCTCGTAACAACAATGAGCTATTGGCTATTTTTGGCAATTTTGTTAACCGGACCCTCGTGTTAACCCATAAGTACTTTCAGGGAAAAATCCCCGCAAAGGGCACCCTTACTGAAGGTGACAGACAAACACTCTCCAGTCTTGAAGATTTTCCTCAAACTATAGCACAAAGTCTGGAAAACTATCGATTCAGAGAAGCCCTTGCCGAATTGATGAACCTGGCTAGATTAGGTAATAAGTACCTTACCGATAATGAACCCTGGAAAATTTTTAAAACAGATCCTGAGCGGGTGGCTACTATTCTGAATATTAGTCTTCAAATTTCGGCCGCTATGGCAATACTTTGTGAGCCTTTTCTTCCGTTTACTTCTGAAAAACTGCTGAAAATGCTAAATATGGAATTGATAGAGTGGGATAAAGCAGGGAATGAAAATGCTCTTTTAATCGGGCATACAATCAATACTCCTGAACTTTTGTTTTCTAAAATTGAAGATCAGCAAATACAGTTGCAAATAGATAAACTTAATGCTGCCAGAAAACATAATCATGATGAAGAAAATAAAGTGGTAAAACCCATTGCTGATAACATTTCTTTCGATGATTTTTCCAAACTGGATTTGCGCATTGCAACAATCATGTCAGCAGAAAAAGTTGCCAAAACAAAGAAATTACTTAAGCTAACGCTTAATACCGGTATTGACAACAGAACGGTTGTTTCAGGTATTGCTGAATATTATAACCCGGAAAATATTATAGGAAAACAAGTTGTTTTGCTGGCCAACCTTCAACCTAAAGCAATTAAAGGAATCGAATCGCACGGAATGATTTTAATGGCCGAAACAGCAGATGGTACGCTGGCATTTTTACAACCCGATAAGCTTATTAATAATGGCGTAAGTATCTCGTAAACGACAAAATTTGTCAATTGGACAAAGTTTTTTATTTGTCAGTATAATACTTGGCTTTTATCTGATAATATTGTTGGGTTAAACAAAAAAATGTATAATTTTGCTCACATTCTTTTGGCCTCGTAGTTCAATGGATAGAATGGAAGTTTCCTAAACTTTAGATACAGGTTCGATTCCTGTCGAGGCTACAGTTATATAAAAAGCGCACTTAAAATTTTTGCCTCCCCAAAACAAAAAAGGCCTTCAGCTTAGGTGCAGAATGTCTCACAAATTAAAATAAATCAATGTCATGAATAGAAAAGATGAGAGACCAAGTAAAATATCTTATGAAAGATATTTGAATGAATTAGGTATTCCCGAAAACCTTAAGAAATCTAATAATGGCCATATCCCGGATTATGTAAAATATGGCACCTGGCTTAGGGTTAACGATACTGAAAAATTTGAAGATGATTACCAAAACTGGAAAGCCAAGGTTAGAGCTGAACATAACATGGATTAATCATATTATTAGGTTTTAAATAAAAAAGGCTGTCTTATCTGTATTAAGACAGCTTTTTTTTACATAAACTTTTGTTTTATACAAAATAATGAAAGTTTACTATCCTAGTATGTTGAATAATTTACCTGCATAGCGATTGCATGCATTCATTTAATAGCTTTTTATTTCTAAAAATCTTTTTGTTGGCAATCAAAAGTTACAAATCCTGTCACAAAACACATATTCCCAATTCACTTGTTAACCAGGCAATTTACAGGTAACAGTTTTCTCCCAAATACTTGCGTATCTTTCAAAAAATCAATACATTCACTTTTTTTATATGGAGCCTTATATTTAGTTGCTACTTCCTGTAACATTTTACTTAGCTGGTTCGTCACATCATCAAAACAGAAATAAAAGCAAACCGATTGCATGACAACAAGAGATTACAATCAATGCGTTGATAAACATGCCGATGGCGTTTACCGTTTCATCCTGAAAAACATTAAGGATGAAGACAAGGCCCGGGATATTGTACAGGATAGTTTTGAGAAAATGTGGAATAAAGCAGCCGAAATTGATGCAGAAAAAGCAAAATCTTATCTCTTTACTACTGCCTATCATACAATGATCGACCAAATAAGAAGAGAAAAGAAACAAACAGAGCTTGATGATGATACCATTAATCAACATAGCGTTAACAATAGTTACTCTGATTTAAAAGAAGTGTTAAATGAAGCCCTGACACGATTGCCCGAAATGCAACGGCATGTTATTATGCTTCGTGACTACGAGGGCTACTCCTATCAGGAAATTGGCGAAATAACAAATTTAAACGAATCGCAGGTTAAAGTTTATATCTACAGAGCCAGAACATTTTTAAAGAAGTATATCGGAAAGATGGATTTAGTGGTTTAAAAGAGGAGTCCAATACCAACCTGAAAATTGCCATAAACTTACAAAAGAATACGATCATGAAACCAACAAGAGAAAATTATGAAGCTTATTTTCTTGATTACCATGAAGGTAACCTGTCGGAAAGCCAGGTAGAGGAGCTGATGAATTTTCTGGCTTTAAATCCCGATCTTAAAGAAGAGCTGGATACTTTCGAAATGGTAATGCTGACAGATGAAAATTCTGTATTTCTTGAGAATAAAGACTCTCTGAAGAAAGAAGGAGATGCCTTGCTGACAAGCATGATAGCCTGGCATGAAAATGACCTTAACGAACAGGAAAGAGTTCTGCTGGAAAAAACTCTGGCCCAGAATACAAAAGCGCAGAAAGATTTTGCCTTGGTAGGTATGGCCCGCTTAAAGGCTGATTTAGGTATTAATTATCCGAATAAATCGTCCTTAAAAAGATTTATCCTGGTAGGCCGGTTTACTCAACTGCAAAAGATTGCAGCCGCAGCTGCCGTTTTGGCCTTTATAGCAACGTTGTATTTTACCCTTCCAAATATTATGAATAATAATGAAGTATTGGTTACAACAACGGAAAGCTTCATTTCATCTGATGAATTTTCGTCACCTGTTCTTCCTGACACTGATACATCTGTACCCCAGACACTTGAGCCAAAACCCCGCACCCCCGCCGTTATCCAACCCGAACTTATCCAACAAGAAAACAAACAAGAATCGATTGAACCAACTGAAAAAGGGACCATTTTAGCACCCAGGTTCAAGTCTAATAAAATTGCTGCTATCGAACCTGTTTTAAATACCAGAATAGAGATGGATACACCCATATTGGCATCAATTGATTTGAAAGAAGAGTTTTACTGGTTTTCCTATATAGGAAACACAGAAAACAAAGATGATGATCCGAAAGAGAGGGTCGCTCCATTTCAAAATCCTTTACGGCAAACAGTTACTTCTCTGGCAAGTCTCGCTTATGATGGCATCGAAAAGAACACGGGTATTGACATCCAGAGTATAGAAAACCGCATAGCTGAAAGAAATTATGGATTATGGGATCTTGCAGGATATAGCCTGGCAGGAATTGGCCAGCTAACTGGTACTGATGTTACTCTTGAGCGCGAACGTGACGAAACCGGAAAAATAACCACAGCCCTGGCCATTGGCGAAAAGTTCAGGATAAGTCGTTAGTAAGATTCTTTCAAGCCAAAGATTGGTTGTCCGAATGCAGGTGTTTCCACCTTCTGTGCGACCATAGCCAGGATTCTGGCTGGGCATAAATGTCTCTTTCCAAATAAGATGCAAATAATTGGGTTAACTCACCATGTTTCTCAAATTCAACAGGATTTTCAGTAATCAATTCCAGCTCAATTTGATAAAAACCCTTTCTTATTCGATGTACTTTACCCCAAATTAAAGGTGTATTAAATTTTTTAGATAATATTTCAGTGCCTTTGAAAAAAGGGGTTTCCTGATTGAGAAATTTAACCCAAAATGCATTGTCTTTAGGAGGGGTTTGATCGGCAATAAGAGCAGTGGCCATAATAATATTTCGGTTTCTGATCATTTCGCGGGGTAGATTTTTCATCGTTACCAGCCAGTTTCCGCTTCGCTGTCTTATTCGAAGTGTATCCCGATCAAAAGCTTTATTGCGTAGTGGGCGATAAGCAGTTAAAATCTGGTGCTTGTTGTAAAGAGGAAACGCAGAGCCTGCCATTTCCCAGTTGCCTATATGGCCCATCACAATCAATACATTTCTACCTTCATTATAAAATCTTTCCATAAGAGCAGTTGAGGATTGTGTGTAATAGGCACGCTGCTTTAATTCTTCGGGTTTCATATTGCGAAATCTGACTACTTCCATCAAAACCTGAGCAAAACACCGGTAAAAATTATTTTCGATGGTTTTTAGCTCATTATTCTCTTTCTCAGGGAACGAATTTTTTAAATTTTGCCTTACAATAGATAGCCGATATTGAAAAACCTTATGTAAAAGTATTGCCAAAACAGAGGCAAAAACAAATAAAACGGAAAACGGAAAACGGGAAATAATATTCAAAAATAATATCAACAGGCCCGAAAGCCTTTCCTTGATAATCAACCAGGCCGGTTTATTATTCTTCATTAAAGAATAGGTTTAGCTTATCAGCTTGCGTAAAGAAATAATTCGTAAAATTAGCTTGCTATCTTAATCAGAGTATTCAGCTATTTCTAACATTCAAAATTGGTAAATGTTGGGGTAAGTTGAAAATCAAAATCAGGATATTCATAAACAGGCGCCCTTTTTTCGGTTTCACCCATGCTATACCCCCAAATAGTTTCATATTCTTTCCGGTTTTCACCCATTTCTTCAATCTGATCGAGATAAGCAGCAATAGATTTGGATTCTGCAGTAATAAATTTACCCATTTTCTTAATAATAGGGCTATGGCTGCGGGTATTATCGTGGTCAAACTCAAGAATTCGACGGCCATTTCGGGTAATTCCAATAACACGAAAGGTCATGCTTTTACCAACTCCCGGCAGGTTTAACAGATTTCTGTCGGTGGCCAAAAAGGGCAGGCCTGCATCGTTACGGAGAGAATCAATCTGTTCTATCATTTTTTCGGCATGAGCCGGAAATTCTTTTAGTCTTTCGAGATTTTCAGCAGGGACCTGCCCAAAAATCTTCTCCTCCATTTGTTCCTGGGCTGCGCGGGCATTGGTGGCAAATTTGGAACTGTTTTCCATATATCCTTTAACAGAAAAAGTATAGTAAGATAAAATTCCTATATCGTTGAGCACTTTACGCAGTTTGGCTGCATGGCCGCGACGCGAAGAAGGTGCAGTAAAGACCAGTTGATTGGCAATCATCCAGCCGGCATTACGCAACATGTCTATTGCTTTTTTTGTTTCCGGAGTAATTTCCAGAGGCGACTGGAAATGAGTTTGGATAACAAATTGACTTATACCAATGGCTGATGCTTTTTTTCTGAAGGTGGCCAGAATATCTGCCAGCTGGGGTGTAATGCGTTGTGGTAGATAAACCGGAAGTCTTGTACCTAACCGTATGCGCTGAATTTCGGCATATTTTTCGCCATCTTTTCGCAATTTATTGGTTTCCTTTTTCTTTACAGCCATATTGTAAACGGCATTAAGAATTTTTTCGAGAGATGAGTTGGAGCTCATCAGAGCATCGCCACCTGTAATTAGAATGTCGCGCAATCGTGAATCATTTTCCCAGTATTTCATGATCTGTTCCAGCTTATCATCCCATGTTTCTTGCGGTCTCAGCTTATCGAGATCAAAATTTAGGTGGCCACGCTGAAAATCGTACATTCGCTGGCAAGATGCACACAACCCGGCACAGGCGCGTCCCATGGTATCGGGTATTAAAATGGCAACTTCCGGATAACGGCGATGAACATTATGGCGGGTAGGTAAGATCCATCCGGCAGCATTGGGTTTTCCGGGCTCAACAATATCTTCTTTTTCCCATGCTACAATATGTCCAAACTCATCAACCAGTTGTTTACTGTAAATTACATAATAGCGTATAGCCAGATCGGCACCACGAGCAAAGTCAGGTACATCAACATTTAGCAACGAAAGATAATGGGGGTTTATAAAGAAAGGAATACCCTGTTTATGCGCTCTGTAAAGTACTTTCATGGTTTCATCGTCGAGCGAATTGGCCAGTAATTCGTTGAGCAGATCAGGATTTCGCACGGCAAAACGCAGGTGAAAAATGTGATCGTTCCACCAACCATTCATCATCCTAATTTTATCTTCCCATGTTAGTCCTGCGGGGAATTTATATTTGGGACTCTTTATTTCGCCGGAGTCAATCTTTTTTGCAAGAATATTAATAATTCTTTGCTTATTTTGTTTTCTTATTTTAACAATCTCCTTATCCAGACCGGAATAATGTCTTTTCATCCAGGTCTGAATTTGATCCAAATCCGGCAATTGTCTTTTTGCCTGGCCATTAAACTGTCTAAAAAGTTGGATCATGTCTTTAAAGAAGTTTGTTTTAGCTCCGCCAATTCCTTCTATGGTTGCCAGCCAAAGAACTTTGAATGGTTCTGATATGGCTTTTTTCCCCTTGAGATTTAAATCATCAATGGTAATGCCTGAATGATCGATATAATCCATAATACGAATTGCGGCTATGTCTTGCCATGAGAGCTTTTTGAGCGCATTCATTCCCTTGCTTTTATACTGATAACAGGCAAAGGCATGCGGGTTATTATCCATATATTGCATCAGCCTTTTTCTTAAAGCTATTTCAACATTTTCAAAAGTATCTGATTCACGCAGTATGATTTCCAGCCTTGGATTTTCCTTTAAAAGGATATCAAGGTATTTTTTTGCCGTAGCACTTATTGGTGTTTGATCCAAATGTTCTAAAGTTGTATACGAATGTGTTTCAATCATGACAGCTAAACAAATATTTAAGGGTAATATTATCGGATTTGGTACTTCAAATGTAATCATTTTCGGGCAAACAGATGCCAGGGTGATGATTAAGCTATCGTAAAGGTTTGAATCTATTGGAGATACGAAAAAGCAGAGGTTTTAAGGTTTCACGTGCTTCGGCATCGATAACCCAAACAGAAAACGCAAAAACGGCCAAAATAAATGCACTGATAATCCAGCCAACAATACGATGTATTTCAGGAATCAACCCGTGAAGCCAGAAAAGCACAAGAGCAGCTACCATAAAAAGGAATATGCGTGGAATATCGTACTTAACATGATAGTATTTTTTACCCCAATACCATGAAATCAATGTCATACTGAAATTACAGAAAAGATGTGCCCAGGCAGAGCCCATGTAACCCAAAACCGGGATAAGCATGATGTTGAGCACAATGGTAATGAAAGCCCCAATAACGGCAATATAGGCACCGAAACGGGTTTGCCCGGTAAGTTTATACCAGATGGAAAGGTTAAAATATATTCCCAGAAAAATATGTGCCATTAGCAGAATGGGCACAACCTGGAGTCCTTCACGAAAATCGCTTCCAATAAAATACTGGATAATATCCATATAAAGCATAATACCCAGAAAGATGAAAAGGCAGGTTACAACAAATACTTTCATAACTCTGGCGTATAGGGCTTTGGCATTTTCATTTTTATACTCGGCAAAGAAAAATGGCTCGGCTGCAAAGCGAAATGCTTGTGTAAAAAGCACCATTAATACAGAAACACGGTAGCATGCACCATAAATACCCAGTTGCGACATGGCAATATCGGCCGGGAGCATGTATTTAAGAAGAATCTTGTCGAGAGCTTCATTAAGCACGCCTGCCAGTCCGGCTATCAAAAGGGGTATGGCATAAACGATCATGGTTTTCCAGATGGAGATGGAAACTTTGAAACCACTTCGTAAAATTACAGGTAGCAGCATAAACCCTATGATGACGCTGGAAGCAAGATTTGAAATAAAAACATATCCTACTCCAATTTCGGGGTTGTAAAAAGATTGTACCCATGATACAATATAGGATGGTGCATTTTTAACTAACCACGGGCATCCTACTATGAAAAACACTACCAGGGCTATGTTAACCCCAATACCAACCAGTTTTACTGTGGCAAATAAAATGGGGCGGTTTTCGGCCCTAAGTCGGGCAAAAGGTATAGACATTACAGCGTCCAAACCAATTATGATCCCAAACCACAATACATATTCCGGATGATCAGGATAGCGCATAAGGGCTGCAATATCGCTGCTGAAAACAGTGGTGAAAATTACAAATACCCCTGAAAGAGTAAGAACAGAGAACAACGACGTGCCAAAAACTGAGTTTTTCTGATTTAAATTTTGTTCTGAAAACCGGAAAAATGCGGTCTCCATTCCATGAGTAAGAATTACGATAAGAATGGCAACGTAGGAATATATTTCGGTAATTACACCAAACTCATGGGTAAGAAAATAGTTGGTATACAGAGGAACCAGCAGATAATTGAGAAGCCTGCCCACAATACTGCTTACACCGTATATAGCCGTTTGGCCGGCCAGTCTTTTGATTGCGTTTGTCATGCATTTCCAGTAATGCTGCAAAGGTGCAAAAATTATTTTAATATACAGGGCAGAAAAGGGCCTTTGCATCACCCTGCTTTTCACATTTATATTTTACTGTACGTAAACGAACAGTGTATTAGTAATACCGTACACTAAAACACAGTGATTGTTTTCCTATTAGCTTGTTATGATCAATGTAACAAATTATAATAGAGATAGATATGAATTATGGCACAGTAACTGGTTATTAAATGATAAATAAATAACCAAACTTAAAACCTAAAAATTTACAGATATGAAAGCAATAGCAAAAATTACCACCGCAGCAGCAATGATCATCCTTTTTACCAATGTTTCCATGGGAGGTTCCTTCCAAAAATTCAAAATGTTTATTAATGACAGCAGAGCAGTTGAGGTTTGGTCGAAGGTAGAATCTGTTGTTGATGATAACATGATTTTACTAAACGTGGGTGTAAGCAAACAAGGAAGAAATGTTTCTGATGTTTTATTCGTACCCGTAAAAGAAGAAATGCCAGTAAATGAAGATTTGGTAACTGATGAAACAAGGAATCTGAGAGTTTCTAATGATGAGCTCAAAACTTTATTAAAGACCATCAGCAAACCAGAAGAGCTTGTTGAAGAAGCCTTTCTAAACGGTTCTGTGAGTTATACTAAATAATCCACAATAAATACCAAATGCAACCATGATGAAAGAACCTGTCTTATGGCAGGTTTTTTCTTTTCTGTGCTGTAACCTTTTCAAAACTTATTAACTTTAATCTTTGTTATTTGATATTCTATTATAAATAAATTCAGATGTTTTCTTTCAGTTTTTTATTAATGATAACTATAACAGAATTAAAGTTTACTCAGTTAAAATGATATCCCATGAACATTATGAATTCAATTATTAAGAGTCTCCTTCTTGCTACTATGGTTATTTTAATTTCCTGCGAAAAAGATGAAGAGGTATCGGAGCGTTTCAGATTGCTTACAGATAATTTATGGACATCAGATAGTTTACTCATCAATGGGTTAGATGCCAGTGGGCCTGGAGAACTTTTAGAAAATTTTAAAGGACAGGCAAATTTCCGTGAAGATGGCACCGGTTCTTTTGGTGGTTATGAAGGTACCTGGCGTTTTGCCAATAGTGAAAAAGAATTGGTAATCCTTTCTGATAGTCTTCCTGTTCCACAGTTAAGTACCAACATTTTGGAATTATCGCAGGAGTCTTTAAAAGTAACTACTTCTTTCCCCAATTTTCAAGACCCATCCAATCCCATCCTGCAAATCCGGCTTACATTTAAAGCGCTATAATGAAAATCTGCCTGGTTGCCTTTTTATTCTCAGTTTTATTCTCAGTTTCTTATGGACAGCAGGCACTTGTTGGGGGTAAGGTAACTGATGCTTCTTCCGGAGAACCTTTACCGGGGGCTGGTATCATTTGGCAAACAGGGAGAGGCACTGTGAGTAATGAGAAGGGCATCTTTAAC
The DNA here is from genome assembly GCA_011390785.1 of Sphingobacteriia bacterium. GTDB lineage: Bacteria > Bacteroidota > Bacteroidia > Bacteroidales > UBA7960 > SKVR01. Next base: position 53,715 of record JAABRR010000018.1, read on the forward strand.
CTTGATATTCCAGCGGGTGAGCAGGTAATTCAATTCCAATATCTGGGCTATAAGTCAAAGAGCGAAAAACTAATGCTTAACCCCGGAGATACCTTGTGGCTTTTGATTTACCTCGAGCAGGAATCTGCTCAAATTGATCAGGTTGTTGTAACTGCAGGCAGGGTATCACAAAGAGTGGCAGAATCAACAGTTTCTATGAGTATCATAAGGCCTGCACAAATTACTTCGGGGCACATCAATAATGCCCATGAATTGATAAATCGCAGCCCGGGTATCGAAGTAATTGATGGGCAGGCATCGGTGCGTGGAGGTAGTGGTTTCAGTTATGGCGCCGGATCGAGAGTATTAACACTTCTTGATGGGTTGCCTATATTAGCCGCAGATGCATCTAATATTCGTTGGCAATTTCTACCCTTCGAAAATATTGAACAAATCGAAATTATCAAAGGAGCTTCTTCCGTACTTTATGGCTCATCAGCGCTAAATGGGGTAATCAATTTCAGAACAGCCAGGGCATCTGAAGCAGGAAAAACAACCTTTTTTGCTGAAACAGGTTTGTTTGACCAACCCAGAAATAAAGACTGGCAATGGTGGGAAAGTACTAATCCCAGATTATTTCATTCCGGTTCGTTTTCCCATATTAAAAAATACAATAATACAGATTTAGGAATAGGGTTGTTTGGTTTAAAGGACGATGGATATAGAAGCCTTAATCATGAAAATCTGGCCCGCGTTAATCTAACACTCCGTCATGTCCACCCCAAAAAACAAGGACTTGAATATGGCATTAATACTCTGGCAGGTTTTACTGATAAGAGAGACTTTCTGTTATGGGAAAATGCCTTAACCGGCGCCTTGCGACAAAATGATTCAACGGCTATCAATCTCAAAAGCATCTTTATTGCTATAGATCCCTTTTTCAGCTTTGATTCCGGAGGTATGATCAATCATAACCTGCGCACCCGATTTCAAATGAGCGATAATAAATTTCCTGATGCACCCAACAATGAAAGCCTTGCGTTATCATCTTTTGCCGAATATCAGGCACTGATTAAGCTTCCCTACGGATTTAACATTAACACTGGAATTTCTCAATACATTTCTCGGGTAAAGTCTCTTTTTTATGGTAATCATTCAGCCTATAATCTGGCAGCCTACTCGCAGGCCGATGCAAAGGTAAATAAAAAAATGACCATTGTTGGCGGTGTAAGGCTGGAATTCAACAGCCTTAATGGTGTTGCAGATAGGCTTATTCCATTGTTTAGAGCCGGAATTAATTACATGGCTTTAAGTTATACATTTTTAAGAGCTTCTTATGGACAGGGCTACAGGTATCCTTCTATAGCCGAAAAACACGCTTCTACCACCTTAGGAGCCATTAGAATATTTCCTAATTCTGAGATAAAACCAGAATCTGGATGGAATGCAGAGTTGGGTATAAAACAAGGAATCGCTTTTAAACAGTGGGATGGATTGCTGGATTTGGCTATATTTTATTCGCAAAATAAGGATATGATTGAGTATCTATTCGGTGTTTACCCTGACCAGGTTTCTGGGTTGTCGATGCCGGGTTTCAGGGCTGATAATACTGAATACTCAAGAGTTTACGGAACCGAAACAGAATTTATGTTTATCAGGAATTTTAACAATTATGAGCATACCTTTAGTGGAGGCTATCTGTTTGTTTGGCCAGTAGAGTTTAATTATGCTACTGGTCTCAATAAAGATGTTTTCTTAAAATACAGGCGCAAACACTCGACTCGCATAAGTTTTCAAACCCGAAAAGGGGATATCGAAACAGGAACTAATATTTTTTACCGGTCTGCTATGCTGAATATAGACGATGTGTTTGTGAACCCTGGCACACGTGAAACTATTCTTCCGGGATTTTATGATTATTGGCAGAAAAAAAACACCGGTTATTTTTTGATGGATATTAACATTGGGTATTACATAAGCAAATTTTATAAGGTTTCATTGGTGGTAAAAAATGTAACAAATACTGAATATATGGGCAGGCCCGGGGATGTAAGGCCACACAGGAATTTTACTCTTAGAATAAGTGGGATGTTTTAATTTCATGATTTTTCGCTAAATTTGTTGCAGCATTTTTCTGAATTTCTATACAATACAATAGATAAAAATTTCAATATGAGTAAATTTACTCTCCTTTTTTTGGCTATTGCCTTTGTGGCCTCTTTTAATTCTTGTTCCAAAAGCAAGAATGATCTGTTAAAAGGTTCCTGGGAACGGGTGAATGTTGAAAACATTAACGACATTTACATGTATGTGTGGGAGTTTAACAACGGTGATCTTACCATGAAGAGAAATCCAAAAACAGATCCTGGTTCTGTGACAATTACCGATACAGGAATCTACGTTCTCGAAACCAATCCCGTAGGTACAAAATTGCAAATTATTGACACTTCGAGTGAGCTATATAATGATCGTTGGGACGTTTTAAAGCTCACCAATGAGCAAATGATCATTAAGCTTGATATAGAAGGAGGAGTATTGTATAAGGAGTTTGTGAAAATATTTTGACAGGATTAAAAACTTTTAGTAATTTTAAAGCCTTGTTTTCATGGTTGCAAAGGGAAAACCCTCTAAGCTTTTAAGCCAACGGTTTTCCCTTTCTCTTTTATATCCCTTCCTAAATGGCCAAAGTAAAGACAGCATTTTTTTGTCAGGAATGTGGTGCCCAATCAGCTAAATGGATTGGCAAATGCCCATCTTGTGGCGAATGGAATACCTATGTTGAAGAAGTAATCGAGAAACCAACTCCAGGAAATTCCTTAAGAGCCAGTCAAAAACTGGCAACTTCCAGGCCGCGATTAATTGCAGATATTGAAGCCCGTGAAGAACAACGTTTTACTTCGGCTAATAAAGAGCTTGATCGTGTTTTGGGTGGTGGTATCGTTCCCGGTGCCCTGATTTTAGTTGGGGGCGAACCTGGCATCGGAAAATCTACTCTTATGCTGCAGGTTGCCTTAAATATTCCGAATAAAAAGGTACTTTACATTTCAGGCGAGGAGAGCGACCTGCAAATTAAAATGCGTGCCCAACGGTTGGGACTTACCGATTCGAACTGCTATATTCTTACCGAAACCAATACCGAAACCATTTTTCATCATATTAACGATGTAAACCCTGATCTTTTGGTTATTGATTCTGTTCAAACCCTTACTACCCCAAGTATTGAATCCTCGGCCGGTAGTATTTCACAAATAAGGGAGTGTTCTTCTGAGTTTCAGAAATTTTCGAAAGAGAATGGCATCCCGGTTTTTCTTATAGGGCATATTACCAAAGAAGGATCGCTGGCAGGGCCTAAACTTCTGGAGCACATGGTAGATACCGTATTACAGTTTGAAGGCGATCACAATCACATGTACCGGATATTACGTTCGCAGAAGAACCGCTTTGGTTCAACCTCGGAACTGGGTATTTTTGAAATGCGCAACGATGGGCTGAGGGAAGTATCCAATCCATCAGAAATATTACTTACCCATCGCGATGAGCCAATGAGTGGAATTACCGTTTCTGCTACTATTGAAGGAATGCGGCCCATTATGATCGAAACTCAGGCACTCATAAGCACTGCAGCCTACGGGACGCCGCAAAGATCATCAACCGGTTTTGATGTAAGACGCTTAAATATGCTCCTGGCCGTTCTCGAGAAAAGATGTGGTTTCCGGCTTAGCATTAAAGATGTTTTTCTGAATATTACCGGCGGTTTGCGGGTTGACGACCCAGCTATTGACCTGGGAGTGATCTGTGCTATTCTCTCCTCATCAGAAGATGTTGCGGTGAGCGATAAGGCTTGCTTTGCTGCCGAAGTTGGACTTACAGGAGAAATTCGGCCTGTTAATAGGATTGAACAACGTATTGCCGAAGCACAGAAACTGGGGTTCGAAGAAATTTTCATCTCCAGGTATAGCCTGAAGGGGATCGATGTTAAATCATTGGGAATCAAGATTCATTCAGTTGCTAAAGTGGAAGAAGTATTCTCTATTCTTTTTGGCTAAATTTTCCGGATTATTAAAGGCATACCTAGCCATTTAAAAAATCATTAACTGTTAAGGTATATAGGCTGTAGAGTGATAGAGTTTAGGAATTCACCAGATATTATTAATCCAAGTGTAGTTCAACCTGCTGACGAAGCATATTTTAATAAAAATATCTAATGAGAAAGAGTGTCAGGTGCATAAAATAGATTTTTTTCAATATTCAAAAAGCCTTCGGCATTCAGCCTAAATAATCTGAGTAGTTGCGAAAATCATTGTCTCCTAATGGTTTACCAGTAAATCTTCCAAAGCTTTATCCAGCGCAGGAAATTCAAACTGAAATCCTTCATTAAGCAAATTTTCCGGAATTACATTTTGACCATTAAGCAAAGCAACTGAACCTTCACCAAATAAGAGCTTTATTGCCAAACCAGGTACAGCAAGTAAATTGGGCCGGTTCAGTTTTCGGGCAAGAACAGATGAAAACTCAGCGTTAGAAACCGGAAACGGTGCAGTAAAATTAAATACTTTTTTATCAGGAAGTTTCATAATTAGAAAATCCATAGCTTTCACAAAATCTTTGATATGTATCCAGGAAGTCATCTGATGTCCATTTCCTAATTTTCCACCAACAAAAAGCTTAAAGGGAAGTGCCATTTGTGGCAGGGCACCACCATTTTTTCCCAGCACAATACCAATGCGAATGTTATATGTTGCCGAGTGTATTCTTGCTCTTTGAGATTCTTCTTCCCATTTTTGACAAAGCAAACCCAGAAAATCATTATCGAAAGTATTTTTTTCTTCCGTATTTATTCCATGCCTATCGTAAATCCCAACAGCTGAAGCAGAAAAAAAAGCCTTAGGCTTTTCATGGGTTACTGCAATTGCATCAGTTAACTGGCGGGTGGTAATAATCCGACTATCCCAGAGTTTTTTACTGTAACTTTTAGTCCATCTTTTAATTATAGGTGCTCCTGCAAGATTGATTAGCACATCGGATCCTGAAATTAATGTTGCCAAATGCGAAATACCTTTTTCAAAATCGGTTCTTCCTATTCCTGAAACTTCATAACCCTTTTTCGAAAAATATGAGGTAAGATTTTTACCTATAAACCCTGTTTTACCAGAAATTACTATTTTCATTACAACCCTATTTTAATCTATTTTTTATGAAGCCAAACAATAGTTTGGTGCTTTTGTTTAAGATTGCTAATAGGATGATATGTAAAACATATCGAATATTTTTTACATCTGTAATAATAAAAAATTTCCGGCGTCTTATTGAATTGCACTTATCAAGCTGTTTAACCTATTGCCCAATCATATAAAAAATTCAACCAAAAAATCTCACCTTATGCATAACAGAATTTTGATTATTTTTCTGATACTTGTAATTCTAAGTGCTTTATCTGCGAAAGTGACCATTGCACAATCTTACACAGATTACACCCTTGAACAATGTATAGATCAGGCTTGGTCAAATAATCTTCAGTTGCAACAACAAAAGCTATCAGTAGATCTGGCAGAGCAGAATCTTCTCCAGAGTCGGGCTTCAAGGTTTCCCAATTTAAATGGTAGTGCAGGCCATTCTTACAATTTTGGACGAACTGTTGATCCTTTTACCAACGATTTTGCTACTGAAACAGTACGTTCAAATAATTTCAGCCTTTCCAGCGGGTTCAATCTTTTTAGTGGTTTGCAAGTGCAAAATACCATTAAACAAAACCGTTTGGATCTGGAAGCCGGAAAACTTGATCTGGAATCCAGCTATAACGACGTTGCTCTGTTGGTTTCATCTGCCTATCTGCAAATACTTTTCAATCTTGAATTGGTTGAAAATGCAGCGAACCAAGCAGATATAACACGTTTACAGGTAGAAAGAACTACCAAGCTGGTTGATGCAGGAACACTTCCCCGAGGTTCTCTTTTTACCATACAGGCGCAATTGGCAACCGAAGAATTACAATTGGTGAATGCACAAAACCAGTTAGACCTTGCTTATCTTAATCTCCGGCAAATACTATTCCTACCAGAAGATGTTGAATTTACCATAGCTGTTCCTGAGATTGAAATGAATGAGACTGAAGATTCTCCCTATTCACCCATGCTGGTATATGGTATTGCGGTACAGGAGCAACCACAAATAAGGTCAGCGGAGCTGCGTATTATGAGTGCAGAAAAAGGTCTTGCGGTGGCCAAAGGGAGCAGAAGCCCTTCTTTATCTATGAGAGGATCAATTGGTACCGGATATTCGGGAGCCAGCCTTGAAATTACTGATGTAATAATGACAGATCCGGAAGTAATTGGACTAACAGCTTCGGGAGAGCAGGTTTTTGGACCAACCTTTGAATTTCAATCAAGGATCAAACCATTTAATGATCAGCTCTCGGATAACCTGAACCGAAGCCTGGGCTTTTTTCTAAGTGTTCCCATTTTTAACAATTTCCAGGTAAAAACCAATATAAGTCGTTCGCGTATCAATCTGGAAAACGCAAGACTTCAAAACCAGATAGTTCGTGAGCAACTCTTTCAAACCATACAACAGGCTCATGCTGACGCAACCGCTGCTCTTAAACGCTACACTGCCACTGAAAAAAATGTAACGGCACTTCAGGAATCTTTTCGTTATACAGAGCAAAGATTTAACGTGGGAATGGTAAATTCTCTTGAATATAATGATGCCAAAAACCGTTTATCAACAGCAGAATCAGAGCTTCTGCAATCAAAATATGAATTCATTTTCCGGGTAAAAATCCTGGATTTCTATATGGGTGAACCCCTCTCATTTTAATAAAACTAAATTTTAAGTAGCTAAACAGACCTATAAACTATGAAGCAGAAAAGGATTTTAATATTAGCGAGCATCATTATTGTAATTTTACTTGTGATAGTTCTTGTTGGGCGCAAGGCTGGATGGATCGGGGAACCCGCAGGGATTAAAGTAACTGTGGAAGCCATACAAAACCGCACCATTATAGAAACTGTAACCTCAAACGGTAAAGTGCAACCCGTTACTGAAGTAAAAATCAGCCCCGACGTTTCAGGAGAAATTGTGGAGCTACTGGTTAATGAAGGCGATTTTGTGCAGAAAGGGAGTATGCTGGTAAGGATTAATCCCGAAATTTACATGTCAGCACTTGATCGTGTTGAAGCTTCACTTAATACCAGTAAAGCCAATCTTGCCAATTCCAGGGCTCGTAAAGCCCAGGCCGAAGCTCAATTTATTAATGCTGAAGCAGCATTTAACAGAAGCAAAACACTCTATGAGCAGGATGCTATCTCCGAATCGGAGTTTGATTCTGCCCGGTCACAATTTCTTGTTGCCAAGGCTGAGGTGGAAGCAGGGAGTCAAAGTGTTGTTGCGGCTCAGTTTCAGGTACAAAGTGCTGAAGCTACACTGCGGGAGGCCCGGGAGAATCTTACCAAAACAAATATTTATGCGCCCATGGATGGAACGATTTCCCGACTGGATGCCGAACTCGGGGAAAGGGTAGTAGGGACATCACAATTTGCCGGTACCGAAATATTACGCATCGCCAATCTTAACGAAATGGAAGTATTGGTAGAAGTTAATGAAAATGATATTATCCGGGTTAATGAAGGAGATACTGCACTTATCGAAATTGATGCATATTTTAATCAACAATTCAAAGGTGTGGTAACTTCCATAGCCAACTCGGCACTCAACCAGATGGCTTCCGTTGATCAGGTAACCAATTTTGAAGTAAAAATAAAAATGTTGCCCGAGTCCTATGAACATCTTCTTCGCCCCGATCAACCTCATCTGTCACCCTTCCGTCCGGGTATGTCGGCATCTGTAGATATTCAGACAGAAACAGCATACGATGTGTTAAGTATTCCTATTCAGGCAGTAACAACTCGAACAGACGAAGAAAAAAACGAAACAGACTCACTATCTCAACAAGAAAACATTGTAAGTACAGGTACCCTGAGTAAAAAAGTACAGGAATTTGTGTTTGTGTACAACGAAGATGGTACAGTTACCCTTACCGCTGTAGAATCAGGTATTCAGGATAGTAACTTTATTCAGATTATATCAGGGCTTAATGTTGATGATGAAGTAGTTACAGGACCATTCAGAGCCGTTTCGCGAAGTTTAAATGATGGAGACGTTGTTGAGAAAACAGAACGGGAGAATCTATTTTCGGAATAGTGAATTATTGAATTGGTTGCGAAAAGTGTAATTTTGCATCTACTTTCATTAATTTTGCTTTCTATGCCCAATATCCTGCTTATTGAAACAGCCACAAGTATATGTTCTGTAGGAGTAATAAACCAGCATCAAAAACTTGCCATCAGGGAAGATAAATCAATGGAATATTCACATTCTTCACAGCTTACTTCTTTTATTGAGTCTGCTATTAAAGAAGTTAACCTGAATTTCTCTAATCTCGATGCGGTTGCTGTAAGCATGGGGCCGGGTTCTTACACTGGCTTACGTATTGGTGTATCTGTAGCCAAAGGACTTTGCTACGGACTTGACATTCCTCTCATTGCCATCAATTCGCTCTATGGATTAGCCTTAGTAGCGAGAGAAAACATTTTCACCCAGTATGATTACTATATTCCCATGATTGATGCCCGGCGCATGGAAGTTTACAATGCCGTTTACGACAACCATCTGAATATCATTAGGGAAACGATGGCAGAAATCATTGATGCCAATTCCTTTTCTTCATTTTTACAAAATGGCACAATGTGTATATTTGGAGATGGGGCTGGCAAATGCAAAGAAACACTTTTGCATCCCAGGATATCGATTTCTGAAAATATTTATCCATCTGTTAGAGGCCTTATAAAACCCGCTCTAAAGAAATTTTCAGAAAAGGATTTTGTAGATGTTGCCTATTTTGAGCCTTTTTATCTCAAAAATTTTGTTGCCGGAAAACCCCGTGTTAAAGGGCTTGAATAAATGAATTTCAACTACCTTTACCATAATTTAATTATTAACTCCATTTCTATATTGCCGGCAAGATGTTAGAAAAAATTTCTTTCTCCTACAAAAACAGATACTTATATGCATTGGTATTGGTAGCTGCGGGGGTTTGGTTTGGTTTTTTTGATCAGAATAATCTCATTCAGCAATACCGTTTAACCCGGCAAATAAAGGAGCTCGAAAAAGAAAAGGATTACTACAGGCAACAAATCGTTAGTGACAGTATTCATGTTGAGATGCTCCAAAATGACCCGGAAGAACTTGAACGCTATGCACGTGAGAAATACCTGATGAAAAAGAAGGATGAGGACATTTTTATTGTTCCTGAAGATTAGCTATATTACTACGTTCTTAACAAGCTTACAGCAAACCGGCCAGAAATAATCGAGTCGTGGGTATCAAAACCTCATGAAGATAATCCAAAGATAAAACCTTTCTTAATCAGATTTAAATATTTAGACAGGATCAACATTGATCTTTAGCCTTACAGCTTTAAAAGTTGTATCGATGCTAAAGTTGTGAGTTATCTGGTTGAGTATTTTTTTTTGTTTTACAAAGTCCTTATTTCGGGATAGTTTCACCAAAATGTTTTTTAAATATTGCGCTTTAATGCGGGCAACCGGGGGAAATTCAGGGCCTAATATCTGGTCTATGGGTAGTTGCTGCCTTAACCGGGTTGCAAGATAAGCAGCAGAAGTATTCACTTTTTGTGGATCGGCATGCATAAGTGTTAATAATACAAGGCGATAAAAGGGAGGGTAATGAAAATTGCGCCGTTCAAGCATTTGTTGATGGTACATTTCTTCATAATTATTATCAATAACTTGCCTTATAATAGTATGCCAGGGGTCGAGTGCCTGTATAATAACCTTTCCCCTGTTGTTTTTTCTTCCAGCACGGCCGCTAACCTGGGCCATCATTTGGTATGCACGTTCATGTGCCCTAAAATCAGGAAATCCAAGCATACTATCAGCACTTAGGATTCCTACTACTCCTACATTTTCAAAATCAAGGCCTTTGCTTACCATTTGTGTTCCCACCAAAATATCAATTTGCTTTTCTTCAAAATCACTGATGATATTGTTATAGGCATTTTTGGCACGGGTAGTATCAAGGTCCATACGTTTGATCCTTGCATCAGGGTAAAGAACAGGTAATTCTTCCTCTATTTTTTCTGTACCAAATCCTTTTAATGATATACCATTAGAACCGCACGATGGGCATTGATTATGGGGTGTAACAGAATAACCGCAGTAATGGCACTTCAGTTTATTAATATGTTTGTGATAAACCAGGCTAACATCGCATTGGGTGCATGTGGGGATGTAGTTGCATTGATCACATTCCATATGGATGGAGAAACCGCGCCTGTTTTTAAATAGAATTACCTGTTTTTTTTCTTCGAGTGCGGTTTGTATTTTTGTGTATAGTAAGGAAGATAAATGAGATTTCATTTTCTTCTCTCTGGATTCCTTCTTTATATCGGCCACCAGGATCTCGGGCATCTGCATACCTCCATATCTTTTCAAAAGGGTAACTAATCCATATTTTCCTGATTTGGCGTTGGAGTAGGATTCTATGGCTGGGGTTGCTGAACCCAAAAGAACTTTTGCCCCATGCTGGTTGGCCAGCCATAGAGCGGCATCACGCGCATTATACCGTGGTGCTGGGTCATGTTGTTTGTAAGACGTTTCGTGTTCTTCGTCAACAATGATCAGCCCCAGCTGACTAAACGGAAGAAATACTGAAGATCTTGGTCCCACCACAAGCTGGTACGAAATTCTCTTACCTGTAGTTTCAATACCTCCATTTACAAGATTACTCCAAACCTCTGTACGTTCCATTTCATTAAACCGGGAGTGATAAACCCCGGCCTTATCTCCAAAATGATGCTGAATGCGCTTAATAATCTGGGTAGTAAGAGCTATTTCCGGTAACAGAAAAAGTGCCTGTTTCCCATTATCTAAAACCTCTCTAATCAGTTGAATATAAATTTCGGTTTTTCCGCTGGAAGTAACCCCGTGCAGTAGCACACAATCTTTTTCCTTCCAGAGTTCTTTAATCTCTTTTAGCGCAAGTAATTGATAATCATTGAACACAATATCTTTTGCAGTGCGTGATGCGTGATTAAAACGACTTACAGACTTTTGATAAATCTCAAATATTCCCTTCTTAACCAGAGCATCTATTGCACTTTGTGCATGTGTAACGCTTTGGTTGATTTCCTTTATGCTTACTTCCCGAAGAGTTGATTGATAGCGGCCCGAAATCTTAATCCAGGCAATGATTACTTCAAGTTGTCGAGGAGCTCTTTTCTCTGCATAGTCAAAAGCTTCTTTAAGATTTTCTTCACTTTGATAAGCTTCACTAAGCCTGATAAATTTTTCAATTTTTGGCCTGTAAGGATTTTCAAGTTCTTCATGAAGAAAAATGATTTTTTTATCCATCAGGTTTCCAATAAGGTTAAATACCTTTTGTTGGCCGGTAATTTTAGTGATTTCACTTAAAGAGAGAGTTTTCTGTATTTCCAGAGTTTCAATAATCAGATGTTCTTTTTCGTTAAGCTGTGGCAGTTCGTCAGTAAAATCGGGGTTGAGGGTTATTTTGGTTTCGCTTGCCAGTTTCATGGCCGAAGGCAAAGCAACGTTCATTACATCCCCGATAGCAGCCATGTAATAATCTGCCACCCACTCCCAAAATTCAAATTGTTTAATGGTAACCACTGGCATGTGGTCTAATACAGAAAGGATATATTTTGCCTGAAAATTTTGTGGTGGAGTATGATGAACTTTGCGAACTAGTCCCGAATAGATCTTTCTTGCACCAAAAGGAACCACAACCCTGATGCCAGTTTGTATCAATTCATTCATTTCGCCGGGCACCCGGTAGGTAAAATACCCAGGCAGGGGTAAAGGGAGAAGAATGTCAACAAATAGGGTGATTTTTTCCATGCGGATTAAGAAAATAAAGGATGATAAAGATAGCTCTTACCGGAATAGATTGCAAAAGTGTTAACCAAAAAAAACTGCAACTGGTTAAAAGTTGCAGTTTTTATTCTGTTAAGCTATCACGAGTTTTAATCACCCATGCAAATACCAACTCCTCTGGCAGTTCTAACCATGTTAGAATCGGGATCTACAAAGTTATATTGTGCAATTGCTTCTTTAAACGGAACCGATACAATATTTGGATGACGATACGATACCATTTCTCCGTAACGGCCTTCGAGTACCATTTCAAAAGCTTTAACACCAAATTGAGTAGCCAAAACACGGTCGTAAGCTGTAGGTGTACCTCCGCGCTGAAGGTGGCCTAAAACAGTTTCGCGCATATCGGCCTCCATACCACCATCTTTCAGTTCTTTGATCAATTTGGTAGCTACTCCACCCAAACGTACATTTTTATAGCCTGTTTCAGTGCTTTCTTCGTAAAACATTTCACCGTCTTTGGGTTTTGCCCCTTCTGCCACAACAATAATGGCAAATCCACGGCCTTTGTTAAAGCGCTGATAAATTTTATCAACTACTTTGGGGATATCATAAGGGATTTCAGGAATCAGACATACATGAGCTCCGCCGGCAACAGCTGCGTGAAGTGCTATCCAACCAGCATAACGGCCCATTACTTCAAGAACAAGTACCCTGTTGTGACTTTCGGCCGTGGTTACGAGTTTATCAACGGCAGAAGTTGCCTCCTGAACAGCTGTTTGGAAACCGAAAGTAAAATCGGTTGCCGACAGGTCATTATCTATGGTTTTGGGAACACCAATAATATTGAGTCCTTTATCGAATAATTGTTGTGAAATAGATTGTGAACCATCTCCACCAATATTGATAACTGCATCAACACCAAGATATTGCAAACGCCGGAGCATTTCATCAGAACGGTCGGCGCTTCCCCAGCTACCATCGGGGTTCTTTATAGGCCAGGCAAATGGGCCACCCTTGTTGGTGGTACCAATGATTGTACCCCCTCTAATGTGGATTCCACCCACTCTCCTGCTATCTAAAACAACTATTTCATTAGGTTCATTTAAAATACCATCAAAAGCATTGATACTTCCAATTACTTCCCAATTCTGTTCTCTTGCTGCTCTGAGGGTAATAGCCCTGATTACCGCATTTAAACCGGGGCAATCTCCACCTCCGGTTGCTACTAAAACTCTTTTTTTCATTACTTTTTTATATTAATATCAATAAAAAAGCAAAATATTATCCGGCTGTATGAAAGCTGGTAAAATTTTGCCTGATTTATATTTTTAATTATTATTTCGTTCAAAAAAAAGGAATACTCTTCACTGAAACGATTTAAAAATCTTTGTTTTTGCGATGCTTTCCTATCATAAAAAAGGAAAAAGGAAAAATTTGCCGATAGCCAGGACAGTTCAAATATCATTTACAATACAAGTACTGAACATTCAATTTACTGTAGTCAAAGCTACTGACGGCAAATTTCCTTTTTTTCCTAAGTTTTGCGTGTTTCACAACAAGCAAATCACCCTTAAATCCGGGAGCAAATCTTAGCTGTCAATAAGACTTGAACCCATGGATAAAAACAACACATTTTTACCCAATTTATCAAAACACGCACAAAGATAATATTTTATTGGTAACGGGCCGAAAGGATCGATGTTAAATTTTTGTTATTTATTTCTTCCTGTGACAAATGCCTTCTTTTTTAAACAATAGGAGCAAAATAAACATCTTTTTTTTAAACAACCCCTACTTTTTATCGTGATCTATCCGTTTTCTTAAAGGTTTTTGTCGTGACTCTGTTTTGTGAATTTTCTTTGTACCCTTATAGAGTTCATATCCTAAAAAACGACATTCGATTTGCCCGTTAAATACCATAGTTTGCGTAAAGTGTCGCAAACCTATCTTGTGTGTCAGTAGTTTGTCCGGGCTTATAATCCAGGCTTTAAATCCCGCATAATTATGTTTTAAGGCAGTACCCATATTCTGGTAGTATTCACTTATATTTTCACTTTGTAACCTGCGGCCATAGGGAGGATTGATAATAACCATTCCATTATCGTGAGAAGGAATTGACTGGAAGAAATCTCTCTTTTCAAGTTTTACTCTACCCAGCAAACCTGCTTCCATAAGATTTTGACGTGCAGCATCCATAGCAAGGTTGCTGATATCAGACGCCAGTATTTCTGGTGAATTTTTCAGTTCCCCATCACGGGCCTCTTGCTTGAGAGATTCCCATAAAGCAAAATCAAAATTCTGCCAGTTAAAGAAGGAAAAATTTCTACGAAAAATCGATGGCGCCATATTCAGTGCCATCATACCTGCTTCAATACTAAAAGTTGCGCTACCACACATGGGGTCATAAAAAGGTTGTTGTTTATCCCACCCTGAAAGCATAATTAATCCCGCTCCAAGCACTTCATTCAATGGAGCTGTAACATTTTTTCTGCGGTATCCTCTCTTGAAAAGTGGGGCTCCGCTGCTATCAAGCGACACCGAGCAGTTGTTTTTTGTTATAAATATATTTACTTTTATTTGAGGTTCGTCAATATCTACATTAGGCCGTTTCCCTGTTTTTTCTGTAAAATAATCTGCAATGGCGTCCTTGGTGCGTTGTGCAAGAAAATGGGTATTTGTAAAAACCGAGTCAAATGCCAATGCATTAATCGCGATGGTTTTATTTACAGAAAAAATGTCGTCCCATTTGTATTCTCTTAAAATATCATAGTAATCCTGCTGCGTTTCAAAAGGAAATTCGAATAACGGTTGAAGTATGCTTAGAGCAGTGCGGCTCCAAAGATTTGCCTTATAGAGTATTTGTTTATCACCCTTAAAAGATACCGCTCTTCTTTGTTGTTGAACATCATTGGCACCCAATTCTATAAGTTCCTTTTCTAGCAAGCCCTCAAGGCCTGCAAGGGTTTTGGCAATCATTCTCTCATTTTCTTTTTCCACTGTAGGGTATATTTAGGGAATTATTTGATCTATTGAATCTTTCCGTTAATGATCACTGTATGTACTTTATTGCTTCCAAAAGCGTAGGGCATAAAAGCATAGGATGGTATTTTGTGCGAAATAAAAACATTTGCTTTTTTACCCAGTGCAATGCTTCCCAGCTCATGTTGCAGATCCATGGCATATGCCCCGTTAATAGTTACAGCGTTGATCACTTCTTCGGGAAGCATTTTCATTTTAATTGAGCCAAGCGACATAATCAATTGCATATTTCCTGATGGAGAAGACCCCGGGTTGTAATCGCTGGCAAGTGCAAGGGGTAAACCGGCATCTATCATTTTACGGGCAGGAGGAAAGTCCATTTCAAGGAAGAAAGCCGCACCTGGCAGCAGGCAGGGCATTGTATCGGAGTTTAAAAGAGCTTCAATCTCCTTTTCAGCTGTAAATTCCAAATGATCAACCGATAAGGCATTATATTTAACACCCACCTGAATGCCACCGGAAAAATCGAGTTCATTGGCATGAATTTTAGGCTTTAAGCCATGTTTTATGCCTGCCATTAGAATCCGGTCTGTATCTTCTTCTGTAAAGAAACCCCGATCGCAAAAAACATCTATATAATCTGCCAGATCTTCGCCGGCAACTTCGGGAATCATCTCATTGATAACCAGGTCAACATATTCGCTCTGTCTACCTTTATATTCAGCAGGTACTGCATGGGCTCCCAAAAATGTAGATTTAATAGCCAATGGGCTGATTTCTTTGAGTTTGCGAATAACACGCAACATTTTCATCTCGCTTTCGGCGGTAAGTCCATAGCCCGATTTGATCTCAACTGCGCCGGTCCCCATCATTTTAATTTCCTGAAGTCTTTCCAGAGCCTGATCAATCAAAGATAATTCAGATGCATTTTGTAGCCTTTTGGCTGAATTCAGTATTCCGCCGCCACGTTTTGCAATCTGTTCGTAAGAAAGGCCTCTGATTTTATCAATATACTCTATTTCCCGGCTTCCGTCATAAACAATATGGGTATGAGAATCGCAAAACGAAGGAAAGACCATACGTCCGCTGGCATCAATTTCCTTTACATCATTTTTTGTAGCCTGAAAAAAAATATCACTTTGTGAAAAGGCATCCATTTTACCAAAAGCCCTGATAATACCCTCTTCAATAAAAAGATAGGCATTTTCAAGGGTTGGGAGATCAGACATTGCTTTTCCACAAACTTTTTCGGGTGAGTTGCGATCTATCTGAACAAGTTGCTTAATATTACGAATGAGAATTTTCATGTATCAATTAAAAGTTTGAACGGATTTGTAGAATAAAAACTATTCACTAATAATAACAACCCTTAATCAACCATATTCTGATGGGAAGAATGAGTAATTTTTCGGGTCTGTAAAACCCAGGAGAATACTAAACAACAATATTTACGATTTTTTTGGGTACAATAATTACTTTTCTTGGGGTTTTTCCCTGAAGCCATTTTTGTGCTTCATCCATTTTAAGCACAGTTTCCTCTACTTCTTTGCTTGTGGCACCTGCTGCGATTTCTACCTTAAACCGTGTTTTTCCATTAAAAGAAACCGGGTACAGATCCATTTCTTCGGCTATATACTCTTCTTTGTATACTGGATAGTTTTCTTCTACAATACTTTTGTTGTTACCCAGCAGGTGCCAGAGTTCTTCTGCTATATGGGGGGCAAATGGAGAAATCAGTATTGCCAGTGGCGAAAGGATTTCTTGTTTGTTACATTTTAGCTCAGTTAGTTCGTTTATACAAATCATAAAGGCGCTTACTGCGGTATTGAAAGAAAATTTTTCAATGTCTTCGGTTATTTTCTTAATGGTTTTGTGTAGAACTTTGAGCTCGTCTGGTGTTGGCTGGCCATCACCAACTTCAAATTCATTGTTGGCATTATGGTATAATCTCCAGAGTTTTCTGATGAAGCGGAACACACCTTCTATACCATTGGTATCCCAGGGTTTTGCATATTCTAGTGGTCCAAGAAACATTTCATAAAGTCTTAAGGTATCGGCTCCATATTTCTGAATAAGATCATCGGGGTTAACAACGTTGTGAAAAGATTTCGACATCTTCTCTATCTCCCATCCGCAATGATATTTTTGGTCTTCGAGAATAAATTCGGCATCTTTGTATTCGGGGTTCCACTTTTTAAAAGCATCTATATCGAGTATATCATTGCTGACAATATTTACATCAACATGAATAGTCATGGTGTCATATTCTTTTCGCAAACCTTTTGACACATAGGTATTGGTTCCCTTAACACGATAAACGAAGTTAGACCGCCCCTGAATCATACCCTGATTGATCAGCTTTTTAAAAGGTTCTTCCTTTACACTTACCCCTATATCGAAGAGAAATTTATTCCAGAAACGCGAGTAAATAAGATGTCCGGTAGCATGTTCTGCTCCGCCAATATACAGGTCAACATCCTGCCAGTATTGAATGGCTTTCGGAGAAACGAGTTCACTGTCATTGTGCGGATCCATGTACCGCAAATAGTACGCACTTGAACCGGCAAAACCAGGCATAGTATTGGTTTCCAGCGGGTATCCTTCGTCTGTTTCCCAGTTGGTGGCTCTTGCAAGGGGCGGTTCTCCGCTTTCTGTGGGCAGGTATTTATCTACTTCGGGGAGCTCGAGTGGCAGTTTGCTTTCATCGAGCATATGTGGGATATTGTTCTTGTAATAAACAGGGAAAGGTTCACCCCAGTATCGTTGCCGGCTGAAAATGGCATCGCGCAGGCGAAAATTGATGCGTCGGCTTCCAATGCCCTTATCTTCCAACCTGTTAATTACTTTTGGAATGGCGTCTTCTACTTCTAACCCATCAAGAAAATCGCTGTTGATCATTTTACCCGTTTTGGCATCGTACGATTCGTAGGCAATATTTCCTCCTGAAACAACTTCAGTAATGGGTAGATTAAAGTATTTGGCAAATGCATAATCGCGACTGTCGTGAGCGGGAACAGCCATAATTGCTCCTGTTCCATAGCCGGCCAGCACATAATCGGCAACATAAACCGGAATTGGATTTTTCGAAAAAGGATGCTGGCAATAAGCTCCGGTAAACTGACCGCTCACAGTTTTTACTTCTGCCATTCTTTCTCTTTCAGACCGGTTGCGGGCCATCGTAACATATTCCTTTATTTTTTGAGCATATTCGGGTGTTGTAATCTGATTGGTATACTCATGCTCAGGGGCAACTACCATAAAAGTAGACCCAAAAATGGTATCGGGGCGGGTGGTAAAGACTTCCAAAGATAAGTTATGATTTTTAACCGGGAAAAAAATTGTAGCCCCTTCGGAGCGTCCAATCCAGTTGCGCTGAATTTCTTTCAAAGACTCGCTCCAATCTACATGATCAAGACCGTTTAGCAGCCTTTCAGAGTAAGCCGTTATTCTAAGCAGCCACTGCTGCATTTTTTTCTTTTCAACGAGATGGCCCCCTCTAACAGAGAATCCTTCTTTTACTTCATCGTTTGCCAGCACAGTGCCGAGTTTTGGGCACCAGTTAACCATTGTTTCAGAAAGATAAGCCAAACGATAATTCATCAGAATAGTTTGCTGCTGTTGTTCAGCCATATTATTCCACTGATTGGCAGAAAATGTATCTACAGGATCACAGGCTATATTAAGGCCTTCGTTTCCCGATTTTTCAAAAATTTTTATGAGCCGGTTTATGGGTTGAGCTTTTTGCAGCTCGTTATCGAAATAATGGTTAAATAGCTGAATAAAAGTCCATTGAGTCCATTTGTAATAGGATGGATCGCAGGTTTGCACTTCTCTGTTCCAATCGAATGAAAATCCAATTTTATCTAGCTGTTCGCGATATCTTTTAATGTTTCTTTCTGTTGTAATGGCTGGGTGTTGACCTGTTTGAATGGCATATTGCTCTGCCGGCAGGCCGTAAGCATCATATCCCATTGGATGCAGCACGTTAAAACCTTTTTGCCTTTTGAAGCGCGAATAAATATCCGATGCTATATATCCAAGCGGGTGCCCTACATGCAAACCTGCCCCAGATGGGTAAGGAAACATATCGAGCACGTAATATTTTGGTTTTTCGGTGTTGATATCTATTTGGTAAGATTTGTTTTCGCGCCAGAAATTCTGCCATTTCTGCTCTATAGTAGTGAAATTATATTCCATTGTATAAGGGATTTAGGCTTTTTTACGAGGTGCGAAATTAGTAAAATTTATCGTATCCCTGTGTCCTTGGATAGGTTTTAAACAAAGTACGCTAAAAGCGTTGCAGGTAAGAAAATTGAAAGAAATAAACGGTAAAAGTTGCCTTATGAATAATTAATTATCCCTGGCAGCTATTTTGGGTAATGAAAACCAGAACGAACTGCCGTGGCCGTGTGTGCTGGTAAAATCGAAAACTCCCTTATTTTTTTCAACAAAATCGCGAATTAGCAACATCCCCAAACCACTGCCTCTCTCGTTATGGGTGCCGGGTGTAGAATAAGATGTCTGACCAGAGTCTTTAAGTCTTGACATTTGCTCGATGGTCATACCCACACCGAAATCCGTTACCCTTACTTCTACTGATTGAGGTAGTTCTTTAATATTAATATCAATTTTCCCTCCTGGGTGTGAGTATTTTATGGAATTGGATAGCAGATTTCTTAAAACGGCATTCACCATTTCGAGATCTGTATAGGCCTGAAATATAGAACCATCAGTAGTAACATTGATCGAAACATCTTTTTTTCGGGCGGTAGGTTTAAACAAAGAAATAGTTTGGTTAACAAGAATAACAATTTCTACCGGCATTGGGTTAATTTTAATACTCTGCATTTGTGAGCGCGACCAATCGAGCAGATTTTGCAGAAGACTAAAGGCTCTGCGGGCTGAATCGTGAATCATACCTGCCATTTGAATCACTTCCTTTTTATTGAAATATTCGATTTCCTTTTCTAAGGATTCTGTTCCGAAAAGGATATTATTAAAAAGGTTTTTCATATCATGAGAAATGACTGAAAAAAGCTGGTTCTTTACTTCGTTAAGCCTTGCAAGCTCTTCATTTTGTGTGGTTATAAGATCGCGGTTATATTTCAATTCGAGATGAGTGAATATTCTCTTTAGCAATTCAATGGCATTAAAAGGTTTTGTTACGTAATCAACAGCCCCTTTATCAAGTCCGTTGATAACATCTTGTTGATCAACTTTTGCAGTAAGAAAGATAACCGGTATATGAGCTGTTAATTGATCTTTTTTGAGTTTCTCACAAACTTCAAATCCATCCATACCTGGCATAGAAACATCGAGTAAAATTAGATCGGGGATGTTATTCTTTATGGCTTTTAATGCTTTTACGCCACTTTCGGCATAATTAACCTTTAGTCCTTTTTCATTGAGAAGGTGAACGAGTACCTGAATATTTTCTGGTACATCATCTACGATTAGGACCTTAAATCCTTTCCGACTGATTAGCTTTTCCTGATGTGTGTTCATTTATTAGGGTATTTAACAGATCATTCTTTTATGTATTGCTTAAGAATTTCTTAAGGTTTCAAAAGATGCCAGTAGCCGGTTAATCCCTATAACATTAAAAGAGTTGGCTTCCTGACTAAGCAAGGCTGCGAATTCTTTAAGATAGTTAAGGTTTTCCTTTTCTGCTATGCTGTTTAATAAAGTTGAAAAACTGATTATCTCATCAAATCCTAAAATGTCGGCAATTTTGTCATATTCCGACCATATTTGTTCAGTAATAAAAAGATTGGCGTTGTTTTCAGAACCAAATTTACTTACCAGTTCATTCATCAATAAACCAACAAGTTCTTTATGTGAATTAAATTCCTGGTTTTTATTTTTAGCCTGGTTAGTAGTTTTTCCGGTTTTTTTGGAATAATCTTCTAAAACAGAAACTGAAGGAATATACACAACAAATTCAGTTCCTTTACCAGGTGTTGAATTTACAGATATTCTACCATTCATCATTTCAATAAATCGTCTTGAAATGGCCAGTCCTAAACCTGTTCCTTCCTGCTTTCTGGTTTCATCGGGTTGCTTTTGAAAAAATGGATTAAATATCTCATTGATATCTTTCTGAGATATCCCGGGCCCGGAATCAATAACCCTTATTATTAAATCAACGGAATTGTTTAGTGTGTTTTTTCTCAGTGTTTGCACAGTAACTTTTATATAACCCCTTTCAGTAAATTTTACGGCATTCCCTACCAGATTAAAGAGAATCTGCCTAAGTCTTATCTCATCGAGCATTATGTTTGATGGAGTGTCCTGCAATATTTCAGAGTCGAGAGCTAGTCCTTTCTGCCCTGCTTTCAGAGAAAATATCTGTTTCACATCTTCAACCAGATCTGCAATATTGAAGGGTGATGGATTGAGCGACATCTTCCCGGCTTCAATACGCGATAGATCCAGAATATCGTTAATGAGCGCCATTAGTGCTTTGCTGCTTTTTTCAATTCCTGAGAGGTGCGATTTGAATTTTGTATCGGTAACCTTAAATTCCCTGAGAATTTCTGTAAAGCCCATTATGGCATTGAGAGGGGTTCTGATTTCATGACTGATATTTGCCAGAAACTGACTTTTAATATAACTGGCTTCTTCTGCTTTTTCTTTGGCTTCTTTGAGCATATTCTCAACAATTTTGGCTTCGGAAATATCACGGGCCACTACCCCTAAAAGAAAATCCTGAGTAGATTTTACAGGAAAACCTACCGATTGCAGTGTCTTATACTTTCCATAAGAATCTTTTATCTCAATTTCGTTTATTTTCTTAAACCACTTACTATCACCGGTCTTTAATGCATTTTGAATGCTTTCTTTTCCAAACATGGAATCTTCAATATTCGCAGATTCTGAGTGCAGGACTTTTTCAATAAAGGTCCAGATTTTTTGACCAATGACCTGTTTGCGGTTAAAACCAAAAATGATCTCACACCCTTTATTCCACTCAATTATAGCTCCCGACTGATTCACAATGATGATTGCATCAGTTGAGTTCTGGATAATATTTTTGAATTTTTCTTCTGTTTCTTCTTGAGCCTGAACGCGTTCAGTAATATCGGAATAGACTATTGCCACACCCATGTCTTTTAGTGGAATGGGTGCTGCACTTACATTTACCCATGTAATTTCGCCGGGTTTTTTCACCATACCCATTTCAACATTCTCAATAATAACATTATCTCTCAGAGCTCTAACACTGGCGTATTCATTGTCGGGCATTTTTGTCATGTCTGTGCGAATAATTTTCCACTCTTTGCTGGCAAAATTACGCACCAGGTGCTCATCTCTTTTTAAACCCAGGAGATCTTCCGATGCAGGATTGCAGTCGATGATATTTCCGTTAATATCGGTTACCGTTACTCCTACCGGAAGGATTTTAAAGATTGTGCGAAGTAGCTCTTCGCTTTTTCTGCTCTCTTCTTCGGCAAGTACCCTGGCTGTTACATCTTCAATAATCAGGGCAACATAATCTTTCTCCGGAACAAAGGAGTAGAAATTTACATACGTAGATTTATTTACTGGGAAATTCTCGATTTTCTGGTTCGTATTCAAAATAACAGTTTGGCGGAGCATATCCATAATAACTGATGCACTATCCGGGAAAATATGCAGCAATGGAACCCCTTCCTTATGATAAGGGCTAATGCCTGTTATGAGCTCGAAAGCAGCATTGGCTCTAAAAAAAAGAAAATCGCTTAACCGGGCGTTTTTAAAAACCGGTTTCAAAACCAAAAAACCGTTGATCATATTTTTGAATAGTAGCCTGTATCTACGTTCGCTGTCACGAAGTACAGCGGCTTCTTTTAGCTCAGAAACGTTGGTTGCGGAAAGTCTCACATACCATCGCCCATCAGAAGAATCCTGGTATGGAAGACTGTTGATGAGGAAATAGACATGTTCATTATTGTTTATAGATAGAGCCAGTTCAATATTTGTGGGATGCTTTTGCTCCATTACCTTCTGCCAATAGAAATAAAAGTGATCCTGCGATAATGAATGGATAAATTTTGTAAATGGTTTTTTCTGGATAAGCTCTTTGGGTTTTTGTAATATATACGTAGCAGTAGTATTTACTTCAGAAATTACACCATCATTATCCAAAATAAAATAGCCTACAGGCGCATTCTCAAAAAGATCATCCAGGCGTCGGTTTTTATGCTCTAATTCCCGGTTATTTCTTGAAAGCTCCTCTTGCTGTAATTCAAGTTCAATCTTATGAATATTGTATTCTTCAATTAGCTTCTCAATGTTATTGAATATCTCCGGATTGTCATCAAAGGATTTTTGCCCTAATAATTCTCTGGCTTTATTTCTTAAATTTTCGGGGTTATAAGCCATATGATATGAAAAATAAATGATACTTTAATTCAAATAAATTGCAATTATTTGCTCTATACCTCTTCAATTGGATACCCCAACTCACTACCTTTAGTAAAAGTATTATTTTTCCTTCAATATTGAAACTGATTGTTAATAGTTTTGTGAAAATCAGTTTGTAAAATCTTTTTTATAAGGGCCTAAACTAAAGGGAAATTCCATTAGCAGTTGTTTTTTATTGTAATTTTGACAACTCATTTAAGAACATGTTTCATTATTTGCCATGTATGATAATAGCAAATTAACAAGGTTGCCAATATCTATCTAAATCTATCATCAAAACCATTTAATTATGAGCAAAGACATCAAGCCCGGTTTGTTTGAAGAGTTTCCTGACATTTCTACACAGCAATGGGAAGAAAAGATTTCAGAAGATCTTAAAGGTGCAGATTATGAAAGGAAGCTGGTTTGGAAAACCGTTGAAGGTCTTTCTATTAAGCCTTATTACCGAAGTGAAGACCTTTATCAATTAAAACACATCCAATCATTACCCAACGAATTCCCCTATGTGCGCGGGAAAAAAGTTTCAGACAATAGCTGGGATATTCGTGAAGACCTTGCCGAGACTGATCCTGTCAAAGCCAACATAGAGGCCCAAAATGCCCTGACACGTGGAGCTGAGGCCATCGGATTTAATGCTGAAAAAATTACCAATCGTGAAGATTTGAGGGTTTTACTTGACGGAATTGATCCTACCCAAAACGCTGTTCATTTT
The DNA here is from genome assembly GCA_011390785.1 of Sphingobacteriia bacterium. GTDB lineage: Bacteria > Bacteroidota > Bacteroidia > Bacteroidales > UBA7960 > SKVR01. Next base: position 77,703 of record JAABRR010000018.1, read on the forward strand.
CAGCATTCGTCTAATTATAAACCCTTATTTCGTGATTTAACCACGCTGGCTAAAGAACTTAACTGGCCAACAGAAAATGTGAAAGGAAGTCTGAATTTCGATCCACTGGCTTTTTATCTTCTTTACGGAAAGTTTTATGGTTCTGCAAAAGAAAACTATCGCGATGCAATTGAATTAATCCAATACGGAGAAACCTTTAATAATTTCCGTTTGATTACCATCAATGCCCAACACTATCATAATGCCGGAGCACACAATGTACAAGAAATTGCTTTTGCTCTTTCGCAGGCCAACGAATACCTTGCATCTCTTACTGATGAAGGGGCAAGTATAGATGAGATCGCTCCCAAAATGCAGTTTACTATTTCTGTAGGGTCAAATTACTTTCTTGAAATTGCTAAATTAAGAGCCATAAAAATGCTTTGGGCCCAGATTGTTGAGCAATACCAACCCAAAAACAGTGAATCCCTAAAAATGAACCTGCATGTAGTTACATCCCAATGGAATAAGAGCATTTACGATTCACATGTTAACCTGCTGCGAACAACCACAGAAACTATGGCAGCAGCCATTGCTGGTGCAGATAGTATAACCGTAGAGCCTTTCGACCATACTTTTAAAAAGTCTGATCAATTTTCTTCACGAATTGCCCGTAATCAGCAAATTGTATTAAAGCACGAATCTTATTTTAACAAAGTAGCTGACCCGGCAGCAGGTTCCTATTATGTGGAGAATATTACAGATAGTATGGCAGATGCCGCATGGAAGCTATTTGTTGAAATAGAAAAAGACGGTGGTTTCGTAAAGGCTGTAGAAAAAGGTTTCATAAAAACAGAAATAGAGAAAACCTGCCAAAAAAGAGATATGGATATTGCCATGAGAAAGCAGATTTTTGTTGGGGTAAATCAATATCCTAATTTGCAGGAAAAAATGCTCGATAAGATCAAGCCCACCGCAAAGCTTAATGATCTGGCTAAGCTGCAGCCTTACAGGGGTATGCAGGCATTTGAAGCCCTTAGAATGGCTACAGAAAATCATGTTCAGAAAGGTTCACCCCAGCCGAAAGTGTATTTATTTACTTATGGAAACCTTACCATGCGAAAAGCACGGGCAACTTTTGCTACCAATTTTTTTGGCGTAGCCGGCTACCAGATACAGGAAGCCCCAGTGGTAAAAGACCTTGAGAAAGGAATTGAAAAGACTCTGGATGCAAATGCTGAAATAATAGTTTTCTGTAGCTCAGATGATGAATACGCTGAAATGATCACTGCAGCACAACAAATACTGCAACAGCAACCCAGGGTTGAAATAGTAGTTGCCGGTAATCCGTTAAGCATTGCTGATCAACTAAACGAAGCAGGTGTGAAACATTACATACATCTGAAAACTAATGCACTGGAAAAACTTCAACAGTTCAATAACTTACTCGGAATTGTATGAGAAGAATCAATCGGTTTAACAAAAAAAACTGTATCAAACCCTAATCCACTTCAATCAAACACATCAATATTGGAAAACCAACTGTTTTCGAAAAATAAAATGTTATGAGACCTGATTTTAGCAATATAGAATATAAAACAGATATTAAAAACACCCTTGATGCCTCTCAATGGGAGAAAAATGCTGGCATAAAGAAAGATTGGTGCACATCAGAACAAATTCATGTAAAAGGAATTTACCTTGATAAAGATCTGATGGGCATGAAGCATCTCAACTATGCGGCAGGGCTTCCACCATACCTGCGTGGCCCTTATAGTACCATGTATGTTATGAAACCCTGGACAATCAGGCAATACGCAGGCTTCTCAACTGCCGAAGAGTCAAATGCATTTTACCGCCGAAACCTGGCGGCCGGCCAGAAAGGATTATCTGTAGCCTTTGACCTTGCCACTCACCGCGGCTATGACTCAGACCACGAGCGGGTTATGGGCGATGTTGGAAAGGCAGGTGTAGCTATCGATTCCATTCTCGATATGAAAATCCTTTTTAATGATATACCGCTTGATAAGATGTCGGTTTCTATGACTATGAATGGTGCTGTATTACCGGTTATGGCATTTTACATTGTAGCCGCCGAGGAGCAGGGCGTGCCAATGGAAAAGCTGAGTGGAACCATACAAAATGATATTCTTAAAGAGTTCATGGTGCGTAACACTTACATTTATCCACCGCTACCCTCGATGAAAATTATTGCTGATATTTTTGAATTCTCATCGAAGAACATGCCTAAGTTCAACTCTATCAGCATTTCGGGCTATCATATGCAGGAAGCGGGTGCTACCTGCGATATTGAGCTGGCCTATACACTTGCTGATGGACTTGAATATTTGCGTGCCGGTATCAATGCCGGAATGGATATCGACTCATTTGCACCTCGATTATCATTTTTCTGGGCTATTGGTATGAATCATTTTATGGAAATAGCCAAGATGCGTGCAGCGCGGATGCTATGGGCAAAAATTGTAAAACAGTTTAATCCTAAGAACCCAAAATCGTTGGCACTGCGAACGCACTCACAAACATCAGGCTGGAGTCTTACCGAGCAGGATCCGTTTAACAACGTTACCCGCACCTGTGTGGAAGCTATGGCTGCTGTGCTGGGCCACACACAATCGCTTCACACTAACGCGCTTGACGAAGCCATTGCCCTACCCACCGATTTCTCGGCCCGGATTGCCCGTAACACACAGCTTTATATACAGGACGAAACCAGTGTTACCAAAGCTATTGATCCCTGGGCGGGCTCGTATTATGTGGAAATGCTTACCCATGAAATTGCGCAAAAAGCCTGGAAACTTATTGAAGAGGTAGAAAAACTGGGCGGCATGGCAAAAGCTATTGAAACCGGGGTTCCGAAAATGCGCATTGAAGAAGCTGCTGCACGCAAACAGGCAAAAATTGACTCTGGTCGCGATATAATTGTAGGGGTAAATAAATACCGTTTAGAAAAAGAAGACCCGATTGAGATTCTTGATGTTGATAACACTGCTGTTCGGTTATCGCAAATTAAACGGTTGGAGAAGCTAAAAAAAGAGCGTAACACGGCAGAAGTGGAGACAGCACTGCAAGCTATAACCCATGCTTGCGAAACAGGGAAAGGCAATTTGCTGGAGCTGGCTGTTGATGCTGCAAGAAAAAGAGCATCGCTGGGTGAAATATCTATGGCATGCGAAAAGGTTTATGGCCGATATCAGGCAGTAATTCGTTCTATTTCAGGAGTATATTCTATGGAAATTGAAAACAACGACAGTTTTATGAAAGCTCGCCAGTTGGCTGATGAGTTTGCCGCAATGGAAGGGCGTCGCCCAAGGATAATGGTGGCAAAAATGGGACAGGATGGACACGATCGTGGCGCCAAAGTAGTAGCTACAGCCTATGCGGATATGGGATTTGATGTAGATGTTGGCCCGCTGTTTCAAACGCCGAAAGAGGCAGCAAAACAGGCTGTAGAAAACGATGTGCACATTTTGGGCATGTCGAGCCTTGCAGCCGGGCACAAAACGCTTGCCCCGCAGGTAATTGAAGAGCTTAAAGCTTTAGGACGCGATGATATTTTGGTAATTGTTGGTGGGGTAATTCCAGCCCAGGATTATCAGTATCTTTACGATGCCGGCGTAGTAGGCATCTTTGGCCCCGGAACTGTAATCTCAGATGCAGGCATTAAAATGCTTGATATTTTGATAAAAAGTCGCAATGAATAGGTAATAACATTTTTCTTTCATTTTAAGCCGAAAGCCGGGCAAAATTTATTATTGGCCCGGCTTTCCTTTATCATTCATTATAATCAGATAATTATTGTTCTGTTTCTTCATCAATCTCCCCCATCAGAATCTCTACGATTCTGCGGGCAGCTTTTCCATCCCACATTTCTGGCACGCGGCCAGGTTTCAGAATACCTTTGAGAACATCTTCTGCAGCTTTTCCAGCTTTTTCAAAATCAAAACCCACCAATTGGGTGGTACCTACATCCATGGTAACGATGCGTTCCGTATATTTTTTAACGGTAATGCATTGAGCACCCAGGTAAGTAGTTTCTTCCTGAATGCTTTCGCTGTCGGTTATAACTGCTTCGGCATCATACATTAAAGCAAGAAAATCGGTGTAGGGAAGAGGCCTTGTAAGGGTAACCATTTCCGGAAGTTTTTTGAACCGTTTGTCCGTTTTTGAAATACTATACAGGTGGGCCGGTAAAAGCCAAACAATACGGCATTTGCTACTCAACCGGATGATCATTTCCGTGATATGGTTTAAATTTTCTTCACTTTCGAGATTTTCCAGTTGGTGAAAGGTGGCCAGGATATAGTTTTCTTCGCCCAATTGCAGGTCTGCTCTAACATTAGATTCTTCCATATCCGACCAATAAAGTTCCAGAGCATCTACCAGGGTATTACCTGTAAAATGTATGTTGTTGTCCATACCCTCTACTCTCAGGTTTTTCATGGCGCTGTGTTCGCTCACGAAATGATACTCGCAGAGTACATCGGTAAGAATGCGGTTGATTTCTTCTGAATTGTATTTTTCGTAACTACGCAAACCGGCATCAATATGAGCAATAGGGATTTCCATTTTCGAAGCGGTAATTCCGCATGCCAGGGTGGCATCCTGATTGCCGGATAGTATAATAAGATCTGGCTTTTCATCTGCAAGAATCTTTTCTACCTGAAGCATCGTATTGGCAGTTTGTGCTGCGTGGCTACCAAAGCCAACGGGAATGTAGTAAGCTGTGCGCGGAAAGTCAAGGTCTTCGAACGATAATAAAGAAGTTTCTTCATCATCTTCATAGCCTGCATGGCAAATAATATGTTTTACCGCCTTGCGATATTTTTTAAAAGCTTTATCAATGGTTGAGATCTTAATTAAATTTTGTGGTGATGCAGCAAAACTTATGACTTTCTTCATAAATCGGGGTTTAATGATATAGCGGGCCGGATGTTTTGGTTAATCTGAAGATTAACCCACGGCTTAGGGAATTGATGAGTAAAGATAGGAAATTTTTCACCAGCATTGTTGAGAGAATTTTGTCTGTCAATTAAAATTAAATCACTAATTTGGCTTCTTTTACTAAGAATCATTATGATACGGAAGTTTTCTGGTTTTCTTTTTCTGATCGTGTGTATGGTCTTTGTAGGGCAAAATCAAACTGCCTGGCAACATGTGAGCGATAAAGGTATTTACCAGTTTATGGATGAGCTGGTAAGCATGCATATTATTGATATTACTACGGCGATAAAACCCTATTCAAGAAAAGATATTGCCGATGCCCTTCTTCAGGCAGAGAAACAGTGGTCTAAACTTACCCTTTCGCAACGCACGCGGGTTGAGCATTATTTGAAAGAATATGCCATGGAAAGGGGTGAACTTAAACAGGGCTACCTGAATATCTACCAACAGGATTCCACTTTGGCTGTTTATCTGGGACCACCCGAAATTTCTTATCGTGACTCGCTGTTCAGTATCGTTATGAGACCTGTTTATGGTTACCGTAATTTCTCAGGCGGTAATACAGATTTCTGGACTACCTATGGCGGATTGGAAGCGATTTCTTATATTGACGATCGATTTTCTGTATATGCCAGTTTGCGCGATAATTACCAGGCCGGACAAAAGCTATCGCAACCCAACTATTTAACACAGGAACAAGGAGGCACCTACAAAACCCAAACCGGTGGTGGAGCAGGTGGCGAATTCAGCGAAATGCGCGGCGGAATAACCTGGAACTGGAAATGGGGAACACTGGGGCTTGTTAAAGATCATGTTCAGTGGGGAGATAGCTATAATGGGAACAATATTTTTTCAGGAAGAACACCTTCCTTTCCCATGGTAAAACTTCATGCCAACCCCGCCCGATGGATCGAATTCAACTACTATCACGGATGGTTGGTTTCGCAGGAAGTTGACAGCGTAAGATCCTATTTTGTTGATGAAGGATATGATCGTACTGTAATGCGGCAAATGTATATTGCTGCCAACATGATAACGCTTAAACCGTTGAAAAGACTACACTTTTCCTTTGGTAATTCCATTGTGTATGGCGATATGAACGTGCAACCTGCCTATCTGATTCCCTTTTTGTTTTATAAATCGGTGGTTCATACCATCCATTGGGGTACTACCTTTCAAAATAGTGGTATGTACTTTAATATCAGTTCGCGACAGATTAAAAATCTTCACCTTTATGCAACCTACTTTATTGATGAATTTTCAATAAGAAGAATAGGTGACCCCAATCGCCACAATTTTACCAGCTTTAAAGGAGGAATGTCGCTTACCAACTGGCCAATACGCAATACATTTCTTGCCGGTGAATATACCAGAACCAATCCAATCACTTTCTTACATGATGAACCTACCACCAGTTTTCAATCCAACAAATACAATCTTGGGCATTATTTGCAAGACAATGCCGAGGAGTTTTTCGTTACTTTCCGCGCATACCCGATAAGTACATTAGAGCTGGCCGCATCGTGGACTCATGCCCGAAAAGGCAACTATTATCAGTATATCCGCGGTGCCCGAAACCCCAGGATTGATGAAATGCCCGTGCTCGAAGAAATAACATGGCAAAAAGAACAGATAAGTTTTGAAGCATTGTACCGCCCACTTCCCAATTTTCGGGTATTTGCCAAATACACCCTTTCAAATATTGAAGGGTTTGATGCAGATGAGCAATCTGCGCAGTATTATCTCAATCTATTTTCTTCGCCGTATTTACACGGGAAAAATAATATCCTCGAGCTGGGTTTTGGAATGGGGTTCTAATGGATAAAAGGTTTTACCAGATACCAGAACAACCAGCCCAAAATGGCACCTCCTAAGTTTGCCAGTAAATCGGCAGGGTTGAATGTGCGGTAAGGAAGATAAAATTGTACGTATTCAGCTGCAAGAGATGTGAAAATAACAACAACTGCTATAACTATATTTTGGAGAAAAATTTTAGGCGGAAATGAAAGCGCCACCAGGGAATAGAAAGGAGCAAAAACCAAAAGGTGAATAATATGATCGAGTCTGAAACTCACTACATAGATAGTGTTTACACTTTTTAATCCCGCCTGCGAGAAAGGAAAAACTGCCAGGGTAATGATTACCAGAATATAAGCAGGAAGGGCGATTTTTTTAAAAAACATAGAAGGGTCTTTTGCATAGAAATGGCAAAAATACCACGATTAAATAAGTTAATTGAAGTATTTAGCAAAAATTACCTTGTCATCACCTCCAAGATAAAAATCTTTTAATCGGGCCTCTTCTGTATAATTTGCTTTTTCGTAAAATTTACGGGTGGGAAGATACTTTAAAGTTGATGATGTTTCGATGTATAGCTTTCTTGCTTTCATGGCAACGAGCTGTTTTTCTGTTTGTTGAAGCAGTTGCAATCCTACCCCTTTTCCGCGATAATGATCATCAACTACAATCCAGTACAAATCGAAAGTTCCAACGGTACAGGGCGTTGGTCCAAAGCATACAAACCCACAGGTGGTAGTGCCATCCATGGCAAAAATAAAGTGGTAACCCGACTTTTGCTGGCCTGTAAGCAAAGCTTCTGAAACAAGTTCAACGGCTACGCCCATTTCATCATCCCTGAAAAAACCGGTAGATAAGCATATTTGCATAACTTTTTTTACATCTTCATCTTCGATGGTATGTCTGAATTGTGTTTCCATAAGGGTAATAGATTGCATTTGGTATTGCGTGAATTCTGCTGTAAACAATTTCAGTTTATTTTGGAGCTATGGCATCGATAATCATCTTAACCAGTTCGGTATTGCTTATTCCGGCCTGTTGAGCTGCTGCTACAAAACCACTGTCGGGCGAAATGCATGGATTGGCATTGATCTCGAGAACAAAAATATTTCCATTTTTGGCAACCCTAAAATCGACTCTCGCATATCCATTAAGCTCAAAGGAATTCCAGCATTTTATTGCCAGCGTCTCCAATTTTTTCAATAAAAGGGCATCGTTTTCTGGGAAATCAAACGTACGAACGGTATGTTTATATTCAAAAGATTCTTCTTCCCATTTAGCTTTGTAACCCAATATTCGGGGCTTGTCATCAGGATATTCGAAGCGGATCTCTGCAGGTGGCAATACCATAGGTCCCTGTAAACTTTCGATTACCGACAGGTTAAATTCGCGACCATGAATGTACTCCTCCGCAAAAAAAGCCTCCGGGCTTGGTTCCTGCTCCATGCGTTGAAGTAGTTCCATCCTTCTCTTAAACAGGAGTTTCTTGCTTTCATCCATTCCAAAAGATGCATGTTCCCACAACGATTTTACCAGAAAAGGGGATGCCAGGAGACCTTCTTTTTCTGTCAACAACGATGGGTAGGTATAAAAAGATGGGGTTGGAATACTATACATGTTCATGTATTGTTTAGCAAGTATCTTATGCGAACTCAGATACATGCTATGAGCACTGCAACCGGTATATGGCATCTTAAAATGCTCAAACATAAACGGACCCATATGCACCATTTTCCCATTGCCAAAAATAGTCTCCACCAAATTTACCACAAAGTCGGGCTTATGGGTTTCCAACAACATTTTAAGCTGCATCAAATCATAGGGAAAGGGGATTATTTCTGCCTGATAGCTCAGCTGCAACAGGCCACTCTGAAAGAATTCGGCTTCGTGTAACACGTCCAACTCGTCGGCAGGAGCATTGTTGTCCAATGGACTATGAAATATGATTGTTTTTTTGGGGGTCATTTATTTTTTGCTCTTTAATCTTTGCATGGCCGAATCCATAATCATTTTCAGTAAATCTTTGTAAGAAATGTCTGCTTTGTAAGCCAATATGGGCAAATCACTATGAATGGGATTGAGGCCGGCCAATGGGTTTACTTCTATAAAATTGGGTACACCCTGTGCGTCTAATCTCAGGTCAATACGTCCGCCATCGCGGCATCCAAGAGCATTCCAGGATGCCAGCGCTACCTGGCTGCATTTGTCATAAATCTCTTTTTCCGGTACCGTATAGTAGATATAATCTTCGTAATGGGCCTTGTTTTCGTAGGAATATACCCCTGATGTTTCATTGTCGCGGTATTGTACTTCCATCATTCCTATAACTTTTGCATCTTTGCTTGTACCGGTAATGCCAACGGTAAACTCTCTGCCGGGAAGAAACTCTTCTATCAAAATGCTTTGTCCGAAATTCTCCAAACGGTTGCGGGCGGTGGTAATCAGTTGTTGGTCATTAAGAACTTTTGAATCGGGGCCAATACCCTTCCCTGTTCCTTCGGCCACAGGCTTTACAAACAAAGGGTATCGCAGGTTGTGGTTTCTTAGTTCATCCACATCATCTGCCACCAGAAAAGGGGCAGTGGGAATACCTTTGTCGCGAATGATGTGTTTGGTGAGTCCTTTGTGCAGTGTAAGAGAAAGAACCAGCACATCCGAGAAGACATAAGGAATATCGAAGACATCCAGTACAGCCGGAACCTGTGCTTCGCGCCCGGTGCCCTCTAGCCCTTCACAAATGTTGAATACCAAGTCCCAACGATCTCCCTGCACCAATCGATGAATCAATGAGCGCACATTTCCTATCTTATCAACCTTAAACCCAATTTCGGTGAGGGTATCATAGATACCATTGATAGTTTCAGGAGCATCGAATTCGGCGGCCTGTTCGGCAGTAAATCCCATAGCCAGGTATTCCTCCTTCAGATCGTAAGTAAAGCCGATGGTCAATTGCTTTTTATTTTTCATGTTATTTTGTGCGTGCCTATTTATGGGCATCTCTCAGCCCTTTAAAAAAGTTAAGCGCATTTACACCCAGGGTTCGGCTTAAATAGCCCCCTTCCTGCACTACCAGGGTGGGAATTCCCAGACTTCCGATCATGCGTCCGTTTTTTTCAAAATCTTTGGGTGCAAATGACAACGTTCCGGTAGGATCTCCTTTTGCCGTATCCAAACCAAGGCATATTACAAGGTATGTTGGTTTAAAGTTTTCAATCTGTTTCAGTGCTTCTGCAAGTATCAGTCTGTAGTCTAATGCGCTTATCCCTTCCTGAAAAGGATAATTGATGTTGAAACCCAGCCCGTCTCCTTCGCCCTTTTCGTTGCGGAAGCCACAAAAGTAGGGATATGTAGTGGATGGATGTCCGTGAATGCTGATTGTCAGCACATCCTTACGCCGGTAAAAAATATCCTGCTGTCCGTTGCCATGGTGGTAGTCAATATCAAGAATAGCCACCTTGCCCAGTTTGGAGAGGTAACCTGCTGCCACCGCTGCTGAATTAAGATAGCAGAATCCACCAAACACATTGCTTTCGGCATGGTGTCCAGGGGGTCTTACAAGGGCATAGGCCAATCCATTGTGGGCAATAAGTTTATTGGCACAGCTTAAGGCGCAATCTACGGCACGGCTGGCAGCTTTCCATACATTATGGTGAATGGGAGTAAAGGTATCGATACAAAAATAGCCTGGAAGTACACTTACATCTTTTGGCCTTCGATTGATATTTCGAATAGGAAAAACATAAGGATATACTGAATTCCCTTTGGGAAAATTCACTTCAGATTTTTTCAGAAAGTCAACCAGATCGTTGCTATGAACAGCGCGGATATGTTTTTCGGAAAATTTTTCTACTTCTATTTTCGTAAAGATGCCTGATCCTTCCAGACTTTTCATGATGGCTGAAATTCTCACAGGTGCCTCTACATATCCCACTTCTTTTACATGGTGAATGGCATGCTCATTATTTACGGAAAGAAAAACATTGCTTTTGGACTTTCCATGAGAGTTTTTTGTATTTTTTATTTCATGGGAAATGGCAGCGGGGTCGACATGATTAGCATCAGGATGTTTTACGTAATGGTAATCTCTCAAAACCACAGGATCATCCTGAAAGGAGTTGACAACGCGGGAAATATATTCTTCCGGACAATAGTCACTATATTTTCTGCGAAGGATGGCAGTTACAATTTTTTGTGCCGTTTTGGCCTTCGGCAATTGCCTGGATTCTAGTGGATCGAATACCAGAAAGGGGGCGCAATTGTCTGTTGGGTTTACCGGTGTTTCATACAGAGTATTGATTATGGGTCGTGCCCCATATCGTTCATAAAACTTAAGTCGGATGGCATTCTGTTGTGCTATATCCAATTCAGGGCAGAGTAATGGATCATCAGGAAGACATTCCATGAATATCCCACACGATTTGAGCATGATGGCTTCTTCCCTGCATCTTTCATATAAAGCACCACCCACACCAGATGTAATCTGTTCCTTATGAGTGGCGATATAGTCGAGATAACAAAAATCGAGATCAGGCGCATGAAACAACAACGCAAAGCCACGCACATTGCCATTAAAATTATCGGCTACCAGAAGAATGCTTCTGAACTGATATTTTAAGGGGTTGCGCAATTGCTCGGGAATAAGCAGAATTTTTTCTTCATCTACCGCCGAAAACCTCTGGCGCATAATGTCCATGACTTGCTCCACCGCATGTTTATTCATGGGGTAGATGTCGTCAGTTACTTTTCTGATACGAAACATGGGTTCAGGGTTTGCGTTGTATGTCAGTCAAAATCTGGATATACAAAGGTTTTACCTTCATAATTCCGCAATACAACGTTGCCGTTTTCCCTACCCTGGAAATAGTCGGGGAGCAGTGGAATTTTACCACCACCACCCGGTGCATCAATAACATATTGAGGTACAGCGTATCCTGAAGTATGGCCGCGCAAGCCTTCAATAATCTCCAACCCTTTGCTTACCGGGGTGCGAAAGTGTGAAGAGCCCAAAATTGGATCGCATTGGTAAAGATAATAGGGCCTTACCCGGTTTTTGAGTAAACGGTGCATAAGCTCTTTCATAACCACAACATCATCATTGATTCCCTTGAGCAAAACAGTTTGGCTACCCATCGGTATGCCTGCATCGGCAAGCCTTTGCAATGCCTGTGATGTTTCGGGGGTTAACTCATCGGGGTGTGTTGCATGCACACTGATAAACAATGGATGGTATTTTTTCAGGATGTTTACCAATGATTTGGTAATTCGTTGTGGTAAAACCATGGGCACTTTGCTACCAATGCGGATCATTTCTACATGCGGTATATTGCGCAACGACGACAAGAGAAAATCGATGTGCTTGTCGGGCATGGTGAGCGCATCTCCACCAGAGATGAGGACATCGCGTACTTCCGGGTGCTGGCGGATGTAATGTAAGGCCGGAAGCCATGCATGAACCCCCTGATGGCATTTCTGTGAAGATACCATATGCGAGCGCGTGCAATAGCGGCAGTAAGCAGCGCAAAAACCCGTTACCAGGAACAATACCCTGTCGGGATATCGGTGTACCAGGTTGGGTGCAACACTGTCATGTTCCTCTGAAAGTGGATCGGAAGCCTCACCCGGACTTATGATAAACTCATCCAGCACCGGCACCATAGATCGACGCAAGGGTTGGTTGCTGTCAAACGGGTCCATAAGGCTGGCATAATAAGGGGTGATGCGCAATGGTAAATTATCTTGAAATCCAGGTCGGGGACGAATCTCATTCTCACTCAATTGCAATACTTGGGACAAAGAATGCATGCTGGTAAAGGAGTTTTTCAACTGCCACTGCCAGTTGTTCCATTCTTTGGGTGTTGCATCGGGAAAATAACGTTGGAGAAAATCAAACGAACGACTGCTAATGCAGTGATCGGAAATTGGGGTTCTGACAGGCTGTGACAGAATCGAACCGGAAGGAGGTTCGTCAGGTTCATCGGCCTCAGGAATACCATTCCCACCGGAAACAGTAACCTTGGTTTGAAGCTCGGAAGCTTTCATCTTCTTTTTTACTTAAAAGAACAGTTTAATGAATAAAAATATTTAAGGCCAAAGTCTTAAAAGCGTTGATTGGCGTTCCTTTCAGAATGTTATTTCAGCTTATAAAACTCTCTGCAATAGTAAACTATTTTTTATTATAAAAAACAAGTGGGTGCAAATTTTTTCTCAAGAAATTACAGGTGTATAATTGATCTCCAAAATACCAACGATGGTTATCGGCTAAAAGCCGATGAATGAATGATGAAGTTAGTTTTTTTTGCAAGAATAAGTTAACCTAAAAAGAAACACAATATTTTATGGTGCTATCCCTTTCAGTATTTCTAAACTGAAATTCTAAATCATTCAGGCAATCTTCTTCAAATGATCGTACCAGTATTTCTTAAGCAGGATAATGCAAACAGTGAGAATCACCAGTGTAATGGTCATAGCAGTATATTGTCCTACAATAACATAGAATGGTAGGATAACCAAAACTGTTTGGGCTACTACACCTACCATAATGTTGAACATGTCTCTTTTGAAATCCTTATTCCGCTTAAAATCAGGATCCAGGGCTACTACTTTGTCGTGGATGGGTTTCCAGAAGCCCCATGGTCTTACGTTTTTGTAAAAATTCATCAGGGTTTCATCATCGGTGGCCGGATACATGTAAGTGCCGAAAATACAGCCTGCTATAGAGATTATCAGGAATACCGGGAATAAGTACAATTGCAAAACACCGGGAAACAAAATGGGAATAAACATAGCCGCTGCCAGACCCGAAACCATTCCCCAGAAATAACCGTGTCCGTTGAAGCGCCACCAGTACCATTTTACCACATTAGATGCTACATAGCTACCAAACAATGCCGATACAATCCATTGCAGGATGCTGTTTACATTCTCTGCTACCAATCCGAAACCAATACTTACAATTACCACCACAATACCTACCAGATAAGATATCTGTGTCACATTTTTATTGGTTGCTTCAGGCTTTATGTATTTTATGTAGATGTCATTGACTACGTAGGCCTGGGCAGCATTGAGAGTGCCGGCAAATGTTGACATAAAGGCTGCAAGCAAACCGGCGAGTAACAATCCCATCAACCCTACTGGTACAAAACTATTGATGGCCGAAGGAAGAATCTGTTCGAAGTCAATTTTATCGCCCACTACAAGGTTCAATTCTTCGTAATATAGCAAACCCAATACAGCAAATCCTACTACCATAAAATACCTTATGGGCATAAGAACTACCGAAACAAACCCGCTCATCAGGGAAGCTTCCCGTGGATTCTTGGTAGAAAGAATTTTTTGCATATCGTAATTGGGTGCAGGGCCTGCTGCACTAACCAAAATTCCTTTAAACAATACCATCATCATGAAGATGCCAAACAAGGAATATCCATCGCTACGGATGTGATCGTTTACTTCGGGGATGATATTCGACCAATCCAGGTTAAGATTCCATCCAAAAGCAGGAGTCATCCAACCCTCAGGAACATTTAGTGCTCCCATTTTGTTGAGCGAAATCATGGCGATGATACCAATGGCAATGGCAGATACGGTCATGATAATATATTGCAATACATCGGCCCAAACAATAGAGCGCATACCGCCAATGATGGCATAAAACATGGCAAACAGGGTAAATATGATACCATAAACGTGTGGGATGTATTCAGCAGAAACTTCAAAGGGCACAATGGCAGAAACATACTCCCATGGAATGAAAATCATCATGAATTTGCCTAGTCCGATAAATCCGTAGGCCAGAAAACCCAAACAGCTTATCAGTGCATAAACAACCACAATATTGTGAGACATGATAGATCCCGATCCTTTCCCAAATCGTGTTGCTATCCATTCTGCACCGGTGGTGGCATTGGATCGACGCAACCACATGGACAGATATACCATCAGAAACACCTGGTTGAACACCGGCCACAACCATGGTATCCAAATACTCTTTAGTCCGTAAGCGAAAGCCCAGGTTACCAGCATCATAGTGCCTGAAATGTCGAACATACCCGATGCATTGGAAAGGCCAAGCATATACCAGGGTAGCTTATTACCGCCCAAAAGGTATGAGCCTTTCCCCTGTTTGGCATACTTCTTCATTACCAAACCTATAATAATGGTTGATGAAAGGTAAGCCAGGATGATTGCGAAATCGATTACACTTAATTTCATGAATGGTTAATTAAGAATGAATTTATAATTTGTTTAAATTTTGCTTAGGTTTAATAGGGTAATAGGAAGTAAACTCAAAAAATTTACCTGTGTTTTTGTACAGGCATAGTTGCTAATTCCTTTCGTTAAAATAGAGTGTGAAGCTATAAGTGTAAGGTTTTGCCGGAAGGCGGAATTCTGCATGAGGCCTTGAACTCATGCTCCAGGTATCATCGCCGCCCACACCCATTTGTTTATGGTCTATGTTTACGGTAATATCTCCAGGTTTCAACTGGTAGGTATGGGTTGCTTCATCAATTTCTGCCTGGGTATAGGGCCATGCACTAACGCTCATTTCTTCACTGGTTGATACCATCATTACCTGATTGCTTCTGTTTTCAAGGCTAAACCATTTAATGCCGGTTCGGTTGCTGCTTTCCTGTGGATAGGCATAATGAAAAAAGTCTCTCTTAACCGATTGGTTATACCTGCCAACCATGGCTGACAGTTGTCTGTCGGAATAATTATCGTGGGGCCCTTTTCCCATCCAGGTCCAGGAGTCGAGAGCTGCCGGTACGCGGGTTTGCAATCCCATTCGTGGCATATCGGGCAGGCCGGCAGCAGGTGTTATAGCCGCCTGAACATCTATGGAACCATCTCTCTTAATTTTATAGGAAAATTGATAACCAGATTGAATATTGGTAAGCCATAAATCGGAACGGATGATTACTTCGCCGTTGTTTTCTGAGAAAAGGGAAATATTTTTTACTTCAATTTCTGCGGCTGCATCTTTCCATGCGACCTGATGATCCTGCACCCTGGCTCCCCTGCGGTCATTATCAGTGAGTGGACGCCAGAAATTGGGGGTTAGGGGAGTTAGCAAATACTCATTGCCATTTCGTTTGTAGGAGGTAAGCAATCCACTGTTTTTATTAACGCTCACAGCAAAAGTAGCGCCTGAAACGGTTATCTCGGTTTCATCTTCAGATACTTCTATATTTTCCGGATTTCCCAAATAGGTAACCTCATCAGCAGGCATTCCAACAGGCAGGGCAAACTGATCCCAGGCCACGGTATGACCGGCTTTGGCCCACAATTGATCTTCTTTAAGTTGAAAAGAAACATTAAGGTAGTAGCTTTTCCCGGCAACCGCTTTGGGTAATTGATAGTCAACTGTAATTGCGCCTGTTTGAGCGGCGGGCAGTTCAATGTCTTTGATGATACCCTGTTGCATAAGAAGTCCTTCTTCGGTTATTTCCCATTTCAGGTCATAATTATCAAGGTTTAGGGTGTGATGGTGGTTGGTTAGGCGAAAAGTACCTTGCAACAGGTCTTCAGCTACTAATTCTATAGGTTGGAAAACTTTCTTTACTTCCCAGGTTGCAGGTTTGGGAGTTTGATCGGCATTGATGATACCGTTAAGACAAAAATTTTCATCATTGATCATCGTGTCACCAAAATCGCCTCCGTAACCCCAGTACTCTTGCCCGTCGGGTGTTTTCTTAACCAGTCCCTGGTCCATCCAATCCCAGATAAAAGCACCGATCAAACGCTTGTTTTCACGGATGGCATCCCTGAATTTGAAGAGGTTGCCAGTGGAGTTACCCATAGAATGAGCATATTCGCACCAGATTACAGGGCGCGGATCGTCAGAATAGTTGGCCATATCAACCATTCTGTCTATCGGGAAATACATCCGGCTGCGCATATCTACCCATAATGGGTCGTTGGCTGTGTAGTCATAGTTTTCAATAGCTCCTTCATAGTGGATAAACCGGGTAGGGTCGTATTCTTTAATCCATTGCGCCATGGCTGCATGGTTGGGACCGTGTCCCGATTCATTTCCCAATGACCAGAAGATAATGGAGGGATGGTTTTTGTCGCGCATCACCATTCTCTGTCCTCTTTCTATATGGGCAAGCGCCCATGCCGGATCATGCGATAACTGGCTGCCAATGGCATGGGTTTCAATATTGGCTTCATCAATTACATACAAACCATACTCATCGCAAAGCTCGTAAAATCTTGGGTCGTTGGGGTAGTGGGAAGTGCGCACAGAGTTAATGTTAAACTGCTTCATCATCTCCACATCTTTGCGCATATTATCTTCTGAAACTACCTTGCCATTGTATTGGTTATGATCGTGGCGGTTCACGCCAAAGAGCAATACAGGTTTCCCATTTACCAAAAACTCACCATCCATAATTTCAATTGCTCGGAAACCGATTTTGGTGCTTCTGTATTCAACGGTTTTACCGCTGTCATCGGCAAGGGTAAACTCCAGGGTATAGAGGTGGGGGGTTTCAGCAGTCCATTTGGCCGGATTGGAAACCTGGGCTGTAAGGGTTTTAAAATGATGTGCACTTTGTGGCGGAAATTTTTCTTCAATTTGTTGGGTAACGTCAAAAGTAAGCGGCTCATCAAAAACTTTGTTTCCTGTTGGGTCAAGCATCTGAACTTTCAGCTCATAACCATCATAGGATGCATCGTCAAACACTTTGAACGTGGGCCTGATGTTGATTTCTGCGTCACGGTAATCTCTATCCAGTTTTGTGGTAACGAAAAAATCGTACAACTGTACTTTGGGAGCTGCGGTAATAAACACGTCGCGGTGAATTCCCCCCAAACGCCAGTGGTCCTGATCCTCCAGGTAAACGCCATCAGAATATTTGTGAACGCGAACTGCCAGAACATTCTCTCCCCGTTTCAGAAAAGGGGTAATATCGAATTCTGCTGGTAAGTGACTGTCTTCACTATAACCAACAAATTCGCCGTTCAGCCACACGTACA
Source organism: Sphingobacteriia bacterium (assembly GCA_011390785.1). Lineage (GTDB taxonomy): Bacteria > Bacteroidota > Bacteroidia > Bacteroidales > UBA7960 > SKVR01. The sequence goes on from JAABRR010000018.1 coordinate 95,424, forward strand.
TGGCCGAGCTTACCCCGCCAAAATGCAGAGTTATCTGCATATCTCGCCATTGTGATGGCACGGTAAATTTAGTAAGATAGCTTCCGGTAGGATTATCATTATCAGGAATATAAGGCGGATCAACCGGAACAAAAGGATAGGGGATGTTGGTGTAAATAGCTGTGCCGTGGCCATGCATTTCCCAATTGGATGGCACAGGAAGTTTCGACCATCCACGCACAGTGGAACCTGGTTTGTAAAAGTTCTGGGGTGCCCCTTGTTCTGTAGGCGAAAAATGAAAATCCCAGATGCCACTTAGTGACTGGTATCGGGCAGAAGCTTTTCTGTTGCCGGTGAGTGCCTTTTCTGATGTTTCAAAGGAAAGAGATGTAGCCCGGGCCGGCATCCGGTTGATGCCATTGATAAGAGGGTTTTCATATTCTTTTACGTTTTGGGCAATAAGTTGTGATGACAAAAAAATCATCAAAAAGGCAAGGATTTGATAAAAGGGAATTTTCATTGAGTATATTTCTGTTGATGAATTACCTTGTTCTAATTTCTTTAAAAATAAGGTTGCAAAGATTTGCAATTTTTAGCAATAAAGCAAACGCTAATTTATCGGAATTAAAATAAAATGGAGGGTCAGGTAAATATAAACTACTCAATAAATCAGACGTTCAAAGTGTGTATTGGGAATACTTATTATTGTGTATTCAGGATACAAGCTATTATTCATAAAACACCCTGTTATGCTCTTCGGCAAATTGCATCAGTCGCTCTGCAATTTCGGGATAGACGGCCATAACATTCTGGCGCTCCTGCGGATCGTGAACCATGTCATAAAGCGCCCAATCTGTGCTGTCTTGCATGTATTTTCCGGGAATTCCATCTTTGCCGCCAACATTCATTGTTCGATAATTGTGAGGCAGGTGCATCTTCCATTTTCCATCACCACTGATAACGGCCTGAAGCTGGTGGTTGTTGCTTATGGCATAAAAATCATGAGGATTGGTGGCATCTTCTGCATCAATGATAATGGGCCATACATCTTTTCCATCAATGGGGTTGCCCGGCAGAGGACTCCCGGTGAGTTTGGCAAGGGTTGGCAGCAAATCAATAGTGCTGAATGCATTGAGAGAAACTTCTCCGGCTGGCACTTTTCCCGGATATCTAACCACCAGTGGCGAGCGGATGCCGCCATCCCACGATGTTCCTTTGGCTTCGCGGAAAGGGGTTTTGCCAGCATGGTTGCCGTAGGATATCCAGGGGCCATTATCCGAAGAGAATATTACGATGGTGTTATCAGTGAGGCCATTATCATCAAGAGCTTTCATAATTTGTCCTACAGACCAGTCAATTTCCATGATCACATCGCCATACAACCCGGTACCTGATTTCCCTGCAAATTTTTCGCTTACGAACAAGGGTACATGGGGTTGCGGATGAGGCACGTAAAGGAAGAAAGGCTCGTCTTTATGTTTCCCAATAAAATCAACAGCCTTTTCTGTAAACCAGGTGGTAAAGTGGGTTTGATGTTCATGGGTAACCGAATCGATGGCTATTTCTCCATTTTCCCAAAACCGTAAGGGGTATCTGCCCCAATAATCCGGATTTTCAGGATGGCCGGCCCACATATCGTTGGAGTACATAATGCCGGCATGCTCATCAAAGCCCCGCATATGTGGGCGTGTGTGGTCCATATCACCGATATGCCATTTGCCAAAACCCCCTGTAACATAGCCTGCTTCTTTAAAAAGCTGAGGCATTATCTGGTATGTTGTATCCAGGCCTAAAGCGTTTGGTCCGTGCGCATTATGCACACCCGTACGACAAGGATAACAACCCGAAAGCAAGGCTGCCCTCGAAGCAGAACACACCGCTTGTGGGACATAAAAATTATGAAATTGGGTGCCTTGCGATGCCAGATCTGTAAGGTGGGGGGTAGGATAATGATTTTTGTGAAAAGGTTCAAAATCTGCCCAGCCGGCATCATCCAGAAAAATAAGAACTATGTTGGGTTGGGTTTCATCGGGCACAACAGGTGTGGTGCAACTGCCGGTCAGCAATAACAGTGGCAGGGCAGGTGCCAGGGCTTTCAGGCTCTTTAATTCAGGCATGTTTTCTATGTTTTGTTAATATTCTTGTGGGCTTTGTTGTGCAAACATAATGAAATTTTCTTCTGAAAGCATTCAAGGTTTAACCCTATTCCTTTCATGGGGATCCATTTTTAAAAATCTATCTGATTTAAGGATTTTTGAATTGATTTCTAAAATCCTGTATTTCCAGTTATGCCTTCATGATAAGGACAATTGTGTGATGATTTCAAATTTCAACCATATTTTATTTTGTATTCATAAGGCTTGCATCACGAAAATGCCTGTTTAATGATTGACAATTAAATGCCAAAAGATACCCTGCTTCGGGCATTCTTTCTGATATAGTCTTCAATTGACTGTTTTTTTATTAAATGGACTTTCATAATCGAGAATACAAGAATAAGAAAAAAGTTTCCTTTTGTGAAACATCTTTGACTTTTCGAGTTACAAATTTATATTCAATGCAGTTTTGTAGATGGGAAACGTTGGATGTTGATTTTTTTTAGCTGCCATATATTTTCCAATTAATTATCTTTACCATCTTGTAAACGATCCGTTATGAACCTTACAACAGAGAATTTCCTGCTCATTGGCTCAATCTTACTGTTTATCTCCATTTTTGCCGGAAAAACATCCTACAAATTTGGCGTGCCCACGCTTATATTCTTTTTGGCCATTGGCATGCTGGCCGGATCTGATGGCATTGGTCAGATATATTTTAATGATCCGCAAACGGCCCAGTTTATTGGCATTGTAGCACTCAATTTCATCCTTTTTTCGGGGGGATTGGATACCAACTGGCAATCCATAAAACCGGTATTGTGGAAGGGAATTTCTCTTTCCACCCTTGGTGTATTGATAACGGCTGTTTCGGTAGGGTTTTTCGTTTATTTTTTAACTGATTTTACTATTTATGAGGGGTTGCTGCTGGGGGCCATCGTTTCATCAACTGATGCCGCTGCGGTATTTTCCATACTCCGGGCGCGAAGTCTGGGGCTGAAAGACAAACTAAGACCCACCCTGGAGCTGGAAAGTGGAAGTAACGACCCCATGGCCTATTTTCTTACTATTGCTTTTCTTGGACTGGTAATGAATCCACAGGATAACATCGTAAGTATCATCCCCATGTTTTTGATGCAAATTCTTATTGGTGGCGCCCTGGGATTTCTTTTCGGAAAACTGGGAGTAATGGTCATCAATAAAATCGCGTTGGAATTTGAAGGGTTATACCCGGTATTGGTAATTGCTCTTATGTTTTTCACTTTTTCCTTTACCGACTTTTTACAGGGAAATGGTTTTCTGGCTGTATATGCCGCTGCGGTTTATCTGGGTAATCATGATCTGATTCACAAAAAAACCATTCTCAAAGCCTTTGATGGTTTTGCCTGGTTGATGCAGATCATTCTTTTTCTCACATTGGGGTTGCTTGTTTACCCTACCCAGGTATTGCCCGTTGCCGGGTTAGGACTATTGATTTCTATTTTTATGATACTAATAGCCAGGCCTTTGAGTATTTGGTTGAGTTTGTCATTCTTCCGCATGAAAGCCCGGGCACGATGGTTTACTTCCTGGGTTGGATTAAGGGGTGCTGTGCCCATTGTATTTGCCACATACCCCCTTATTGCCGGTATAGACAAAGCCCAGATGATCTTTAATATCGTTTTCTTTATTTCTCTTACATCAGTGGTAATACAGGGCACTACGCTGTCTGTTGTGGCCCGGTGGCTCCATGTGGCACTTCCGGAAAAGGCCAAACCCAAAACTCCCCTTGAAATTTTTCTTAACGATGATGAAAAGTCCGAATTTTTTGAATTTTCCATCGAAGATCAATCACATGCCATCGGCAAAAAAATATTCGAACTCAATTTCCCTCAAACTGCCATCATTGCCCTGATAAAAAGAAATAAGAAATACCTGGCTCCCAATGGGGCTACCATGCTTCAAAAGGGCGATTCGTTGGTAATTCTTTCCGAAGATAAACAAGGAATCTCTTCTGCACTGGAGAGTCTGCGATAAACAATTTGACGTTTTTTTTAAAGACTTCGCAACCCATCGAGGTTTTAATTTATTTATTCTGTTAAAGCAAGAACAGGATGTTATCTTTTGGTCATGATTTTTAACCTGTGAGAGATTTGATCCGACTGAACATTTAAAAGGTAAACTCCGGGTTTAATGTGGTTATATTGAAAAATTAAATGGGTGCCACTGAATTGGGTTGATGCCACTACTCTGCCCTGAAGGTCAAATATTCTTACTTCTTTTTGTCCATCGGTTTCTGTTGTAATCTCAAGAAAATTCAATTCATCGTTATGAGTTATGGTAAGACCTGTTTTTTGATTGTAGTTGGGATAACGGGTCGAAACACTGGGATCAGTAATGGATAAAACAAGTTTCCCATCCACAATATTTGCATTTTGTGGCACAAAAATTACTTCATTGCATTCAAAAGTCCATTGAGCTTTTGACCATCGTTGCCAGTCAAAGGTGTCAAAATCATCTCGCCATTCAAAATTAAACACTCCTAAATCATAGCTGTAGTATTCAATCCAATCGATATATTGGTGTTGCGGCAATTTACTGACATCGATTGAACCAGCCCAAGGTTGCGAGCATGAAATCCATGCATTAAATCTGTATGTATGCGGAGATAAAAGGTCCTTAATCACCCCACCTGTTTCGCGGCGATACTCTGTTCCATTAATGAACCAGGCAACATATTCCGGTGTCCACTCCAGCGTATAGGTATGATACTCATCGGCCAGGAGTAAGCCAGTGCCAATATCCTGTCCATGATGGTTAAGGCTGCCATTTAAACCCCCTGTAATGATGTTTGTCCCCATTATTGTTGCATTCTCCTTACCCATTACCTCTATATCTATTTCTTCCCATAACACTCCCGGGTCATTCGAATTGCCCTTCATGGTAAAAAAGGTGGATAACATTCCGCTACCATCAACCATTTTCATGGAAATTGTAAACCGCCCATACTGAACCTGTTCTTTAGAGTAAACTTCAGCTCCTCTGTATGGTTTTTGGGCATTTAAAACGTTGTGAAACAGAATCAGTAACAACAACATGTTTGTTATATATTGGAAGCCAGGTTTTTTCATTCATTAGATGTATTTATGAGAGAGTAAAGATGGTAATTTTTTTTAATTCCATATGGGCTAAGTTTGCACCTAATCCGGTTCTTCAAAAAGAGTTAGTGAAAAGACAAAAAATATTTTAGTATAACAAAGAAATTTCTACATTTGCAAATGTATGAACATTTGAACAACTATGGATTTGCAGGTTAATCATTCAGGTAACATACCCATTCATTCCCAGGTAGAAGAGCTGCTTCGTAAGCTTATTACAGAGCCTCCTTATGCCGATGGCAGTTATCTGCCACCTGAAGCGGAACTTGCCAAAAAATTAGGGATAAGCCGCAACACTGTAAGGCAGGCAACCAACAAACTGGAATACGAAGGGCTGATTATCCGCCGCAAGGGCAAGGGAACCAAGGTGGCACAAAAAACCGTTAATACCCGACTAAGCAGCTGGCATTCATTTACGCAAGAGATGAACGAAAAGGGAATTGCCTTTGTCAATTATCGTGTTGAAGCCACGAAAGTGCCGGTAAGTGAAACAACCGCCCGGTTTTTCGACATTCAGCCCGACACCGAAGTAGTAAAGCTAATCCGGATTCGGGGCGATGAAGAAGGGCCTTTCGTTTATTTTGTCAGCTTTTTTCACCCACGAACCGGCATTACGACCAACGAAGATTTTACCCAACCCCTATACGATATTCTGGAAAACAAATACAACACCCCTGTTGCTATTTCACGGGAAGAGATTACCGCCCGGAGCGTACGTAGCGCCATAGCCAAAGAGTTGAAAATTGTTAAAGGCGATCCGGTTTTAATCAGAGAACGGTTTGTTTCTGACCCCGGAGGCCGCCCCGTTGAGCACAACATAGGTTATTATATAGCTGACAAATTTACTTACACCATTGAAATACGCCGATAAATGGAAAAACTTGCCGTTGGAGTTGATATAGGTGGAAGCCATATTACCTGCGCCTTATACGATACGAATTCCCGTAGTTTTTTTAGTACTGAAAGAATTAGAGTAAACGTTAATAGTCAGGAATCAGGCAATAACATTCTCAATACATGGTCGGAAGCCATTCGCAAAGCTATTCTTCCGGCAGGCCATCAAAAAATTATGGGGATCGGATGTGCCATGCCAGGGCCTTTCGATTATAAAAACGGCATTTCTCACATCAGAGGAGTGCATAAGTTTGAAAGCCTTTACGGAGTTAATATTGGTGTAGAATTGCGCAATATTCTTAAAATTTCTTTATGTTTTCCGATTCGGTTTCTTAATGATGCTGCGTGTTTTGCTGTAGGGGAGTCTTTTCGCGAACCAGTCCTACTATACCCAAAACTTCTTGCTATAACACTGGGAACAGGTTTCGGTACCACGTTTATCAACCAGCACAGGCCGGTTGCAGGCCAGCAGGGAGTTCCCGATGATGGGTTTCTCTATCATATTCCGGTTGGAAACGGCATTGCCGATGATCATTTTTCCACCCGATGGTTTGTCAACCAATGGAAAGCTCTTACAGATGAAGATGTGGCTGGTGTAAAAGAATTGGCCGAACTTGCATCCAACAACCAGCAGGCATTGAGTCTTTTTACAATATTCGGTAGAAAACTCGGAAATTTTCTTGCTCCCTGGCTAAAGCAATTTGGCGCCGATTGCCTGGTAGCCGGCGGAAATATTACTGCTGCCTACCCGCTCTTTGGGCCAGAACTGGAGCAGACGCTTGCCGATGCCGGATGTCCATTGCCCGTGATCATATCAGAAAACCCCGAAGACGCATCTATTACAGGCAGCGCCATGCTCTGCGACAATCAATTCTACAAATCACTTTTATCCATCTAACCTAAACCAGGAAACGCTTATGAATGCACGCAAAATTTCCGTACTGAGCATCATCCCTGTAATGTTCTCGTTTTTTGTAATGAGTTTTGCCGATCTTGTGGGCATTGGTGTTGATAATGCCAAAGCCGATTTCCAGATCAGCAATACCATGGCACAACTTATCCCCATGGCGGTATTTATCTGGTTTTTCCTGCTTTCGCTTCCCATAGGCCTGTTGCAGGACAGGATCGGGAAACGGAACATGGTAAACATTGGTATGGGCGTAACGGCTTTGGGATTGTTGCTGCCGTTTTTCTTTTATTCCTTCCCGCTTTTACTGGCAGGTTTTGTATTGCTGGGGGTGGGCAACACCATTATACAGGTTTCGGCCAATCCACTGTTAATTGATGTGGTGCCAGGCAACCGCAGCGCCAGTTTTCTGAGTTTTTCGCAGTTTATAAAATCCATAGGGTCTATGGTGGCCCCATTTCTGGCATCTTACTTTGCCCTTACCTTTGGCAACTGGAAAATCGTATTTCTCGTGTTTGGCGTGTTTTCGCTACTTACCGTTATATGGCTCCATTTTACAACAGTCAATGAAACTGTTTCGGAAGGAGAAAAAGCCACCATGGGTTCGGCCATAAAACTTCTTTCTTCTCCATACATATTGCTTATGGTGCTGGGTATTTTCTTCGTGGTGGGTATTGATGTGGGGGTAAATTCTACATCGGGGCAGTTTCTGATGGATAAGCTTGGAATGGATGCCGAGCCCGCCAAGCAAGGACGAAGCCTTTACTTTTTTGGTAAGATGCTGGGAACCTTTATGGGTGCACTGTTGCTTACACGGCTAAATCCACAACGCTTTTTGCTGTTTTCGTCCATGGCTACCATTGTCACTTTACTGGCCTTCATTTTTGCCCCGGGCATAGGTATGGCACTTACAAGCATTTTCCTTATTGGCATGGCTGCCTCCAATATTTTCCCCCTGATATTTTCTATCACAGCCGGGAAATACGTTTTGCGTGCCAACGAGATCTCGGGGTTAATGATCATGGCTGTTTCCGGCGGGGCAATCATTCCCCCTGTTATTGGTGGAATTTCTGACCTTTTCAGCATCACTGCCGGCATGTACGTGCTTGTTGCATGTGCCATCTACTTATTGTTTGTATCCATTTATTCACTAAAGAAAGTATAAATACTATGAAGAAACTTTTTTTTATTGCCATTGCAGCCGGAATGCTGGCATGCACATCACAACCTTCTCAAAAAGAGAATCTCGCAAAAGAAATTAAGTCGAACGAATACTTTGCGTTTGTAAATGAAAAAGCACTGGAAGTTGTCAAAACCGGTTTTAATGCCGGCGATGGATATGGCGAAGTGTGGATTCGGGATTATAACACATTCATCGAACTTTCTGCTGAAGTGTTTGAAGCGGAGGTACTGAAAGAAAACCTGCTGGTCTTTTTCAGAATGCAGGGTAACGATGGCAATATTATCGACGGCTTTATTCCGGTCGATAAAGCCAACGACGGCTATGATTATATTTATTCGGAACTGGAACCGCGCTATGCGGGTCACAAAAACACGGTGGAGACCGATCAGGAATCATCGTTGGTGCAGGCTGTATACAAATACGTGCGTGCCACGGGTGATGCTTCCATTTTGAATGAGATGGTAGGCGAAAAAACCGTTGCAGCACGTTTGGAATGGTCTATGGATTTTCTGATGAACCATCGCTACAACGAAGAGTACGGTTTGCTGTGGGGTGCTACTACAGCTGATTGGGGCGATGTGCAGCCAGAGCACGAATGGGGCGTTTATCTTACCGAAGATACGCACTATGCCCTCGATATTTACGACAATGCCATGTTCCTCATTGCCCTTGAAAACCTAATGGAACTGC
>JAABRR010000019.1 GCA_011390785.1 Sphingobacteriia bacterium
GAAGGGGTGTGCGTTTTTCCTGTTTTGTTTACATTTAATTTCACTTTTATGGTATCAAATATAAACGTTTTTTATAAGTATATGATGTTTTTATAAATATTTCTTTAAAAATTTAACACTTACCCCTTTTAAAACAATGCACAACCGGGTTGTCAGAGTCAACAACTAATTGTAATTCAAAAAATAAATACGTCATCCTGGTGGTAAGGTCAGGGATCGCGTCCGTGTGCTGAGTTCTGGGCCATCATCCTGTCGAATGGGCTCGATACATTGGTTAGGGCATCATTTACAATATGGGTGTAACGCTCGGTGGTTTTTATGCTCTTATGCCCCAACAGTTCCTGAACATAACGTATGTCTTTGCCATCTTCCAGCAAATGTGTGGCAAAGCTGTGCCTGAGCATGTGCAAATTTACCGAACGCTGTATGCCTGCCGCTTTGGCCAACGATTTCAGCACATTGCTCATGGAGGTAAAACTATACTTCTCTCCTTTTTGTGATCCTTCAAAAAGGTACAATGCAGGCTGGTATTTCTTCATATAATCATTATGCAACTTGTGCAAATGACCCGAAAACAGCGTGTAGCGGTCTTTGTTCCCCTTCGCATCTTTTACCAGCACAAGGTTTCGCTTTATTATTATATCAGGGATTCGCAGATTTTGAGCCTCCTTCCTTCGCAACCCTGCGGTATAGATAAGAGCAATCAAAAATTTATGCTTCAGATTATCTGTAGCCTGCAATATGGCCCATATTTCCTGTTGCGTAAAGTAATCGGGCAGGTAAAAACCCTTGCGCGGACGCACAACATGATTTCCCGAAAGGGTTTGGTTGTGCACTTTCTCAAAGAAAAACTTAAAGGCATTGATCAGGCTATCCTGATGTGAAGCCGATTTCTCGCGATGTAGCACCAGATAATCACGGATCTCTTCATCAGAAATAAAAACAGGATGCTTGTACCTGTGATACGCCAGAAAATTCATAAACATACCCAGGTAATGTCTTACCGTTTCGGGGCTATAACCAGCATTGTGTAAGAGCAATTCGTATTGCCGTTTGTAAATCTCTTTTAGCTGATAGCGACCCAGTATGCGCCAGAGTTTTACCTGCAAGGTTTCAGGGGTATGTTGCTCACCGCTGTTTTCTATCAAAAACCGGCTTTGGTTGTAGCGTTGCTGCGAAATTATTACCTTTTCAGAAAACCATTTCAATGAGTCTCCATTATCTCCAGGAATTCGTATGTTGTCCGTGAGCAATTCTCTTCCATCCGCCGAAAGACTGCAAATTGCCTTTAATCCCAGATTGCAGTGGTAAACCAGAAACAGGATCAGCTGATCGCCCGGTGAATCAATACTCATAACAATCGGCTTCAATTCGTGAAAGGGCAGGTAAATCAAACTCTTTTTTACTTTGTAATGATCCCTGATATTGAAATACATCTTTTCGCGGCCCAGTGTTCGCTCATAATAAAACTTGATGGCCGAAATAGCCTGTACCAATTGGGAAGTGTTTAATCGTTCAGATAGCCCTTTTACATATTGATATAATTGCGACCATGTTAGTTCCGGAATGTTTTCACCTCGTTGATCTTTTAAAAATTGCAGAAAAAAACCCGTGTAAATCTCTTTGGTTGCAGGGCTCATCCGTTTTAGGGTGAAGGTATGATCATAAAGCTGAAGAATTTGCTTCTCATCTGCCGTTAGTTCTATTTTAACCAACGATTTTTCCCCTTTTGTAATTGATTCGGAAACAGATTTTTCTTCTGCCTTTCTTACTACCTCGCGCTTTTCCCATTGATAACCCAGTTGTTCAATCGTTTTAATCACTTCCAGGTAAATCTGGTTGTCGCCCGGAAAAACCCAGTTTTCATAACGTGCTATCCAGAAACCTTTTCCAATCGCTTGCAGGGTTTCCTGTAATATCTTACTGGGTAGGTACTTTACATAAAAACATCGCTTCTGTTTATCAATAGAGATTAAAACGGGTTGGGCTCTTTCAATTGATGTATCTTCTGCCGCAATGGTCTTAGATGATTTTTCCTTTATTGGTTGATCAGGATTTCCGGGAAATTTAATCGAAAGTCCATCAACATTTGAAAACCATTGCGAAATATACGGCTGGTAATCATCCCTGTAGGGTATATGCCACATTTTCAGGGTAATACTATACAACCTGCCCGGAAGCTGCCGTATAAGAGCATCTGCCGGGGTAGCGGAGGTATTGCGCTGATAAAGGGCAATGCGCTTCTCTCCTTTGTGCATTGTTATTTTAACGATCATTTCTCCCATTACCAAATATAATAAAAATATGAATCCACTCATTTCACCCAATACCCCAAACATTCCCTATAACAGTTTGTTATCAAATCAAAAATATACAACTCAGGTTTTGATGGCCAATAAATCAAAACCATAATATTCTGGAAATCTAATGCACTTTATCAAAACCATCATCCCTTCCAATCCTGGTTTCACCAAAGAAAAACCACAAAACGAACCTTTTCTCGAAATAGCTGAATTTTTCTACGATACCATACAGGGCGAAGGAATCCATCTGGGGCATCCCGCTGCATTTCTAAGGGTTCAGCATTGCACGCAGGATTGCTGGTGGTGCGATACAAAAGCTGTATGGCGGGCAGGTAACCCCTACTCCTTTGCAGAACTGTTTGATCTGATAGATGCTACCCAAATGGTTGCAAAGCTCAAAGCGGGCCAGCACCTGGTTCTTACCGGTGGAAGTCCGGTGAAACAACAACAAGGCCTTACACTATTTTTACAGGCTTTTGTTAAACGCTACGGTTTTAAACCCTTTATTGAAATAGAAAATGAATGTACCATAATGCCCACACCTGAGTTTACCCAACTTATAGATGTATGGAACAATAGTCCCAAGCTTTGGCATAGCGGAAACCCCGAAAAGCTTCGTTACCAACCCAGGATAATTAAATACCTTTCTGGCCTGCCCAATGCCTGGTTTAAATTTGTGATGGTGAAAGAAAAAGATTGGGAAGAAATTGAAACAGCATACCTAAAACCCGAACTGATAAAACGAAACCAGATTATTTTGATGCCTCTGGGTGCAAGCCGTGAAGAACTTCACGAAAACCGCGAAAAGGTGGTGGAAATGGCCATTAGCCAAGGTGTGCGCTACTGCTCTCGCGAACAGATTGAATTGTGGAACCGCAAAACAGGAGTTTGATTTGTGATGGATGATAAATGATGGGTAAAGCAGCGAATGAAATATTGAACAAACTTAACTCCTGGCTCTTATCTCTCCGGGTAAAATACAGTTATAAATAAAACGATTTACGGGTGTGGGAATACCGTATTTCTCACCCAGTTTTACCACGGTTCCGTTCTGGTATTCTATTTCGGAAGGTTTATTCTCCCAAACATCGCGCGTAAGCGATGATGTGGTGTTATAGGGGAAGGAATCAATAAAGGAAATGGTTTTATCAACAAAATCAGGGGCAATATTGATCTTCATTTTCTGAGAAAGCAAATATACCTCATTGAGCAGATCGGTCATCATCTGCCTGGTTTCAGGAATTTCGCGCATTTCGCCATAGGTAGTATGGGTTACAGCCAATAAGGCACTCACACAAATGGCAATGTATTTCTTCCATAGTTCAGCATCCATATCCATAGAAATCTCGCTGCTAAACCCTGCTTCATCAAAAAGGGATTTCACCTGGTGTAACCGTGCTGAATCGGATTTGTCACGTTCACCAAAAATAATGACCGGACTTACACCAAAGTGGTTGATTACCCCGGGAGCTTCAATCTTACTGATGATTCTGCATAATCCAGAAACAATCCTTTCCCGGTTTATAACTTCTGCCAGCTCATCAAAGGCCAGTATGCCATTTTGGAGCGGAACTACTATGCTTTCAGAATCGATGATCTCTTTCAGCTCCTCCCTGATTTCTTTTACCTGCCAGGCCTTTACTGCCACCAGGATCAGATCAGCTTTTCCAATTTCTGAAATGGTTTCAGCAACGTTTACTTGTTTAACATGAAAATCGCCCAAAATACTCTTTACCTGTAAACCGTTCTTTCTCATGGCTTCAGCATGTCTGCCACGTGCCAGAAAAGTAACGTCTAAACCGGCATGCGCCATCTTACCACCAAAATAGCCCCCTACTCCTCCGGTACCAATAATTGCTGTCTTCATCAGTTTATAATTTTGTTGTTTAAGCATCACTTTTTGCAAAGGTGGTCCTTACTCCCCCTTTGAAGGCATCTTAAGGCATGGCAACCTGCATCGGACTCAATGTATCTTTCCCCATCCTTATCAGATTCGTTAATCTCTCCAGAATCAATTCCCGGTATTTTAACTGAAGAAAATGCCCTTCACCCTCAAGCATATGGTATTCAACAAATCGTGAATTCCCGAGCTTACCAAGGGCAAAATCTACATTTTCGGGCAATATAAGTTTATCATCAGTCCCCTGAAAAAGTACTACCGGAGCGGTTATCTTCTCCCAAAAAGGTAAAATTTCGGTAAGTGCTTCGTAGTGCGAAAGTTTTTCATCATTGGCTACCATTACAGCTTTGGGCATCAACCAGCGAAAGGGAGGATATTTAATGATATGACTCACAAAATAAGTGGTTTCCTTTCCCGGTGCCAGCGATGCCGATACCAGAACCATTCCGTCTACCTTTTCAGGCTTCAGCATGGCCATTTTCGCGGCAACCGTTCCGCCATAAGATGATCCTATAATGTACAAGGGTGAAGGAAATCCTTCTCTTTCCAGAATTTTCCACATCTTTTGGGCTTGTCTCACCACCGACTTTTCCGATCTCCCCAAATCCGAAAAACCATATCCGGGCCTATCGGCAGCAATGATATTGGCCCACTGTGCCAGGTCTTCATCTTCGTAATAATCGTTATATACACTCATGCTGCTGGGCGAACCGTGCAAAAAGAAAAGCGTGGGGAAAGTATCATTTCTGTGCAGCTGCATATAGCGCAGATTACGCCCCTCGTAGGCAAGGTCTTCAATACGGACATCAGGAATTCGCACCTGCAGATCAGAGGAAGTTTCGCGCAATTGAAGGCAAGCGGCAAATATAAAAAGGAAAACGGCAAACAGGCCGGTTAAAATAAGTTTATTCTTAAAATTCATAGGTATTAATGGCATTTTTTAATGATAATTTATTTGAATTCATACTGTTAAAACACAATATTTGGCTCAAAGTTTATTTATAATTTATCAAAAAAATATATTGGTCGATTTATAAAAATATCTTAACTTCGCTTAACGATTTTTCATAGAAATAAACCAGTATTTCAACCTGGAATCTGCATTCAGGAAAACACATTATCATTTATTTATTATCTCGTTGCGCTGATCAAACCCTTTCATCTGATAAACTGTTGATCAGCACATTTTCAGGTTCAAAACAAATTTGCTGATTTTCTTTATTACCTGTTAAATACTATATGATGCAGCGATGAACCGCAACCCTCACCGGTACCTAATAATGCAGGTTTTCCTAATTACCTGCCTGCAGGGTATTGTGTTCGGCCAGCAGCTCGACAACCTTTCCGGTCAGAAACCCTTTCAACTACGAGGCAACTTTTCCACCAACCTTATCGGTTACGGCGCATCGGGCATCGAAAACCGGCTTACCCCATTTGCTTTTATGGTTTCGGCCAATGCCACCGCTTCCGTGTATGGTATCTCCATGCCTTTTTCAGTTCGGTATAGCAACCAGCAGGTGAATTACACCCAACCCTTCAATCAGTTCGGCATCAGCCCGTCTTACAAATGGGCCAGGGCACATATTGGCTACCGTAGCGTAAACTACAGCAATTTTACCATGGCAGGACATAGCTTTCTTGGTGGTGGGCTGGAACTGAATCCGGGCCTTTTCAGGTTTGGATTTGTTTATGGCCGGTTCAAAAAGAGCGCCGTGGCTTTTGAACAGGCCATCGACACAACCCAAACCCTTACCCGCAAAGGATATGGTGCCAAAATAGGGGTTGGCTCGGAGAAAAATTACGTTGATTTGATTTTTCTGCGAATCCGCGACGATAGCACCACTGTTTTGCAACCACAATCCCAATCCTTTAGCCCGGCAGAAGAAAACGCTGTGGCAGGCATCAATACACGCATTACCTTTTCGCACGCACTATATTTTGAAAGCGAAGTTGCTGCCAGCATTTATACTACCGATATTTCGGCTCCTGGTTTTGATGTTGA
The DNA here is from genome assembly GCA_011390785.1 of Sphingobacteriia bacterium. Taxonomy (GTDB): domain Bacteria; phylum Bacteroidota; class Bacteroidia; order Bacteroidales; family UBA7960; genus SKVR01. The sequence continues at coordinate 6,206 of JAABRR010000019.1, forward strand.
TGATTCCAGTCCTTTGCTGCAGAAAGCTACTAGCGTGATGAATGTCAACCAGTCGTCAGAACTGCTCACCGCCATGCGCGCATCACTCAACTTCCGGGCAAAGGCTTTTTCCACACGGTTGGAATACCGGCGCATCGATCCGGGTTACCGTTCTATGGGGGCCTATTTTATGAGCAGCGACATTGAAAACTTCACCATTGCCCCTTCTTTTTCTCTTTTTAACCGCAAACTCAACCTGCGTGGAAGCATTGGTTTGCAGCGCGACAACCTGCGAAATGCCAAACGGGCCACATCCTTACGCACCATTTCTTCGGCGCAGGTATCATGGAATCCGGCACCGGTATTCGGCATTGACCTCAGCTACAGCAACTATAGCAGCAACCAGCGGGCCGGCAGGGTGCCACTGATCGATTCTCTGAAATTTTTTCAAACCAACAGCAACATTACCATAGCACCCCGATTGCTTTTTACCGGGCCACAATTCAATCATATGGTCATGGCCGTTTTTAGCAGAATGGAACTTTTCGACAAGAACATCAACACCAAAATATTTACAGAAAACCAGGCTACGATGGCCAATATAAACTACAGCCTGAGCATTCTGGAACACCAGGCAACCCTTTCGGCAGGCTTCAACTACAACAAACTGGAAAATTTTGCCGGCGCCCAAAGTGCAGGAGGATTTACCCTTGGCGCCCGGAAAAACTTTCTGGATGGCAAACTCAATCTGGGCATCAACAATTCCAGCATCCGTATGGAGTACCCGCAGGGTGTTGGCTGGACTCTCAATACTTCGGTGAATACAGGTTACCGGATCACCAGAAAACATGCATTAAGATTCAATTTGTATTACATCCGTTCTGATTATCCTGAGGGGATGCTATCCAACGATTTTAACGAAATAAAAGGAGATATGAGTTATGTGTACACATTCTGAAAAGGCTCAGCGCAACCAAGCCAGTCGTATAGCCCTGGCCACAACTGCCTTTGTTATGGCAATGCTTCTCTCATTAGCAGGCATGGCACAATTTGCCCCTGTGCGGGTAAATATTGCTGTAACGCCACCTTACTCCACCAAACTTTCGGACTATACCAACAACCCCAACAAAGTGCTGGTTACGCTGCAAAACTTCAGCATGGATGGAACTACACTCAGGGTTTATCTCAGGGGCGAGATAACCGGGGCCAGTGGAAGCAGAATTTTCACCCACCCCAACCACCGGCCTGCCCAGCCCATCGTTTTACAACCCGGCACCACATTTATGCTTAATATAAACAATATCCAGGATGTTTTTGATGGAAACTCAGTGGTCTATGAAGGAGTCTCGCAGCAAGATATACTCTATGGCAATGGCCTTCCCGAAGACGATTATATTATTTGCCTTACCGCATACGACTATGACACAGATATGGTGTTGTCTGACGAGCCACCTTTTGGTTGTTCGGTTCCTTTTTCCATCACCAACCTGGAAGCCCCGGTGGTTATGCAGCCCTTTTGTCATGAGCACATTACTCCTTTGGTTCCGCAAAACGTGGTCATTTCATGGACCATGCCGGCCGGCGCACCACCCATGGTACGATATAAAATCAGGATGGTTGAAGTATCACCGGATGAACACGACATCAATGATGCAATGTTTTCTCAACCTTCCTTTTTTGAAACCGAAGTTACCGGCAATGTTTTCTTATATGGCCCTGCACAACCTTCACTGGTAGAAGGGAAAACCTATGCCTTTATGATTACTGCGGTTGATCCCATGGGGCAACTGGTATTCCGAAATGGGGGGCGCAGCGAAGTATGCAGCTTTACCTGGGCTACCTTTGAAAATGTGATTTCGGATGCGATGATTCCTACTCCGGTAGTATCCACACTACCAGATGATTTTGAAATGGCTCCCACCACCACCATCAGTGGTAAAATGATGGTAAAATACCCCACCAGTCCATACGAACCCATCGACCTGGGAAGCATACCTGATTTCAATACTCCGATTTCCATGCCTGACCAAACCATTAACATTGACGGAATGATAGGATCGGGTTCTGACAATGACCCTGGTTCGGGTATAGGAAATTTTACTTCGAATCTTATTGTTAGCTATGACGGCGTCAGCTACATGGGCAACGAAATTTCAGGAAACATAAACAATCATAGCGTTGGCTACCCATTTTTAATTCCCGACCCCGAAGATCAGGCTGTTCATGGTGATTTATTCGGTATGGGGTGGCCATTACTGGCAAAGATGAACGCCCAAAAATACATCTTCCACGAAAGTGAAAACATGATCTATACCAAGCCTTTGCCCAATACCCGCGTAAGACTGATAGCACGTTTGGGAATAATCAACAATCCCGATGCATTTGGGATTCAACATGGAGAATATGGCGGGGTGAATCCTCTTACAGAAGGAATTGACCTTAAAGGGAAATTTCAGGGTGATGCCAACAAATATGTAAATGTTGTGCTGGATGACACATACACCGATGAAAACGGAGATTATACCTTTTCTTTCAGCCTTCCATTCTGGACCGGGCCAATTATTACAACAGGTATACAGCATGCTCCTCCGGCCACTGCCGACCAAAATCCGCTGGGAGATATTTTTGGTGCGGTGGTATTTCCCGGGGTTGATCTTCAAAATGTAACCAGCGCAATGCCTGGCATGCCCATGGGTAGTGTAAATGTTGGCGGGGCTTTAACAGGTATACCTGGTGGAAATGCCAATGCCGGCGGCCATCAGGTAATGAGTATGAGCGGAGCTATCATTTCCGAATCCGAATTTGGCTATCTGTGCCTGAAAATTGAAGTGGTGAACCAGAAATTTTGCAGCCCTGATATCGATATATTTGCCATGCCAGGCGATAACCTGCAAATCCCGCCACAAGCGGCAAAACTCAAAACCTACAATCTTACTGTGGAAGTAAAATCTGATTCAACGTCCAGTCAGATGAACCCGCCCCTGAGCCCCATGAAAGGGGTTAAAGTGCAGATACTCAGAAAATGGAACCAGATTCAGAACGAAGTCCCCCTTATCATCGATTATGAAGGGCACCAACTGGGAACCAAAATGGTTTCATCGAATGGTGAGTTCCTGAATGTTGCCACCGATACAACAGGAACAGCGGGAGTGGTAAGGTTTGAAAACCTGGTAAGGCATGGCTACATCACACCCCAATACCTTATAGATCTGTCGGTTCGGAATTTTGATGCCGTTGATACCACCTACGACCTGAGTTTTTATAATTACCAGAGCATTTTTGTTGAAGTCCCTACCAGCACAGATAATATTGCCTTTCAGACCTTTGAAGGCAGGGTGATTTACAACCATCAGTACAGTAGTCCTGCTGAAATTGTTACTCAATATAAGATGAAACCACTTCCGCCGGAAATTAAAGGCAGGGTGATGGCATCATCAGATCTGGAAAACATTGGCATGCCCGATGTAAATGTTTCCCTGCTGAATCAAACAAACAACACCCGCCTGTATACCTATAGTGCCTTTCTTAATCAATGCTATTCCAATACAGAGAGTTTTACCAAAACCAATTCTTCGGGGTTTTTCAGATTTACCAACCTTCCGGTTCGCGATAATAATGAAAACCCTGTTTACAGAAGAATACTGGTGCGTCCTAAACTTCACCTGCAGGAGATCAGGCCACGGATTGGCCCACCTGACGAGGATGCAAGATTACCCAGACTCCTGCGGATGGGAGAACTGGTCGAGATGTTTATCAACCTGAGACCCATCTCCATGATGCCCGGCTTTGTTGAAGATGAAGATGGTGAACCGGTGGCTGCCTACGTTAAATCAGCCCATTCGCCCTATTACAAAACGGAGAAAGTAATTACCACTATCAATCCCATCAATCCGGCCCAAAGTGAGTTTCAGGAACAATTTGCTGTACCCGCCGACCCCCAGGCAGGAGTAACAGTAAGCGTTGAACCCCTTTCAAGCATGTATTTTCCGGCCGATACCAGCTTTTTACCACCAGGCAACAGGGTAAGAATCAGGGTTTACAAAAGATTGCACCGACCAGCCATACTGGTCAGAAATGAGCTTAATCAGCCCATTGCAGGAGCGGTGGTGAATATTGGCGGGCACATCGATACAACCGATGCTTCGGGCAGAGTATGGATGAAGTTTGCTGCGGCGGCTGATCAGTTTGTTCTGCGCATTACACCCCCAGCCGGCTATGCACCCCTTCAGGAACCCGTTAACATACCCGTTTCTCCCGGCTGGAAACATCTTACCTATGCCCTAAACAGCGGAAAAAGCATAAGGGGAACTGTTACAGAGCAACAAAGCAATGCCCCGGTTGAGGGAGCACGGGTATTTGCCGAGCTGGTAAGTACTGATGGATTACCACTGTATATTGAAGCCATTACAAACACACAAGGTGGATACTTTTTGAACGGCATTCCCCGAAACCTGAACCAGATCAATATCCAGGTGGTGAAAGAAGGTAGCAATCCAAGTTATGTGGGAACTACCCGCACCATCACCTTTCCGGCACAGATATCTAATCTACCCCCTACCCATAATTTTACCCTGCAACGCATGGACGACTGGGATCTGTCGCAAATATGGGGCTTCCCCATCGTGGTTACATCGCTCAGCAGCAGATTTTTACCCGGTACAACCACCATGGGCACCTTCCTGAGTGGCTATTTTGTGAACCCACCCACAGCCGGTGATTTTACGAACATGCGGGATGATATGAAAATTCCGTTCCGAGGCATCAGAATCAACAAAGGGAGCAACAACAGGCCCGAGCCGGTTGATGAAACCATTTCTGTTGATGTTCTTGAAATACCTGTTATTGCAAGCCAGCATTATACCGGACACTTGTACAATTATGTGCAACCCCCAGCCGGCAATACCATGATCAATCTATTCGGATTTAATAAGAAGAAACTGGAAATGGATAAGATAACCTTCGGAACCGGAGGGGCACGGATACGCGGGCAGGTAAGGCTCGATCTGGCCAGCTTTGAGATTGTTAATCAGTTCAGCGGTATCCTCTACATTGGCAGCGACACAATTACCGGCAAAGCCACCGTTTTCACATCTTCACTTACCAGCCAGTTTTCTACCGGTTATAATGTCTTCAGTCTTAACAACAGCTTACAGCCGGTTCCGGTAAGAAATTACAAGGTATTCAATTTCAACGCATCTGCCGATCTTTCTCATTCTACCTTAAATAATGGGACAATCCGTCTGCGTACTATACTGCATACCAACCTGCCTGGCGGTGGTCTCAACAATAACCTCGACCTGAAAATACGGGCCGGCGACCTGGTGATCAACAACACAGATATCAGGTTTCAGGATTCTCCCGGTGGCCAACTCAGCTTTGATCTGGACAAGTGGAAAGTAACATCCACCAAACCCTGGCGTTTCGATATCAACGAAGATGCTATTGTTTTGGAAGAAGTTCTGATCAATACGGGTAGCGGTGTTAATGCCATTGTTAAAAACATGAAAGTAAGACCAGGCGAGCTCAGAGAAGGACAGATAAGCCTTTCGGGTGGTTTTACCCTGGGTGGCGTAGCCCCTGTTGAGCTGCCACCCGGTGCAGAACCCATTTTTAACTTTGATGAAGGAACCGGAAACTACAGCATCAGCATCATTGGCAACAATAATTTACCGGCAGGTACGGTTCGCAATCTGCAACATACGAATCCAAATAGTTTTGTGCTCGAGTCTATCAGTATGCTCAGCAACAATACAGAAGTTATTTCCCTTGATCAACCCATGAAATTCTACAATATTCTGGATATGGAAGTGGGTGAGTTAATGTCAGGACCGGGATTCTTTGCCCTGAAAGGAGTACCCATCATCAACATTCCGGGCTACGACCCACCCAGTGCCATTGTGCGCTATGAAAGGATAAACAACCGCATTATGCCAACAGTGGAACCCCTTATAGGCACTGTGTTTGCCCACGGAAATGTAGAGTTTGAGCTGGCCCAAACCGAAAATCGGCAGAAAACAACAGACCAAAAGTTTACTTCCTACGGAAGGATAAAGATCAATCCTGCTGCCGACGATCCTGCAGGCCAACCTGTTTATTTCACCGGTTTTCTTACCAAAACCCCTACATCCTGTAATGTTGAGATCATAAAAATCAATAGCAATGATTTTATCGGCAATACCATGCAGCTCATGCCCGCCGGCAGCAACCAGTTGCCTGTTGAAACTGGATTTATGCATGTGGCCGGCAACAGCTGGAAGCCCTTATCCTATACCTGCCTTACCAACACCGTAGAAGGGATGAATGAGTCAGGAAGCGACGAAAACCGACTCGTTTTCACTGTGGATGGAGCTATAACAGCAGTATCTGAAGACGACATCAGTGTAACGGGTATAGACACTCCATTGGGAGATATGAATCTGACCTACAATTTCACCCAAGGAAGCCTGGTAGGAAACCTTAATGTAAAGAATCTTTCTTTGGGCTATGCCACCATTTACGAAGGAGGCGCCACACTCCGAATGGACAAAAAAGGTTTTTACATGCTTCTGGATATGCATGACTATGCTCTGGGCATTGTCAATGGTTTTAAAGGAGGTATGCTTGTTGGATCAACAAATGGCGTTGAGAAAAGCGACCTCTATCATGTGCGCTCAAATTTCCGCTACGACTTACCATCCTTTGAAAGCGGCTTTACCGGTATATATATCATCGGAGAAAAGGAAGTGGCAAAAGAGAACCTCAATCTTATTGTAATGGAATTTAACGCAGACCTGGGCCTGGGAATGAGTGTGAATCTTAATTTTCAAAACCAAACGGAAATAAAGGTAGCCGGCTATTCCTATTGCGATCTTTTTAACCGCACATCTTACGGAATACCGGTTACCGGCCCCGATTGTGGCATTTGGGTGGATGCTAAACTGTATTCGTTTTTAACTGCTGAATATGTGGGAGGCAACTATGGGTTAAATGCTTGCGGCTCATTAAATTTTGGGTGCGGATTTGATGGTGTTTGCGGTTATGTGCTGGATGAAATCGGTCTGTCGCATTACATGGACGTAATTACCAACCAGATCAACATGAGAATTGATGCCGGTTACAACAGTGGATCAGGATTTAGCGTAGGTGTAAAGCCCTTTTTAACCTGCGATTGAGAAAAATGAAGTCCGAAGTCCGAAGCCAGAAGACCGAAGCCAGAAGATGTGCCTTGCACCCCGTGACTGTTCATTAATCAAAGAACCATTATGAGTATATGCAATTGAACTGTAAAAAAAGCCGAGTCACGGGGCGACTATTAATAAAAAAGTTGATTTGAATAAAAAAAGTAAAATGTATTGTTCTTTGCCGAAATATTAGCAGTTACCGATTCCCCCTTTTGAAGGGGGCTAGGGCGATGTTTTAGATTGTACGGATCGTAGAAGACATCCCCCCTGCCCCGTTGGCTTCGCCGAACCCTAAAGGGTTTCGAAGGGGGAGTAAGGACTCCCTTTAAAAAAAGTAATTCTTAAATAACAAACTTGTACAGCATTGAATAATAACAAAATAAAAACCATAACCCAATGAAAACGCAACTACTAATCATCGCACTTGCACTCACACCATTGCTTTCACAGGCCCAGCAGATCAAAGGCTACCAAAGCAGCAGCGAAAGCAATATGCCATCAGTAACCTGGATGGCCACGGAATTAACCGATACACTAGCATACGAAGTGCTCAGGGCACCCCATGGTTCCGAAAGATTTGAACCCATTGCCACACTTACCAATCGATACTATACTGGTGATACGCTGTTTTTCATCATGACAGATACCACACTCACCGAAAAAGGAATCTGGCAATACCTCATCAGAATCAATACCCCGGAGGGAAGAACCCTGAATTCGGAACTGATGATGGCCCACAACCTGGGCTATATTCCCCCGCCACGGATTGTGAATTTCAGAACATCGCCCGCACCCGGCCAAAAAGCCATTTCCCTTAACTGGGAACTCCGCAACCCCGAAACAGTAGTTAACCTGGCCATATATAAAAGCTACCGGTTTGATGATGGTTATGAATTGGTAACCACTTTGCCTTCAACAGCCCGGGATTACACCGACCCGGTTGCGCGCGCCAACGAACCCTGGTTTTACTTTATTCTGATCCAGGATTATTTCGGATACCAGCCCCCCAGTGTCAGGGTACATGGAGTTACCGATTATGCCGGGCAACCCATTCCACCCCAGAACTTTTCAGCAACAAGAACCGATAATTATATCAGCTTTACGTGGAGAAAAGTAGGCGATGATATATTCAATTACCGGTTGTACCGCCGAACCAACCAGACAGGCAGGTTCTTCCCTGTAGGAGATCCCTTTTTTATCCCTGGAAGACACATCAGTTTCAGGGACTCTCTGGAAATAACAGACAATATTACCCATCTCGAGTACTATGCCACATCTTTGAGCGACGGTTACGTAGAAAGCAATCCGGGTGATACCGTGCTGTTATTCTTTCCTGAAAATGAAGCAGTACCACCACCATCAGTATTGGATCATATTGCCGATGCTTCCGGAAACATTACTTTGCTATGGACTGCCATAGAAAGCGGGGCGGTATCAGGGTACAATATTTACCGCAAAACAGAAGATAGCCCTTTCGAAAAGTTAAACCAGGAACTTCTGCCCGTAAACACCTACCGGGACAATACCCTTACAACATCCGGAAATATAGTATATCAGGTAGAAACTGTTAACCGTGGCGGAAAACCCTCGCACCTGCGCACTGAAACTACTGTTGTGTTTCAACCGCAGCAGATAAAACTGGTGGTTTCTTGCATACAAACAAGAAACGGGCTTCAGCTTCAGTGGGTTCCTTTAGAAACCGCCGGTATTGAAAAGCTGCAAATTTACCGGCAAAAAAATGAAGAAGACCCCATTCTGTTAACCACCGTTGAAAATAGCAGAGGAACTTACACAGATACCCAAACCGAAAACGAAACTTCATACATATACACCTTTATGGCAGCCATGAAAGATGGACGCACAGTAATGGTAAATGACGGCGTAATAATAAATAAAAATTAATTGATGAGTCCACTCTGAAAAGCACAACAACCCCAGTCCTACTCATGCGGGATGCTCGCAACCAATTGAATTTATGTGAATTGTAAAATTATATTTTATTTAAACCATCACAAAGTATTCTTTGTGTTGGGGGGCTCAACTCCTTAAATTCAAATTTATTGAAAAACCCTATCGCCTGTAAGAAATTCCTTTTTACTTTTGCACCTTTGTCAATTGTTTAAAGCTACTGATCCATGCCATTAAATATACCGGATAACCTTCCCGCAATAGATATTCTTAGAGAAGAGAACATTTTTATAATGGAACAAGAAAGGGCTAAGATGCAGGATATAAGACCCCTGCGCATTGCCTTATGCAATCTGATGCCCTTAAAAATTGTTACCGAGACAGATTTTGTTCGTCTGCTCTCCAACAGCCCGCTTCAGATCGAACTGGATTTCTTTTACATGGACAAACACGATTCTAAAAACACATCGAAAGAACATCTCAATATTTTTTACAAAACTTTTGAGCACATCAAAGAAAAAAGATACGATGGTCTGATCATCACCGGGGCTCCCGTTGAGCATCTTCCCTTTGAAAGTGTTGACTACTGGGAAGATCTTTGCAAAGTAATGAATTGGAGTAAAACAAACGTTACCAATACGTTACACATCTGCTGGGGTGCACAGGCAGGTTTGTATCATCATTATGGAATAGAAAAATACCCCTTGCCACAAAAACTGTTTGGCGTTTTTGAACACACCGTTTCCGATAACAAAATGCCTTTATTTCGCGGATTTGATGATATATTTTATGTCCCACACTCCCGCTATACCGAAACCCGTGCCGAAGACATCAAAAACCATCCATCATTGAATCTGGTGGGCTACTCAGAAAAAGCCGGTGCCTGTATTATTACTTCTGCAGATCATAGCCAGGTATTCGTTACCGGCCATTTCGAATACAACCCCGAAACGTTAAAAGCCGAATATCTCCGCGATAAGAGTCGTGGTCTAAACACCGCCATTCCTGAAAACTACTTCCCCGAAAACAACCCCCAGTTGCAACCCCGCGTAAGCTGGCGCGCCAATGCCAATTTGTTTTACATGAACTGGCTTAATTATTACGTGTACCAGGAAACGCCTTATGAGTGGTTGTGAATAGACAGGGGTGGGGTAATTTTCTCAGTTCATTAATTTGATTTTGGGTCAATCCAGTTAATTCAATAATATCTTTAGTATCGTAGCCTTTTTTAATCATATTTTTGGCAAACTGAAGTTTTTAATTTTTTGTTGCTTTGATAGAATACATATAAGGTATCTTATCTCCATATTTTTCAGACACCCACTTTCCGGTTTCAATTTCAGTCAGGTTAGGAAAACAATTATAAACCTGATATGGAAATTCGTTAAAAAACTCTATTTTCAATCCATTTGTGATTAAGCTATTTAAAACTTCACTCAAACTATGATGCCATTCAATATGTATTAAATTTTTATTAGAAACATCAGATTTGTCAGTATAAGAATTCTCAACAATTGTCTCGATTGATTTTGACTTGAAATAACTTTCAGTAATTTCAGAATTGTCATTTAGTGTGTAAATAAATGGATGAAATTCAACCATGTAAAACATTCCATTTGGGTTCAAGTAGCGTTTTATAATTTTCGCCCATTTGTCAAGGTCATTTAACCAGTTTATCGCACCATAAGATGTGTAAACAATGTCAAAAGTCTCATCTAAAACATTCTCAATATCGTAAACATTTGATCGAACAAACCTTGCTGGAACTTCCAATTCATTAGATAATTCAATGGCTTTCTGTATCGAAGTGTCTGAAATGTCAACTCCAAATACTTCTGCTCCCTTTCTTGCAAGTGATATAGTGTCCATTCCAAAATGACACTGAAGGTGAAGAAGTTTCTTTCCCTTAATATCTCCTAATTCTTTTATTTCAATATGATTTAATGAAGTTTTACCTTTTTTAAAACTTTCAATATTGTAAAAATCAGATTCTGCGTGTAAAGTTGTCAATTCATTCCAACTTTGTCTATTGTATTCGAAGTTATCCATTTGTCTTTCTCTATTGTTTGTTTCATAATTGTGCCATTCTCCGAATTTGCGTTTGTTTTCGGTAATATGTCGTTTTTTATTTTTTTGCTGTTTAATAATAAAGTCAAATATAAAGTATTTTCTCTGTTACACATGTGTTTTTTGTTAATTGATTTTTAATAACCAACAATATAAATCGAGTAGGAGGAAAATAAAGTAGTTTTCCTCCTACTTTATTTTCCGACCTCTCACACCACCTTAGCTAAGGTTCTCGTATACGGTGGTTCCTTAATTTACAATCCTGACTTTTCATTAGTAATCCGATAGAAAAATGTAACCTGCTTTTCTTGGCCTGTCGTTGGTGATGACTGTGGATAGAATATAGCTGCCAGCAACACGCCAGTAACTCTTTCTGGTATTAGCCCATTCTCATGCAGTGGACTTCCACAACCAAATTATGGGTCATGCACGGCGCACTAAAAAAGCCCGTCAATTAAAATAATTGCGGGCTTTTTAAATCTTATTGATTATGTTTTAGCTGTTGAGCATAACTGGCATCACCAGCATAAGAATATCTTCGTCTTTATTTTCATCGTCGAGAGGTAAAATCAAACCAGCTCTGTTTGGCTCGGAAAGTTCCATTACCACCTGGTCTGTTTCAAGATTATTAAGCATTTCTACCATAAACTTACTGTTAAAGCCAATCTCCATATCGTTACCTTCATAGTGGCAGTTGAGTCTTTCGCGGGCTTCGTTGCTGTAGTCGAGGTCTTCTGCAGTAAGATGTAACTCAGTGCCGGCAATTTTAAATTTCACCTGGTAGGTAGCCTGATTTGAAAACAGAGAAACCCTTCTGATGGCATTAAGGAATGGCGAACGATCCAATGTAAGTTTATTGGGATTTTCGAGAGGAATAACTGCCGAGTAATTAGGGTATTTCCCATCGATAAGCCGGCAGGTCATTGTTACATTTTTGAACGAAAATCTTGCATTCTTTTCGTTGAATTCAACATCTACGGTGCCTTCGGTGGTGGCAAGAATTCCTTTGAGTTGGTTTAGCGGCTTTTTGGGAAGTATAAAAGATGCGCTCTCTTCCGCTTTTATATCATGCCTGCGGTACCTAACCAATTTATGGGCATCGGTGGCAACGAAAGTAATGTTTTCGTCGGTAAGTTCACAATATATACCACTCATGGCCGGTCTCAATTCATCATTGCTTGCTGCAAAGATGGTTTTACTAATAGCATTGTGCAGTATATCTGATTCAATTTTTATGGATGCCGCACCGTCTAAGCGGGCTGCACGCGGATATTCGCCGCCATCCTGGCCGGCAAGGCGATATTTTCCTTCCCCGGCAATAATGCCTACTCCGAAATTTTCTTTATCCACTTCAATGGTAACGGGAATATTCGAAAAAGTTTTAAGCGTATCCAGCAGAAGTCGGGCTGGTATGGCAATATTTCCTTCATCTTCAGCCATATCTACGGTAAGTGTGGCAGACATGGTAGTTTCCAGGTCTGATGCAGATAACTTCAATTCATTTTCGTTAAGTTCAAAAAGAAAATTATCCAGAATGGGTAGGGTATTATTGGTGCTCAGGACACCACTTATCGATTGTAACTGCTTCAATAGCAGATTGCTTGATACTATAAACTTCATTTTTACCTGTTTAATGATACGTTTGCAAAGTTAATTTATTAATTCAATCTGTTGATGTTGCTTATGGTTTATTTTGGAAAAACGATAAGGGCCTCATGATGCGGTTAAAAACAAAATATTGTGCCAAAGCATAATCTTTCTCATTTATCTGAAGATAAAACCTGTTTGGGTCCTTATATAAATCGGCAGAAAGCATTGGAACACCTTCAGGGCTTTTTCTTGGATAAAATAAAAGAGAAGTTTCACTCCCTGCTTTTGATTCTATGGTTATTTTCATTTCGGGTAGCTCAAACATAAGCTCCTTTCGCAATTTTTCATCGTCTGTATCCAGTAACCTTTCAAAATATAGATTTTGAAATGAAGCCAGAAATCTTGAAACACTTGTAGAATCAACAATCTCATTGCTCAGTGTATTCAATTTATCTGACTGGAAAAACTGAATGTCTCCCCCGGGATTAATTTTTAAAAAATACGAGTTTTTTTCGTCAGAGAACACCGTTACATTAATCGATGTAATTTCATCAGCAGCCAGGTCGACAACAACGGGGTCCATCCATGACAATGAACTTGCTGAAAAAAGAGAAGACACCCCCGATTCAAACCGGGGTCTGTAAACAACAAAAGCGATGTCAGAATAAGGTTTTCTCATAAAAGTACTTTCTCCGTCGGGTGTATCATCACCCACAAGAAAATGTTGATATTTTTGCTGGTAAGGGAAAAGTTTCAAAGTTCCCAGGTTTATTCTGTAAGCGTTTATATAAACACTTACTTCCACACCTTTTTCATCAAGGGATTGATTTATGGTTTTGCCCTGGCCAACACTTACCGGCTGTCTTACCCTCAACCGGGACAAAGCTCTTGCAAGATCTTTTACTGCAGCTTCATTGGCATAAAAGTCATCATTGAGCATCCATCGGCCCGTTTCTTTGCGCTCAAGAATCAGAGTATCGTTGTCGGCTCTGCTTATCATTTCTATTTTCGAAATATCATGTTTTGCAGCTACGGAAAAATCAGATTCCGAAGCCAAAAAACTCTGGTTGGAATCAGAAAAACGATAAACTAAAATTCCGATTGTCAGCAATACGAGAGCAAGAAGAAAATACAGACTTGATTTACTATTTAGCATAGATATTTGTAAATTATTATTCTAACCGAATATATAGCATGAACAACCCACTATTCCAACCAGACAAAACAGGTTGAAGATCACTGACTGGCATTTCTCGCTCTTGTGTATTTTCTTTTTCTCAGAAAAAATCTTAGAAATCCGAATAAAAAAAGAAATATCACAGGCAACGACACATTAACAAGCTTAATTACAAATTTATGATCATTTATTCTGTTTTTATCAAGCAACCGAAGCCTCACTTCGCGGGTTCGGGCTTCCATAATTCCGCTATCATCATTCAGGTAATTTATTGCATTGAGAACAAAATCGGCATTTCCGAAAGTCTCATCAAGAAACCTGTCGTAACCGAGTGGTAATGGTTGGCCCCGGTTATCAAACTGATTGCGGATTATATCGCCATCTGCCACAACGATCATTGCAGTAGGATTGCTGTCATCTTTTCTTTGAAAATCAGTCGGAAAAGAATCTACCGGACTTCTTCTGTTGGTAAATACTGACTGGAAAGTTCCTTCGAGCAAAACGGCCATTGGCTGGGGGCCCTGACGATAAAGGTTCTCATCTGCAGGCTTTTCAAGTATATCAAAGGAAATTCTAACCGGACTTTGCACCAGCCTGGAATAAGGGGATGTTTGCAGAAGTATTGTTTTTTGAACTCCTTCTGCTTCAATGGTATCAATACTACTAATAAATTCAGTACGAACAGCATTCAGATTTTTTACTATCGGATGATCAGATGCAGGCATAACCAGCGGGAAGTAAAACCACGGAAGCATATTGATCTGCGGCCTGTCGCCCATATATCCGGTTGTAATTGGAATAGGTGTTGCCTGCATATCCATAATTAAATTAGTATTCAACCTTACGCCATAGCGAAAAAGCATATCATCAAGATTTAGCGGCCAGGCCAAACCCAGCGTTTCCGGTGCCACCTGAAGACTATCCATTGACGCAAAAACCGGATCAACGAGCCACAAAACCGACCCGCCATGCATTACAAACTGATCTAAAACAAACTTGTCCTGCTCTTTAAATTCCAGTAATGGCTGTGCCACAACAAGGGTATTAACCCCTTTAAGAGATGCTAAATCGCCATTTAGCGAAACTCTTCCCACATCATAAAATTCCTGCAATCGGGTAATAATGTCGGCCATATCAATAGATTCGAGCTCCTGGTTTCCTTCGAGAAAAGCAACAACGGGTTTGCTATCAAGGGTTAGT
Organism: Sphingobacteriia bacterium; assembly: GCA_011390785.1. Classification (GTDB taxonomy): domain Bacteria; phylum Bacteroidota; class Bacteroidia; order Bacteroidales; family UBA7960; genus SKVR01. Next base: position 21,287 of record JAABRR010000019.1, read on the forward strand.
TTATGAATCGTTGAAGCGAGATTATACTCCAATGCCATAGTAGAAATGTTAATTACATTCTCTGATGACATACCCATCTGATCCTGAAGCAGGGAAAGGGAATATTCTTTGTCCTTGTAGCTGGCAATAGCGCCTGGAAAAACAACCTGCTGCGAACTGGCATCTTCTGTTTGAACCTGAACCTGAGTAGGCTGCAATCCACTATTAACCAACATTGTATAATTTTCTTCGGTTCTCTCCATGTCTCCTGTTATGGTAGGATTGATAAACTCGTAGGTAATGAAGGATGATTGTGCTCTGAATTCATCAAGCATTTCGCGGGTCTGGTTTCTCAACCGCTTAAACCCTGCAGGAAAATCACCTTCCAGATAAACTTTAAAATGTACAAAATCATCTAGTTCCTGCAGCAGATTGCGCGTGGCAGGCGTTAAGGTAAACCGCTTTTCTGAAGTAAGATCAAATCGTATAAAATAATTTGAACCCAACAGGTTTATTGCAATGATAATTATTAAACCAATGAATAAACTCTTCAGGTTTTCGTTCCGTATATTTATTTTTTCAGGCTTCTTCATTTTTGATTGTTAACAGTAATAAACTGTTATCTTAAAAGTGATAATATAATAAACACATTACCAAAGACAATTCAATTATTGCCATTTTCGGCTTTCCAGTTTTATTTTGGTCAATAATAAAAAGAAAACGATTAAACTTATAAAATAGATCAAATCACGGGTGTCTACCACTCCCCTGCTCACAGATGTGTAATGAGAAAAGATCCCCATATTTCGAATAAATAGATCCATTTTCCCAAAAAGATTAAGGGTATAAATAAATTCGAAGCCAATGTAAATAAATCCGCAAAGGAAAATAGATACTACAAAAGAAATAATTTGATTATCGGTAAGCGATGAAGCAAACAGTCCTATTGCCACAAAGGCAGCACCCAGTAACAACAAGCCAATATAGGAGCCCCATGCAGCCCCCATATCCATATTGCCGGGAGGCAAGCCAAATCTGTAAACCGTAATCATATAAATAAGCGTGGGAAGCAATGAAAATATAACCAGCGTAAAAGCAGCAAAATATTTAGCCAAAACAATTTGCAAATCGGTTAAAGGTTTGGTGAGAAGAAATTCAATTGTGCCACTTTTTATTTCGTCAGCAAAAAAACGCATAGTAATAGCTGGTATAAGAAAAAGAAAAACGTATGGCGCCATGGAAAACAGACCTTCAATATTGGCATAACCCGATTGCAGAATATTGGTTTCTAATGGAAAAACCCACAAAAATAAACTATTAATCACAAGAAAAACCCCTATCGAAATGTATCCGATAAGGTTATTGAAAAAATTATTGATTTCACGAAAAAACAAAGTAATCATACTTTCCCTGGATTTGGTTTCATTCAATGCCTGCTTTACTGATTATACTTCCGCAAAGTTGCAAAGAATTTCCAAAAGGACAAATAATAAAAAACCGGCTTGAACACCGGTTAAAATAAGTTTAGAGAAATATGTTCTGTTCTCTGGCTTTTCGTCCACCTGCTGTATAATAAATAGTATAACCCATTTGGGTTACTATCCATATGTGGCATTCAAACCACTAACAGGCATCCTATTCGCTGCATATGCATTCTAACTATGAAAGGAGTAAACTTACGCCAATGGATCCACCGCATGAAATCTCCCAATCTGCGCATCATAAAACCGTGCCCCGTAATCATACCAATTTAACCCAAAATCATCATTAAACGTTCCCGCTTGTGCGTGATTTACGCTTCGCTCCAATTTGCCGTTGTACAAAAACGCATTGCTGCGCTCGGTGCCCAGGTTTATGGGTTGGTTGGAGAGGTGGCTGATGCGCATGCCGTAGGGGTAGTAATGGGTTTCCTGTACTTTGTTGATGGTGGTGCCTTCGTGGATGTAGTCGAAGTGGGTGTTGCCGGTATAAGTAGAATTAATTTTCATATGACCAAGGATTCATCGTATCAAATATAGGGAAAATATATTCAGTTGGGAGCAATTGATTGGAAGCATTTTTAACCAGCGTCTGCTCTCTGCAACCGCCGCATGGCAAACAGTGAACCCCCTGTGATTTAAAGGGATTAATTGAAGGCCTACAAGGTGGTAGGAACTTACCACAATAAACAAATCTACAACCATGAAAAATTCCCCTTCATACAACTTTTGTTTTTATAAAAAACCTTGATAATCTTCTTAAAGAAAGACCATCAAGGTTCTTTTTTCATGAAATCGAAAATAATTACCTTAAAGCGCCCCGCTGATAAGGGATGTAGCATAATGAAAATGATAGCATTAAGCCAGCATATAATACATCGGAGCAACGAATTCTCATGTATTTTGCGAAAAAACAAAAACCGTTTCCGCATCAGCGAAAGTGGTTTTTGCTAAAAATGATAATTCGGTTGATTATACTGCAAAGGCATTACCAATAAAGAAGGTAGCCGCAAGCGCTATAATTGCATAAAGCTCGGGAAATACTGCGAGGATAAGGGTTTTTGTTCCCACATCATAACCAGAACCCACGGCTGCAATACCACTTGCACAAACCTGACCCTGACGAATAGAAGAAAGTAAACCGGCCAAACCCAGGATGATACCGGCTCCGAATACAGCACCAGCTTCTGACCAACCAATTCCGGGAGCCAATAATCCAAAACCATTCAGAAGAAAATAACCTGCAAATCCATAAAGACCCTGGCTACCGGGAAGAGCTGTTAGAAGAATATAATTACCAAAAGCATCTGCATTCTTTTTCATAGCTCCAACGGCAGCATTACCTGCTATGGATGTACCGAAAGCACTTCCCACTCCGGTAAGTCCAACCATTAAACCAACTCCTATATACGCTAAAACAATAGGTTCCATAATTTTTATTTATTTAAGTAAAACAATTAAATTAATTTTCTAAAAGGTTGATATTTTTTTCCACCACCAGTAAAACCGGCGTTTTTATAAAACTCTACAAAGGTCAGACGAATTGGGTGTACAAAAGCTCCCAGTGCTGCCATAAAAAGTGTAATTCCATGTCCAAATATAAGAATCAGTACCATTACAATGGGTCCAAAAATAATATTGTCGGGTGCCATACTTACAGCCATACTGTTGAAAACCATTCCCAAAATAGCACTTGAAACACCAAGGGCAAATAACCGCAGGTAAGAAAGCAGGTCACCAAGCAAGCCAGTAAGCATTCCGTAGGTATCCCAAATGCCCAATCCGAAATTCATGAAAACGTTACGTTTGGGGTGATTGAAAATGAATATCAACAGCCCCGATATAGCCAAAATGCTGTAAAGGCCATAGGTATACACAGTTTCTGCAATTATACCCTCACTATTTAGGAAATAAAGTACGCCACCACCAATTAAAAGAATCAGCCATCCAACAGTAGCAAGAGCATACCTGAAACCAAGCACACGGGTTACATTTGCCACTTTTACCATCATCCCGAAAAGAATCTGCACAACACCTAAAATAAGAGCCAGGTTGAACAGCTGGGATTCGTCAATCATAAATTGCTGAAAGGCAGTAAGCCAGGCAGCTTCAGATTCCAGGAGATTAATTCCAAAGAAAGTACCGGTAAGCATACCAAAAATAACCGTTGCACCCCCAAGAAACTGGGCCAGTGTAAGGATTGATTTATACTCGGTAAACTTTCGCTTGGCAAATGCTGCGGCAAGTATGATTAATAAACCATAGCCTGCATCTCCTAAACTGAATCCGAAGAACATCATATAAAAGGGAGCAAAGAAGGGAACCAGATCAAGCTCTTTATGATTTGGCAATTCATAAAAATCACCAATAGGTTCAAATAACCGGGAAAATTTATTATTGACAAGCTGGATAGGAACTTTATCTTCTTTGGTAGCCTTCTCCCATACGTAAAGCTTCTGATTTTCATCAAGAAAAGCATTAAGTTCAGGGGCCTTTTTCTCAGGTACCCAGCCTTCGAGCAACATAACTTTGTCTTCTGCTTCGGGAAGAGTATGCATTATGGCGGTATCGAAATCGACCGATTCCTTCATTTGTCTCAGGTATCGATCAATAGCATTTTGGCTCTCAGATGCCTGCTTATCAAACAAAAATTGAAGTCCTTCAATTTCCTTTTCTGTTTTTTCAACTTCTGCAAAAAGAGCAGAGATGGGCTTGTCTGGGGGTCTGATTTCATCGGCAGGAACATCCCAGGTTATGAAACCCCGCTCAAGACTCACAAAATAAATTTGCCCGGCATGCTGCGAAATAATCTCTATAGGGTATTCCTGAAGCCATTTCTCCTCAAATTTTTTGATGGGTGAAGTATAAAACTTAAACTTGATTCGCTCATCAGCCAGTTTTTCGAACATTTCAAGAGAGAAATCGCCCCACGGTTCTACCATGGCAATCTCTTTCTTAACGGCATTGAGGTGTTGTTGCTTTTGCTCAAGATCAGCCATAGCATTCTTCACTATATCAAATGCTTCAGAGCCCGAAACGGAACAATCACCGTCCTTTCTTTCTACCTCTCTTTTAGCCAAAAACTTTGATACACTCTCAATATCTTTAATGTGCTCATACTTATCTCTGATTTCAGCAGTTATTTCTTTTTCTTTTTCGAGAATATGCAACACACCCAGGCGACGCAAATCGATCAGGAATTTCCGGTAATCCTTATGAAATACCAGGAACGAATATTTTAACATGGGCTGTATCATAAGCTTTCCTCCATTTCCTGAATTCTGGATTTCACAATTTTTTGAGCTGCTTTGGAAAGATTTTCTTCATCTTCCATAAATCGTTTTATTTTTCTGATAGCATCCTGAAACCCGGGTATCTGAACTTTTTCGTAAAGATTTACCTTTTGTGTTGTTTTCCGGCGGGCATGATCGAGCAATTGCATTTTCTGGTTAAATACTTCGCTTTCAATGGCTATCTGCGCCAATTCTTTCACAATGGCCACACCATCAAGAAACCATGACGGACGGTTAAAAACACTAAATTCCTTTACCAAAAAATCAATACCTTCTAAAACAGGGGTTTTTACGCCGGCAATCTTTTTTACCGAAAGATCAACATTTTCAATTGAAACCAGGCTATTGTCAAACTCATCCCAAAGTTCTACTGCATTGTTATAGGCCTTGAGTTTCTGTTTGAGTTTCTTCTCTAAGGTATCGGCTTCGGTTTTTGCCCTCTTCACTTCAACCCTCAAAGCTGCTTCCTTATTTTTAAGGGTAGGCAGGGCTTTAACCCTTACCTTCAGCTGCTTTTCAAGTTGCTGTAACGAAGTTTTATTATATTGAAACTTTATCGCCATTAGTTTTTCTCATTTATTTGTTTCGGATGATCGGTGATCGTTAATGTGTAATCGGAATCTTCACTCTTCACTCTTCATTCATCATTCTTAATTCCTAATTCACCTCTCTTTAACCCTATTCATCTTTCTTCCAGTACTGATCAACAAACTCTTTTTTCAGGCCTACTTCAACGGGTGAGAAGTTTTTAGAAAATAGTTCGTAAGCTGTCTCAAGCATTTGATCTACTTCAATATTCACATCTATAGCGAGAAGTTTTTCTGAATAAGCTTTGGCAAATTCGAGTGTTCTTTCATCGTAGTCAGTAAGGTCGAAACCATTTTCGAGTTTTGTTTTGGCATTGGCAGCATCAGCATAAAGCCTTACTGCAGCATTCATCACCTGCGGATGGTCTTCGCGTGTTTTCTTTCCAATAACCAGCTGCTTCAAACGCGACAACGAGCGGAAGGGATCAACGATAACTTTACCAATGTCTGAATCTTTACGCAGGAACAACTGACCCTCTGTAATATACCCGGTATTATCCGGAATAGCGTGAGTAATATCTCCACTGGAAAGGGATGTTACAGCAATAATGGTAATGGATCCACCATCAGGAAACTGCACCGCTTTCTCATACAAACGGGCAAGGTCGGAGTAAAGTGATCCGGGCATACTGTCTTTTGATGGGATCTGGTCCATACGGTTCGACACGATACTCAATGCATCGGCATATAGCGTAAGGTCTGTAAGGAGTACCAGTACTTTCTGGTTCTTTTCAGCAGCATAATATTCAGCGGCTGCCAGGGCCATATCAGGCACCAGCAATCGTTCTACCGGTGGGTTTTCAGTAGTATTGATAAAACCTACAATACGGTCGAGAGCACCTGCATCATCAAAAACCTGCTTAAAATAAAGATAATCGTCGTTGGTAAGTCCTACCCCACCAAGTATAATTTTATCAGCTTCTGCCCTAAGCGCCACCATGGCCATAACCTGGTTGTAAGGCTGATCGGGATCGGCAAAGAAGGGAATTTTCTGCCCGGTAACAAGAGCATTGTTAAGGTCGATACCCGCAATTCCGGTAGCAATAAATTCGGAAGGTTGTTTTCTTCTTACGGGGTTAACACTGGGGCCACCAATTTCTCTTTCCTCGCCCATAATCTGGCCGCCATCAATAGGTTCGCCGTAGGCATTGAAAAATCTTCCGGCAAGGTCTTCACCTACCTTGAGAGTGGGGGCTTTGCCTGTAAAAATAACTTCTGCATCGGTTGCGATACCTTCTGTACCGGCAAAAACCTGCAGGGTAACAATATCACCCATAATTTTTACCACCTGTGCCAAACGTCCATCTACAATGGCAAGTTCTTCATTACCAATACCTGATGCTTTCAAAGATACGGTAGCTTTGGTGAGCTGAAACAGTTTTGTATATACGCGCTGAAATGCTTTTGTGTCCTTTTCCATTAAGCTACCTTTCTTTCTTTGATTATTACTTCGAGTTCTTTTTCATTATTCTTGAACTTATCGCTGTCAAATTCAGAGTAGTTCATTTGTTTAAACTGGTTGATCAACTTTTTAAAGTACGGGTTTACCTCTTCAAAAGAGTTGAATTTAAAATCAGCTTTCAACACATCTATTATTTTTTCAAGCATATATCGCTGTCTTTTAAAATCTGTACTACTATCAATTTTATCGAAAGCATCCTGTTGAGAAATAGCAAAATCAACTACTTCACCCTTCCAGAAGGTAATATGGTATTCGAGAGGAACACCATCATCACCCAAAATATTGATCTGTTCATACGATTCTTTAGACCGGAGCAATACATCCTTTACATAAAGTACATTGGAAACCCAGTTTTCGCCGTTATTTTTATTGAGATATTCAATAATTTCAGGATATTCAAGGTATTTGGAGTAGCTTTCTATAGGGTCGATGGCAGGATATCTTTTGCTATCAGCTCTTTGCTGTGAAAGTGCGTAAAAGCATCGTGCTGCCTTCTTGGTTGATTCGGTAACGGGCTCTTTCAGGTTACCCCCTGCCGGAGAAACTGTTCCGATGAAGGTAATAGAACCGGTTTCGCCATTATTAAGATAAACATAACCGGCTCTGGAGTAAAAGTTGGAAATGATAGCGGGAAGGTCCATCGGGAAACCATCGGGCCCGGGAAGTTCTTCCATACGGTTCGACATTTCGCGCAGTGCCTGTGCCCAACGTGATGTGGAATCGGCCAGCAGCAGAACTTTAAGCCCCATTGTGCGGTAATATTCGGCCAGTGTCATGGCTGTATAAACCGATGCTTCGCGGGCTGCTACAGGCATGTTGGATGTGTTGGCAATAATGGTGGTACGCTCCATTAAGGCACGGCCTGTGCGCGGGTCTTCCAATTCGGGGAATTCGGTAAAAATTTCCACAACTTCATTGGCTCTTTCACCGCAGGCAGCAATAATTACCAGGTCGGCTTCGGCCTGCTTTGAGAGAGCATGCTGCAATACCGTTTTACCAGAACCAAAAGGTCCGGGAATAAACCCTGTACCACCTTCTGCAATCGGGTTAAGGGTATCAAAAACCCTTACGCCGGTTTCCAATACTTTAAAGGGCCGTGGTTTTTCTTTAAAAGCTCTGACAGGAACTTTTACAGGCCATTTTTGCACCATGGTTACTTTATGCTCCTTACCATCTTTATCAGTAAGAACAGCCATGGTATCGTGTATTTTGTAGGTTCCTTCCTTTGTAATGCTTTTTACAGTATATTCATCTTTAAAAACAAAGGGAACCATAATTTTGTGACCGATCCAGTTTTCCTTTACTTCACCCAACCAGTCACCAGCAATAACGCTACCACCTTCTTTAACTATGGGTGTAAATTCGAACTCCTTGTCTTTATCGAGTGGCTCGGTATATTCTCCCCTTTTCAGGAAAACACCTTCCATCTTATCAAGGTCGTTTTGCAGACCGTCAAAGTTTTTTGATAATAATCCGGGCCCGAGGGTTACCTCAAGCATATGACCGGCAAATTCTACTTCTGAACCAACCTTAAGACCCCGTGTACTTTCAAAAACCTGAACATACACCTTTTGGCCCATGATTTTAATAACCTCTGCCATCAAACGGGTATTGTCGTGTTTTATAAAGCAGATCTCATTTTGTGCAACCCTATCATCGGTTTCCACAATTACCAGGTTGGCAATAATTCCTGTTACCTTACCAATTGAGCTCATATTATATATTTATTTTTCAGTAAATGATTCGGGTAATTTATAGCTTGATTTGAGTTCCTGCAACAAGTCCATGAACAGATCGTTGCCATGCTCTTTGTCTATAGACAACCATCTTTCAACCATTTCTATTTTTAGCAGGAAGGCAAGTACTTTATCGATGGTAAAATACTCGAAAAACGTTACGTCATCCAGGTAATTCCATCTGAGTTGATCAATTGCTTTCTCCTTCTCCTGTACATCGTCATTTTTAGCAATGTTCATCAAATCATCCATTATGGAGATTTCGGCAGAAAGGCCAAAATCACGAGCTGGTGATTTCCTTATTGCTTCAGAAGTTTCATCTGCTCCTATAATCTGATTATCGTAGGGTATGTCGTATTTACGGCATACCAAAGCGGTGAGAATATTATTTATATCACGGTTAAAACGGAACCAGTCTTTCAAAAACCCATCGGGAAGATTTTGCGTAAAGCCATAGAAAAGAGCCGTAAGCTGATTTTCTTTGCTCATTCCGGAGATAATTTCTTCATCATTTTTAACGGCATCAATAAATCGGACCATATAACCGGGCAAAATACCTGACGGTTCCTTTATGCTTTCTTCCATCTCTTCCCGACTAAAAACACCTCCGGAAAGAAACTCCTTATCATTTTTTGCTAACAGATTAACTAAATTGTCGTTATCGATGCGATAAACCAATATCTCGGCTTTTGCATAATCGTCAGGATGCAACTCATTCTTTAGTTCATCAATAAACTCAGACCGGGAAAGGGAAAGTTTATGAATATCCAGTGTAATATCTTGAAGACCAGCTACCAGGTAATAATAATTTCGCTTCACTTGCTATTTTCTTTTATGATTAAATATCTCTCAATTCTTAAAAGGAATAACGGATTGGGATTAAAAAAGGGAAAGAGAAATACCTTATTAAAATCAGTAATAGAGCAGTTCATATCTCCGTGATTGAATTGAGGAATTTATTCTGTTTTAAAAAGCAATTCTACCAAACGAGGCCTCAGATAACTTCTGAATAGATTATCAAAATCATCATCAGTAAAGCTAATAAGATAACCACCCTCTTTCGGGCCAATTTTAAAACCACCCTTAAATTTTTCGCTGAATGAAATATCTACCTCTTTACCAAGCTGATCAGCTACTTTACCTTTAAAGAATTCTTCTACTTTCTTTTGTTTCTCAGCAGGAAGTAAAACACTTATATTTACTGTATCATCCCCTTTTGGATTCCAGTTGGCTACAAGAGTTTTAATAACATCGCGGGTAAATTCAAGATCATCAACAGATGATTTAACATTGGGTTTGATTACCTTAGATTCAATAAGATTAATTACTTTTTGGCGGGCATCAGAAAAAAGTTGACGGGCAGAAAGCTGAAGTTCGTTCATAGAATTCTTGTGCAATTCATCAGCCTTTTTTTGTGCATCTTCTAAAAGCAAATCGGCTTTCTTTTTGGCAGTAGAAACAATGGTACCAGCTTCCTTTTCAGCATCAGCAAGAATTTTGTCTGCTTCTTCTTTGGCTTTGATAACTCCCTCCTGATAAATCTTTTCTGTTAATTCCTGAAGTTTTGTTTGCATAACAATAAGGTTTATAAAACTCTTTAGATATATAATGGTATAAACAATCGGTTTGCTTTCGTATAATTAAAGGTTGAAATAAACTGCCCAAAATATTCTGGCTAAAAAAGTTGCCAGCACTCAAAACAGACGATTTTAAACCAGCTACGAAATTAAAAAAAAAAACTCAATGAGCATATTTAAAGACCAATTTAACAGACCTGAAAATACCCTTTTATTTGGCAGTGCAAAGATAGAAAAAATAACCAATGTTAAAAGGTTAACAACTTCAAAATTTCAAAAATTGAAAGAAGTAGTTTTAGATTCGAAACTTAGAAATGCATTAGGATTAAATAATAAAAGACACTTTTCCCGATCTGAAAGTATATTCTGGCAATCCACTATTAATTTAATTTTTCCCCTTTCTAAACCAATATTGAAATATTCTGTTTAGAATTTTAGTTTAAAGAAATTCAGTATGTATGGTTAATGATTAAGAATTTTACATTTCCAAATAATCTCTTAGCATAACCAAGATCGTAATAAAAATTCAATTATGATAATACAACCTATAAGCAACCTATGAAACATATACTTATTCTTTTCACAATTATTTTTCTATCTGTATTTTCAACAAACGCACAACAAATCGACACTGAAAAATCAGGAATCAGTTTTGATATCGGGAATATGCGGATTAATACGGTATCGGGTTCTTTTTCAGGAATGAGTGGAACGGTGGATTTCGATCCGGCCAATCTATCTGAATCAAACTTCAATGTATGTATTGATGTATCAACAGTGCAAACAGGCAACAATAAAAGAGATCAACACCTTAAACAAGATGATTTTTTTGATTTGGAGAATCATCCCAAAATTTGCTATCAGTCTGGCGAAATTATAAAAACGGCAACCGGATACAAAACAACAGGAAAGCTAACCATTAAAGGGATAACGCGTATTGTAACCATACCCTTTACTTACCAGGACAATACGCTGAAAGGCACTTTTACCGTTAACCGGCGTGATTATAATGTAGGAGAAAATACAGGAACTTTTATGGTTTCAGACCCTGTGAAAGTTACCATCAACTGTATGCTGCATAATACTGATAAACTTTAAACAAGCTAATCAGGTCTCTGCCATTTCTTAAAAATTAAAATATCAAATGAAAGGGATCCTCCACCTCTGGCCATGAGAAAAAAACTACCCAAAAGCATAGACCAGTCGGTACGGGCAGCATGAAACATTTCCCAAATTCCTTTTTGCAACAAAATATCAATTTTTGTAGTGGATATGGCAACCAGCATAATAACCAGAGTAGGAATGACGGCGAACCGGGTAGCCAATCCCAGTAAAATGAGCACCCCACTCACAATTTCAATTGCTCCCACAAAACTGCCAAGAAATTCCGGATTAGGCAATCCTATTTCTTCAAACCTACCAGCACCTCTTAGGGCAGGAAAAAGAAATTTTTGAATCCCTTCAGATAAAAAAACCATCCCCACCATCAACCGAATGATCATTGTTGTTTGAGCATTATCGGTAATAAATAATTTTCGTAACACCTTGTTTTTCATTAAGAAAAGATTTTAGCCTATATGATTAACACTATTGAAAAAATCAAATTGGACCAAAGTCACATATCAAATTGATAAATAACTTATCCTTAACCACAAAAAAGTCAGTTTAAAGGTAATGTTTTTTAAACGAAACAAAGATTAGAATCTAATAATTTTTATTCGAAAACTTTTAACTTAATTCAATACGATACTGCAAGGGATAAACTAATACAAATTCCTGAAATCAAAACTTTTCAAAAGGCATTGAGTAAAAAACAATGAGTACCTTTAGTCCCAGAAAACATTGTAGTATTTAACATTTTTAACACACCAATGCTGATTATTGGAATTACAGGCACACTAGGGGCTGGCAAGGGCACGGTTGTAGACTATTTGGTAAAAGAAAAACATTTTATCCATTTCTCTGTGCGAGGATACCTAACCGAAGTAATCCTGAAAAAAGGTGAAATCGTTAATCGCGACAGCCTTACGCATACGGCGAACAAACTCCGTGAAGAAAACAACCCTGCATTTATTATTGAAGAGTTATATAAAAAAGCTTTTCAAACACAACAGAATTGCATTATAGAAAGTATTCGCACCCCGGGAGAAATTGATTCTCTAAGACAAAACCCAGGTTTTGTTTTGCTGGCTGTTGATGCGGATATAAAGCAACGCTATGAAAGAATTGTGTTAAGAAACTCAGAAACGGACAACATCAGTTTCGAAACATTTCAAAGCAATGAAATACGTGAGATGCATTCTGACGACCCCAACAAACAAAATCTTTCAGCTTGTATTAATCAGGCTGAATATATTGTTTCCAACAACGGATCGATAAAAGAATTGGAAAAAAAGATTGATAAAATTCTTACCAGGATACAAAATTAAATATAAACCACACATACTATGAGCGAATTAACCAATATCCCCCTTGAAAATTTACCCGAAAAAAATTACATACGCCCTTCCTGGGATGAATATTTCATGGAACTGGCTCATACGGTAAGTAAGAGGGCTACCTGTGACCGCGGCAGAAGTGGTTGTGTAATTGTTCGCGATCGTCAGATATTGGTAACCGGCTACGTTGGTTCACCCAGGAACTTACCTCACTGCGATGATGTGGGTCATCAAATGAAAAAAGTGCTCCACGAAGATGGGCACACCACCATGCATTGCGTTAGGACAGTTCATGCCGAACAAAACGCTATCTGTCAGGCTGCAAGATTAGGCATTAGTATTGATGGGGCAACATTATACTGCCGCATGACTCCCTGCCGGGTATGTGCCATGTTGATTATCAATTGTGGGATAAAGAGAGTGGTATGTGAGAAAAAATACCACGCAGGAGGAGAATCAGAAATCATGTTCAAAGATGCAGGTGTTGAACTGGAATATTTCAGCGAAGATTATATGAAATACGACAATCAGTAATTAGTGCTTGATAAGAAAACGCCAAATGATGAGTTATCTTGCTGCCAATAATTACAAGAATCAGCCCTTGACAACTATTCTTCACGAAATATCCAGGCACCTTTTTCGCCACTGGAGTTAATATATCCCCGAAACATTGCCGTGGTATTAAATACCATAACTACATTTCCATCTTTATCAATAGCAATGATACCTCCATTGGCATTTTGTTCTTTTAGTTTTCCGTTAATTACTTCATTGGCGGCTTCTTCGAGCGTTTGTCCCTTATAAAGAACCCGTGCTGCAATATCATAAGCAACCATATTACGGATAAAGAATTCGCCATGTCCTGTAGCCGATACCCCGCACGACAAGTTACTTGCATAGTTTCCTGCGCCAATAAGAGGGCTGTCTCCTACCCTGCCCGGGTACTTACCTGTCATACCACCAGTGGATGTAGCAGCAGCAATATTTCCTTCCAAATCGAGAGCAACAGCTCCTACGGTTCCCATCTTAAGATCATCATCAGCTGGAATACTTTGCCCTCTGTCGCGATTGAAAGTATTGCGCACATATTCGCGGTATTGATCCCAGCGTATCTGATCAAAAAAATATCCGGGATCAACCATTTCCAGACCGTGCTCATAAGCAAATGCATCGGCACTTTTCCCGGTAAGCATTACATGAGGTGATTCTTCCATTACCTTTCGTGCAGCGGAAACAGGATTTTTAATGGTTGACAAACCTGCTACCGAGCCGGCATTGTGGGTTGCACCGCACATTATGGAAGCATCGAGTTCATTTTTCCCATCAATATTAAATACTGCCCCTTTCCCGGCATTAAAAAGGGGAGAATCTTCCATTATTTTAACTACCGTTTCAACTACATCAAGGCTTGCAGCTCCATTTTTCAGCATCTCTTCTCCAACTTTTAAGGCTTCGGCCATTTTCCCAAGGTACGCTTCTTTTCTTTCTTCAGAAACTGATTGGGGGTCGATATTACCAGAACCGCCGTGAATAACAAGAGCATAAGGTTGGGCCGCAATGGTCATCCCTACAGTTAAATAACCAAAAATAATAATCGGAAATAATAATCGACGGATAAATAATCTAATTAGTTGCATCCTGCTCTGCGTTAAGTCTTGAAATAATTTGTTCAGTAATGTTATGTTTCTTGTTAGCGTAAAGAATTCCACCACCGGGAGTAAATCCAAGGATATAATCGTAATTCATCTCCTGGTTATAGCGCTCCAGAATATCGGTAATATTACCATAGAGTTCTCTGTTCATTTCCAGTTCGCGCCTCATAAGACTGTTTGTATATGAATCGTTAAGCTGAATGAGTTCCTGCTGTCTTTGCATAAGTTCCTGTTCCTTTACCTGTCCGTTCTCAGCAGTGATCATGCCCAACTGTATCTGTCGCTGAAAACTCTCTACATCTTCCTGAAAACTAAGCTGCTTTCTTTGCAGATCATTCTCAAGTCGGCGCTGCTCGGCTTCCAGTTCTTCGCGAAGCTTCGATGCCAGAGTATATCGGGCCATAAGCGTATCAGAATCAACATAAGCAATATTAAAAGATCCATCATTAATAATCTGTGAAAGTTCAGTAAGCTCTTCTTTAACAGGGGTCTCTGTATCTTTGCCTGATGGTGGCCAGAAATTAAAAACATACAAGACAATCAGTCCTAAAAACAATACAACATTTATGATAATACCATTAGAAATTTTTGAGCGTGCCGGTATATTATCATTTACAGTTTGATTAGTTTCTTCCCTGGGGGTATTTTCGATAGACATTAGTTGGGTTATTAAATTATAAAAATTAGAATTCTTACTTCTAGTTGCCCATTTCAGACATAAACTTAATGCGCATTAGCCTTATTTCTTCCTCGGTATAATCATCTTCGCCCAATTCATCGAGGGCACTGGAATAAGAATCTGTTTCAGCGGTTTTAAAGTAATCAAATATTTCTTCCTGCCGGTCATCGTCCAATACATCATTTATATAATAATTGATATCTATTTTGGTACCAGCAGCAACAATACTTTCAATTTCTGTAAGCAACTCATCAAATTCCAATCCTTTGGCAAAAGCAATATCTTCCAAAGGCTTTTTACGGTCTATATTTTGAATAATATAAACTTTTATTCCTGACTTGTTGACTACCGATTTTACGACCATATCCATTGGCCGTTCGATTTCGTTTTCATCAACATAGCTTTTTATCATTTCTACAAAAGGTTTTCCAAATCTCTCAGCTTTACCGGAACCCACCCCTGAAATTTGTTTAAGTTCTTCCAGCTTAACAGGATATTGAATGGCCATATCTTCCAACGATGGATCCTGGAAGATAACAAATGGGGGAAGATTGTTTTTCTTGGCAATTTCCTTTCTAAGATCTTTAAGCATGGCAAACAACACCTTATCGGTAGCGCTTGTTTTTGCTGTTCCTCCCCTGATCTCTCCGTCAGGACCATCGCCTGGTTTTCTGTCTTTGCTAACCTTTACAGATCTTGGATTGTCAAGAAATTCTTTTCCTTTCTTGGTTACTTTCAAAGTGCCATAATTCTCAATATCCTTTTCCAACAGATGGTCTACCAGACTTTGTCTTACTATATTCTGCCAGAATTTTTCATCATTTTCAGCGCCTTTTCCAAAAATGTCCAACTGATGATGTTTACAAGATTTTATCGTTCCTGTAGCTTTTCCCATGAGTACGTTAATTACATGTTTTATTTTAAAAATTTGCTTTACTGCTAAAACAGTTTCTAACAAAAGGCAAATATATTCTTTTCCTTCAAATTTTTCGCGTGGTTGTAAACAATTATCGCAAGATCCGCAATTTTCTTCATGATATTCTTCTCCAAAATAGTTAAGAAGCATTTTCCTTCGACAAATAGAAGATTCAGCATAAGAAACAGTTTCCATTAGCAACTGCTTACCAATTTCCTGCTCAGAAAGGCTTTTACCTTTGAGAAATTTCTCCAGTTTTTGTATATCATCGTAAGAATAAAAAGCAATGCAGTTTCCTTCTCCCTCATCGCGACCTGCTCTTCCGGTTTCCTGGTAATATGATTCAAGACTTTTAGGAATATCATAATGTATTACAAACCTTACATCAGGCTTATCAATCCCCATCCCAAAGGCTATAGTTGCAACAATTACGTCTATCTCCTCTCTGAGAAATTTATCCTGGGTAGCAACTCTCAGGCCATTTTCAAGACCAGCATGATATGCCAGGGCGTTGATTCCGTTTACCCGTAAGGTCTCAGCCATTTCCTCAACTTTCTTTCTGCTAAGGCAATAAATTATACCTGATTTTCCTTTATGTTTATTTATGTAACGGATAATTTCTTTGTAAACATCTGGAGTTTTATCTCGCAATTCGTAATACAGATTAGCTCTGTTGAAAGATGATTTGAACAACCTGGCATGAGTCATATTCAGGTTTTTCATAATATCCTGCTGCACTTTAGGGGTGGCTGTTGCTGTAAGTGCTATTATCGGTATTTGGGTTTTAAAAGCATCAATAATAGACCTTATACGGCGGTACTCAGGCCTGAAATCGTGCCCCCATTCAGAAATACAATGAGCTTCATCAATGGCAACAAATGATATATCGATAGTTTTAAAAAACTCTATATTCTCTTCCTTGGTAAGAGATTCAGGGGCAACATAAAGCAATTTTGTAAGTCCGTTTATAAGGTCCCTTTTAACCTGAATTACTTCAGGTTTGCTTAAAGAAGAATTTAGTACATGCGCTATACTATCATAAGTAGCAAAATTCCTGATAGCATCAACCTGGTTTTTCATAAGAGCAATCAATGGAGAAACAATAATTGCTGTGCCACGGCTAATAAGAGCTGGTAATTGATAACACATTGATTTACCACCACCGGTAGGCATAATAACAAATGAATCATTTCCAGCCAACAAATTATGGATTATTGCTTCCTGATCCCCCTTAAATTTATCGTAACCAAAAATTTGTTTTAACAACCCTTTTAGGGAAATATCACTTTGGACATCCATGAACTAAATTAAATTTTTCTTTAAGAAACTCATCATTTGTCTTGAAATTGTTTTACATTAAAAAAAAAATTTTTAAGAAAAACCCATAGAAAGTTATGGAAAACTATTCTGTTTTTTTCCAAAACCCGCAAGCAAAAAATAAGTAGGTTTGTAAGGTAAATTTACAATTTAATAATATCCAAGCAAAAAATATTTTATCATTATACTATAAAAATGCTGAAAACGAAAAATGAGATAAAGAAAATGGCACTGGAAACAATCCAGATTGAGTCTGAAGCCATAGAGAATCTAAAGAATTATATTAATGATGATTTTGCTCTTGTGATTGAAAAAATTATCACCAGTAATGGAAGGGTTGTAGTAACAGGAATTGGGAAAAGTGCCATTATAGCATCAAAAATAGTTGCAACGTTAAATTCTACCGGCACCCCGGCTATTTTTATGCATGCTGCTGATGCCATACACGGCGATCTGGGCATCCTTCAGAAAGAAGACATTACCATATGCCTTAGCAATAGCGGCAGTTCGCCGGAGATTAAAGTTTTAACACCCATGCTAAAAGCTTTGGGCAATTGTTTGATCGCTATGGTTGGCAATACAAATTCATACCTTGCTTCACAGGCTGATTATATTATAAACACAACTGTAGAAAAAGAAGCCAGTCCGGGAAATCCCGCACCCACCAGTTCAACCACAGCACAATTGGTTATGGGAGATGCTATGGCCATCACACTTTTACAGTGCAGGGGTTTCTCTACGCAGGATTTTGCAAAATATCATCCCGGCGGAGCATTGGGAAAGCAACTTTACCTTAAAGTCGAAGACCTTTACAAACAAAACGAAGTACCTTCTGTTTCTGTTACAGCAAATTTGAGAGAAGTAATTCTTGAAATCAGCAGTAAAAGATTGGGAGCTACGGCAGTTTTAAATAATGAAAAACTAGCGGGTATCATTACTGATGGTGACCTTAGACGAATGCTTCAAAACCAGGAAAACTATGAAAACCTTACAGCAGAAAAAATAATGAGTCCCACACCTAAAACAATCCAGAAAGATACCCTCGCTGTTGATGCATTACAAATTATGAGAAGCAACAGCATTACCCAACTATTGGTTTTGGATGGAGAAAAGTATAAAGGAATAATTCATTTACACGATATTTTAAAAGAAGGGATAATATAATGAGCAATGCTAAAAACAAATTTGATGAATACAGGCAGAAAATGAACGAAAAAATCATGGATGCCGATAATCTGGTCATAAAAAGGCTTTTTAATCTTGACACAAAAACTTACACAGATGGTGCACTCAATGCTAAAGTAAAGGAAATGATAGGTCTTTCGGCATCTATGGTTTTAAGATGCGACGATTGTGTTAAATACCATTTGGGGAAATGCTTTGAATTAGGTGTAACCAAAGATGAAGTGTTTGAAGTATTTGCTATTTCCAATATTGTTGGTGGTACTATTGTAATTCCCCATTTAAGAAGAGCTGTAGAATATTGGGATGAACTCCAAAATAATACCAAATAAACTGAGTTATCCTTTTAATGTATAATTTTGTCGTTCTGGTTTTCAAGAAATCAACTAATGACTAAAAAAGATGAGTGCATGAGGCTGTACACAGAAAATCTTGTGAAGAAATATAAAAAAAGAACGGTTGTAGACAGAGTCTCTGTTGAAGTAAGCCAGGGCGAAATTGTGGGTTTACTAGGTCCCAACGGCGCAGGAAAAACGACTACCTTTTATATGATTGTAGGATTGATAAAACCCAATGTAGGAAGGATATTTCTTGATAAGGAAGAAATAACCGGAGAACCCATGTTTAAAAGAGCTCAAAAGGGAATTGGATATCTGGCACAGGAAGCCAGTGTATTCAGAACATTAAGCGTTGAAGATAATATTAAGGCTGTTTTAGAATTTACAAAAAAAACAAAAGAGCAACAACAGGAAAAACTGGAAACACTTCTGGATGAATTTGGACTTCAACACATCAGAAAAAGTAAGGGTGTCACATTGTCGGGAGGTGAAAGAAGAAGAACTGAGATTGCCAGATCATTGGCTGTTGACCCTAATTTTATTTTGCTCGATGAACCTTTTGCAGGGGTTGATCCCATTGCCGTTGAGGATATTCAAACAATTGTAAGTAAATTAAAGGAAAAAAACATTGGTGTACTGATTACTGACCACAATGTACACGAAACACTAAATATAACAGACAGAGCCTATCTATTATTTGAAGGGGGTATATTGAAGGCAGGATCAGCAGAAGATCTCGCAAATGATGAACAGGTGAGAAAAGTTTATTTAGGAGAGAACTTCGAACTCAGAAGGTAGTTTAAGATAAAACTTTTATCGATTTTACCCTGAAAATCGTTTTATGTTAATTGGCTTTACCTGGCTTCAGTTCGGGCTTTGCTAATAATTTATGGCGTAAATACCTGTATCTCGTATAATCTTATCATATCTCTTTATAAAGTAAAACAACGGCGTAAGCAGAAACTCCCTGCCCGGTTCCTACAAATCCAAGTTTCTCAGTAGTAGTAGCCTTTATGGTAATATCTGTTACTGAAGTTCCGGCAATTTCAGCTAATAATGAGCGCATTTGATCAATATAGCCTCCAATCTTTGGTTTTTGAAGTGCCACCGTGGCATCAATATTGCCCAATTCATAACCGTGCTCTTTTATGAGATTAAATGATTTCTTCAATAATATTTTACTGTCAATTCCTTTTAAACCGGGGTCTGTGTCAGGAAAATGAAACCCGATATCTCTCAGACCAGCAGCACCCAGAAGAGCATCTATTATTGCATGAATTAAAACATCACCATCAGAGTGGCCGACGCTCCCTTTATCAAAGGGAATATCCACACCCCCAATCATAAGTTTGTAACCAGTATCTAATTGATGAACATCGTAACCGAATCCAACCTTTACCTTCATTTATAAAAAGTATTACCAACCAGACACCCAAAAAGGGGTTTCAAATAAACAAAATTATTGAAGAGAAAGTGGTTTTATTGTGCTGCAAGGGCGTCAAAATCGAATGTCAGGGAAAACCGAAGAACATTTTCAAGCGGACTTCTTTGCATTACGGGAATTATATAGGAAAAATCTAGCCCAAATACATTGTACTTCAACCCTAAACCGAGGGTAAAAAACTTACGATTACCTTTGGTTTGATGTTCATGAAAATACCCGCCCCTAATGGCAAACTGATTATCGTACCAATATTCAATACCGGTTGATAAGGTAAATTCGTTAAGTTCTTCACTAAATCCATTGGGAGCATCAGAGAATGATCCAAAAATACCAGCAACTACGGGCCTGTTAGGATCTTTCCCACTCAAAATGCGATAATTACCGTCATCATCAATAAGTGGGGCATTGCTTATAGAGTCTCTTGCATAAATTGGAGGAGTAGGTACAAGTAATTTATTTACATCAATACTGAACGCCATTGTATTATATTCGTCAAGTTGCAGGGTAAGAGTAGGGCCAAAACGAAGATTAATAGGAATAAAATTTGAATTGATATCGTCGGAGTAAGAAATCTTTCCACCAATATTAGAAATATTGAACCCTGCAGCAAATGAAGCAGGAGTTCTTCTCCAGTCCAATTCCCTTTCATAGTAGGCTGAAACATCTGCGGCAAGGGTCCTTCCAGGCCGGGTAGGAGTTGTACCCACATTTTGTCCCTGGGTAAGGTTTGAATTGATATATCGTATGGCAATACCCCCTGAAATATTTTCGCCAAGTTTTCTGGCATATGCCACATCTAAAGCAAATTCACTGGGTCTGTAAGTACCCTGCGACGTACCTGCTTCATCAGTAAACTGGATTTCGCCGAGAGAGAAAAAAACCAAAGATGCAGCCACAGTTTGCATTTCATCAATTCTTTTAAAACCACTCAAATAGGAAAGATTAATATCATTAACCAAAGTTCTCAACCATGGTGTATAGTTAAGAGCCATACCCATATCTTTGTCTATAAAAGCAAATTTAGCCGGATTCCAGTGAAGCGAATTTGCATCTGGAGAAGTTGATACTCCAATATCACCCATTGCACCCGAACGGGCATCAGGAGCTATCATAAGAAAAGGTACTGCCGTAGTTATTGTATTTACCTGCTGGCCCAATACATCACCATAGTCCTGTGAATAAACCTTTACATTTAAAAGCATAACTACTGTGAGAGACAATCCTGCCAAACTCTTTAAAATCAATTTTATCATTGTTATTTGAAGTTTTATAATCTGTTCTATAAGAAACTGTCGGATTTTTTAAGTTTTAATTTATACCCACCTGATTTTGAACCGCAAACCTACAGCTTTTTTTACAATTACGATCAAAAAAAATTAAGCAGATCAGATTTTTAAATCCTTTAAAACATTGTTTACAATTAGATTAAGCTTTTTGTTTAAACATTTTTATTAACAAATAAAATACCCAAAGCCGTTTAAAAAACTTTTATCGAAAGCTGGTAATATTCCTAAACGCTCTTTTAACAGGGTTATTGCATCAACAGCATTCTTGCCATTTTATAGAGTTATTAATAATGTAACAAGAAATATTATACTCAATTACTACAATAAAACAGGCAAAATCCCGGATATTCAATTTATCTTAATATAAGTAGTTTTTCTGTTTTCTGAACCTGCTCACCATCTGCTGTGCTCACTCTTGCTCTAAACATGTAGATCCCATTATCAAGCAATGTTCCTCCATCATCTCTACCATCCCATTCAATTGGTGGCACGTTAAAACCTGAAGCATAAACATTTTCATCAATTGATTTAACCAGCTGTCCATTCATACTATAAATCTCTATGGCAATGCGCAATTCGGTTGCCGGCTTATTATGCCCTATTGAAAACCGGGTATATTCAGCAAATGGATTGGGAACATTGAGCAATTCGGTAAGCTCTAATCCAATTCCGGACGTTACAACAAATTCTATATTTTCGCTATTAACGTTATTATGAACATCCCAGGCCCTTAAAGTAAGATTATAAACTCCCTTTTCTAAATTAAAAAAGGGAAACACAACCCTTCCTGACTGATAAGAATCAATGTCAGACTGATAATAATTATTTACTAAAAATGGATTAGAAAGATCATTATTAAGAAAAACGACAATATCATGCCCTATCTGGCCTGTTGTATTTATACCAGATTCATCAGCAAGAAAAGCAAGTAAAACCGGACTGGGTCCGGTTTTATCACCTGAGATAAAATCGTGGTTATCCATAAAGAGTGATATATTCGGGCCAGAAGAATCCGGAGAATACTCAGAAGATGTACCCGTAACAACTATATTATCGTAATACCCACAACCATCGTGCAAATGCCCATCATCAAAATAATAACTAATCTTGGCATTTCCCGAGTTATAGCTAATATCCCGTGGAACAATAAATGAAAACTCAAAAACGCCATTTTCAACCGACGCAGCTCCGCGGTAAATAATGCGGTTCTGCATACTAAACTCTTGTTGTGAACTTCTCGAATCATTGGCAAGGGTTGAAAAAACTGTCTTTTTATCATAAACAGTAGGATAAATCACACCATTATAATCTGCTGCAAATAATCCTTCGGGTGTATATATTTCACCTTTAATTGTAACATGTTCAAGGGCTTTTATAGTATCGGGAACACTGGTAGTTACTGCATTATATTTAGGATAAGCCATTTGCATGGAAGGGTCTCCCAAAAGGACAAAATTTTTAAGGGTGGTAGCTGAACTACTTTCTACCTTAGATATCCTGATCAAATCACCCAGTCGGGGCATTTCTCCATTTTCCATGGGTTTAAATGCATTTTGCATAAATGCATCGTTAAGCGTGAAATTACTATGTGAATAGGCAAGGCGTGTAGTTGTAAATAATGCCGCTGCTCCTCCATCGGGTTTAAGAAATATTCTTACCCCTGCAGATAACTCGTTGGCATCGGGTTGATCAAAACTACTAAATTCGCATGTAGCAGTCATAAATACCGGAAGATTGTAATAATTTCCCCAGGACAGAATGTCGTCAAAAGTGAGAATTCTTTCATGCGCCAAACCGAGAGTACCACCATGGCCAATGTAATTAATCAGCAAGGCTCCCTGATTTACTTTATTATTAATAGCTGTATTAACATCAGGATATCTTGATCCGCCTGCAAGAATGGTTTGTTCATAAGCATCAAGGTATATTTTTTCCACATTAAAAACAGGATGTTCGTTGGCCATAAGAGAGGCTATCTGCTCAGACTGATTAAAATGAACATTTGAGTCTTCATCATCTGCTATAAGGGTAATAATATTTCTCCAATCAGCATAATTAGGAATAACCCCAGCAAAACGGGGATCATCACTTCCTGGCACCAAACCATCAATCCGCTGGTTGTATCGCAACAATTTATCAACCACAAACCTGGCTTCGTCAACTGACCTTACTGGTAAACGACCAATCCCAAGATCAATGGCTCCCTGAACATCCAACCCCTCACTATGGTCGAGTAACCCAAAAAAGTCATCAGAGATATAACTGGATGCCGGACTCAATGATTGCTGAGTTTGGAAGGTAGGAATCAGATTTCCTCCATAACCTAATAAATCTTTATTATCATAAGTTCCGTTACCAAACAACAATAGATATTTGGGATAATCGCCTGTTTCAGATGCCTGATCGTAAAACATTTTCATAAAATTTCTGATAGCTGCAATATCAGGAGTCCCGGAAGAAAATTCATTATATATCTGTTGCGGAGAGACCAGGCTCACACTTAAATTATCAAAATTACGTCTGAATTCAGCCAATCGTTCTGCTTGTGCTTTAAAAATATCCGGTACTACAATGATTAGATCATGAACTGACATTCCATGCAAATTCTGATTTGGGACACTGCCGGCAAGACGCGGTTTAAGGAAATCAGCATTCGTGAAAACAACAAATTCTCTATGTTTATCTGTAGCAACAATAAAGGAACCACTGGCCCCGTTGGTTTGAAATTGTTGAATAGTAACATTCTCAGGCACAGTAACATCCCAAACAATATGATTTGAGCTTATTCCATCCAAGTCAAACTTTGTTTTATGATTTGTTCCGGTTACAGATGGATTCCGGAAAAACATCTGATTACCAGTCATTATTAGATTTCTTCGGGCATTTACAGTAATAAAATTTAACCACCCCTGAGCTCCTGAGGCAGTTCGGTTGTAGGATAAAGCTACCTGAATATTTTCACCCTGAGGCAAAACTGTTATTGACCCAACGGTATGTCGGGCAAATATCCCTGTTGAATTGGCAATATTGACCCCGGCAATGGTAAGATTATTAGATTGTTCTAAAGCCTGCAAATTAAAAGAACTGGTAACAGAAGATCTAGATGCAACATAAGCATTGATATGAACAGGTTCCTGCCTGATATTCGCGAAGGAGAACTCAAAACTCCTGTTTAGAGTTACATCAAACAATTCTCCAAACCATGTTTTTCCGCTACCCAATAAATTAACCAGGTCCCTTTCATGATGCTGATAATCATAAAAAGAACCAACAGTATGTGTGGGATTTTCAGTCAGGCTGTTTCTCATTTCAATGCGGACACCGGGCTCTCTGCCGTAAGTTAGAAAGTAACATTTCTCAGCAGAATATAAATGTTGTGAGTATTCGTACAAATCTTTTTCGGAGTTGTAATCCCATCTGTTGGGCGATTGTCCGTAGAAAAGAATATAATCATCATTCCCAAAAACACCGTTATTATTTCCACTTACAAAAATAGCGTGTTCATACAAGTCTGTTTGCCCTGTTTCAGAATTTAACTCAGGCAACATTCCGGCCTTATTTCCGAAAAGCTGCAGGGTTGACTTTTGTATCTGCGATATATTAATCCCCATAGATTCCAGATCCTGCCTGTTTATCCGGTAGACCCCTTCTTTATCAACACAAATTCGAAACCAGTTGCCAGAAGATAGAACTGAGTTTTCAGGGTAAAACTTCGACTCTTCCTGTTTTAATGAAGAATTAAAAGTAAGACCCGGTTTCAAAGAAAATGAAACAAGCTTCTCATAAATTCCATCCCTTTTTCTAACAGGTACAATCTCATAGCGAGCAAACTTTTCTGCTTTGGAAGTTTCAAAAGTATTATAAACCACAAAATCTTCTGCATGAAACCCGGATTTACTCAAAATATCTGCTTCGACTGGCGAGCACACCTCAACTTTGGTTTCTAACAGTTGAAACTGATAAGAGAAATGAGGCACAGTAAGTTTTTTGCGATATACGAATTTTGGAACCTGCGGCATGCTATCAGGAAATACTGCTCCTTTAAAATACAAAGATGGAAGAAATAGGCTCTGGGAATCACTTTCCAAAACAGGAACTTCCCAATGCAAATTAAATGAAAGGGGGGGGTCTTCTATGCCATAAGATGTTTTTAAAACACCCAAATAGATGATAAGAATAAAAATACCACTATAATAACGCTTCATTCTTTATCAATTAAAAATTTATATTTGAAACAACATCAATAGACGTTTTAAAATTGTAATCCTTACACTTTATGTGGTTTTTTCATAACTGTTTATGAAATAAAAAGAACACATTATTAATAACGAATTACAATAAACAATATTTCAACATCTATGTCTTAAAATATCAACCATGCCAAAAGGTAATTTTTGGCGATCACTTTAAATTAGCATACCAAAACTCTGAGGATCTTTTAGAAAACTGCATGATAAAAGCCTAAAAGAAGCAAAACTTTTCAAAGATATTTAGTTGTTTATTTTCTAAACAAAATTAATCACCCACTTTATCGTTTAGGTAAATATCAAAAATGATAGTTGAACCCAACAATCCTAAATCTAAAACAATTTTGGTATCATATCAAAATCAATAATTAAAATGGTGAAACCTGTTCTCAATATAGACGTAAAATCATTAAACTCATTTTGTGTCATGTTGTTTACATTCACCCTACTTATATTTGTTGTTTTAATTTCAGCCCGGAAGGTTTCTGCCCAAGATGCAATATTTTCGCAACATTTTGCCAATCCACTTTATCTAAATCCTGCATTTACAGGCACAAATAATTGCAACCGTTTAATTTTCAACTACAGAAACCAACCATTCCCACAATTTGGAAGTTTTTCTACTTATAGTTTTTCTGCTGATTATCATTCCGATTTTTTATCTGGAGGAATAGGATTAAATCTGTTACACGACACACAGGGTGGACTTATCGATCAAAGCCAGGTGGGTGCTTTCTATGCATGGCAAAGCCGGTTGTCTGACACATGGAATATAAGCCTTGGAATTCAGGTATCGTATATTAATACCCGGCTTAACAGGCAAAATCTTATTTTCCCGGATCAAAATCCACAAAACAATAATACAATAAGCACCACGGGTGAAACGTTTAACCAACCAACCGGTAGCCATATAGCCGATTTTTCAACAGGATTGTTAATCTACAGTAACCGGTTTTACGCCGGTTTAGCATTAAATCATATTTCACAGCCGGAAGTAGAATTATTTGAGAACAGTTTATTAGAAAGAAAGTATAGCCTAATGATAGGATATAACCTAATACCTGCTGAAAGAAATCATAGAAATTCAGAGAATATAAGTGTTTCACCTAATATCATAATACAGTCTCAATCAAGCTATTTACGCTTTAATTACGGATTATCGGCAGGTATAAATAGCATCATAGGCGGTGTATGGTTTCGCCACAGTTATCAACACCCAAATACACTGATTTTTATGCTTGGGTTAAAACAGGTAAATTACACCATAGGGTATAGCTATGACTATTCATTATCAGGGTTTTCAGGAGTTGGTGGAGGCGCTCACGAGATAGGTGTTTTACTGAATTTTGCCTGCAGGGAGCCTGAGAGCAGGTATCGCATACTAAATTGTCCAACATTTTAATTATTTTTGTACAAATTTCAAATGAATAAATTATGACAAGGAATCCCGGAAATTTGACCATTGTTGCAGTATTATTAATATCTGCAGCCATTTTTTCATCCTGTAGCAAAGAATCGTCCAGCACTACAGGTTGGACCTATAACGATTCACGCACAGGAGGTTTTGAAGTTAAGCCTTATCTGGAACAGGAAACCGGCCCCGGCCTGGTATTTATCGAAGGTGGTACTTTCGTAATGGGCCGAAGCGAACAGGACGTAATGTTCGACTGGAATAATATTCCAAGGCGAGTAACTGTATCATCATTTTATATTGATGAAACAGAGGTAAGAAACATAGACTATGTTGAATACCTTTACTGGCTTGGAAGAGTTTTTGGAGAAACTTACCCTGAAGTTGTTCGTAATGCTCTGCCTGATACTTTGGTTTGGCGCGAAAGACTTGCCTACAATGAGCCATATGTTTATAATTATCTTAGGCATCCTTCTTACCGTGACTATCCGGTTGTAGGTGTTAGCTGGGTTCAGGCAAATGAATATGCTGCATGGAGAACAGACAGGGTAAATGAAATGATTCTTATCAGAGAAGAAGTACTTGATTGGGATCCAGATCAACTTAATGAAAGAAATTTTAATACAGAGGCTTATCTGGCTGGTCAGTATGAAGGATTGGTAAAAGAAAACATGCAGGACCTCGACCCAAGGGGTACAGGTGAAAGAAGTGTTAAGATAGAAGATGGTATGCTTCTTCCTGCTTACAGACTACCTACAGAAGCAGAATGGGAATTTGCAGCTCTCGGACTTATTGGTAATACTGTTTATGAAAGAGTTGTTGAAAGAAGACTTTATCCATGGAATGGTCATATTGTAAGAAGTAGTGAGAAAAGAACCAGAGGAACCATTATGGCAAATATCCAAAGAGGAAGAGGTGATCTTATGGGTGTTGCAGGTAACCTCAATGATGCCGGTGAAATTACCGTTCCGGTTTATGCCTATTGGCCCAACGACTATGGCCTCTATAATATGGCAGGTAATGTTAATGAATGGGTTGCTGATGTTTTCAGACCACTTTCTCATGAAGCTGTTTCAGATTTCAGACCTTTTCGCGGTAATGTTTTTCAAACTCCCTTGCGCGATGAAGATGGATTACTAGTTCCAAAAGACTCTCTTGGACGAATTGTTTATCAGAATGTTGATCCTGAAAGTGATCCACGTCTGCCATCAAGAAGAAATTACAGATCAGCTGACAATATTGGCTATGGCGATGGTGATTATGCATCAAGCCGTTTCTACGGAGATCCTGAATCAGTTGAAAGAATTGGCCAGGAAAAACTTATGTATGACTATGGCACTAGTTCTCTTATTAACGACGATGCCAGAGTTTTTAAAGGAGGAGGTTGGAAAGACAGACCCTATTGGGCAGTTCCGGGAAACAGAAGATTTCTTGATCAAAATGAAGCTACCAACGACATTGGTTTCCGTTGCGCAATGACACGCGTTGGAAGTCCGGTTGGATACTAATAATTGTTAGGATTCTTTTTGTAAAACCCCATCTCTTTTTAATAGGTGGGGTTTTACTTTTATAAATCATCAGAATAAAATCATATGGAATAATGATGAATCCAAAAAATAAGCTTATACACAAATTTATAACTGATGGTGCTAATATTTGCACCGATACAAGACAAATAAAAGAAGGAGATATTTTTTTCGCCCTAAAAGGGGAAAACTATGATGCAAATGACTTTGCCCAAAAAGCTCTTGAAAAGGGAGCACAACTCGCTATTGTGGAAAGAACAATCTCTCAATCCAGTAAATACGTAGTTGTTGAAGATGTATTAAAAACACTACAGGAAATTGCCACCTACCACCGTAGTATTTTCCAGATTCCGGTGATAGGAATTACAGGATCTAACGGAAAAACTACAACAAAAGAGCTTATTAATAGCGTTTTATCTCAAAAATACAATACACTTTACACCCAGGGAAACTATAATAATCATATCGGAGTACCATTAACCTTACTTCGACTTACAAAAAAACATGAAGTAGCTATAATAGAAATGGGTGCAAATCATGTTGGTGAAATTGAGTTTCTTTCTTCTTTAACAAACCCAACACATGGATTAATTACAAATATTGGCAAAGCGCATATTGAAGGATTTGGGTCTTTTGAAAATATCATTAAGGGTAAAACCGAACTATACAGAAATCTTAAAAATTCCGGGGGTATTATTTTTATTAACGCCAATAACCCATACCTTATTAACCACGTTAACATCAATATTTGTATAACATATGGTAAAGACGAACAGTTTCAATACACAGGAGAAATAAAAGAGCTGAATCCCTTTTTAACTTTAAATTACAAAACCAATATGGGCCACCCCACAGCTGACGAAAACAGAACTATTAAAACCAACATTATGGGGGCTTATAACTTTGAAAATGTAATGGCAGCCATTGCCATAGGGCATCATTTTGGTGTTGGAGTGGAAAAAATTAAAAAGGGGATTGAGAACTACTTACCATCCAATAACCGGTCTGAACTTAAAATCACTTCCCGAAACAAAATCATCAAAGATGCTTATAATGCAAACCCAACAAGCATGATAGCTGCACTGGAAAATATTGTTTCTCTTGAGTCAGATAGCCCAAAAGCACTAATATTGGGTGATATGCTCGAACTGGGGGATACATCTTTAGATGAGCACCAAAAAATTGTGGATTTTATTGATGAAAAAAACTTCCGGTGGGTTCTCTACATTGGTAAATATTTCACCAAAACTACCCATAAAAAAGAACATAGAAGTTTTGCAAATATGGGCGAAGCAGAAAAATGGTTGCAAAATAACCTCCCTGAAGGATATATAATTTTGATGAAAGGCTCAAGAGGGATAAAAGTTGAACAGTTAGAAAAATATCTTTAGTAATTTGTCAATACTTTTGTCAAGGATTAGTTAGTGAGATTTTTTAGCCAACATTAAGAAAAAGCATGAAATGAAAATCAACTGATTCATTTTTGTATTTTTGTAGGATAGATAATCAATAATAACTAATCCTAATCACCAAAAATCCAATGAAAATAGATCATAATATTCTTGAAAGAGCCAAAAAATGGACTGGAAGTAGTTTCGATGAAGAAACAAGAAATATGGTAGAAGAACTGGTTCAGAATAACCCTAAAGAACTTACTGAATCCTTTTACACAGACCTGGAATTTGGAACAGGCGGATTAAGAGGCATTATGGGTGTGGGTACCAACCGAATGAACAAATATACTGTTGGAATGGCAACCCAGGGTCTGGCTAATTACGTAAAAAAAAGCTTCCCTGGTGAAAACCTTAAAGCAGCCATTGCATATGATTGCCGAAACAACAGCGATCTTTTTGCCCGCATATCTGCAGAAATATTATCGGCTAATGGCATAGAAGTATATTTATTTGACAGTTTACGACCAACACCAGAGTTATCGTTTGCCATCAGGCACTATAAATGCCACACAGGCATTGTTATCACTGCATCTCATAACCCAAAAGAATATAATGGTTATAAAGTTTACTGGAACGATGGCGGGCAGCTGGTAGCACCACACGATTCTAATGTTATTGAAGAGGTAAGAAAAATAACAGATGTTGATAAGATCAATTTTACAGCAAAACCAAATCTCATAAAAATCATAGGCCAGGAAACCGATGATATTTATATTCAGAAGCTCACAACCCTATCCCTAAGTCCTGATATTATTAAAAAACATAAAGACTTAAAAATAGTCTTTACCCCCATTCATGGCACATCAGTAAAAGTTGTTCCTGATGCCTTAAAAGCTTTTGGATTCGAAAATATATATAATGTGCCGGAACAAGACATTACTGATGGCAACTTCCCAACTGTATACTCTCCCAACCCGGAAGAACCAGCTGCACTAAAGATGGCTTTAGAAAAAGCCACAGAAGTTGATGCCGAACTGGTAATGGCTACCGACCCCGATGGAGACAGAGTAGGTGTGGCAATAAAAAATAATAAGAATGAATTCGTACTCATTAATGGCAATCAGGCAGCTTCAATTATTATTTACTACCTGCTAAACCTTTGGAAAGAAAAAGGGAAATTAAAAGGACAAGAATTTATTGTAAAAACCATTGTAACCACCGAACTTCTTAAACAAATTGCAAACGATTTTAATACCGAATGTTATGACGTGCTTACAGGCTTTAAATTTATTGCGGATATAATCGGCAAACTGGAAGGTAAAAAGCAATTTATAGGGGGTGGTGAAGAAAGCTACGGATATCTTATTGGCGATTTGGTGCGAGATAAGGATGCTGTAATTGCATGTTGTATTATTGCAGAAGCAACAACATGGGCCAAAGAAAATGGAAAAACTCTGAACGATCTTCTTACTGAAATATATCTTAAATACGGATTTTATAAAGAAAAACTTATCTCTATTACTAAAAAGGGAATAGAAGGTATGAAAGAGATTCGCTCAATGATGGAAGAGTTTCGCAATGCTCCGCCAACATCAATTAATAATATAAAACTTTCTACAGTAAAAGATTACCAAAAAAGCATAGAATTGGATGTAGAATCAGGCTTGCAAAAACCTATTTCATTGCCTAAGTCAAATGTTTTACAATTTTTTCTTGAAGACGGCAGCATCATTACCATGCGCCCCAGTGGAACAGAACCCAAAATCAAGTTTTATTTTAGTGTAAGTGGTAAACTGGAAAAAAGAAAAGATTTCGAGCTTGTTAACAAACAATTAGAAAACAAATTGACAGGCCTTGCAGAAAGTATCCAGGCAAAATAAAATAATTCGCTTAACAATACATAATAATAAACCTTGCTACCTTTGCAGGCTTCAAAATCTGGTAGTAAGGTTTTTTATGGTTTTATGCGCACCATTTTACTTCTCATTATTTCCAATGTGTTCATGACATTTGCATGGTATGGTCATCTTAAATTCAAACATGTGGCGCTATGGAAAGTAATTCTTATTGCCTGGTTTATTGCCCTGTTTGAATATATCTTCCAGGTGCTTGCCAACAGAATTGGCCATGGTTAGTTTTTTGCAGCTCAGCTGAAAACGATTCAGGAAATAATAACACTGATAGTATTCGCAGTATTCTCTATATTTTATCTTCGGGAAGATTTTTGAGTGGGACTATTTGGTAGGATTTCTTTGTATATACTTGCAGCTTTTTTTATTTTCAAAAAATGATGAATAAGGCAATTTGTAGAAGCACTATCTAAAAGCGCTTCTTTCTTCTTTTAGCTTATTTTGAACTTCCGTATTACCAGGATCATTAAGATAATTATTATAAGCTTCAATAAAAGCAGGATGATCTGCATAAAGTTTATTTAACAAAAATCCTTCCGGCGCTCTCCACAAAGCAAAAAACAGCGCTCCAAGCAATATTGATCGCCAAAAAAATTGTCTTATGAAAATTGAATGTTCTTTTTGTTTTAAAAAGATAATTAAACTAAACACTACCAAAAGAAAATTAAATATAAGAGCCAATAAAATAAGTCTGTTCATTCCCGGATAAAAACTTATAATAAAGAGTATGGCAATAAAACTGAGGGAATAAATGAGTCCGGCCAACAAACTTGTTGATACTGTTATTTTCGACACCCTTATTTTCTTATCCTTCTTAAACAAGTCGGTAATCCCAATATTGTTAAAAAGAAAAAAGCTGAACCATAAATAAAATATAGAAATTAGTGTTAGGGTAATACTAAGTAGAACCTGCAACCCGAGGCCAAAAAATACTCTGTATAAAACCAAAGCTATTACCATAAATAATCCAATCAATTCAATTTTCTTCATTAACAAAATTGCTTTTAATCTCTTTTATAATATCTGTTACAAAAACTTAAACAAAAGTGCGTTATTTTCTTAAATCACCCAAATTATAAATCATATTTCAACCAACCGCGTTTGAATTTCTCACCACTATTAAATCAGATTTACCTCTGGTTCAAGCAAAATACCAAATTTTTGAAAAACTGAATCTTGTATTTTTTTTGCAAGCGCCAATAATTGGGCCCCGGTTGCATTGCCATAATTAACAATTACCAGGGCCTGGTTTTTATGAACACCGACATCTCCATCTCTGAAACCTTTCCAACCAGCCCTTTCAATAAGCCAACCTGCTGCAGTTTTTATAATCCCGACAGAAATCGGATAGACCGGCAATTCGGGCCATTGCTTGAATAAAATTTGGTAATCTTCTGTTTTTAAAACAGGATTTTTAAAAAAACTACCTGCATTGCCAATTTTAGCCGGATCAGGAAGTTTTCTCAGCCTTATGCTATTGATTGCATCCATTACTTCGCTTATTCCTACCTTTGAAATACGCTTAAGTGTTAGTTCCTCGTTTACTGTACCATAGCTGGTATTAATAAAATGATTCTTAGATGTAAGCTTAAAGGTGACTGAAACAATGATAAATCTACCTTTCCCTTCTTGTTTAAAGTAACTATCGCGGTATCCAAAAGCGCAATCATCATAAAAAAAAGTGTGAGTTTTTCCTGTCGATATCTCCCATGCTTCAAGGCAAATGAATGAATCTTTTAATTCAACACCATAAGCTCCAATATTCTGCATCGGACTTGTACCTACATTACCCGGAATCATAGTTAAATTTTCTATCCCACCCCAGTTATTTGATACACAGTAATATACAAAATCACTCCAGTCTTCGCCAGCCATCGCCTTTACCAAAACGTAATCGTCTGATTCTTTTATCACTGATATTCCCCGTAAATTGTTTTTAACTACATATCCGCGAATTCGGTTATGGGTAAAAAGTATATTACTACCTCCGCCCAACACAAGAATAGGGCCTTTCCCTCCGGCAAGAATGGAAAATAACTGCGTAAATTGATTTACATCAGAAAGCTCAACAAAATTATCTGTAAATGTATCAACACCAAAAGTATTGTACTTCTTTAAAGATACATTTCTTTTTACAACCATAATCTGCAAAGATAACCTGAAATAACCATTTAGAATCCTGTCAGATATTCTTTATTAAGCAAAAAATATCGTCAGAAACTAACGAGTTAAAATCACAGATTTTTCATCAACAAGTTTCCTGAGATTGATTAATGCATACCGCATTCTTCCCAAGGCAGTATTTATACTTACATTGGTTTGATCCGCGATCTCTTTAAAACTCATGTCAGCATAATGCCGCATTTTCAATACCTGCTTTTGTTCTTCAGGTAAATACTCGATAAGCATCTTCACATCACTATGAATCTGATCAATGATTATTCTATCTTCAATAGTATGATCAAAAATTTTCAGTGTTTCAAAAATGTCATATTCTTCACTGTTTTCTATTGTAGGCATACGTTTTGATTTTCTGAAATAATCAATAACCAGATTATGAGCAATACGCATAACCCAGGGCAGAAATTTCCCCTCTTCGTTATAAGACCCAGCCTTTAAGGTATTGATAACCTTAATGAAAGTATCCTGAAAGATATCTTCAGCAAGATGCCTGTCTTTGACAATAAGCATGATGTAGGAAAAAATTTTACTTTGATGTTTCTTTATCAAAGTTTCTAAAGAAGAGTGATCACCTTCTATGTATTGGCGAACTAGCTCTTGATCGCTAATAAAATGGTCATTCATGACAATGGCCTCCATGTTTTGGTTTAAATCAAGAGTAAAGTTCTGTCTATAGTTCGCCTCCTATTTTAAGTTTAAACTAGAATGTATTATATCAATTTGTATTGGCAAATATAGTTCTTTTTTTATTTAATCGACTGCAAACAATAATTTTAAAAGTATATTATTCAGACTTAGTAGCCCAAATAATAAAAAATACAACCAATCAAAAAATATATACACACTAAACTTCTCAACGTATTATTAACATATAACATTCAAGGGTGAACATGACCAAATATCATTCCAAAGCAACTATTTTTCTGTAACATTGTTTTATATATTCGATACTGGCGACCCTGAAATTATTGTTCATAAGTGCACGCCAACATTGGTAAAATTTATCCGTTAATATGTGGTAAATTTACTGCCTAAAAATTGCCTGCAAAAAATGATATCAGAAAAACAATTAGAAAATCTAAGTCCTGAAGACCATATCTTAATAAAAGGAGCGCGTGTACATAATCTAAAGTCTGTAAATGTAGCCATCGAACGAAAAAAACTTGTTGTGATTACGGGTTTATCCGGTTCAGGAAAATCATCGCTGGCTTTTGATACCCTCTATTCTGAAGGTCAACGCAGGTATGTAGAAAGTCTGAGTTCCTATGCCCGCCAGTTTTTGGGTCGAATGAATAAACCTGAAGTTGATTATATTAAGGGAATATCGCCAGCTATTGCCATAGAACAAAAGGTAAACACCCGTAACCCAAGATCAACGGTTGGCACAACCACCGAAGTTTACGACTATTTAAAACTCTTGTATGCCCGAATAGGAGAAACAATCTCTCCGGTTTCAGGAAAACCCGTAAAAAGACACTCGGTAACGGATGTTGTTGACTTTATTGAAAATCTTGCTTCAGGCAGTAAAGTACTGATTTTTGCGCCAATTGATATTGTAAAGGACAGAACTTTAAAACAACATCTTACTGTACTTATGCAGCAGGGGTTTACCCGGGTACTTATAAACCATGATATTGTTCGTATTGATGATGTAATTTCTACAATTGAAAAAACTAAAATTAAAGTTAAACCTGCCATTGTTATTGATCGTTTCTCGGTAGATCAGAATGATGAAGACCTGAAAGCTCGTATTGCTGACTCTGTGCAAACAGCATTTTACGAAGGAAAGGGAGAATGCTGGCTTGAATTTGAAACCGTTGATGGAAGTAAAAAGGAATATTTTTCTAATAAATTTGAGCTCGACGGTATTACTTTTGAAGAACCTTCAGTAAACCTGTTTTCCTTCAACAACCCATTTGGAGCATGTAAAAAATGTGAAGGATTCGGCAGTATTATTGGCATTGATGAAGATCTCGTTATTCCCAATAAAAGCCTTTCTGTTTATGATGATGCAATTGTTTGCTGGAAAGGGGAGAAAATGAGCGAATGGCGCGACCAATTGGTTAATGTGGCTTATAAATTCGAGTTCCCTATTCATAAACCAATCTATCAACTTACAGAAGATCAAAAACAATTACTCTGGAATGGCAATGAGTATTTTGAAGGGTTAAATGCTTTTTTCAAAATGATAGAAGAGAATACCTATAAAATACAATATAGGGTTATGCTTTCCAGGTATCGGGGTAAAACCGTTTGTCCTGATTGCAATGGCACCAGACTAAGAAAAGATGCCAACTATGTTAAAATTGCCAATAAAGGAATTTCTGAATTGGTTTTAATGCCATTACAAGATCTTTACCAGTTTTTTAATAATATCCGGTTAAGTGATCATGACAGGGCCGTTGCCAAAAGATTATTAATTGAAATAAGTAACCGCCTTGAATACCTTAATGATGTGGGATTGGGGTATCTTACACTCAACAGGCTTTCGTCTACACTTTCGGGAGGAGAATCTCAACGCATTAACCTGGCTACATCGCTTGGCAGCAGTCTGGTAGGATCTCTTTATATACTAGACGAGCCAAGCATTGGATTACACCAACGCGATACACAACGCCTGATTAAAGTTCTGAAAAGACTAAGAGATTTTGGAAATACCGTTATTGTTGTAGAACACGATGAAGATATCATGCGTATGGCCGATCAGATAATCGATATAGGGCCTTTGGCTGGCTCACTGGGTGGGAATGTAGTTTTTCAGGGAAATTTCGATGAGTTACTCGAAAGTAAAAACAGTTATACCGCAGATTATCTAACAGGTAGAAGATCTATCATTGTTCCCCAAAAAAGAAGAAAATGGAAAGAATTTATTGAGTTGGAAGGAGTAAGACAGCATAATTTAAAGAACTTTCATGTAAAAATCCCTTTACATATAATGACTGTAGTTACAGGTGTTAGTGGTTCAGGAAAATCAACACTGGTAAAGACCATTCTTTATCCTGCTCTCAAAAAAATGTTTGGTGGATATAGTGAAAAAACCGGTAGGTTCGATTTTATCAGAGGAGATACACAGGCCATAAAAGATATTGAATTTATTGATCAGAATCCCATTGGAAGATCATCCAGATCAAATCCGGCGACGTATATTAAGGCCTATGATGAAATCAGAAGCCTTTGGGCACAAAATTCTCTCTCAAAAGCAAGGGGTTACACTCCTGGATATTTTAGCTTTAACATTGATGGTGGCCGCTGCCCCGAATGCGAAGGCGAAGGGAAGGTAAAAATCGAAATGCAGTTTATGGCCGACATTAGCCTCACTTGCGAAAGTTGCAACGGAACCCGGTTTAAAGAAGAAATTTTAGACATAAAATACCAGGGAAGAGCAATACATGAGGTATTGGATATGACTGTGGATGAAGCGATAAAATTCTTTATAGAATCTACCGAGAAACCTGCAGCAGGAAAAAGAATTGCCGAAAAACTTAAACCATTGCAGGATGTAGGATTGGGATACATTAAACTCGGCCAGTCATCCAGCACCCTGTCGGGGGGCGAAGCCCAAAGGATTAAACTGGCTTCATTTTTAAGTAAGGGAAGTTCCCAAAACCGTACTTTGTTTATTTTTGACGAACCTACCACAGGTCTCCACTTTCATGATATTCACGTTTTATTAAAAGCCTTTGAAGCTTTGCTGGAAAATGGACATAGCCTGCTTGTTATTGAGCACAACCCTGAGATTATCAAATCAGCAGACTGGATCGTTGACCTCGGACCAGAAGGGGGTGAAAAAGGAGGATATCTTCTTTTTGAAGGAACTCCGGAAGACCTGGTAAAATGCGAAGAATCTTATACAGGCCAGTTTCTTAAGGAAAAGCTTATTATTCAGCAATAGAAATTACCACAGAAGCATTTCCTGTCATTTATTTAAAAAACCCATTTACCAAAACGGCACTATATTCAAAGTATTCTTCCCGGGTACTGCTCCAATGCCTTTTGAAGACAAAGAATTGAGTTCTGCAGATCTGTAACATTAAGAACATAAGATATCCTTACTTCATTTTTCCCTGCCCCGGGTGTAGAATAAAAGCCGGTTGCAGGAGCCAACATAACGGTTTGATTATCATAGTTGAAGTCTTCGAGTAACCATTGGCAGAATTTATCTGAATCATCAATTGGTAATCGTGCAGTAACATAAAATGCCCCTTTGGGGTTTGGACAGAGCACTCCATCTATCTTATTCATCATTGTAACCACAGTATCTCTTCGTTTTTTATATTCCTGAATCACTTCAACGAAATAGCTTGCCGGAGTTGCCATGGCTGCCTCAGCAGCTATTTGTCCTAACGATGGTGGACTAAGCCTGGCCTGAGCAAATTTCATGGCTGTTGCCATTACCTCCCTGTTTCGAGAAATCAGGGCTCCTACCCTAACGCCACAGGCAGAATAACGTTTTGAAACAGAATCAAATAATACAACATTTTCTTCGATACCGGCAAGATTCATTACCGAATGATGTACATTTCCATCATAACAAAATTCGCGATAAACTTCATCTGCAAATAGAAAAAGGTCATACTTAATAACAATTTGCCGCAAAACTTCAAGCTCCTCTTCAGAGTAAAGATACCCTGTAGGATTATTGGGATTGCACACCATAATTGCCTTGGTTTTGGGCCCGATTGCTTTCTCAAATTCAGATATGGGAGGCAAGGCAAAACTACTTTCTATATTAGAAATAATGGGCTTTACCACTACACCTGCACTAATGGTAAATCCATTATAATTTGCATAAAATGGTTCAGGAATTATAATTTCATCACCAGGATTAAGGCAACTCTGCACAGCAAATAAAATTGCTTCGGATGCTCCGGCAGTAACTATGATATCTTCTGGCGAAACATCAATATTATGGCTTTTGTAATAAAGGCACATACTTTCGCGATACGAATGTATTCCGGCAGAATGGCTGTACTCTATCACTTTTATATCAAGATTATGCATGGCATCAATCATGGATGCTGGAGTTGCAATATCCGGTTGTCCTATATTCAAATGGTAAACCTTCCTACCAGCCTTTTTAGCTCTTTCTGAAAATGGTACAAGTTTCCTTATAGGGCTTTCGGGCATCATGAGCCCTTTATCTGAGATCTTTGGCATTTCAAATTTTATTATGTTTTGACTTATACAAAGGTTGTCATTATTTTCAGATTTACCTAGCTGAAGATTGATTAAAATATACTCCCCAAAAACATCTCAGGGACCCTGAAGTACACGTCCAGCAAGCTTTAAAACTGTTGATCCGGTATAGGTATTCGCCTGGATTGTAAGATTACGATTAATATCTCCAATTCTTTGGCTATCATAACGTATTTGAATTGTAGCCGATTCACCAGGATAAATTTCAGTTCTGGGCCAGACGGGAACAGACAAACCACAACTTCCCCTTACATTGGTTATCCACAAATTAACATCAGACTGATTCGAGACAACAAGACTATAAGTGCAGGAAGAACCAGAAAAGCAATTACCAAAAAAAATAGTGTCTTCACCATTTTCCAATACCAGTTCTCTTCCATCAAAAAAAATACTTCCAGACTTTTCTTCAAAATTATCCCCACTTAATGAATAAGTCAAAATAGAATGAAATAGAATCACAAATGTTAAAAAAACAATTTTCATTTTTTAAGTAATAAGCAAATAAAATCAATTTATCAATATTATTAAGTATTTCGTTTACAAA
The DNA here is from genome assembly GCA_011390785.1 of Sphingobacteriia bacterium. Lineage (GTDB taxonomy): Bacteria > Bacteroidota > Bacteroidia > Bacteroidales > UBA7960 > SKVR01. The sequence goes on from JAABRR010000019.1 coordinate 61,060, forward strand.
AATATGTTCCCGCCTTTTTCAAAGTTTCAAGAATGCTAACACAAAAGATATTTATAAACAAAAAAACATTATGTTTGTAGCAAGAACAAAATTAGAAAAAACAAGATAATAAGGATTTTATTTTTTGAATTTGGAGGGGATGAAAAAGAAATATACTTTTTCTTTTTAGAGATAGCAATTCTTTTTAAAAATTATTTTCTTACCACGTATGGAATACAAATTGAGAAAAGAAGCCGAAAGTCTTCTGGAAAAGAAATTTAATTCAAAAGACCTTCAAAATAAATCACTCGAAGAGCTTATTCATGAATTGAAAGTTCATCAAATCGAATTAGAATTACAAAATGAAGAACTCCTAAAAACACAGGGAAAACTTCTTTCATCTCAGCAAAAATATTTTGAATTATTTGATCTGGCTCCTGTTGCCTACCTTATAGTTGATAACAACACCGTTATTCACGATGTAAATCTAACAGCTACCAACCTTTTAAATCGAGACAGAAACTTAATAATCAATAAAAAATTTGAAAGTTTTATTCATCCCGATTATCAGGATCAATTCTACTTTTTCTTTAATGGACTTAAAAAAAACACCCTGGAAACCAAGCATGAAAGTTGCTTAAAAATCAACGATGAAGATACTTTTGTCCGAATAGCATGTAACATTGAAAAACCAGATTCAAACCCTGAGGAAAAACTCATCAGATTTACAATTATTGATAATACTGCTGAAAAATTAGCAGTTAAAGAACTAAAAACCGTTAAAGAACGTCTTGAATTATCTTTATTAGCCGGAAATGTGGCCTGGTGGGTGTGGGATTATCCAACCCAAACCGTTTTCTATGATCGTAAAAAAGCAGAAATGCTAGGGTATGAAGATGGGGTAATGACTCAGAACATTTATGAGATAACAGCAATGATTCATCCTGATGATTACAAAGCCACCATGGAAAATATGCGGGCACATCTGGAAGGACGAATCCCTCAGTATCAGTTGGAGTATCGGCTAAAAACCAAGCAAGGCTCTTATAAATGGTTTTTTGATCAGGGCAGTGTAACAAAACGCGACAAGGATGGTAAACCTCTAAAAATTTGCGGAGTAGTAATTGATATTACAGAGAAAAAGAATGCAGAGCTACAGCATATGGCCAGCGAAAAAAGATTCCGGCAGTTTGCCGCATTGCTACCCCAGGTAGTTTGCGAATTAGACGGAGATTTTAACATCTTATACATTAATGAATTTGGGAAAAGTCTTTTTGGTCTTAAAAATTTAACTTCCTACAATTTCTTCGATTTTCTGGATCAGGAAAATAAACGCAATGTTCAGAAATCTTTTAGTGATCTTGTGAATCAAACAAGCACCAAAGATCCGGGACTACAGATTAAACTTAAAAATACTGAAGGAAAAGATATTACAATTTTTGCCTATGCCACTTTTGAGATAGAAAACCAGAAGCTTAAAACTATCCGCGCTATAGGAATTGATTTGGCAGAGAGACTAAAACTTGAAAACCATTTAAGTACTCTCAATGAAGAACTTAATATGCAGAAAATTCAACTGGAAAATTTTAATAAGGCACTGGAAGGCAGAGTTGCTGAAGAAGTTGAAAAGAACCGTGTGAAAGACCATTTAATGTCATTACAGGCAAGGCATGCAGCCATGGGTGAAATGGTAGGCCATATTGCCCATCAGTGGAAACAACCTCTAAATACACTTAATCTTTTGGTTCTGGACATTCAGGATGCTTACAATTATGGAGAACTAAACGAAGAATATATTAACAAATCTGTTCGCACATCAAAAAAAGTTATTGATCATATGTCGCAAACAATAGACGACTTCAGAAACTTTTTTAAACCTCTTAAAGCAAAAAAAACTTTTAATGTTAAACATCAGGTCGACAAAGCTCTTTCATTTATCCGGGCAACCATTGAAACATCAGGTATTAAGCTCGAAAATAATATAATGGAAGACTTTTTCACCCTGGGGTTTCCCAATGAGTTTTCTCAGGTTGTTATCAATTTAGTAAACAATGCAAGAGAAGCAATTATAGAAAATGAAGATATCAAGGATCCTTTAATTCGTATCGACAGTAAAAAAGATGAAAAAAGTGGTTCCATCTTTTTTTATAATAACGGAGGCCCCATTCCGGAAAATGTAATACCACATATATTCGAACCCTATTTTACTACCAAAGAAAGCAATAAAGGAACTGGTATTGGTTTGTATTTAGTAAAAACGATTATTAAACAAAACATGAACGGCAAGATCGCTTTAAAAAACCATGCAAAAGGCGTCGAATTTGAAATTGTATTACCTTTGTCTTAATTAATTCTTTACAATATTTAAGAAAAATCTCTCAAAGTAATTATTTATTTACATCATTAAAACTTATCATCATACCTATTTCCTAAACCTGTAGTATGAGCACTGTTATATTGCAAAAAAATATATTTAAAGCAATAGTTACCAGCAAACTTACATGGTTTCTTGTAATCATTTGGACAGTGATTATACAGTCACAGATTTAACGGAATTGCTTTAATACTTTTAACAAATTTCGCATAAATAATATACTATACCTTATAAGGTATAGTTTTCGCAATAACATCTTTTTTATACTCGATAGGGTATAGTTATGGAAAATTCAATGAAGTCACTTCAGGTTTTCGTTAAGGAAAGAAGGCGGAAACTCAAAATAACACAAGGACAGCTTGCTGTAAAATCGGGTGTGGGACTCAGGTTTATACGCGAAATGGAGCAGGGGAAAACGACCCTGCGAATGGACAAAGTAAACCAGGTTTTGCAGATGTTTGGTTACGAACTTGGTCCGGTGCCAATGGACCGCAATACCTTGGTCAATGAGAAAAGCTAAAGTGTATTACCATGATATGCTGGCAGGTATTTTGTCGGAAACCGATGATGGATGCGTTTTTCAGTACAATACGGATTATTTCTCAGACGAGTCCGAGCCTGTAAGTCTTACTTTGCCTTTTCGCAAAGAACCCTTTGTCAGCAATGTAATGTTTCCATTTTTTGATGGACTTATTCCAGAGGGATGGTTATTGGATATTGCGGAAAAAAACTGGAAAATTGATGCGCGCGATCGCATGGGTCTTTTGCTTGCCTGTTGTCGCGATTGCATTGGGGCAGTTAGCATAATTGACCAAAGCAATAAAGAATGAAAATGCAGGAAAAAAGGTGTTTATATTGCTATAAAGTATTAAATGAAGCGGAGCATGACTATCATGCTGACTGCAGCAGAAAGTTTTTTGGTGCATCAGTGCCACCTCTGCTGCCCTATTCCGAAGATGAAATATATAAACTCGGAAAAGAGGTTATTAGGAACCAGTCTGCCGTAACAGGTGAACAACCCAAATTATCACTGGAGATTGAAAAACAAAAAAAAAGAGAAATCCTTCAACGATTTACTATTGGTGGTCTTTTGGGAAGTTTCATCCTCAAACCGCCATTTGAGTTATACCCCAATCTGCCCGAGCTATAGGATGTGACTATGCATCTTGCATCAATAAGTGGCATTGAAACAGTGCCGCACAGCCTTATCAGGCTTTCATCAGGCTCATTGGCTTACATAACCAAACGGATTGACAGGACAAAAAAAGGGAAACTGCACATGGAAGATATGTGCCAGCTCACCGAAAGACTAACAGAACACAAATACAAAGGTTCTTACGAGCAAATTGGCAAGGCCATTCTGAAACATTCTTCAAATCCTGTATTGGATGTGGTCAACTTTTTTGAGCAGCTTATATTTTCATACCTTACAGGCAATTCCGATATGCACCTGAAAAATTTCTCACTGATAAAAAAGCCTGAGGTCGGATGGACGCTGACTCCGGCCTACGACTTAGTGCCCACGGCTCTCGTAGTGGAAGGCGATACCGAAGAAATGGCATTAAACATTAACGGAAAGAAAAGAAAAATTACTGTTAACGATTTTAAATCTGCTATGAACAAATGCCATATCCCGGGAAAAGCCATGGATAATATTTTTAGGAAGTTTGAAGGCATTGAAAGCAAATGGATTGAAATTATCCAAAGCAGCTTTCTTCCAGAGAAGTTAGTTTTGTTGCATTCAAAGCTGATTATTGAGCGAATTGAAAAGTTTTACTATTGGTCAAAAATGTAGTAACAGATTATTTTAGTGTGTCTTCAAATATTTTTGATGTCGTGAGTCGAAGCGCCTGTATGAGAAATAATTAAAGATGAACATAAACTAACTAAAAAAACTGCTAAAAGAAGCCGAACCCAAATTATCCGAATCGGTTTTGTAATTCTGCAAACTTTTGAGCGGAATGAGAAAAAACTTACCCTGGCAGTATCAGAAAAACTAATGCGCAAATGCAAAAAGAGTTAGGTTGAGAAAAGTCCGCAAATGCTTACGACTTTAAAAATGCTGAGTACAGTTTTGATGAACAGATTGTTATAAGTCCCTTAGAATCTTATGAGATATACCTGCTCATAGGCAGCAATTTGTCAAAAGTCAGACTAAATTCTTTTTTTCGTATTGGAAAATTTGAACTTCGGAATTTTATATTAAGAATGCCTCATATCAATGGGATTTTAACAAATAAGGGCTTCCCGTTTTTTATCAAATGCTTTGGAAAAAACCAGCTTCCATGGTCCTTTGCCTTTGGTAAATCGGCTCAGGCCATTATTATGTTCCCAAAGTCTTTTCTCAAGGTTTTGCGTATAACCCTTGTAATATACACCAAGGGTTTCTGATTGAAGGATGTAAACGGTATGTACCATAACAAAAAAAAAGGGAAGCAAAGCTTCCCTTAAGCGGTCCGGACGGGACTCGAACCCGCGACCCCATGCGTGACAGGCATGTATTCTAACCAACTGAACTACCGGACCAATATTTTTATGAACTATGTTTATATGCTTCTCTAAAAGCAGTGCAAAGATAAGTGAGTTTTTCATTCTGACAAAATAATATTTAACTTTTACGAAATTAATTAGCACATCTCTTTTCTGCTAAAAAACACCACTTCCTTAATGTATTGATAACTATCAAAATACTTATCAATACTGTATTACCGGACGTAAAAATAATTCTTACTCACAAACTTTTTTTATACTTTTGATTTTATTCTCAAATCAAGTAGCTATAACAAAATAATACTTTCATGATTATTCTTTTACTCGGCTCCGGGGGTCGTGAACATGCACTGGCATGGAAAACTGCCCAAAGCCCCTTATGCGAAAAACTATTTATTGCCCCTGGAAATGCTGGTACAATGTCAGAAGGAACCAACATAAATATCAACATCAATGATTTTGAAGCCGTTGCTGATTTTGTTCACAATAGTAAAGTAAATATGGTAGTTGTGGGGCCGGAAGAACCATTGGTAAAAGGAATTAGCGATTATCTGCATAACCATCCTTTGTGTAAAGATATCCTGATAGTTGGCCCGAATGCCAGTGGAGCAAGGCTTGAAGGAAGTAAGGAATTTGCCAAGGAATTCATGAAAAAATACAATATTCCTACCGCATCATACGCAAGTTTTGATACCAATAGTTTTGAAAAAGGAGTATCATTTTTAAAAACACTTAAGCCTCCATATGTCTTAAAAGCTGACGGTTTGGCTGCAGGAAAGGGTGTCCTGATATTGAATACCCTGGATGAAGCAATTCAAAGTCTAGACAACATGTTGAATAAACAGTCTTTTGGAGAGGCATCCAGCAAAGTGGTTATTGAAGAATTCCTTACCGGAATAGAATTATCCGTATTTGTTGCTACTGATGGAAAAGACTGGGTATTGCTCCCCGAAGCAAAAGATTATAAAAGAATCGGAGAATCTGATACAGGCCCAAATACCGGAGGTATGGGAGCTGTATCACCTGTACCATTTGCCGATGAGCAGTTTATTGATAAAGTAATTGCAAGAATTATTCAACCAACAATCAAAGGATTAATTGAGGAAAGCATCTCTTACAAAGGTTTTATTTTCATCGGGCTCATGAATGTAAATGGAGAGCCTTTTGTTATTGAATATAACGTTCGATTGGGTGACCCTGAAACGGAGGCTATCATACCCCGGATAGACTCTGATCTGGTAGAACTTTTCGCGGCTATAGCAAAACAAAGTATCAAAAATTATAAAATCGCCATCAACCCGGAATATGCTGTCACCGTAGTTTTAGTATCAGGTGGATATCCCGGAAGCTATGAAAAGGGATATCCTATATCAGGAATAGACCTGACTAAACGGACTAAAATATTTTTTGCAGGAGCAGATAGCAAAGATGGTAAAATTGTAACTTCAGGAGGCCGGGTATTAGCCATTACAGCTCTTGATTCATCATTATCAGAAGCCTGCAAAAAAAGTCTGCACCTTTCCGAAAAGGTAGAGTTCAAAGAAAAGTATTTCAGAAAAGATATTGGGCTTGATGTCCAAAAGTGATTGACGTATGATCATAGGAAAATTTAAGACCAATCATCCCTTTTTATTTGGACAGTTAATAATCATTGCTATTATCTTTTGGCTTGATGGTTTTTTATTTTTCCGTCAAACGGAATTGCCCGGCCGTAATGCGGCTCCTCTCTACCTTATGATTTCTGATCTTTTTGAAAATTATAAATTGATAAGTCTATTTTTCAGCTTCTTTTTTATGCTGCTGCAGGCATTCATGTTTAACCGTCTTATTGCTGATAAAAACATAGTTGACAGAAACTCCTGGCTACCGGCTCTTATTTTTATTGTTCTTATAAGCAGTTCGTTTAATTTATTTGGCTTGCAGCCAATCTGGTTTGCCAATTTTTTTATGATTATTGCCCTTGAGAAAGTATTTGAAGTTTTTGATGAAGATACAGTAAATATTGAAATTTTCAATGTAGGATTGTTTATCAGCATTGCATCATTATTCTATTTTCCGGCTACATTATTCATAATTTTGCTCATAGCTGCATTGATTATTTATTACCAGATAAATTTGCGTGCAATTCTTGCATCTGTTGCAGGTCTTTTACTACCCTGGATATTTGTTATTCTTTATTATTACTGGTACGACCTGTTAGGCGAAAAATTAAATTATTTAAGGGAATTAAGAATCAATTTCGATTTATTATCGTTACCCATAACACCTTTTGGCTGGGCGGCAATCGGTGTAATCGGGCTAATAAGTGTAATAGCAATTGTAAAACTTTACCTTGGCACCTTACGCGATAAACCCATCAGAATACGCAAACGGCTTCAGATTCTCCTTATTTACCTTATAATATCTATCTTATCCATATCCTTCGTTGGAACCCATGTTAAAGTTCACCACGGCATTATTGTAATACCACTTGCCGGAATCATTGCGGGTTTCTTTCAGGAAAACAGAAGAGCATTATTGGGCGAAATACTTTTTAGCTTACTCCTTTTGCTGCTATTGGTTGGAAAACTTGCCAGAATTTAACAAAATCAAAACAAATCTTTGAAAGCTTGATAATTACTTAAATGGAACCCATAAAAAAAATACTCTTTTTGGTCGCCCATCGTCCTGGCAGATCACCGGGTCAAAGGTTCCGTTTCGAGCAATACATAAATTATCTTGCTGAAAATGGCTATTGCTGTAAAGTATCCTACCTGATAAACGAAAAAGATGATGCTATTTTTTACTCCACAGGGAAATATTTTCAAAAAGCAATATTCTTAGTTAAAAGTATAATTCACAGATTAAAAGATTTAAGCGAATTAAATACCTATGACGTAGTTTTTCTCTATCGGGAAGCCCACTTTTTGGGTACCACATGGTTTGAGAAAAAGATAAAGAATAAAGATAAGTTTATGATAGTTGATTTTGATGATAGCATTTGGTTAAAAGATATTTCAAAAGGAAATAAAAATCTTGCTTTTTTAAAAAACCCAAAAAAGACAACGGAAATAGTCAAAATTTGCAATACAGTAATCGTTGGTAATAAATTTCTTGCTGATTATGCGTCACAATACAATTCAAATATTCATATTATTCCCACAACCATTGATACCGATTATTATAAACCTGTTATTTCAAATAAAAAGGATTTGAAACGGGTATGTATTGGTTGGACCGGATCAGCAACTACATTGAAACATTTTTCTCTGATTGTTCCTGTTCTCAAAAATATAAAGAAAAAATATGGTGATATTGTGGTTTTCAGACTTATCAGCGATGAATTTTACCAGGGGGAATTAGCTGGTCTGGAAAACGTAAAATGGAATATAGACACCGAAGTAAGAGATTTAAGTGTTATTGACATTGGAATAATGCCTTTGCCCGATGATGAATGGTCTAAAGGCAAATGCGGATTCAAAGGCCTTCAATACATGGCATTAGAAAAGGCTACTGTTATGTCGCCTGTTGGCGTGAATACCGAAATTATCCAACATGGTACCAATGGATACCTGGCATCAACACCACATGAGTGGGAAGAAATTCTTTCAATGCTAATTGAAAACCCGGAAGAAAGAATTAATATTGGAAAACAAGGGAGAAAAACAGTGGAAGAAAGATTTTCTTATCACTCACAAAAAGATAGATATCTTGCTATTTTCAATAATTTATTAAATCAAAACTCTTGAAACTACTACAAGGTTCCTTTAGTGGTTCCATCAGCCTACTCGAAGCCGGAATTGATGAAGCAGGCCGCGGATGCCTGGCAGGGCCGGTGTTTGCCGCAGCGGTTATTCTCGGGCCTGATATACATCCAGATCTTATGAACCAACTAAACGATTCCAAGATACTTTCTGAAAAAACCAGAAATTCTTTACGGCATAAAGTTGAGCAAAATGCCCTGGCCTTTGCTGTAGCAACTGCCAGCAATGACGAAATTGACCAGATCAACATTCTTAATGCATCTTTTTTGGCTATGCACAGAGCTATTAAAGCACTGAAAACAATCCCAAATCTGCTTATAATAGATGGAAATCGTTTTAAACCATACCCAAACATTGCTCATCATTGTATCATTAAGGGAGATGGCTTATATCTCTCTATAGCAGCTGCATCAATACTAGCCAAAACTTACCGTGATGAGTTTATGATAAAAGCTCACAACCAATACCCCGAATACCATTGGGACAAAAACAAGGGCTACCCTACTCCTGCCCATAAAAAAGCTGTTGCTGAATATGGTCTTACTCCCTTACACAGGAAAAGCTTTAACAGCTCTTTGCAGTTAAAGCTTCCCTTGTAATATCATGATAAATCTTCCTACCAGTTTACATGCTTTCGCTTTACGGGCATGGTCATACAACGAGGACCGCCACCGCCTCTGGGCAATTCATTTCCATCAATAGTGATTACGTATTTATTATAATCTCCAAGGTTAACTTTATTACGAATTACATCGGTGGCTTTGAGAATCTCCAAGCCTCTTTTGTTAAGCTCTTCTACTGTTTTCGCATTACGTGCATAACCGATCACTTTACCCGGGCCCAAAGCAAAAGAATTGGCACCACTATGCCATTGCTCTCTCTCCTGAAACCAGGAGTCATCTCCCCCACCGCAGAATACAGGTTCAAGGTCCATTCCCAGGTACTTAAGTGCTTCCGGAAGATTCTCACGCTCTCTAATATACTTTACCTTACCTCCTTCTGCATAAATATGAACGGTTTGGTATCGGTTCATTTTCATAATAACCGGCTCGTAAATCAAACATTTATCCATGTCAAGCATGGTGAAAACCATATCCAGATGAATAAAGGATTCAGGCGAATGTGGTAACTCCTGCACAATAATATGCTGGTGCTCATTCATTTCCTTTAATTGCTCCAGGATAAAATCAACACCCTGAGAAGTGGTTCTTGGTCCTATTCCCACCAAAAGTATATCGTGCCGGGCAACGATAACATCGCCCCCCTCAATAGTAATTTTGCTGTTATCGCTTTTTAAATGAAGCGGGTTGATAGTTCGTGTACTAAAGGATGTATGGAAATCAAAAATGGCTTCCATGATAAGGCTTTCCCGTAATCTTACCTGAGAAGCCATTTTCCCGGTAAAAACATGATCGTAAACGGAAAAGGAAGCATCACGTGTAAAGAAAAAATTATGGAGGGGCCGCATGACAAACCTTTCCTTGTTAAGGAAACTGGTAAGGGTGTCTTTTTGGAGAATAACCCCTTCAATAAGCTGACGAGCCAGCTCAGCCTCTTCCAAAGTAAGCAGGTGATACTTGATACACTCCGCATTTTCATGCCGGCAAATTTTGTCAAGCAAATTTTCCTTTACCTTATCATTTTTTAGAATATCGGTAAGCAGGTCTTTTACTTCAAAAGTTTTGGCTACTTTTTCTAAAACCCCTTTTAACTGATTAAACTCCTTAGTAGCTACCGAAAGGTTAAGAATATCACTGTAAAGAGCTCTTTCGGCATTTTGGGGAGTCATGTTTTCAACTTCAGGGCCGGGAGAGTGAATAATTACCCCTTCAAGCTCGCCGATTTCTGAATAAACCTGTGTGGGAAATCTTTCTGTCATAAATCAATTTTTTAGTTCTGAAAAGATCACTTCATTTTTCAAAAAAAAAACGTCTGAATAGGGGACATTTTTTTACCCTCTCACAAAAAAGACCTTTTTAAAAGAGCAAATCTCTTAAAAAGGCCTCCAAAGGTACTTATTTTGGCAGCCACAAGCCATCAATATTTTTACTTAAAACCTAAAAAGAAAATTATATCTTTCTCTCAATCAGGTTTTGCGCAAGTTCGCGGAGTAATTTTTTCTTTTTTTCAGCAACAGAGATTTTATCAAGATAACCAAATGCTTTTTTATTAAAATCTTCCATCTTTTCCAATGCTAAACGATCAAGTTTTAATTGCAGGTAAACATTCTTTACCATACTTATTTTTTCGTCAGGATTAAAAATACGATTGGTAAAAGCATTCCTCAGATCCCGCAGCTGGCTTTCGTTGGCCATTTCAAATGCTTTGATGTAAAGCCAGGTTTTTTTATTGGCAATAATATCACCCCCCGATTTTTTCCCAAAGGTTTCTTCATCGCCAAAAATATCGAGCCAATCATCTTTAATTTGAAAAGCGATCCCCACATTTTCGCCAAAATCATAAATCAGCTGGGCTTCTTTTTCAGAAGCACCTGCAACAATAGCTCCGGCTTTTAAACAGGCAGCAGGCAATACAGCCGTTTTTAACCTGATCATGTTAATATATGATTCTTCAGTAACTTTATCAAGAATTTCAAAATTCATATCAAATTGCTGCCCTTCGCACACTTCAATCACTGTTTTATTAAACAGGTCAAGTACCGGCTTCAGATATCTGACAGGGGTTTTGCCTATTTGCTCAATGGCCATAGCAAACATAACATCACCGGAAAGAATGGCAGTATTGGAATTCCACTTCTTAAATACTGATGGTTTACCTCTTCGCAGGGGAGCTTCATCCATTATATCATCGTGCATCAGCGTGAAGTTGTGAAATATCTCCATACCAACTGCCGGCGAAAGGATATTGTCAATTTCGCCATCAAACATATTACAGGCCAAAAGAGCCATGAGCGGCCGAACCCTTTTACCCCCTTCTCCAAGACAATATTGCACAGGCATATAAAGTTCGGAAGGGTTTCGCTTTAAATCAATAGCTGCAATGTATTGATTAATTATCTCCGTGTATTCTTTTAATTTTTCTGGCATAACGGTGTTTGTTATGGATTAAGAAGTGTTGAAAATTCAAGGACTCTTGTTGTATTTTCATTTTGTAAAGTAAACAGGTTTTAAGGTAACCATGTTTAATTTCTTAATTATTATTCTGGTAATATAAAACTTGTATCTCCCAATATTCTTATGATCCCTTCTTCCATGGTAATCAAATCGTGGTTCAATAGATTTCTCATTTTCGCAATATCAGGAAACCGGCGTTTCATATCTCCTTCGGGCAATGGGGGTTTAAATTCGATCTGAGATTTTGAACCTGATAAACGGATTATTAATTGAGCAAGATCCAAAATAGTAATTTCAAAATCGGAGCCAATATTAATCACATCATTTATGTGTTTATCATCGTAAAACGCTGCAGTTGTAGCATCAACATTGTCATCGATATAGCAGAAAGTACGGGTTTGAAGGCCATCGCCATAAATGGTTATGGGTTCATCTTTCAAAGCAAGAGCTATAAATTTAGACATCACAAAATCAACACTTTGCTTTGGCCCATAGGTATTAAAAAACCGAAAGCAGGTAAAATCGAGATCATATTCTTTTTTGTAAGACTTCAGAAAAGCTTCTCCGACATTTTTAACTACAGCATAGGGAATTCTTGAGTTTAGCGGAGTAGTTTCTTCATTTTGCGGAAGATCAACCGGCTCGCCATAAACCTCTGACGATGATGCAAAAAACACTCTCTTTACACCTGAATTTTTGCAAAGATCAAAGATATATTCGATACCATATAAATCTTTAAGCACTTTTATAGGATTGGCCTGTGTTTGTTTAACACCAACAAATGCCGCATAATGAAAAACGTAATGAAAATGATTGGAAAGCATTACCTCGGCGATATCGCGATAATTATTCACATTGCATTTTACAAATCGCCAGTTGTCCTTTGGAAGCTTGGGTAGTTTTTTAATATCTCCTGATGAAAAATCATCCACCAGTACTACATAGTTTTCAGGATCAAGGATCAGTTTTTCTGCCAGGCTACTACCAATAAAACCCGCTCCACCTGTTATCAGTATCCTTCTTTTATATCCCATTTTTAAAATTATTTCTCATTGGATTTTTCTTCCATAATTTGAAGCAGGTATTTACCATACCCACTGTTTATAAGGGGTTGTGCTATATCATTAAGTTGTTGCTTTGAAATGTATTTCATCCTGTAAGCAATTTCTTCAATACAACCTATTTTTAAACCCTGCCTTTGCTCAATAACCTGAACAAACTGGCCTGCCTGAACCAATGAATCAAAGGTACCTGTATCCAGCCATGCAGTTCCCCGGTTTAATATTCCTACTTTCAGTTTGCCCTTAGTTAAATAATATTTATTTACATCAGTTATTTCATATTCTCCACGAGCGCTTGGCTTTATATTAGTCGCTACATCTACTACCGAATTATCATAAAAATATAATCCTGGAACAGCGTAGTTCGATTTTGGCTTGTCGGGCTTTTCTTCTATTGATATAACCTTATTGTTATGATCGAATTCTACCACGCCATATCTATGAGGATCTGAAACATGATAAGCAAATACAACCCCTCCATCAGGATCATTATTTAACTGCAAAAGATTTTGAAGGCCATTACTATAAAAAATATTGTCTCCTAAAATAAGAGCAACCTTGTCATTACCAATAAATTCTTTACCAATAACAAAGGCTTGTGCCAGCCCGTTGGGAACTGCCTGTTCTGCATATTGAAATTTACATCCCAGGCGGTTGCCATCTCCTAGTAACTTTTGAAAATGGGGAAGGTCATGTGGGGTAGAAATGATTAGTATTTCCCTTATTCCCGCCATCATAAGTACCGACAGCGGATAGTAGATCATGGGCTTATCAAAGACAGGCATCAACTGTTTACTCATGGCAAGGGTGATAGGATACAATCGTGTACCTGAACCGCCCGCAAGAATAATTCCCTTCATAAATATATAAAATTAATGATCGTATTATCGACCTGTAAAACAATAGTAAAGTTAAAACAATTGACCTTACTCACAAAGATTTAGAGAACCTAATATTTGATTTATACTGCATTTTTCTAAAGTTTTTCTTCATCTTCAGACGCTAATTCAAAAACAGAAGATTTTTCATTGCCATTGCTTTGATCTGCCGATAATCCGGCCGCAACAATATTTCTTTTCACCTTTCTATCGTGCAGGGAAAGCAATACTGATGGCATTAAAAACAGATTCGACATAAGGGCTATAAGCAAAGTAAAAGCAATGAGATAACCCAAGGCCTGGGTACCACCAAATGAAGATGCGGTGAAAATGCTGAACCCAAAAAATAATACAACAAAGGTGTACAACATGCTTATTCCACTTTCGCGTAATGCGGTCAATACCGAATGTTTAATATTATTGTTATGCAGCTCCATTTCCTGCTTGAACTTGGCCAGAAAATGAATAGAATTATCAACCGAAATACCCAGGGCAATACTAAAAACCAATATAGTAGAAGGTTTTATAGGTACTCCTGTGAAGCCCATTAAAGCAGCCGTAAGCAACTGAGGGAAAAGATTAGCCAGCAGAGAGATCAGGATCATACGCCAATGATTAAACAACAGGGCCATTAATAAAGAGATGATTACGATGGCAAAGATCAAACTGGTGAGTAAATTTTTGACCAGGTAACCCGATCCTTCCAAAAATAGCACACTGGCACCTGTCATGGTTACCTTTGTTGTTTCCGGATTAAAAATACTATCCAGTGCGGGCTGAAGTTCATCTTTTATCTCCCTGATACGATTGGTACCAATATTGGCCATCTGAACGCTAAGTCGCGTATTTTGCATATTGCTATCGACCAGCGAATTCAATATTCCCTGATTCATTCCTTCACTGCTTCGGGGAAAATAAGAAAGAATAAAATTTCGTTCCATAGAGTTGGGTAAGGAATACATTTCAGGATTGCCACGGTAAAAAGCCTGTTTGGCAAATTTCATCACTTCGGCAACTGATAAAGGACTGGAGAGTTCCGGATACTGTGCCAAAACATTCTGCAGCTCATCAATTGCCCTTAAAGTGCCCGGACTTGTTGCTCCATTGGGCCGGTTGGTTTCTATCAAAAACTCTAAAGGAAGAATTCCATTTACATTGCGTTCAAAAAACATTAAATCACGATATAAAGGATCGCGGTGCGGAATGTCATCAACCACACTTCCCGAAGTATGGAGGCGTAAAATCCCTGTAATTCCTGTTATAAGTAAAATGGAAAAGGCGATATACACCCTTTGGCGTTTAAAAACCACGGTATGAATAACCCTTTTTATGGCTCTCCTTATATATTTATTGTTGAGATGTTTTATATGCCGGGTTTGGGGTGCAGGCAGATAGCTAAAAAATATCGGAATAAGAAACAAGGTGAGAAGAAAAACAAAAAGGATATTAAGGGCTGCCACAATACCAAATTCGACTAATATGGCATTTCCTGTAATAATAAAGGTAGCAAAACCAACAGCTGTTGTTGCATTGGTTAGCATTGTGGCTTTTCCTATTCTTTTTACAACCCTTACCAGGGATTTCTTCTTATCGGCGTGGGAACGAAATTCATGATGATATTTGTTGAGAAGGAAAATACAGTTTTCCACACCAATAATGATCAGTAGCGGAGGCAATATTCCGGTAAGAATTGTGATTTTATATCCCAGTATCTGCACCAATCCCAGCGCCCATATTACACTGATAACGACAATCAAAACAGAAAAAAATACCGCTTTAAAACTCCTGAAAAAAGCCAGCAAAATTAAAGCTGCAATAATAAGAGCAAGAAAAACAAAAAGCTTTAGCTCTGATTGCACTTTTTCAGCTGTTCGTGTCCTGATATAGGGCAATCCGCTGAAATACAAATTGATGCCAGTTTCATTTTCAAAAACAAGAGCAGTTTCATATACTTCTCTTATAAGAGAAAGTCTCTCTTTGGTATTTAACAAAGACCGGTCAAGTGAAACAGCTGTCATGACAGCCCCTGTTTCAGAATTAAACAGTAAACCTTCATAAAACCGCAGATCAAATAAAATGCTCAGAACACTGTCAAGTTCTTGCTGAGTAGAAGGCATGGCTTTTATTACTGGTTCAAAATCAAACTTACGTGTCTGATCATTTCTTACAATATGGGGTATATTGGAAAGGCCCAACACTTCAGTAACACCTTCTATGGCTCTTATTTCAGTGCTAATTAGGTCCCATTTGCGGAAATTGTCCAATTCCAGAATCCTATCATCCTGCATCCCAATAAAAGCAATATTACCGTCTTCACCAAATGTCTCCTTAAAACCCTGATAACGAATATAAACAGAATCGGTTTGGGGCAACATTTGAGCCAGCTCATAAGATAGCTCAACTTTGGTAGCTTGCCATCCCATAAATACTGTAACAGAAAACACCGTCAACAGGATTGTTAATCGAAAACGAAGTATAAACTTAACAAGGAATTCCCACATAAAAACATAGCATCTATGCAGCATTCAAATCTAATGCATGCATCTGTTAATCATTTTATTGTAATTTATAAAACTCTTTCTGCCAAAAGGACTGCAAAAATAACAAAATTGGATCGGACGAACAATGTTAGTCTCAAAAATTGCATTTAGAAGTAAGCATTACAATTCCGGCAGGTCAAACATCATTAAATCATCGAATAACCAATACCGGTTTTCAAAATCTACCTCAAAAAATTGTAGCATCCCATCTTTAAAAACTGTAATTACACCGGGCTCGTAACTCATAACAGCATCAAAACCTTCTGGTAGTGTAAGCACCAGGTCATCCTGAAAAACCCAGTTACCCGAAAGATTTAAACGGTAAATGCCCAATTTATTGTCTGAAATAATGGCTACATCCATACTCCCAAGCATAAGGTAGTTATCAATACCCTCTGGTACAGTAAAAGTAGCTGTTTCATCTTTTTGCCAGCGCTTTGTCTCATCCAAATAATAAAAATCTATTGTATTGTTTTCATTCTCAATAGCAATAACCCCACGTTGGTAGGGCATTTTCATTGAAGACAGTCTTTTGTAATTTTCCGGTAAAGGCATAGTCAGCTCATAATTCCCATCCCAGCGCATGGAGGCATCCATATTGAAAAAGTACAAAAGATTATCCCTCACAATAGCAAAAGTTCCCATTCCGGGGGTTAATAATCCTTCATTTCTGGCAGGAATAACAAATTGGGAATCCTGATCCAGAGCCCATATGCCGCTTTCATTAAAATAGTAGATGTATATCATACCATCATCGATGATACCAATACTATTCATACCTGGTGCTACAAGGTGCTGTGCCAAAGGATAATTTGCCATTTCCAGGTTTTTGAAACTCTGTTTGTTTCCACAACCGGCCAATAAGAAAGCCATGGCTCCCAAAATAAAAAAATGCAACCCGGAAAGGGCAGTATTTTTATGTAGTATTTTTCGTCTCATTATCACTATTGATGAAATTGCTACTAAATATTCAATGCAATAAAGGTGCTCAGCATATATTTTATAAAATACGCTAACACTTGGTTATACTGACAAAACAGCAATAAAGTTTCAAAATAAGGCGTTTTGTCAACCGTTTCCTGCAGCATTACAAAATGCTGTAAGTGATTATAAGATTGCCTTTTTGATTTAACAAATATTATCCCCAGACTTTGATTTCAATACCAAAGAATTAAAAAACTCTGACAGACTGAAATGATTGAAGAAAAATAACAGCTATTAGCCCCTAACAAAAAAACCCGGGGTTTTGAAACGTTTTTTAACTTCAAAACCCCGGAAATCTTTTTTATTTCACAACTGTAATGCGATGTGCTTTATTAAACGTAGCCCCTGTGATATGCAGCAAATAAACACCTGCCTGAATATCGGCCAATGAGATTTCTCTTTTTCGGATATTGCCGGGTTCAATACTCTCATTAAAAATTACCCTGCCTTTCATATCTGCTAACTGCAGCAAGATACCTCCGGCAGGAATATTCTCTAATTCCAGGTTAACCTGCTCCCTGGCAGGATTAGGATAAACACTGGATGAGAAGGAAGAATACTCATCTTCCAGATTGGCAAAAAAGCCCACATACAATGTATCAGACCCCTGACAACCATATTTGTCGGTTACAACAACCCATTTCCAGCCATAAGATGCAACATCGTAATACTGTTGTTCATGTCCATCGTGCCATAGATAGGATGAAAAACCGGCACCCGCATCAAGCTCAATGGTATCGGGTTTATTGGTGTAAATATCTGCCCCCAGTTTAATATCCGGAAGACCGGATATTTCAAGAAATGAGACGAGGGTATCGTTGGTTTTATTTGCATTGGGAGTTATAACAAAAACTTCAAGATCAAATTGATTGGCATAGGAAAGATCCAGGGTTTGCTCAAATTCAAAAGTCATTCGTGTGTTGGCAAACCATGTATCTGACAGGGTAAAGTTTTCTGTTACAAAAAATTCGTTATCAGGACTTTTATAACCCAATTCCAGCACTGATCCTGCTTCAAGATCATCGATCCCTTCGTTGAATAATTGCAATACTACCGGCTCATCATCAGATAAGATACAATGGCTATGCGGCGCAACAATCGAATTTATTTCCAGATCATATGTAATAACCCTTATGGAATCCATATTAAGGCAACCTTTGTTATCAGTTACCTGTACACTGACAGTATGGCTATGAGAACTTTCTACCACATAATCCGGTTCTGTTGATCCATCTTGCCATAAATAGCTTTCAAAACCTTCTCCCGGACAAAGAATAGTACCCACAGGGGTAACATTACAAATATCATCTCCCAAATGGGGTTGAGGCAATGCATTAATACTGTAATTAATGGCCATGCTATTGTTTTCATCAAGCTCATCAGCATCAAACCAAACTTCAGTATAAACAATATTCTCTTCTCCGCTAACAACAGTAAAAGCCTGATCAAAAGAAAACAAGGTGGCTTGCTGTGGAAGTAGCGGAACATCAAGTATTAAAGACTCGGTAACGGTTTCCCGCTGGGCAATTCTGTAACTAACGGATATCTCTGTACCCGGATCAAGGGTGCTGTAGCCGGAATTGAAAATCTTCACAACAACTTCATTATTTTCTGATCCGTCACAGGTTTCTTGCGGAGCAACAATACTGTCAAGGGTAATATCATACAACTCAGGATAAACCGTGGTTGTGGCTGTTGATGTGCAGCCAAAAACGTTAGAAACTTCTACCCAGTAGTCACCCCATGTTGCAACATCAAATGTTGGGTCGGTACTTCCATCCTGCCATAAACAACTATTATCATCTGCTAACGGATCCAGAATAATCATTTCCGGATAATCGGTGGTGATATAAGGTGGCAAAAATATTTCAGGGTAGCCGTGTACTACTATGGTAAAATTAAGTGTATCGTTTTCTGTGTTGGCATCCCTTCCTACAGAATAAATTTTTAAAGAATAGGAATCAGGTATCTGCATATTTACTTCAGGAGAAAATTGAAAAATGAGCTCTTCGCCAGGCAGCCAGCCCTGCGAAAGCCTGAGTGTATCAATACTTATCAATTCCCCGCCATATTCAAGGGCATAAGGAAATTCTCTTCCAGCATCAAAAGTATCAGGCCCGTTATTAATTAGTTTCACAGAAATGTTTTCCTGATCTGAAAGTTCGCATGACTCCGTTGGTGCCACAATTTCTGCCACATCAATATCATAGGTAACCACCAGCACCGAATCACTTCCTGAACAACCATAAATATCGGTAACCATTACATTATACCAGCTGGTAAAAGGGTTAGAAACCGGGTATATCTGATCGATAGTACCATCCTGCCAAAGAAAAGCGCTGTACATTGCGCCGGCATCCAGCTCAAGATCTTCTGGCTGAAGGGTATAAATGGTATCGCCAATCCATGGTTCGGGATAACCATGCACATAAACACTATAGTCCAGAGTATCGTTTTCGGGGTCAGCGTCCTGAAAATGGTGAATCAAACGAAAATTATATTCTCCTGTTTCAGAAAAATCAAATACATTTTGGAAAGAGGCCAAAACCGTTGCACCTGGCATTAAATCTTGTGTTAAATACACCAGAGTTACGTCGTGTAGCTCTTCTCCAAAATAAATCTCAACAGGAAACTCCGTTCCGGCAAGATAAGGATCGGGGCCGGAATTGGTAATTTCGGCAGAAATATATTCCGCATCTGAAAGTTCACAATCGCTTACGGGTTGTGTAATAGCTGTGATGCTGATATCGCGGGCAATTACTTCAAGAGAATCAGTAACCGAACATCCATTGGCATCGGTAATGGTAACGGTATAAAATGCTGAATTTTCAGACGGTACAGAAAAATTCTGTCCGGCAGATCCATCCTGCCATAAATAGGATACAAAACCATTGCCGGCATCAATTACCAGTGTATCAGGCATGGTTGAATAGATATCTTCACCCAAAGCATAGTCAGGATAGCCAAAAACGGTAACCTGCGTAATAAGAGTATCATTGTAAAAGCCTGGCTTGTAAAAATCTGAATCGCCCGGCAGCAATGTGTATGATTTTACCGGATAGGTTTTTGTTTCGCTTACATCAAAGAAAGCATCAAAAGTATAATCTATGGCAGACCCGGGTTCGAGGTCTTGTTCCAAAACATAAAATCCATAAACAGTTTCATATTCGTCAACTTCAATAGCCGAAGGAATCTGGATTCCGGCCGGCAAAGTACTAATACCCAGATTCTCAATTTGAATAGTAAAAGTTTGCTCTTCACTAAGTTCGCAAGCATCAACTGGATTTAAAAGAGCTACAACACCCACATCGTAAGGTGCTTCAAAAAGTGATACAGCATCAAAACCGATTCCTTCCATCGAAAACCCTTCGGGGTCATATTCAGTTGAAGAGAAAGCAAGGCGGAATTGTATCTTTTCCTGTTGTGCAATTTCACTGCCTAAAACAGCTCTTATCCTTTGCCAGTCTTCTGATTCGCCGTGCCAGCCAACATCGCTTCCAAAACTGCTTTGCAAGGCAGAAATAACTGTATCCTGCTGCCAGCCCCAGGCCAGTTCATCAGTAAGAGGATCAAGGGTAGCCCACGTTTGGCCTTCATCTGCTGAGTATTGAATGGCTGCACCATCAGTATTTTCGATGGTGTGAGTTTGCAGGTAAAATTCAATAACAGGGTTTTCCATGGCCCTGAAGTCGAAACATGGACTTTCAAGCCACGATGCTTCAGATGGGTTGTATGAACCACCAATATTTGTAACCCATGCTGAAGCACCACTCGATGCTTTATTTATGACCTGCCCGGAGGGTTCCCCCCACATCCATGAACTTTGGCTGCCATAACCTGTCCACAAACCGTCGTCTTCAATAAATAACTCGGTATAGGGAGGTGCAATGTAAGGGAGGGAAAGCAGGGTATGATGAAAAGTATCGTTGGAATCATCCTGGTCATTTTCCCAGAAAGTTTTTACAAGAATATCATTATACCGGGCCGGTACAGAAAAATCGGCTGTTGGGGTAAAAGTATGATTTCTACTCTCACCTACCTGTAAACCACCATAAAAGGTATCCATATGCCAGGTCTGGCCGCCATCAATAGAAAACCCAAGAGGGATAGGTTCTGAGATTTCTTCAGAGCCATAGTTCTTAACCCTTACAATAACAACTTCATCACTGCTCATGCCACAACTCTCATCGGGGCCAATCCATTGTGTTATCCCTGCGTCCTGTGTAACGAAACTACCTGTTATGACAAGATTATCGATATTCCAGCCACTGTAGTGATTGTTATAATCGGTGGGGCCTATGCCAAAACGTAAGCGTACAAATGGCGAACGGTTGGCTTCAGGTAGCGTATAGCTTTGCTGAGACCAACTCAAAGCACTGTTAAAATTGGTGTTTATCCAAACGGTCTCCCAGGTAATACCTTCATCGTTCGATAGTTCGATCCAAACCTTATCGGGGGGTTCTGCATTTAACCAACGATGAAAAGACAAGGTAACATCTTTATAATAAAAACAATTAATTGTAGGAGAAATGGCCAGATAAGCCAAAGAATCAAGGCTGGGCTCATAATTTCCCGGGAAAGCTCCCAAACCGGTTAGATCGGTACCCAGTATTTTATTTCCCACATAAGGATAAGAAGCTCCCGGTTGACCATAAGAGCCATTTAATCCATTGGTTCCGTATGTACCACCATAGCCCGCGGGCACATCTCTCTCCCATTCACCGGTAAGTATCCAACCTTTATTGGTTTCAAAGTCATCATAAAAAATTGATTCGAAAATTACCCGATTTCCAAAAGGGCTCTGGTCTTCAGCGGGAAAAAGATTTGTATTTATATCAATCCCGTTGGCCGGAATATAAGCGTCAATCGTATTGTCGTGTCCGGCATCTTCGGCTATATCGTAAGTAACCCACAGATAGGTATATCCGGTAGGGAGATTCATCATAATATTACTGAATACCGCTTCACCATTTACAAAACCATCCAGCTCCCCCAACAGATGGTTGGTGTGGAACATCTCATTGGTGGTGGCATACAGTTTCAGACCACTCACATCATTATCGTCGGTATTGAGCGATTTTACCGTTAGATGATTCAGCTCCAGATTGCCTGTATTTCCTGTTACACGAATGGTAGATCGCAATACAGGATTGTTAACGCTGGCCGTTGGTACAAAATTTAATGAAGCTTGTTCGGTTGTAAAGTTATCCAGCACCTTTGGAATAATGCCTGTTTCCAGAATCGTAAATTCATCAATTAAAACTCCAAATCCATAATTACTCAGGCCTTCAAGAGCAAAGTAGTATTCATCAGTATCATGATCAAATAAGGTAACAGTGCGTTCTGTCCAAACGGGTGTTAACTGATTAAATTCCTGGAGATAATTCCATTCACCATTTTCTCCCTTTTTGTAATAAATGGTTAGTCTGTCGTACTCATTTAACTCCCACTCAGCCTGGGCATGATAAAAATTCAGCACAGGATTTACTATAAACTCAAGATCTATTGGAGGCGTAACAATACGGGTCATGTGTCCGTAGCCCTGAAACTGAAAAGCCAGGTTCTTATTACCCACAGCGGCACTATCAGGATCGCCCCAGTTATAACCATCTACCAGGCCTGCACCGGTTCTAACATTCCAATTGGCCCAGAATCCATCTCCGGAATTAATATATTCCTGAAGCCAGCCCGAAGGAAGGCCCATTTCAAAACCTTCATAGAAAACTACAGAATCTTCTTCATTTTTTTCCTGAAAAATAGTATCAGAATCTTCAGAGAAAAAACCAGCGAGAGCAAAATCCGATATAAAAACAAAGATTGTCAGGATGATGAGCAAAGATTTATTTCTTATAAAATACATAATATTACCTCCGGGCCGTTAATGTGTTAATTTTTATCTTTCATGGTAAAGGTAATTTACCTACAACCGATATTTTATAGGCGTTTCCTTGGTTTTTAATGCATAAAACAACCGGAAGAAAATACCCGTTTCTGGCCGAAGAAATGGGGGAAACGAAAAACGAAAGGTGAAAAGGGAAGTCATCTCAATTTTAGTTGTTAACTTTTAATTTTTCAGGTTTACAAAAATTTAATATCCTTCAAAAAACCTTTTCCCAAAAACAGCGTTACACAAACGAAACTTTTTTTGTGTTATGGGTTTCCTAAGTTTTTATCAAATTATATAGACAATTTCAGCCTTTATGCAGGACATTATCAGTAAAATATCAGATATCTACTCACGCTATGGTATTAAAAGTATCACCATGGATGATCTTGCCCGCGATTTGGGAGTATCTAAAAAAACACTTTACCTGCATTTTAAAGACAAGAAAGATGTTGTAAGAAAAGTAGTACATCACCTGATTGGCAGTCAGAAATGTGGAATTCAGGAGGTGATGGAAACCCCCGAAACCAATGCCATTGATAAATTAATGATGATTACCCGCTTTTTTTCGGAAAGTTTGAGAAATTCAAACGCATCGCTAACCTATGATTTACAGAAATATTATCAGGATGTTTGGGAAGAAGTGGTAGAATTTAAACGGGAAGAAGTTTATCAGCACATCATGAAAAACATAACTGATGGCATCAAAGAAGGGTTATACCGCACCGATATCAATTACGAAATAATTGCCCGTGTTTATGTGTCGCGCATGGAAATGTACAACACAGAACACTGGGAACCCTTAAATAAATATGACATCAAGGAGGTTTTCCATACTTTGTTTGTCTATCACATACGAGGCATTGCCAATAGCAAAGGCCATCAGTATCTTGAAGATAACCTGAACAATTGGATTACCTAATTAAAGCTCAAATATGAACAGCTTTCAAAAAACCGGTTTCAACATTTAATATTACGCAATTAACAACTAATAATACCCATCCAACTTATAAAAGAATAATTTTGCTCATATATCATAATCATTTTTTTCACATGTACAGATTAACCAACCAATTGTTTGCGATTTCTTTGATGCTATTTTTCAGCATCAATATGCTTATGCACTCAGCAAAAACTCAACAGCCCATGGAGCTTACGCTTGAACAAGCCATTGATTATGCCTTGCAGCATAACTACAATCTTGAAAATGCCCGGGCAGATGCCGAAATAGCCAGCCGTCAGGTGTGGGAAATTACTGCCAGCGGACTGCCCCAGGTTAGTGGAACGGTAGGTTACCAATATTTCCTCGATTTGCCCACAAGCTTAATCCCTGCCGAATTTTTTGGCGGACAACCCGGCGAATTTTCTGAAATCCAGTTTGGTACCGAACAAAACCTTACCGCAACCCTCTCGGTTAATCAACTTATTTTTGACGGTAGTTATATTGTTGGACTGCAGGCAGCACGAATATTTCGCGAGCTCTCCAGGCAAAATTACCAGCGATCAGAAATAGAAATCAAAAGCCTTGTAACAGAATCCTATTATCTTGTGCTGGCTACTACCCAAAATCTGGAAATTGTAAAAGAAAATCTGGGTAACATAGAAAAAACTCTTTTCGAAACAGAAAAACTTTTTGAAGAAGGCTTTACTGATGCTATCAACTTAGACCAACTCAGCCTTACGGTTGCCAACCTAAAAAACAATATTACCGGTTTGGAAAGGCAGAAGAAGCTAACTACTGATCTGTTAAAGTTTCAGATAGGTTTATCGGTTGACAAGCCGGTTGTCCTTACCGAGACCCTGGAGCAAATGCTGGCTCAGATTTCTCTCGAAGCTTTTACCATGCAGAATTTCGATCCACAAAGCCATATCGATTTTCGAATTATGCTCTCGCAGGAAAAAATGCAGTTGATGGAACTGCGTCGGCAGAAGAGCTTTTATTTACCCAGCATAAGCGGATCATACACACGCCAGGAAAGTGCCCAACGCAATGAATTTAACTTTTTCGAAAGCGGGCAATCATGGTTTCCAACTTCTATTGTCGGTCTCAACATTAACATTCCCATTTTTTCGAGCGGCTTGCGCTCATCGCGCGTAAAACAGGCGCAGTTAAATTTCGAAAAAGCGAAAACCAATACCCGTATGATTGAGCAAAGCCTTCTCTTAGAAAAACAGGAAGCAGACAATCAGATAGAAACTGCCATGGATAAGTATAACAGCGAGAAAGACAACCTGCGTTTGGCAGAGCGAATTCTCAATCGCACAACTATTATGCACAAAGAAGGTCTGGCTTCGAGCCTGGAACTTACACAGGCATCAGATCAGTTGCTTACCACCCAGGCCAACTACATAAATTCAATCTTTGAGTTGCTTAATGCCAAAAACAAACTCGACAAAGTATTGGGAAAATTATAAATTCCTGGTTCAGACCATAAAATATTTTTTAAGAAGTACCTAAACAACTAAATAATTATCCATACAATGAAAACTCAAATAAATATGATAGCCGCCAAACACATCAAAAAAGTGTACAATTTTTTTGTGTTAATAACCTTATCTGCTCCTATTCTGCTTTTTACCGGATGCCAGGAGCAATCAACCCCTGATGTTCAAACCATCCGGGAGCAAATATCAGAGTACAACGAGCAGATTGTTGAAATCAACCAGAAAATATCTGAACTGGAGCAAACCCTGGAAAATATGGGAGAAACAACACTTAATCGTGCGCGTACCAATGTTTCGGTAACAGAAATTGCACATCAATCATTTGATAACTATATAAATGTAAGTGCTTCTGTAGAAGCCATTCAGGCAGCTATGATCAGCCCGGAAATCAATGGTCAGATCAGGGAGATCAATGTTATTAAAGGACAAAAAGTAAAAAAAGGCCAGAAACTGGCGCGGCTCACTACTACTGTTATTGAAACCAATATTACTGAATTAAAAACTTCACTGCAACTGGCAGAAACGGTTTACAATCGCCAAAAGCGCTTATGGGATCAGGAAATTGGCAGTGAAATACAATACCTGGAAGCCAAAAATAACTTTGAGAGCCTGCAATCGCGTCTGAAATCACTTGAAGCTCAGTTAGACCTGGCAGTAATGCGCGCCCCTTTCGACGGTATAATTGATGAAATTTTTGCCAAACAGGGCGAACTGGCAATGCCAGGTTCTATGGTGATGCAAATCATCAACCTTGATCAGCTTTATATCAATGCCGATGTTTCTGAGTCTTTCCTCCCTGCTGTTGATTCTGACGGAAAGGTGATACTTCGCTTCCCTGCCTATCCCAATTATGAAGAACAAGTTCCGGTTTTTCGACTGGGTAATGTTATCAACCCTGAAAACCGAACCTTCCGCCTGCAACTTAAAATCAATAATACCGGTGAAAAATTTAAGCCAAACATGGTGGCCAATATGGGTATTAAAACCTTCTCAACCGAAAAAGCCCTGGTAGTTCCATCCATAATCATCAAACAGGATGTTCAGGGATTCTATCTGTTTCTGGCTGAAGAAAATGAAGATGGAGATTTCGAAGCAAAAAAAGTATACATTGAAAGAGGCCCATCCGGCGAAGGCAATACCATGATTGCATCAGGCGTTGAACCCGGTGATTTACTAATTACCAGCGGCCATAATCAGGTAAACGACGGAACACTTATCTCCTTTACCAATGGTATTGCTGACTTATAATATCCAGAATGGTGTTTATAAGCAGACATTACGATTACTGACAAGTAAAAAAAATACAAACAATTGACAATTGGCACAATGACCGATAATAATAAAGATAAAAAAAGCATAATCCGTGAGTTCAAACTCACTACTGCAGCCCTGAATAATAAGATAACCGTTTTTCTTGTAGCTTTCATTTTTGCTGTTTTTGGGATCATTTCCTACCTTTCGCTGCCCAAAGAGCTTTTCCCCGATGTGGTTATCCCAACCGTTATGGTACAAACCATTTATCCGGGAAACCCGCCCATAGATATTGAGAATCTTATTACACGGCCTCTGGAGAATGAAATCAATACCGTTACCGGCATCAAAAAACTTTCTTCTACCTCTACCCAGGATAACTCCAGCATTTTTGTTGAATTTCAGACCGATGTAGATATTAAAGCCGCCCTGCAAGATGTTAAAGACGCTGTTGACAGGGTAAAAGCGGATCTGCCCACCGATTTACCTGCCGACCCTATGGTTTTGGATATCGATTTTTCTGAATTCCCGATCATCAACATCAACCTGTCAGGCGACTTTAGCATAAACGAGCTAAAGCGGTTTGCCGATTATATGGAAGAAGAGATAGAAGCCATTACCGAAATTTCAAAGGTAGATATTACCGGTATCGATGATCGCGAAATACAGATTAACGTAAATCCCCTCCTGCTGGATGCAATGGATCTGGGCTTTGGCGATATAGAAAACGCCATCAAACAGGAAAATATCTCCATCGCAGGCGGCTCTCTGCTCTTCGAAGACAAAACACGCTGGGCCATTCGTACCGACGGCGAATTTACCGATGTGCGCCAATTGGAAGATATAATCATCAAGCAGGAAGGTGGAAACATTGTTTATCTCAGGGATGTAGCAACTGTTTCCGACACATATGCCTACCCTGCCAGTTTTGCCCGCCTCGATGAACAACCGGTGGTTTCTCTGCAGGTAGTGAAAAAATCAGGAGCCAACCTTCTTTCTGCCACCGAAAATATTTATCGTATCCTTGATGAAGCCAAAGAATTGGGAGCCATACCCCAGGAGCTGAATATTACAATCACCAACGATCAGTCAGAAGAGATCCGAAACCAGCTTACTAATCTCGAAAACTCAGTTATCATGGCTGTTATCCTGGTAGTTTTGGTGCTTTACTTTTTCCTCGGACTAAAAAATGCTCTCTTCGTAGGAATTGCCATCCCTATGTCGCTGCTGGTTTCTTTTATGGTTCTAGGGCTGGCCGGCATACAGATCAATATGATCGTTCTGTTCTCTTTGATTCTGGCTCTGGGACTTTTGGTAGACAATGCCATTGTGGCGGTTGACAATATTTACCGGTATATAGAGAAAGGATTCTCGGTGTATGAATCGGCCAAAAGAGCCATTGGCGAAATTGCATGGCCTATCATAGCTTCAACGGCCACCACCCTGGCAGCCTTTTTACCGCTGGCTTTCTGGACAGGTATTGTGGGCGAATTTATGAAATACCTCCCCCTAACCCTTATCATCGTTCTTTCATCATCCCTGTTTGTTGCTTTGGTAATTATACCGGTTTTCTCCGAAACTTTTTACAAAACCAAAGATCAGCAGGCAGAAATTGATTCGCATAAAAAAGATCGGAAAACCAAAACCCGTAACAGGCTGGTTCTGATAGGACTGATCGTTTTAGCTGCCGTAATTTTTTATTTCAGCGGCTTCAACCTTTGGGGTAATATTTTCATGCTTCTGGCTATTTTGATCTTTCTGGGTTATTTTGTTTTCCGCAAACTGGAAGAGTTTTTCCAGAACAGGGTTCTACCCTTCAATGAAAGACTATACTCCCGCACACTGCGGTTTGCCCTTAAAGGGAAAAGGCCCTATTTCTTTGTTACCGGTACCATTGTATTCCTTTTTATATCTATAGGCTTTTACATGTTCCGGTCGCCCAATGTTCTGTTTTTTCCTGATAATGACCCACAGTATATCAATATCATTGCAGAATTTCCCATCGGGACTGATATTGTGGAGACCGACCGCCAGGTGCTCGAAATAGAACTCCATGTAGAAGATATCATTTCTCCTTACCGTCACATTGTTAAATCGGTACTTACCACAGTAGGGCGTGGTGCTGTAGGAGAAATGGAAATGGCCGCAGGCGATACCCCCAACAGGGGCCGCATTACCGTAACATTTATTGAATACGAAAACCGGATGGGCATCATCACCGGCGATATTCAAAAAGAGATCAGCGACGCCCTTCTGGATGCCTACCCCGGTGTTGAGTTCACCATCTCCAAAAACCAAAACGGCCCGCCAACAGGTGCTGCCATTAATCTCGAAGTTTCAGGAAGAGATTATGAGCGTTTGGTCTCCATTACAGAAGATATTACGCAAAAAATTGAAAACTCAGGAATCGAAGGAATAGAAGGCCTGCGCAAAGACCTGGATGTAGACAAACCCGAGATTATTGTCCGCATTGATCGTGATAAAGCCCGCCGCTACGGACTGAGCACCTACACCATTGCCAACAACATCAGAACAGCCCTTTTCGGTCTTGAAGTGTCTGATTTTAAGGTTGGTGAAGAAGAATTCCCAATACAATTAAGGCTGGATGACGATTATCGTAACGATCTTTCCAGCATTATGAACCAGCGCATCACCTTCCGCAGCCAGAGTTCCGGAAAACTGATGAAAGTGCCTATCTCTGCCGTAGCTGATCTGGAATACAGCAAAACCTACGGCTCGGTAAACCGTATCGACCTGAAAAGGGTTATTACGTTGAGTTCAAACGTAATACCGGGATACAACGCCACCGAAATCAATCAGCAACTGCGCGATCTGCTCGAAGGTTACGATTTGCCTGATGGCTACGCCTATGAGTTTACCGGCGAACAACAGGAGCAGGCCGAATCCTTCGCATTCCTGGTTACCGCCCTGCTCATTGCCGTTTCGCTGATCATCCTGATACTGGTATCACAGTTTAACTCCATTTACAAACCCTTTATCATTATTGGCAGTGTAATTTTCAGCACCGCAGGGGTATTCTTCGGGCTGGCCCTGTTTAACATGGAATTTATTGTTATTATGACAGGGATCGGAATTATCAGTCTGGCCGGAGTGGTTGTTAACAATGCCATCGTTTTGATAGACTATACCGACTACCTTCAGGAACAGAAGAAAGCCGAACTGGGTATTGAACCCGATAAACTGCTTAACGCTGAGCAATCGCTGCAATGCATTCAGGAAGCTGGTGAAACACGTTTCCGCCCTGTTATCCTTACCGCTATTACCACGGTACTCGGACTGGTACCCCTTGCCATTGGGCTTAACCTGAACTTCGTTACGCTGATGACAGAGCTCGATCCACAAATCTACTTTGGTGGTGATAATGCTGCCTTCTGGGCACCCATGTCGTGGACCGTTATTTTTGGCCTAACCGTAGCTACCTTTTTAACCCTGGTTATCGTTCCGGCCATGTACCAGATTATTCTGGCAACTCACCGTAAAGTACTTGTTATGCTGAAAGGGAAAGAAAAAGTAATTGCTTCCTAAAACTTTTGGATATTTAGGAAAAAAGTTATTAACAATAAATGACATTCCTGGCTCATCAACGGACCAGGAATGTCATTATCACCGGAAACCCAAACAACCACTTTTAATTTTTCACTTCTGGGTTTCACCTTTAGTTTTTAGCTCTAATCTATGA
>JAABRR010000001.1 GCA_011390785.1 Sphingobacteriia bacterium
TCCCGAAAGTCGGGCATAATAAGATCGCGCAATAGCAGACCACCGTTGGCATGCGGATTGGCTCCCATTCTTCTTTCTCCTTTTGGTGCAAGCTCGGCCAATTCGGGTATCAGACTACCATTCTTGTCGAATAGCTCTTCCGGCTTATAGCTTTTCATCCAGTCCTCAAGCAGTTGTACATGGTGCGGATGTTCAGAATCGACTATCAGGGGAATTTGATGTGCACGAAATGTCCCTTCAATCTGGAGTCCATCAACAACTTTAGGTCCTGTCCACCCTTTTGGTGATTCGAGCACAATCATTGGCCATCTGGGGCGTGTGGCATCATTATTTTTTCGGGCATTATCCTGAAATTGTTTAATTTCCTCAATTGCTGTATCCAAAATACCAGCCATTCGTTGATGCATCTTTTCCGGCTCATCCTCCGCAACAAAGTAAGGGGCCCATCCATATCCACGCAGCAACTGATCCAGTTCTTCATGAGTGATACGGGCAAGAATTGCAGGATTGGCAATTTTGTAGCCATTTAAATGTAAAATTGGTAGAACTGCTCCATCAGTCACCGGATTCAGAAATTTGTTGGAATGCCATGCCGTAGCCAAAGGGCCTGTTTCGGCTTCACCATCACCAATAACACATGCTACGATTAGTTCCGGATTATCAAAAGCAGCTCCAAATGCATGACTTAAGGAATAGCCCAATTCTCCGCCTTCGTGTATTGAGCCTGGGCAATCGGGCGAAACATGGCTGGGAATACCTCCCGGGAAAGAAAACTGAGTAAACAGCTTTTTCAGGCCGGATTCATCCTGAGTAATGTCAGGATATACTTCACTGTAAGTGCCTTCAAGATATGTGTTGCCCACCAAAGCGGGCCCGCCATGACCCGGACCGGCAATATAAAACATGTCCAGATCGTACTCTTTTATCACACGATTCAAATGTGCATAAATAAAATTTTGCCCGGGAGTAGTTCCCCAGTGTCCAAGGAGCATGTTCTTGATATGTGAACGCTTCAGAGGCTCACGAAGCAATGGGTTTTCATGGAGATAGAGTTGCCCGACTGAAATGTAATTTGCAGCCCGCCAATAAGCATTTATCCTATGAAGAAGTTCGGTTGACAATACACCATGGGTTTTATCTGCTTTCTTATTGGTTTCCACTTCAACTATAGAATTAACTGATCCTTTCGTTATGGTATTTTTTTCTGTCATTTCTTTTATTATCACTGACATATTATTCTTCTTAAATTAAACTGATGACTTTTTTGTTATGGCATCCATCAACTTGTCAAAGGGTTTGTTGAATTTTTCAACACCTTCATCCTCTAGTTGCTGGGTCACCCGATCGATGTCGATTCCCAGTCCGGCCAATACCAACAAAATCCTTTGGGCTTCTTCAACATTTTGTTCTAGGCGTAATTCCGGATATCCATGGTCACGATAGGCATCCATCGTTACTGGCGGAATAGTGTTAACCGTATCTCTGCCAATTATTGCTTCAATATATTTTATATCGCTATTTT
The DNA here is from genome assembly GCA_011390785.1 of Sphingobacteriia bacterium. GTDB lineage: Bacteria > Bacteroidota > Bacteroidia > Bacteroidales > UBA7960 > SKVR01. The sequence goes on from JAABRR010000001.1 coordinate 1,523, forward strand.
TGGGGTTTTTGGTACTTGTGCTTGCCCAAAGTAACCGTTGTGAAAGGGCCCCTTTCTCTGCAAGGATATTGAATCTTGGACTCCCAAATATTGTTCTATAGATTTGATAAGCTTCCTTAGCGCTTGAAATGGCAACCTGCCCATAGGCTTCTTCAGCATCTTTATCAGTTTTATTGCCTTCTTCAATTATTCTTTCCAGTAAAGGGTCTATATGGGAATCGATCCGACCCAGAAAAAAACTGGCAACTGAGGCAACCTGCGATACTGGCTTTCCCTGGTTTATTCTCTCCTCCAATCCTGAAAAATAGGCTTCTGCAACCTGCTTATACCGTGGTAAACCAAAAATAAGGGTTACATTGATGTTAATTCCCTCACTGATCAATTTCCGGATCGCGGGTAATCCCTCCAATGTGGCCGGAATCTTTATGAGAACATTGGGTCGGTTTAAAGAAAACCATAACCGCCGTGCTTCTTCAATGGTGTCCTTTGTGTTATGGGCCAGGTGTGGATTTACTTCCAGGCTCACATATCCATCTTTGTAACCAGTCATTTCATATACTGCCTTAAATTGATCGGCAGCATTCTGAACATCTTGCTGGCTAAGCAATTCGTAGATTTCTTTATTATTTTTTCCCTTTAGACTCAGCTCTTTAATTTGCTGGTCGTATATTTTGCTTTGGGCAATTGCCTTCTCAAAAATTTTTGGGTTCGAGGTTATACCACGAAGCCCATCTTTATCTATTAAATGTTTTAGCTCCCCGCTTGTTATTAAATCACGTCTTATATAGTCGAGCCAAATAGATTGTCCTAACTTTTCTAATTTTTTTAAAGGATTTCCTTCCATAGTCTTTCTTTTAATGACCTGTGTAAAGCCTTGGATTCTCTAGATAGAGAGGCTTACAAACTTTAGATTTGAAAGACTAAAGATCTTTATTTATATTAGGATGTATGTTACATTACAATCTAAAAAAGTTACATTATTCACGCATTGCCAAAATTGCAAAAAAAGGAGTTAACCCGGTAGCCCTGACATTCACTTTTTCTGATTCTCTTCCAGATCTTGATGGTCGTCTCCGCCTAAACTGTAGTAATTGTTCTCTTCATCTTCGCTTCCAATATTTTCCTGCCGGTCATCCAACTCTGAGCCTGGAATATCGAGGTCTTTTTCACTTTGCAGATCATCCAAACTCTTCCTTCTTGATGTATTGTTACTATTCGGCTCTTTCGAATTGGAAGTATCTTCCGGGTTAATTTCTTCTTCTTCCAGAAAGTTTGCGTAAATATCTTCACTGTCAGGATTTTTTGGATATCCAGGAAGGCTACTCTTGTCTTTTTTGTCTGATTGATCATCAGACTGCTTTAAATTCTCACTTAGTTTTTTCATGTTGTATGCTTGATTTTTTGAGCTAACTAAGTTAAGCACCAGAGAACAGAAAATTGTTACAGAATTTTTTAAAAAGGCTACATAATTCACACATTTGAAACAACTGATTTTATGCATGACTCACATCCGTCTTCTTTTTGCTTCTCTGAAATTTTTAACAAAGTGGTACCAACATAAACTGCAAAGTTGCCTCACAACGTATCCGTTTTGTTTTTAACTTTTTGATGCAAAAGAACCCTTGAATCGTAAGTCTTCTATTTTCATTTCCAAGGAATAAATATTCATCCTACCCATATGTTTCTGGCCAGAGCAAGAAATTGTCAGGGTATTATCTCTTGAAATAATTTCATTGCGGCTATCATGATGCGGAAACCCCGGGAAAGACTCCAGGTTGGCATATGTTATGAGAACAGTTCAAAGTCGAATCAATCTTCAACTTATGATTGTATAATGGATAGGCTAAAGTGTTTCCGTAAAGTATCCAATCTGTTTTGTATTGCATTACTTTAACAGATGAATCATCAGTGTATTTATTAATATACACAAACGGATTCCATTTCAACAATTTTGTATGGATGTAAATTGCCCTTTTACGGAAGAAACTTGTGCATTAAAGAGTTAATGCTTATTTGCTAAATTCGCAGGTTCTGAATGAGCTTGTAAAAGTAAAACTACTTTCACTTTTAACTGTAACATATGATGTAGGGATATCAACCATGAGATACTTATTTGCATCAGACGAACTTCTTGTATAGATTTCTACATAAGTAATGTCTGTGCTGCCACTGTAATCAATCCCTTCCCAGGTTAAAGTATCATTAGAAAGGGTCATTATACAATAAGGAGTACATGTGCCATCTTTTAGTTCATACTCTCCGCTTAAAATAATAATCGGATCGCTTTCCTTTTTGCATGAAAAAAGACCAATTATTGCCAATAGGATTATTAAAGAAAGTACCTTCATAAAGTAAATATTTTATGCCTGCAATTATGCCAACCGGCTATTTCTCCCTACTTCTTTTTAAGGCAGTTTCAGGTTGCCTGCCATTTGGATTACAATATAATTTTGCATCGCTCTTCCTATTCGAAAACTAGCGATGGAGATGATTACAGATTAAACACCTAATTAAAATTAGTTAGTTTTATTCAAAAATCAAAATACATAAATAATTAGCCCATCTAAAAAACACTCAATGCTTTGTAATTCTGAATTTTAATTCGTTTATGGTGAATCTCAGTGCAAGGATTATGAATCAATTATAATCAAAACTCAACTTTAAACTATCGTTAGTTTTTAGGAAGCCCTAATTAAAAAAGGTTTTTGGTATTTCTACCCAGACTCTCTCATGGAAATACGAGTATTTCCAGGATAGTTTGGTCAGGTTGTTTCGAAAACAATTAACAGTATATTTGCAGCACTATGATTTAAATTTTGGAAGGAAGAAATACTGCTATATATATTATGACCACCTTTGCCCAACGTATTATCAGCTACAATAAATCTCTCAGTCTCGAAATTGACCTGCCTGATGGAATTCGCATAATGAATCCTTTTAAGGAAAATCCTTCTGCCCTGGCGGTTTCGTCAACCTTTTACCAAAAGTACTACAACGACAACAAAAGCCGGATGTTGATTCTGGGTATCAATCCGGGCCGGTTTGGGGCAGGAATTACGGGTATTCCCTTTACCGATACCAAAAGACTACGCGAAAAATGCGGTCTTCAGATTGAAAACCTGGAAAGTTACGAGCCCTCAAGCGTTTTCGTTTATAAAGTTATTGATGCCTATGGCGGTGTTGAGAAGTTTTATTCCGATTTTTTACTTCTTCCAGGCACTGAGCCTTGGTTATAATTATTTGATGGTTTCAATAATCGTATTTTACCTTTGCTTTCAGTGCTGAATAAATCCATCATGCTTCTTAAAAGATGCAAATACAATCAGCCATCAAAGATACATTCCTAATTCGTAAAATTTTCATTAACCCCTTTAAGACCTTCCAAGATAATTTGCAAGCAAATTATTCTCCATCCCCGCAATTTTTCCCATAAAACTCTATCACATCTTCTGGGGTTCGGATTTCTCTTTCGTTGATTTTTTGCACCAATGCAGGGCAATGAACGAAGTATTCGGAAAGTGCTTTCTTTTTCAATCCCAGAATTCCTTGTGTGGCTCTTACCATTTCCGCTCTTCCTTCGATGTGAAACAGGGGAAAGTGCTCGATTGTATCGTAATCGCTGTCAACATACTCCCAATAGTAATAACTGAGGGCTCCTTTTTGAACTACCCTTAAAAAGGTTTTTTTATGAGTGGGCGCGATGACGTATCGGATTCTTAAAAACTGACTTCCCTGCTTTATACCAATACTTTCGTAAACTCTGTTGCCTGTTTTGTAGCCCATAATCTGGCTGGCATTGAATTTCTTTCGGGATCGCGAATTATCTTCCTTAAATCTGATCTTTTTAAGAATCCTGGGGAAGGCACCTGTTTCTCTGTCTCTTACGCTTCCAAAAAGAGTATCGTTGGTTAGTGTTACTATGTAACCTTCTTCATAATCTCTTTGGGCAAAAAGGTTTAGGGAAATGAGAAAAAAAACTAAAAATGGTTGAATGGTTTTATAATACATAATCTTTTGGTTGGACAAATAGTATTGTTCGAAATAGTTGCTGAAAATCAAATATAACTTGTCTTATCCTAAAAGGGCATTAAAAAATAATAGTCATTTAAATAAGATGAACAGGGCATTTACAATACTATTGACACACACGGGTGATGATTAAATACATCAGCCTGAGATCTCTGTGATCATTGGGGTTGGCTAGGTCCATCTTTGTTTACAAATGGGAGACAGATTATTGAACATGTGAAAGTCAAACCACAAAAGTATCAAATTAAATAATTTTTCCTACTTCAAAATGCATCCCATCATGCCTCGAAAAGTGACCACCCCAGTAGAATCCATACTGAAGGGCGATCTCTGCCAATTTTCTTACGGATCCTTTGGCTCCCTGTTTTGGTGGGATAACGCCCAATCCATTGGTGGCAGCATTTATATCGAATGCAATGCCATAACTATGTGAACTTAAACTGCTGGCTGATCCCCTGATCATGCGGGGGTTGTAAGCTCCATCATAGCTTTCCAAAAGATGGGTAAGACCATCTCTTTCCCAATGAGCAAACAACTGCTCGAATTGGTGGGCTACTTTTTTATGCACTCTCATGCGGCTGGCCCTATATGGCGGCAGTGAGGCAAAAATCGGAGTGTTGATCATAACAATGTTTTCTCTTTCCCAGTCACCTTTGATGATAATCTGGCGTCCCGGGTTGGGGTTTGGTTTCAACTCCCAGGTAAACTCACCAAATTTCTTTTTATATTCGCTTTGCGAGAAGCTTCTAAATTCAGGTTTGGGTGGCCAGTGAATTCCTTCAGGATTATTATCAACCGGGTTTCGTACCAGCTCAAAACCCATTGAGCCCGCTTTGGCAAAAGTAAAAGTACCGGCAACACCATCGGCTGACAATCCGTTTCTTTGCTGAAACCCGTGGGTAGCGATTTCGGTAGCCTGATCAAATATTCCGTTGGCAACCACGTCTGTAAATCCTTGTCCTGAAAGAAAATATTGCCATCTTTTTACGTCGGGCCCATTCAGACCACTTTTTAAAGCTCTCATAATAAATAGATTAAATTGTTAAATAAGTATAGTTAGTCAAAAATATCTTGTAAAAGATAATCCCAATAGGGAAGTTTTCTTTCATTCCATAGGAGATGTGAATATGGGTCATTAAACCGCCAGTTCATTAAAAAATTCGGGCAACATCTATTCTGTTATTAAACATTGTACCGAATACGTAGTAAGCTGCCAGTATATTTGCGTGTATTAACTTAAAGTTAATAAAAACATTAGTTTAAATCAAAAATAAAATAGTTGGTCATAAAACTCTTCTGAAAAACTCTCCGGCTTACTTGTATCCTTAATATTACGTTATCTTTTAAAATGATATAACCATAATGTCTTACTTAAAATTAGATTTACTCCCAAACAAGACCTTCTTTAAAATGAATACATATAAGTATAAAGATATTTCGATTTCAAATTAAATTCATTAACTTTAAGTTACTCTCCGACAAGTAAACAAAGATTAATGCTTTAAATAATAAACCTGGTTAAAAACACAATTTTAAGATAGAGATAACGATGGAAACAGATGAAAAGAAACTTGTGAGCAGCATTAAAAGAGCTACAATATTTTCTGGCATAGGCATGGGCCTCCTTCTGGGAATAATTATGGGATTGTCGGCATCGGAAGTAGTGCAAACAATATTTGGTGTGCTCACAGCTATGCTTGGGGCATTTCTGGGCTTCGACAAACGAAGTTTTGCCGGTATGGAAGCCGCAGAATACGAAAAGGAAAAGTACAACACCCTGTTTACCGGCCTTCGGGCGGGTTCCTTTGGAATTGCTGTGGTGGCGGGAATTTTATCGGGCATGTATATTCGTACCCAGGAAGTATTGACCATGTCGGTAGAAAAAAGAGTAAAGCAATGGACCGACGCCGATTTTGAACCTGAATATGCGCGCAGACTGGTTGCGTACCAAATGCTGGCTATTGACCCACAAACCGGAGACACCGGCCCGTTAACAGAAGTACAGCGCGTTACCCAGGGGGCACTATTTAACGCAGCTGACCGTATTTCTTTATGCGGCACCATTGATCCGGGAAACTGGAACGGCGACTGGCAAAAAGCCAAAAAAGACATGTTGGATCTGGATATAGAACCTTTGACTGAACTGGTAAAGGTGATTGAAAGCGATGTACCCGCTTCTCATCGTACCGATTTTTTATGGGGACTAAGGGTCCTCGTGTGTGAAATGAGTAACAAAACAACACAATTTTGCAAGTTTGGCACCGATATTAACCAATGGCTTAAAAACGATGATACACAAACAATTGCAGATGAAATTGTGAAACTAAACCCGGAAAGCCAAAAAGCAGTGATGGAAGTGTTGTCTGATATGGTTTGTCAACTTGAAAAAAATTAATTCACCAAATCAAATTTAAATATGAAAAAGTTCTATGGATTTATAGTGGCGGGTTTACTGGTTTTCCTAGGTATTCCTGAAATACAGGCTCAGTCTGACCTGGAAAGTGCCCGAACATCGGTTGTTAAGATAACCACAAGCTATTCTGTGCGTAATACCAACAGCGGACGGATGGAACGCCGGGTGGGTACGGGTACCGGATTTTGCTGGAAAGATGATATGCACATAATTACTGCCTTGCATGTAGTGGCAGGCGTTTCTGAAATTACCGTGCAAAACAGCGCAGGCAGAAAATCAGGTGCTACTATAGTGAGGGTATTGCTGGAAGCAGATTTGGCACTTTTGGAGTTAAATAACAATCTGGGGCTCGTTCCTCTTAAACTGGAGCACGTAAACCCCAATCTGGGAAACCGGTTTACCATTTGGGGGTTCCCTCATGCAGTATTCAAAATGCAGGACAATGAGGTTCGCTTATCAAGGAGCCTGGAAGAAAAACCCATCCTTGATCATTTGATTAATGGTGATAATCTCAAATACGAACTGCAAAAGCAAAAGTACCCATCGCCAAATGCCCAGATCCTGAAAATCGCATCCATCATACAACCCGGTCAGTCGGGAGCCCCCTTATTCACTTCAGATGGCAAGGTGGTGGGTGTAGCCGATGGTGGATTGCGCGGTGGAACGGCACTTATCAACTGGGCAATGCCTGCTGCCACGTATGTTCCATTGTTGGCATCGTCAGAAGACCCCGTTCCTTCATCAATTTCCATCCAATCAAGTTTATTTAATTCAAGTACTACGATTTTAACTGATGAAATGCTTAGTGATGGATTGGTAAAGTCGTCAATGAATGATTCTCATGGGGCGGAATCTAGTGCATTCTCATCCGCAGAAGATGAATATTTCTATGACTATTCTGAGATACTTGTCAGGGAGCAGGAAGAAAACACTATTTACCTGAACGGAAAATATATAACCAAAACCTGGACAGCGAGTTTTACCGAGATATTATCAACTTTATCCAGGGAGGAGGCAAAAGAGATAAGAGAAATTGTGGCCGATTACGATGTAAATCTGGATGACACTTATTACGATATATATGAAGATTTTACCACAGGAGCAACGATCTCAATTCCTTACGGAGAAATGTTCGATACTTCCAATGGTTGGTACCTTACCTGCAATGCAGATCAATCGCTGTGCTACTACATTTTGCCCTATGAAACATCTTCCTTTGAAGATGCAAATTATCAGGCCATGGCTTTGTTCAACGGATTTCTTGCGTCAGGACAGTGGGAAACCGAAGAGGATTACGATGAGTCTAATGAAATAGAAATAGTTGATGATGATCAGGAAGCAACTTATCTGTTTACAAGATTTGCCGCCAATGAGTGGGATGAAAGAGTGCTGGAATTTACCGCTGATATCATAGAATCCAGTCTTTTGGTAGGTGTTCTGATTTATGATGACAGCAAAATGGATGATCCGGAATATCGCAGGCAATTTTTACAATTCGAAATGGCTTTGGAATTGCGTGATTTTGCAAATTACTGATGTAATTTTCTCGTTTTGTAAAGAACAATCAAACGAAGCCCCTGCCTTTCAAGAGAGAATTGGCCATCTGAAAAAAGCGCAATTAGCGTCAGCTAGAAAATCCAGTTTTATTAAAAGCGCTTGATAATTAAGCGACAAGTGCAAGGGTTATTCCGTTTTAAATAACACCTGTTCACTTAAGGCGGATTCTCCACCATCAGCAGTAAACACTTTTATTGCATAATGTCGGTTCTCTCCCATGCGGGTACTTTCACTGAATACCAATTCCTGTGTGCGTTTGTAATGAACCATTCGCCCATTACCGTTGGTTTTATAAATGGCAAAAAATGTTTCCCCATCCGCGGCTTCGTAATCCCAGCGCAAGATCAAAATTCCTTCATTTTCTTCAATGCTGAGGTTCTCTACCGGTGGTCTTATCCCATCGTCGTAGGCTTTGCCAAAGACCGGGCGGGCGTAATCAGAATAATTGTTGTTGTGGTCCTGCGCACGTATGGAATAGTAATAGGTTGTGCCTTGCACGGTAAGGGTATCAATGAAAAAACTCTGATCATTTTCTAAAAGGGCGTAAACATCCCACGGGTCTTCCATTTCTGTTTTTCGGTAAAGTTCGTGTGATGACACATCGCGGCTTTCACTCAGAGCAAAATGCAGTTCTACATTATCAGTTCGGCTAACAACCCTTCTGAATACGGGCGTAGTGGGGGGTATGGTATCCGGGCGTTCTATGATCATCATTTCGGAAAATTCTGATTGGTTGAAGTTGAAATCCAGCGCTTTGATTTTATAATAAATACGTGGCGTCAATGAGTTGAGCGTTACCGTATCTTTAAAAATGGCAGAAATCTGGTATTGCAGGCTATAGGCATCAACAAATCCTTCAAAAATAACTGAAAATTCATGGTCGGGATCATTGGCCCTGAAAAGACGATAACCCATCAGATCTCTTTCGGTATGTCTTTCCACTTCCAGTGTAACGATTCCCAGTGAGTCTATTTCACCGGAAACCCAAACGGGCTGCACTGGAGGAATGGTATCGACAAGGGTAACGGCTGAAGGCAAAGAAGTGCTGATATTGAAAGCCGTATCCACTGCCTGAATAATATAATAATTCATCTGGCCTGATACGAAAGTGGTATCGATAAAGGAGCGGGTTTCTTTGGGCAGAGGCTCGGGATGGATAAGTTGATAATCGCCATCATGATCGTCGGAACGGGCCACCACAAAAGCATACAAATCGGAAGCGGGCGGATTATTCATCTCCCATTCCAGTAAAACTTCGCGGGGAGCAACATGCTCAAGCCTTGTCATGCGGGGTTGTTCGGGTGGAGTGCGGTCGCGTGGCATGGCATCCACTTCATCAAACTGAATACGCTCGCCAAAAGCATTATGCCCAAAAAACCGATAACTGTAAAGCTGGTAGTTTTCAAGGTTTTCATCTACATAACCATTCCGTTGAGGCTCATCAGATTTCTTATGGCTTAGGGTATAAATGGGAGCATTGTTTATTTTTACAAATTCGCTCTCACCCGGGTTGCGCCGCTCCACATCAAAACCAAATAACAATTCACTTTCTTCCCACACAAAACTGATTTCTCCATCAGCCTCGTAATAAAACACTTCATGGATATATTCGATACCCTCTGCTATGGCCATGATACTGTATTGATCAGGGACTAAGGTATAAACCGGCGGTGGCGTTATTACACTTGCCCGATAGGTGTAAGTCGTTTCCTGGCTCACATCCTGATCGGTAAATGCCAGTGCCAGTCCTTCTGCTGCCAGGGGTTCACGCAAAGCAGTAAGTAAAAAAATCATGTATTCAAAATCTTCGTCCGATTTTTGTTCCTTTATGGCTTTGATGCCTTCTTCAAAATCGATTGCTCCGGCTGCAGGTTCTGATGGCTCCAGCAGAAAATCCATAGCAAGCTCAATGATGTTATAGGTTTCAGAATCTTCTTCTTCACGGCTCAGGGCTTCCATCCACTGATCTTCAGTCCATGGGAAAATGCGGGCTATTTCGGTGAAATCATCCGTGCCTTCTATACTACGCTCAATAATAAAACCGCTGCTCAACCCGGCATTCAGTACAGCCTTGGTCTGAGGGAAAAGCCGCAGCTCAACACCCTTGTCCTGCAGGTAGCGGCCCATAAGTTTAATGGTTGTGTTAAACTCTTCATTTTCCCTGTTGGGCTGTTGCGACCATGCAGCAGAAAATAAGAAGAGTAAAAATGTGGAAATAAATATTCTTAATCGTATCATGTTGCTATCTTTTTATCAAAATGTTTGCAAATTTTGCTCATTACCTGTAATTAAAGGCATTGGTCCGGTAAAGAATGTTTTTTCTTTAGATTGGGTAATGGTACTTCCCGAAAGGGTTTGTGCATTAACCCAATTGTTGTTCTTAAACTCTCTGAGGGTGGCCGTAACGGCAAATTTATAGTTTTTTTCTGCCAGAAGATTATTTTCAGGCGGACTGGGTGTGGTTTCCAGGTCTCCGTAATTGGGAGTGGTTGGTGGCGGTGGATTGGGTACCATTACCGGGGGCAATCCAACCATATCCATCATAGGATGCTCCAGGCCACTTCCCGCTCCATTATCAAAATTTTCGGCAGGTGCAGCCGGTGCTGCCAGTCCGGACGATGTATTAAAGACGCCCCCCATTAACCAACTGTTAAAAATTAAAGTGGTGGTTGCTACGGAGGTGTTCCCAGGGCCACTGCCTTGTCCGGTGTTAAAATTTAGTTCCGGACCCACGGCATCCAGTTCAGGAATCGTGGTATAAAGATATTCTCCCAGGTTGTTGACATTCGTATTCAGCATAATTGTTGACCATGAGCCATTTTCTTCCTGTACCTGAAGCGAACGGGTTACTACCATTTTAAAGGTGCGCATTTTAATAGTTCCATCGGCTTGTTGCTCTGACACATCAAATACTTCATCAGGTTCCAGTCCGTATTTTACAGCCAGGGCAGCATCGGTGGGATAATTGAAGTTACTGGCCGGGGCTACGTACTGTATGAGCAGCTCCTGCTGGTCGGCAGCAGCATCGCCCTGATTTACGGCTATTACACCGGTAGCCTGGTTGGTACATTGGGTGCCCGCTTCAAAATTGTAATTAAAGCTGGATTCTACCACGTTAAGGATGTTAACGTAACCGGATAATCCGCCACTAAGGTAGTAGGGGTTGGGGAACTGACCTGATACCCAGGCTCCGGCACCAATCTGGGCAAGGGTCCACTCCTTGTCTTTGAGCGTGCCGCCACGTCGACGAACTTCAGCACCAGCATTTCCATAGAATCCTAAATTACCGCTTGCCCTCCATCCGTTGATTCCCATAGGACTATATCCGGCGCATGTACCCATGTATTCCATAAAAGCAAGGTGCAGCTCAGCACCGGCTCCAAGATTGAAACCCAAATAATAATTCCCTTTCAGATGTCGCTGATCATCATAAGCAAACCGAAAGCCTACCCCCATTGCATAACCTGAGCCGGTATTGGTATGGCTACCAATACCCCCATTGCCAACATTGCTGTTGTTGGGCCAGCTTTGGGTGGCAAAGTAGTAGGAATTCCTGAATGTTTGAGAAAAACCCGATGGGGGAGAAATCTTATTACCAAACATTACATAGTTGTTTACACTGGCACTTAGCCCTGCCATGGAAACCAACACAGTATTAGGCACCTGCGCATCACCGAATTTAACGTACCATTCATTTTGATTGCCTTTTACATCTACCACCAAACTCATAGGCGCAGGAGTGGAAATAGGAGGCGCATTTACATTTATGTTTACAAAAAAGTTAAAATGCTTGTCGGGGAAATTATAAGTTGCTCCCAATCCACCATTTATTAGAGCCTGGGCCCGCGATGAAGTAGTCATCTCAGCACCCATCCAGAAATCGCCGGTAAAATTGATATAGGTAAGACCACCGGTATTTTGGTTGAACTCCCCTGCCAGAATAACATCTGAATTAAATCCATCCTCTTTGGGAGTAGTTGCCAAAACAGCTTTTACCTGCAAACCCAGACTTGATTTTTTTGGACTAAAGGTATAGGTGGAACCCGATAAGCTCGCTTCCATATTGTTATAGGCACCACCACCAAAACCGCGAAACGCGAGTCCGGGAAGGAAAACCACACCGGGGGCGGGCAATACTATTCCGCCATCAACCCTCCAATACCTGTAGAGCTGATTGTTGTTAAGATGGCTGGTGTTGCCAAATTCGGCAGTAGCGTTCAATTGTATGCCTGCTGGTTTAAAATTGGCATGGAGCATGCCGATAAAGCCATTACCAAATACCGGATCATCTTGTCTGAAGCCAATAGCGCCGTCAATGCTTACCGCAGCCAGATTGGCCTGTATGGCAATAGAATCAAGGCTGGTACTCAGGTACTGGGGATAGAATTTCTGCCCCTGTTCATCATCAAGTATGGCCATTTCCACTCCCAAACCTGTCATACCACCAATATCTTCATTAAGGTTAAAGATCACGTCGATGGTAATTTTGCCCCGCACAAGCTGGTTGGGTTGAGATGGTAAATTCACGAAGCCTATATTATCAATGGTAACCGGAAAATTGGCCAGGAACTTCTGCTCACTGGCAAAAGCCCACGAGCCAATGTTGAACCCAAACTTTTCGTTATCGCCTTTGGAAGAGTCGTAATCCATCCCCAGCCCTTCAAAATCAAGACCCAGGTTCACATCTTTGATGGGCCCCAGGTTTACAGTTCCCCATGACAGTGATCCATCAAGATTCATATCAAAAGTGCTTTTATCCTTATCCACATATGCAACAATATTTGAAGTTTGCGCCAGTTCTATATCTGCTTTGAGCAGGTGGGCCGGGATGGGGCCGGTGGGGGTAACCGTGAGTTGAAAACTTACAGGTTCTTCAGGTATTATTGGGTTATTGAAAACAGCAATATACTCCAGCGGGTTTAAGATACTGTCCTTTTTACTTACCGGCAACCCAATGCGTCCTTTCACCCCTGCTTCAACAAGCGAGCTTGCAATCCACTCAACATGAACGGTATCAATACTAGCAGCCAGATCGGCCACATATGCATCGGGCCATTGGATGATACTTGTTGCCTGCACAAGCATGGTCAATCCGGTGTTGTTGATGATCGTATTGTAGGCGCCTATTTTAGGCTGATTACCGGCTTGCGTTTGCCACGCCTCGGGCAGTTCCAGCTCTAAAGCATTCATGTAAAACCCTCGGAAAGTTTCGGTGGTATCTCCCGGATAATTTTCAGGGAAAACGATACCGGGAGGATTTAACTCATCAGAAAAGTCATAGTAAAGGCTATCAGTAAGCAGGGTCATGCCACCGGAGTTGGGAATTTCAAACTTATCCATGGTACCGCCCAGGATAAGATCGGTCCAGCTGGTTCCCTGCACACTCAGTGTAGCAGAAACCCTCGTATTTGGGTCGTTATCGGGCGAAGGAACCATCCAGTCGCGGGTAAATAAGGTGGTTATCTGCAGGCCATATTCAGAGAAACCGTCTTCATCAAATTCAATATAGCACCCCAGATTATTATCGTCGGGTGCTTTAAAAACAAATTCGATCTGTTGGTTGATGTTTGTGGTAGAGATGTCTTCAACCAGCTCAATACGCCCGGGAGGTGATTCAAAATTGTTGGGATGAAAACGAACTTCATTAATGCGAAACCCAATTCGTTCGGTTACCATATTAGGAGGCAAAGCCAAAGCGGTAATGGAGTTAAATTTGGCCTTATCGGGCAGAAAGGCCATTTCGGTAATGGCAAATTCGGTTCCGTCAGGAAAAATGGTTCCCAGAGGCATTTTTATGGGTTCTGTAACCTCTGTGGGATTGTTATAGAAGATCGTTTGTTCGGAATTGTTTTCCACAAAAGTAGCTATGTCAACCACCAGATCATGGGTCATGGGTGTCGGGTTAGTCGCCTGTAGCATCCAGGCCAGGGGATAAATGGGAGCATTTTCGTGGATTTCGGCCAGAACTTTTCCACTTATCAACCGATGAACCGTATCTACTGTAATGGTATCAAATTTAACATCGATATGGGCATTGAGCCAACCTACAAATACGGTTCCCTTCCCCGAATACTTATTATTAACAGTATCTACTTCGGTGGTTATCACGGCAAACTCACCGTTTTGCCCTGCAAAAATGGTGTCAGAAACAGCAATAATACCCTGGGGTTCCTGCTCTTCTTCCTCTTCATCATCCAACATGGCTACATCCGGAAGCACCGTAAAATGACTGATGGCAGCAAAGCCGGAGTTTTGGGCTATGTAGGGATTATCGTTCAAATTAACAGCTTTTACACTCCAAACATATTGAATGGTATCTTCAGGCATGCCCACTTCGGGTGGCCACAACATTTGGTTTCCTGCAAAAATTTCTTCTTCTATAATAGGGAAGTTGGCAAAAAATGCCTGAGATGGTGTCTGGTTAGGATAAACTTCTGAGACTACAACCACATACTTTAACCCTTGCATAGCCGGGGGCATGGGAGTTATGGGCGACCAGGTGAGTGATGTTGCCTGCAGTACACTTGCCTGCAATTGTTGATCAGCAGCAGGAAAGATCAGCTCAGGTGGCTGATAACTGGTGATAAACATGAGCTGACAAACTTCCATGGGTGCAGATATGACAACTCCATTTAAATCAACCAACGATACGCAAAAAGAATAGGTGCCGGCCGGAAGCATGCCGGTTTGTGCTACCTGGGTACCAAAACTGCCATAAAACTGCAGCGCATTATAATCAATCACCTCGTCGGCAAGAAAAACATCGCTGCCAAAAGGCACCTGACGGGTGACCACCTGGGCGGTATTGGTTTCAACCACCAGCTCGCCATCCAGTTCCATCTTTATTTTAATCTTATAATCCATCCCTTCGAGACCGGGATTGGTATTGGAAACGGTCACAATAACCAATTCGTCCTGGTTGGCCCATTGCGAAATATAAGGAGTGGGATTGGCATCTACATTCAGGCCCACCATCACCTGGCTCATCAGATTTGATGCAAGGAGAATGAGTAATATAGAAATCAGGGGTTTCAAATGTTTCATATTTTGCGTTTTGGGTTATGCGTTGTGCGTTTCGCCTTATGCGCTCGTTGTTCAGCGCTGTATCAGTTTTACTATTATTCTGGATTCTGTGTTAAAATCTTTGCTGCAATGAAAGATTCACACGATGCTCCGTTGTTTTGGCATCGGGTCGGAATGAACCATATATGTAGTTTGACAGATTATAGCCTAGTTGCACTTCCAGCGCATCTGTAATTTTATAAGCTGTTTTTAATTGAAATTGCAATCGGTGGTCGGTGGAATATTCGCCGCGTTGTACTCCGGTATAGGAAAGAGTAGCACGTGGAGTAAGCTTTTTATCAAGCAACCGGTAGCGGGCCATAAGCCGAATGGTATAAAGGTTTAATTCGGTTGCCGGGGTAGTATTCTGGAGATACATACCCATCAAACCCAGATTAAGGGGTGTTTCTTTAAAAACCACGTTGTAGTTTGCATTAAAACTGGTGGATCTGGTTTGTGCGAAACTGCCGGTAAAGGCATTGAATTCATCAAAATACTGGAATGTTGAACCCAGACCAATGATGTGATTTGCTGATGTACCATTAAGTTGCAAAGAGGGAGTAACAGTAAACATATTTTGTATCATCTCCACTTTCAGGGTGTCGAACAGTACATTGTTCCGAAAGCCAAAATTGGAATAATTGGTATTGAAGGAGAAGGCATGGGTAACCCTGGCGGAAAGGCTCACATTGGCAATAAAACGCTGTGTGCTTTCGGCCGTGGTGCTTTGGATGTTGTTGGTGCGAATACCGGTGGTACCATTGATCATAATGCGGTTTTGAAACAACCTGAAATTCGTTTTCAGGTTGTAATCAACCAGATCGCGCTCCATGGCTCTGAAACCCACGGGCTCGAATCCTGGGCCGATATAACGCATTTCGAGGCCCAACCCTACCTTGTCCGATTTCCAATCGATGGATGAGATATTGGAGTAGTCAATATAAGTGGTGCCATTCACAGCCAGGAAGGGGGCTGCCAAAGGGGTGAAATCGTTTTCCAGAAACAGATCTGGCCCCAGCAAGTCTCGTGTAAAAGCAGATACAGCATTTTCTGTGGACAGCATCAAAGCTGAGGAAAGTTTTATTTGAAGCTGGGGCGACAACACAATTCCTTCTCTGGGATTTATGCCAATGGGCCCTTGATCCAGGGAGCCAATATCGTCTTTTAGTTTTACGAAATTGAGAATAAACCGTGTGCCATCTGCTTTGCCATAACCCATTCGTGATGAGACAATTTTCTGGCTGTAGGCTCCGGCAACGTTTTGCAGGGGATTGGCATTGATGCCAATTTGTGAAGTTCCAACATGGGCAGAAAAGATAAAATGACCAGGAGTAAGTTCTACACCTGCGCCAAAAATGGGAATATCGCCGGTAGTAAGAGCCGAGAAGCTGGGTGATTGCGTACCCAAAAATGCCTGAGCCCACTTATACCGCGGATTGATATTAATGTTGTTGCGTGGATTTCGCACATAATCAATCAGCCCTTCTTCAGGAATTTGTGGCAAATGATAGGTTGCCTGCCCCATACTGATATCAATACCTATGGGCATGCTGAAATACTTGCCTGCACTCAGGGTTGCCTGTGCTGAAAATCGTACAAGGTTGTTGGGATACCGGGGTCGGAAGGTTTCAAAATTATCGGCAGAAGCATCATAGAAGTCATAAAAAAGACCCAGTCTGCCATTGGCATTAAATATTGGGTCGGATTGACCCACGGCAGAAAAGATGCAAAAGGTTGATAAAAAAACCGCAATTCTTTTAGGGGAGGGTAAAAACATCGAATAGTTTTTGGTTTTATTTCAAGCCTGTTGAAATAAAAAGAATCATGAGCTATTCGAATTTTTTATCTTCATGAATAGATTGATCCCAAGAGGCTCGCTGAATATTTCTACATTTTCTGGCCTAATGCCAGCTTCAACGGCAAAACTCATCAAGAGTTCTTCCGATCTGTGGTAAAGAAACCAGTCGCCCAACACTTCCATTATTTTCTTTGATGGGTTGGAAATATTGAAATTACCGATGATCATTTCTCCATTACCCCTCAGGTAACAGGAAAATCTATTGAGAAGCCTTATAAACAATTTATCCTGAAAATAATCAAATAAACCGGCACTCCAAATAAGATCATAAGATCTCTCAGGAGAATACCGCAATACATTTTTGTTATGAAAAGTCATATAATCCAGGTATTTCTGATTTTTTGATGTGGCATGTTCAATGGCTCTCTGGTCAAAATCGACAAGATCAAAATACAACTTATTTTCTGTAACTGAATCCAAATACTCATTCACTTCTGTGGCGGGGCCACTGCCCAGAATAAGAACTCTGGAATATTCTTTTTTTGTTTTCTGATTTAATTTTTGAAGGAGACTTACAGCCAATTCCTTCCTGTTAATTACTGCGCTTGCGGCTGGCAACCAATGAAAAAACTCATCCCACTTAATGTAATCAGGATTCGTGTTTTTGTGGAATCTGTACATTTTTTCAATGATCTGATAATCTCCGCTATACCCCAAAGGTTTTGTAAATGAATGGCCTATTATGGTATCCGGCTTAAGAATAGGCTCAAGCATATCTCTGAAATATTCAACTTCATCATCTGTAGTCAAATCATTAATGATCTTGATTATCTCATGAAAGTCATCAGAGTGGGGTCCTTTTTGCGATAAAATTTTTTTAAATCTGTTAATAATGTTACTGTTATGGAGCATAATGTTCAAATAGGGAGTGGTTTAATCACTATATTATCAATTTATGCAAAAGTAACATAAAATCTTCCTTTTTTACAGGTTTGGTTAAATATTCATCTAAACCCTGACTCATATATTTTTCTTTATCACCTTCAAAGGCATTGGCACTTAAGCCTACCACCGGGGGCAAGTCATCATAACTAGCCTTTAACTTGCGGGTGGCAGTAACGCCATCCATAACAGGCATCTGGATATCCATTAGTATAAGATCAAAGCTGCCAGGTTCATATTTTTCCAATGCTTCCTGTCCGTTTTTCACAAGTGTTACTCTGTGTCCCAGAGAAGTAAGCATAATATTAACCACCTTTTGATTAATCAGCTTATCTTCCGCGTAGAGAATATTAAGTGGTCCTGTTTCCTTCAGGGCAGAATAATTAATACTTTTCTTTGCATCTTCGCGTGATACTTTTTCAGCTTTGAAATTGAACCAAAAGGTGCTTCCCTTACCTTCTTCACTCATAACTCCAATATCGCCACCCATAAGGTCTGATAGTTCCTTTGAAATTGACAATCCAAGACCTGTTCCTTCAAAGTACTGATTTTCTGTTCCCTCCAGTTGGCTAAAAGGCTTAAAAAGCTTATTAATTTTTTCCGGCTGTATACCTTCACCGGTATCGCTTACCTCTATACGTAATAAAAGGGCTCCGTCGGCAAGCCATTTTTCAGGCAAAGCCAAAAGATCTATACTACCCTTCTTGGTAAACTTAATGGCGTTATTCAGCAAATTATTAATAATTTGCGATACGCGATGATCATCAGCCTTGATGTATTCAGGAATCTGCGGGTCGATGTAAAGATTCAGACTTACTCCAACAGGACAAAGAGTCTCGTAAAGTTTCTGGGCATTGTTTATCAATTCGTAAAAGTTAAACCCCCGGGGCTTAATACTTACTCTTCCGGCTTCAATTTTTGAATAATCCAGAATTTGATTAATAATTTCACGAAGATTCTCACTGGTGAGTTTCAGAGTACTTAAATATTCCATTTGTTCATTGTTTAGATGTGTTTGCGATAAAATATCTATCATGCCGATTATTCCGGTAAGTGGTGTTCTGATTTCATGACTCATATTGGCAAGAAACCTTTGTTTAAAATTTACAGACTCTTTGGCAACGGCAATTTGTTTTTCCAGCTTTTGCTTTTCAATAAACTCGCTTCGATCTTCCACCAGTCCTATTCCTCCAATGGTTTTATTCAAATCTCTTTTTATAGGTGCAAAAAGAATACGAACGGGGTTTGCTTTCCCGGTCCCTTTAGGTTTAAATTTGCCCTCAAAAGAGGCTTTATTGCCTTTTAAAACTCTTTCTACGGCATCTGTAATTCTTTTATCCGACAACTCTTTCAAATGCATTCCTTCGAGTATAGTCCTTGGCCTTCCTATGATATTGGCAAAGTGATCGTTACATTCAGTAATTACCCACCTGTCGTTAAAGTGAAATACTCCAAGGGGTGATCTTTCAAATATCAAACGATACTTTTCCTCATTCTCTTTCAGCTCCCGTGTTCTGGATTCTACAGCTGATTCAAGGTTTTGATTTATATTCTCCAAATCGCGTTGTTTCTGATCAAGCTGGCGCGAAAGGTAAAAGTTTCGTCGCCCGGATACTTCAAAATAATATGACCCGAACATACCAATAAGATTGGCAGAAGCATAAAAAAAGTTATAGGCAAGAAAGATTTGCTGATCAACATCTGCCAAAGAATGCATCAACAGATTGAAAAAAATAAGATTAAGCCAACCTCCAACGGTTGCCCAAATAAACCGAAGCCGGATGAAGAAATATCCCACCATAAAGATCAGCATCAATCCTCCGTAATATGACCAGTTCTGAGGGCTAAGCGCAATCATTAGTGCTATACCGATACCTGACACCAAAAAAGCAAGGAAAAGTAGAAACTGCCAGAATCGGTAGAAAAATTTGTTGAATGAAAGCAAAATGAAAAGCATCAAAAAGGGAACAACAATTCCGATGCGGATAATCAGAAAAGTACGAAGGTAATCAGAAACAAAAATTGCATCCAATACACCAAATAAGGCATATAAGAATGCAGCCAGGAGTATAGCTACCCTTGTAACCGGTAAAGAGTCATTAAAAAAGACTCTTTTATAAAGTGCTTCTTCCCTTCTGTTGGGAAACTCAAGTGTAAGTTTTTTTAGTTTTACCATATTATTCAAAAGAGTTTCAAATGTATTTCTTTTATTGAAACACCATGTTTTTCAGTAGCAGATCTTTTAATCTGACACACCCAAAATTTTTCCAATAAATTGATTTTTTAAATACAAAAAATATTTTTTTTTATTCTAACAGATGTTTTTTTCTGTTAATTTTTGGATTAACCCATATTCATGCTTTCAGGGAAATTGTTAATAACTTTTAGATACAAAAGATTTACTGAATAACAACTGGAGATCGTGTAATAAATATATTTCCCAACTATGAATATCTTAAAAAAATTGGATATTGTTATCTCTGAAACTTCCCAGGCTCAAATTGCTGATTATACCAGACAGGCAGCCATAATAATTTGCAACACATCAAGGTTGGGCATTAATGTTGAAAGAACAGGGTAAAATAAAAGCAGTCTGGATAAATAAAAACCCCCGCAGGATGCGAGGGTTGAGAAGTGATTCCGACAGGATTCGAACCTGTGACCCACAGCTTAGAAGGCTGTTGCTCTATCCAGCTGAGCTACGGAACCATTGTTATTTTCGGGGTACAAAAGTACAATTATTTATCGATATAGCAAGAGATGTTTTGCTTTTTATTATCACCTGTAAACACATGCATTTTCGGGCTGATAAAAGAATAACTGTTAACTTTGCCGCCTGCCAGAAGTAAATTTGCAGAAAGTTAAAATATTAAACCGAAATCTTATGACAAACAATATAGCCATTCTTGGTGGGGGCAATATTGGCACTTCTCTAGCCAAAGGATTAATAAACAGCAATTTATATAGCCCTGAAAACATCATTATTACCCGAAGACGCACCCATATGATTGAAAATCTGGCCCTTGAAGGGATGGTAATTTCTTCAGATAATTTACAGGCTGTAAAGGCTTCGGGTTTAGTATTTCTTACTGTTAAACCCATGCAGGCCAAAGAAGTATTAGGAGAAATTACTCCGGAGTTGAATCATGAAAAACATATTCTTGTTTCGTTAGTTACTGGTTTAGGAAGCAAAGAAATACAAGCCATTATAGGAGAGCAAATACCTGTTTTTCTGGCTATGCCCAATACAGCACTGGCTTTGTGTGAAAGCATGACATGTATTTCGCATGGCGAAGTGCAGGAAAAACATAAAGAGGAAGTTATTAATGTTTTTAATCATGTTGGCAAATGCATTACGATTCCTGAGGAACTAATGGGTGCTTCAACGGTTATGGCAGCCTGCGGTGTAGCCTTTGCCCTCAGATTTTTGCGCAGCATTGCCCAGGGAGGTATTGAGATCGGTTTTGGAGCAGAATTATCTACCCTTATTGCAGCCCAAACACTCAAAGGTGCTGCAAGACTGGCACAGGAAAGCGGCAACCACCCCGAACATGAAATAGACAAAGTAACCACCCCAATGGGCATAACCATCTCAGGCCTCAATGAAATGGAGCATAACGGTTTCAGCTCAGCCCTTATAAAAGGGCTTATAACATCCTACAATAAAATTGAAAAGCTAAAGAAGTTGAGAGACTAAGTTTTTGATCCCTGTTAATAAAAAGAAAAATCATCATTGCTGATCAGCCATGTTTGCAGCAAATAACTATTATAAATATTGACAGCAAGCCCATAACTTTATCTGTCTTAATACGAAATTTTCTCCTTAAGTGGGTGATGCTCATGAAACTTTTTAAGCCGATATTCCAGGTCGGGGAATTGATCGCGTCGTACCAAAGATACACAGGCCCTGAGACCCTCTGTGCGTTCGCTGCCGGTTATAGCCAATGAGATTGCACTAATACCATAATATACGAACTTTTCAATCAGGTCCTGGCCAGAAAGCCCCGGATACGATATGGTAAAAAAGAACCCATCAGCAAGTGGCTGGTCTTCATCCATATCATAAACAATTTTAAACCCGTTATCGGTAAACATTTTCTTCATGATGTGTGCCTTTTGGCCATATTCCTTAACGGGCTCCCAGAAATTATACTCCCCTTTATTTGCAGCTTTTAGCATACCCAGCAGAGCGTACTGCGCTGAGTGGGCAGTACCCGAACTCAGGGCATACATAGTGCCAAAAACCATTGCACGTCCAAACATATCAGAATTATAAAAACGGCAAAGCCCCTGGGCATGGGTATTAAATAGCTTATCTGAAATTACCATCATGCCAATTCGCTGGCCGGCATAACTAAAAAGCTTGGAGCTGGAAATAAATACGATATAGTTTTCTGTAAACTTTGTTATTGAAGGCTGATAGGGTGGTTTTCCGGGTATGGAGAAATCCTGACGGAAGTCCATCCCAAAATACGCCAGATCTTCCATTACAATTACATCATACTTATTGGCCAACTCGCCAATAATACCCAATTCGCGTTCAGTAAAACATATCCATGAAGGATTATTAGGGTTTGAATAAAGCAACCCTGCAATCCGTCCGCTTTGAAGATGTTCTTCGAGTTTTTCGCGTAGTTTTTCTCCGCGATAATTATAAACATCAAATGAGTCGTGAGAAATTCCCAACACACGACATTGCTGTTTATGGACAGGAAACCCCGGATCGAGGAACAATATCTGATCTTTTCCCGGATACATGCGTGTAGTTGTCATAAAAGATGCATAACTCCCCTGCATGCTACCTACAGTAGGAATACAGCTTTTATAGCTTACATCTGTATTCATAAATAGTTTTACGAATCGTGAAATTTCTTCTTTAAGGGGTTTAATCCCATCAATGTCAGGGTAAATGGCTGCTACACCATTTTTCAGGGCTTCAATTTCAGCATCTACGCCAATTTGAGCGGGTGGCAGCCCGGGAATACCCATCTCCATTCTAACAAAATGATCGCCAGTAGCCAGTTCAATGTTGTCAATCAGGCGTTTCACCTCCCTGATCGAAGCCTTACCAACACTGGCAAGACCCATTAACTCTATTTGTTTTTGTACCTCCTCATGATTTATAGGTGTGTCGTGTTGCATATCTTAAGTGTTTTGATGTGTAGATATAAAAGGTTTATTTTTATCAATTTACCATATTTTGACAGCGGCAATTGGCCCGCAAATTAATAAATCTTTGTTGATTAAAAAAGGAAATATACAGGAATATTTTATTTGTAATAGGAGCAAAAGTCAGAACCACAATTCTAGGCTAAATAGAATTATTTACCCTGTTATTTACTGAAAAATAATTTGGAATTAGCTTTCTTGAACATTTCACGCAATTATTGCCAGCTAAAAGAAAAAATTATTAATTTGCAACTGTTTTTATTAAATTGCATTATCAATTATTGCATATTTTATGTTTTTTCTAAAATTAGGCTCAGGAGAACAAATAAATTTTTAAGATAATTCTATATATACCTTTTTAAACTCTAACTCTAAACAATTTATAATGATACAAAAAACAATTATTTCACAACAGGGACTATTTATTCTGTTTTTTTTCTGTTTAAGCCCAATTCTTTATGCTCAGGAATCATTAACGTATCAACTTCCACCCCAGGAAATCATTGATTTGGTTGATGCCCCATCAACACCATCAGTTTCTATAGCGCCCAACAATAGCACTATTGTTTTTATCGAGAACCGTGGCATGCCGGTAATTGATGATATTGCCCGTGATGAACTCCGTTTGGCAGGTATGCGTATTGATCCATTAACCAATGGCTCAAGCAGATCTTCTTATGGTGTTGGATTAAGTTTTACAGATTTAGATGGTAATAATCCGATAGTTGTTCAGGGTCTTCCCGAATCTCCCAAAATCCGCAATCTAAGTTGGTCGCCAGATGCCAGTCACGTGGCATTTACCCACACTTCAGAAAATGGAATTGAATTATGGATTGCCACAACTTTTGATGGTATTGCCTACCGGTTAACCGATATACCTGTAAATGATGTAATGGGCAATGCTTTTACCTGGAGTTCAGACAACAGGACCATTTTTTTTACTGCAGTACCTGCCAACAGGGGCGAAGCCCCAGAGCGCCCCAGAGTTGCCCAGGGCCCTGTAACACAGCAAAGTATGGGCAGAAAAGCTGCTGTAAGAACATATCAGGATTTGCTCAGAGACCGTTACGATGAAGACCTGTTTGATTATTATGCCACCAGCAGGTTGATGAAAGTTGACTTGATGGGAAACACACAACAAATCGGTGAAGAAGGAGTTATCTGGTATTTTCGTTTATCTCCCAATTCAGAATACCTTTTGGTAAACCGAATTGAAAAACCCTACTCCTATATAGTTCCCTACAGCCGCTTCCCCCAAACCATGGATGTTGTTGATATGGAAGGAAACCGGATTTACCTGGTTGCCGAAGTACCTGTTTCAGACAATCTGCCACAGGGCTTTGGAGCTACCCGCGAAGGCCGACGCAGCGTGCAATGGCGAAATGATGCACCAGCCACTCTGTATTGGGTAGAAGCACTTGACGGAGGAGATCCTGCCAATGAAATTGAATTCCGCGATCAGCTCTATTATCTGGATGCGCCATTTACAGGGCAACCTGTTGCAAGTGCCAAAACAGAACTGCGTTATGGTGGCATTTCCTGGGGTAAGAATGATTTTGCTATTCTTTACGAATCATGGAGCCGCACACGCAGAAGTATTACAAGCAGCTTCAACCCAGAACAAGAAAGCCCGGAAAGAAAAGTAATTTTTGATCGGTCTTACGAAGACAGGTATAACGACCCTGGTCAGTTTCAGACAACAACAAACAGCCAGGGACAATCGGTATTATTAACAGATAAGCAAGGCCGAAAACTTTATTTATCAGGTGCAGGGGCTTCAACAGAAGGCAACCGTCCTTTCCTTGATGAATACGATATTCGCAGAGGAGAGACCAAACGTTTGTGGCGCTCAGAAGCTCCTTTTTACGAGATGCTTATTGAAATTATTGATCCGGGAAGTGGCATAATTATTACAAGACGAGAATCGAACGATATCCATCCTAACTTTTACAAGCGAAACATTAAAAGGAATACCCTGACACAAATCACCAATTTGCCAGACCCCTCTGAAAAATTGCGTGATCTGCAATTTGAAATGGTTCATTATGAGCGTGAAGACGGTATTCCCCTAAATGGAATGCTATACCTACCGCCCGGTTATAACAAAGAAGCTGACGGTCCGCTTCCAACCATGCTGTGGGCATACCCACGCGAATTCAAAAGTGCCGATGCTGCAGGGCAGGTTTCGGGGTCACCTTATTCTTATACCAGAGTAGGATCTACATCACCGGTTATGTTGGCTACCCAAGGTTATGCTGTTTTAAATAATGCCAGTTTCCCTATTGTTGGCGAAGATGACCAGGAACCCAATGATACATTTGTGGAACAACTGGTGGCAAATGCCCGGGCAGCAATCGATTATCTAGTAGAAAAAGGTGTTACAGATCCTGAGAGAGTGGCTGTTTCAGGCCATTCTTACGGTGCATTTATGACAGCCAACCTGCTGGCACATTCCGATCTTTTTGCCGCTGGCATTGCACGAAGTGGTGCCTACAACCGAACGTTAACACCCTTTGGTTTTCAAAGTGAAGAACGCACCTATTGGGATAACCCTGATATTTATCTACAAATGTCTCCCTTTATGAATGCCCATAAAATAAATACCCCTCTCCTGCTCATTCATGGGGCAGATGACAATAACTCAGGCACATTCCCCATTCAGAGCGAACGAATGTATGATGCATTGCGCGGACAAGGCGGAACCGTAAGATTGGTTATGCTACCCCACGAAGGACATGGATATTCTGCCCGCGAATCAGCTCTGCATATGCACTGGGAATGGCTGAACTGGCTGGAAACTTATGTGAAAAATAAATAACAACTTTATTTCACAACCTGAAACAGGACCCCGGAATCAAAACCGGGGTTTCTTTTTTTTCTTCAAAAAATATTCTTTTTGCCGTCTTTTGTCTTTGTCATTGCGGGCAACAAATATCTTTTTGCCGGTTATTGGATCATATCCCGAATAATAAATGGTAGTGGCAAGAGTCATTGGTGTTGGGGTAAATTCCTGAACCTGCTCCGGCTGATAGCCAAGGCGGTTAAGCAACACTGAAAGGTCTTTCATATCCTGTTCTGTTGTTCCCGGATGCCCTGAAATAAAGTATGGCACCAATTGAAAAGGCAAAGATTCTTTCTGGCAAATGGTGCGAAATAATTTATGAAACTGTTCAAAAGTACTAAAATCAGGCTTTCGCATCAGTCTGAGAACCCCGGGCGATGTGTGTTCAGGAGCCACTTTCAATCTGCCCGAAACATGAGAACGGATAAGCTTTTGGACATAAGGTTTTAGTCCATAGCGCTGTTCCTGCTCTTCTGTTTTACCCAGCAACATATCATAGCGAACCCCGCTACCAATGGTTATTCGTTTAATTCCTTTTACTTTTTCTGCCTTTTCATAAAGCCTGATCAAAGGATTATGATCAAAATTTAAATTCTTGCATGTATTGGGAAAAATACAACTGGGTCGTTTGCAATGTTTGCATATTTCTTTATCGACACCTTCCATTTTGTACATGTTGGCCGAAGGCCCACCAAGATCGGTAATGTGGCCTTTAAAACCAGGCATCTGAGAAATTTGTTCCAACTCCTTGATGATCGACTTCTCAGAACGGCTTTGCACAAATTTGCCCTGGTGCATATTAATGGCACAAAAACTACATCCACCAAAACAACCCCTATGAATATTTACCGAATATTTTATCATTTCGTAAGCTGGGATGGGAGGCTTTTTGGCATATTTGGGATGAGGCAGACGGGTAAATGGTAGTTCCCAGGTTTGATCAACAGTGGATTCTATGGCGGGCAATAACGGCGGATTCACCACCACTTTCTGTTTGTCATAAACCTGAACCAATCTGGGGGCATCTAAACTATTCGAAGTTTCTTCAATAATGCGAAAAGCATCACCAAAGGTTTTTTTATTTGCCAAACAATCCTCATGTGATGGGATGTTTTTATCAATCCAGCCTGTTACCTGAGTGAGATGTTTTTCAACCGGATGTAAAAATGCTGACTGAGGGAGGTTGTGAATTGATGATATCGGAACCCCTTTTATCACCAGACGCAACAGTTGCCTCCAGGATTCTTCGGCCATGCCATATAAAAGAAGATCAGCGCCACTTTCAATTAATGCAGATGGCTTTACCTTATCCTGCCAGTAATCATAATGAGTAAAACGCCGCATAGAAGCTTCTACCCCGCCTAACACAACGGGGATTTCCGGGTATAAATCTTTAAGAATTTTTGTATATACCACAGATGCATAATCCGGACGATAACCCGCTCTGCCGCCAGGGGTATATGCATCATCTGACCTACGGCGACGCAAGGCGGTGTAGTGATTTACCATAGAATCCATACTGCCGGCCGAAACACCAAAAAAGTATTTCGGAACACCCAGTTTTTTGAAATCGCGAAGATCATCGCGCCAGTTGGGTTGGGGTATAATGGCTACCTTAAGGCCCATGCTTTCAGCAATACGTCCTAAAATGGCCGTCCCAAATGAAGGGTGATCTATATAGGCATCGCCGGAAACAAGAATAATATCTGGTTGTTCCCATCCCAGGGAAGAAATTTCATCAGCAGTTACTGGTAAAAAAGATAATTGCGGATTATTTAGGGATTTATTCATTTAAGGCAGGGCAGTATTTCAGCCCAGGATTTGAATAAGTGCAAGTATTATTATGCCAAGCGAAAGCAGAAAAATGATCGATAATACAACTTTTCTGCTTCTTTTAAGGACCATATTTTCCTTTTTAATATGATTCTCAAAGGTGATTCTTCTTATTAAATTTCTAATTCTTTCAATGGCCGCTTCAGATTTTACTACATAATCGTAGGCACCGGCTTTTATTGTATTGGTGGCTACTTCCAACTCGTCCACACTGGTAAGAAAAATAATCTGAACGGCATTTCCCATTTTCCTTATTTGCTTCATGGTTTCCATACCATCCAGGTGATTTTCGCCTAGCATGTAGTCCATTAAAATAATTTCAGGATTCAGATGCATATTATTGATACAGTCTTCGCCACTAGTCAGAACCTTAACGTTCATAAAGTTTCTTGACTCTAAAGCATGACGTATTACCCCAGCGTAAAACTTGTCATCTTCTACAATAAAAATTTGCGTATAGTCCGGTTTACCCATTTTCAAATATTTAAATAAGGAGACAAAAGAACTGAGCTAATTTACGATTTATTTTAGTCATACAAACTATTTATTTACGCTTAATATAAAACACTCTATGGTCTGTTAATTAACTTATTACTCTGGTATTTTCAGTGATATAGTCGCGTGTATATATTCAATTAGACGCTGAAGAATCCATGTTAGAAATCTTAAATCTGCTTATTGATTGTTTTTCAGTAGGCCCTAATTATCTGTTTCATGCCTGCTTTAGAACCGGTAAAAATTTCAGCTTCAGAAATTTAAAATTAGTCTAAATAAGAATAAACAACCCACCGACCTGACTTCCTATCACTTGCATTGCATGTACATATACCCATATAAAGAAATACTGAGTACAACAATATGCTGAGTATACCTACATTTGTGGGCATTAAAATATCTGATAAACCACAATTGTTAAAAAGTATGATTTATCAGTACTTAGGCAGAAATATAAAAAATGATAATACAACACTTTGAAAAATAAGAGCAATTAAAAAATAACAATTACATGAAAAACACTGTAACATTCATATTATCGGTAGTAGTACCTCTTATAATAATAACAGTGGTATTACGTGATGCATCGGAAGAAAATACAAAACTCGCCGAGCTTCGCAAGGAGCAAAGTATTCCGCATATACCAGGTGTTGACCACAGTAAGCATGAGGTGCTTCAAAGGGATTTTGACAACCCTCATGAAATTACGGCAACATGCCTCTCCTGCCACACTGAACGTGGAGAAGAGCTATTGCATAGTTTCCATTTTACCTGGGAAAGAGAAGAATTTATTGAAGGCCGCGGGGTAACCTACCTTGGGAAAAAGAATTTGCTAAACAACTTTTGTACCGGTATTTTCTCTAATGAATCTACCTGTAATCGTTGCCATGCAGGTTTTGGATGGGATGATATGGATTTTGATTTTACCAATCCTTATAATATAGACTGCCTTGTTTGTCATGACAACACGGGCACTTATGAAAAACTAAAGGGAGGAGCCGGTTACCCAACACCCGGACAGGATTTTCGGACCATTGTACAAAATGTTGGCCAGCCAAAGAAAGAAAACTGCGGTTACTGTCACTTCCATGGCGGTGGAGGGAACAATGTGAAACATGGCGACCTTGAAATGGCGCTACTTACTGCTTCACGCGAAGTAGACGTACATATGGGAGTTGATGGAGCCAATATGGAATGTGTAGACTGCCATACAGCAGAAAATCATGTTATGAAAGGAAGATATTATGGTGTTTCATCTACCAACGAACGCAGGGCAACCTGCGAACAATGCCATACGGCAAACCCCCACATTGACGATATGCTCAATTCGCATGTTGCCAAAATTGCCTGCCAAACCTGTCACATTCCTGAATATGCAAAAGTAAATGCTACCAAAATGTATTGGGACTGGTCAACTGCCGGTAGACTGGATGATGGAAAAATATTTGAATTGTATGATGGAGAAGGTAATGCAATTTACCAATCTATAAAAGGCGATTTTGAATGGAAAACCAACGTTGAACCCGAATATTTCTGGTTTAATGGAACTGCCGACCATTTTCTGATTTCTGACAAGGTAGACACCACAGCAGCCTATCTTGAAATCAACACTCTTTTTGGAGATGCCAGCGACCGCGATTCAAGAATCATCCCGGTAAAGGTTCACCGCGGAAGACAGCCCTACGACCCTGTTCATCTTTCTATTTTGCAGGCAAAACTTTGGGACAGAGAACCAGGCAAGGGCGCATTATGGCTTGATCTGGATTGGGAAAGGGCTTTGATAGAAGGTATGAAATACCTGGATCGGCCCTACAGTGGTAAATGGAATTTTGTTAATACCGAAATGTACCTGCCAGTAAACCACATGGTTTCTCCGGCCAGCCAGGCATTACAATGCCAGGATTGCCACACCCGCGAAAACAGCAGAATGCAGTTGGTTGAAGGTTCGTATATACCGGGCAATACGAAATATGCAGCAGTAGATAATATGGGTGTAATGCTTATTATACTTTCGTTTATTGGTGTATTTATACACGCAGTTATTAGATACTTTTCGGTAAAAAAACTAAAACAATCATAGCACGAATAACTAAAATGATCATGGCAAAAACAGAAAAAGTTTACATATACAAATCTTACGAAAGATTCTGGCACTGGACCCAGGCATTCCTGATTTTTTTTCTTGCACTAACCGGGTTTGAAGTACACGGATCATTCAGTTTTTTTGGATTTGAATCGGCAGTAGATCTTCACAACAAAGCAGCATGGGCTTTTATAATTCTCACAATTTTTACCATTTTCTGGCATTTTACCACCGGCGAATGGCGGCAATATCTTCCAACTACTGAAAACCTGAGAGCGCAAGCAGAATACTATATTTTTGGTATTTTTCGTAATGCTCCACATCCTACCCGAAAAACGACTCTCAGCAAATTGAATCCCTTGCAAAGGCTGGTTTATCTGTCATTGAAGATTCTTGTATTCCCTGTTATGATTGCCAGTGGTCTGGCTTATATGTTCTACCGTTATCCCAGCGAAGGAGAAATTGTTGAATTGGGTATTTCCAGTCTGGAAAGGGTTGCCCTGGCACACACCATCGGCGCTTATATTCTCATCGCTTTTGTTGTTGTTCACCTTTATCTTATAACTACCGGACATACCGTAACATCAAATCTGAAAGCCATGATTACCGGATGGGAAGAACTGGAAAAAGATGAAAAAGAAGATGATAAGAAGAAAAACGATGAACCAGAGAAAGAAATTTCATAATTTCGATGATACAAACAATTTATTTAAACTATTAGCATAAAGGCATAAATAAAAATATTGATAATGAAAGAATTGACCCTTTTTTTGATTGCTTTTACTATTGTAATTAACAGCTCATGGGCCCAACTAACTATCAGTGCCGATTTAAGCCCCCGTGCTGAACTAAGACATGGATACCGAACCTTACCTTCACCTGACGCAAAAGCCGCTGCCAGTATTAATCAACGTTCACGGCTGGTATTAAACCACAAACACGAAAACATCATTATCCGTTTTTCTTTTCAGGATATACGAATTTGGGGGCAGGAACAACAAAAACAAGCAGTTCCATCGCTGTCTATCCACGAAGCGTGGGCAGAACTCTTGTTTTCTGAAAAAATTTCTTTGAAAGTTGGAAGACAAGAATTAAAATACGATAACCAAAGATTGCTGTCTACAAACGATTGGCTTCCAATGGGGCAAAAACATGATGCAGCCCTTTTGAAAATGAAACCAACAGCCGGTGAACTTCATATCGGAGGTGCATTTAACCAGTCATCAGCCGCTTTTGGCCGAAACTTTGAAACAATATATGGAGTAAATAATTATAAATATCTAACCTTCTTATGGTATAAAACCCAGTTTGCTGAAGATGCAAGTCTTTCTCTGTTAGGCATTTATGATGGTTATGAAGCATCCAACGAAACCGATGATGTTTACACACGTGGAACCTGGTCGGCATTGTTTCAGTTTAAACTCGGAGAAACATCCAATCTTATGGTCAACCCTGCCCTACAACATGGTAAAACACCCGCCAACCAAAATATTCAGGCTTTTTATCTGAGATCAGAACTTGGCACCAAACCTGCTGAAAAACTATGGTCAACTTTGGGGCTTGAGCTTATTTCGGGAAATGATCCTGAAGACAATTCCAAATTTCGGGTGTTCGATCCTACACATAGTGCCGGCCATGCCAACAGTGGTTTTATGGACTATTTCACCAACTATCCTGTTCACACGCGTGGTGCAGGACTGGTAAACCCTTTCCTGAAAAATAATTATTCAATCAACCCAAAGGTTAATTTAGGTGCAGATCTTCACCTATTCTTCATTCAAAACGATTTTATTAATAATGGCGAAGAGATCAGTAAATACCTGGGTACCGAAATCGATCTTACACTTTCATATGCCTTCAACACTTCAACCAGAATTATCAGTGGTTTTCACTGGATGTTTGGTTCTGACTCAATGGAGATCATTAATAGTGGAAGCCGTGAAGAACCTGCCTATTTTGCCTATATAATGCTCAGAATACGGCCCAAACTATTGTAAATTTTGTCAATTATGCGCTACTACTAATCACTTAATATCAAAAAACAGTTCTCATGATACATTCAAACATACTTTCAAAACTTACGGCACTCATTATTTTTGTTTTGCTGTTTACAAATTGCTCCAATTCAGAATCAGAAACCCAGGTAGAAAGCTCAGTAAACGAAGCTGACGTACTTTTGCAATACCTTGAGGAGAACGGCAATATTGTTAATGATACCCCAATACCCTACTTTGTTAATGCTGATGAAATTTACAACAGTTTACGCGCAAGCAATTACCATGTTATTGATGTAAGACCTGCGAGGGAGTTTAAACGGGGGCATATACAAAATGCTATCAACATTCAGCCAGAAAATATACTGGAATATTTTGAAAATCAGATAGAACCCAATAGTTTCGAAAAAATTGCTATTGTTTGCAACAATGCCCATCTTTCGGGCTACGTGGTTGCTATTTTGCGTATGTTGGGTTATAAAAACACCTATAATATGCGTTTTGGTATGAGCTCATGGAACGAAAGTATAGCACGCAGAGCATGGGCCGCCAACATTTCTGACGACCTTATCGGAAGGTTGGAAATTGCTCCACATCCTAAGAATGAACCCGGAAAACTACCCGTTCTCAATACCGGAAAAACCAATGGATATGATATATTGAGAACCCGTGCACAAGAAGCGCTTGAAATCAAATGGTCAGATGTTAGTATTGATTATATGGATGCCCTTGAAAATAAAGACACCTATTATATCATAAACTATTGGCCTACTTCGCTTTATGACCAGGGTCACTTACCAGGGGC
The DNA here is from genome assembly GCA_011390785.1 of Sphingobacteriia bacterium. Lineage (GTDB taxonomy): Bacteria > Bacteroidota > Bacteroidia > Bacteroidales > UBA7960 > SKVR01. Next base: position 34,545 of record JAABRR010000001.1, read on the forward strand.
AATACAATACGATCCTAAGAAAGCTTTCCATAGCGAAGAAGATATTCTAACACTTCCATCAGACAAGCCCATTGTTGTATATTGCTTTACCGGCCAAAATGCTGCTTATGCCAACGCATATCTGGCAGTTATGGGGTATCAGTTCAAAAGTCTTGATTATGGTGCCAATGGATTCATCCACGCAACTATGAAAGCTACTCAACGCGCCAGCAGGTCATTCTCAGATATGCACATTAAAAATTTCCCGCTCGAAAGAGATGGCCTTAACAGCATAAGCACAGATGTTGCAGTACCGGGAGAAATTATTGAGGTAACCACCGCAGCAGGAGGTTGCTGAGAAAAACTAATAGGATTTATATATACGTCAATTTAAAGTAAAAAATATGGAAAATCAAAAACCCAAACCTTTTATGAACCCTTACCTTGCAGGTTTCTTGTTGGGACTGGTTCTTCTGGCATCATTTGTTATTACAGGCCGGGGCCTTGGAGCAAGTGGGGCGGCAAAAGACGTTGTGATAACTACCATTGGTAGTTTAGCACCCGAATATGCACAAAAATCACCCTTTTACGCATCATTTTTTAACAGCGAAGAAAGGCCGATTCGTTCCTGGTTGGTATTTTTAGCCATGGGAGTTATTGTTGGTGCCTTTATAAGCGGTGCGTCATCACAAAGAATGGGATTAAAAATGGAAAGAGGCCCACAGATAGGAATAGCAGTAAGAGCTTTGTTTGCTATTGCCGGAGGCTTATTATTCGGCCTGGGGGCTCAGTTTGGCCGTGGCTGCACCAGCGGTGCCGCCCTTAGTGGTATGGCTGTTCTCTCTGCTGGCGGAATGCTTACCATGATGATGATATTTGGCAGTGGTTATATGATTGCCTGGTTTTTCAGAAAACTCTGGATTTAATGATCTGCAGGTTTTTGAAACGAAAATTATCTGAAAAGTAGTTTCCCCTGTGTATTGTAGCTACAGCTACCAGAATTATTTAGAGTAGAAAATATAGTTTGAACTTTCAAAAATATTAATATGGCTCCATTTATTCCGGAGGGAATCGTTAACCCTCAATTAAATTTATTCTTCGCGCTGGTTTTGGGTATTGGCTTTGGCTATGTGCTCGAACAGGCAGGTTTTTCATCTTCTAAAAAGCTGGCTGGTGTATTCTATGGATATGACTTTGTAGTTTTACGTGTATTTTTTACCGCAGGAATAACAGCAATGGTAGGCTTACTCTTTTTAAGTTTTATGGGGTGGATAGACATGAGTCTGGTTTACATAAACCCAACCTATTTGTGGTCGGCTATTATCGGGGGAGTGATTATGGGTTTTGGATTTATTCTTGGCGGGTATTGTCCCGGTACCAGCATTGTTGCCGCCACAACAGGCAAAGTGGATGCCATGCTGTTTTTAGCGGGTAGCATGATAGGTATGTTTATTTTCGGACACTTCTACAACCAATGGGAACCCATTTATACCGGATATTTTCAGGGAAATCCATTTGTATATGAAAGTCTGGGAATCTCTAAATCATGGTTTGCATTTTTACTGGTTATGGTGGCAATTATCGCATTCGCGGTAACACAGAATATTGAAGACCGTGTTAACAATACCCCGTCACAAATCAAAGACCAACGTCCATCATACGCCTTACCAGCCATGTTGTTGATGCTGGCCATGTTTTCTTACCTTTTTCTGCCTGAACAAAGAAAAAGCAACGCATCAGAAATTCCTCCCGATCAACTTCATGCTTTACTTCAAGACCCAAACCGTTTTGTTGATGTTGAAGAAGCAACATATAAAATCATTAAACAAGATGAAGACCTCGTTCTTATTGATGTAAGAAGCAGCGAAGATTTTGAAAGATTCTCTCTGCCAGGAGCTTTAAACATTAGTATGGAAGATATTATTGGACGCAGATACCGTGAATTTTTCAACAACAGCGATAAAAAAAAAGTATTTTACAGCTATAGCGAAAGCTCGGCTCAATTAGCCTGGGCGGTGGCCAAAAGAGCTGGATTTGAAAATATCTATATTCTGCAAGGAGGTCTTAACGGGATGTTTGCAACTATTTTTGATTCACCTGATCAGCCCGGCGATCCCTATGATCTGGAAGAAGAATTTTCGATACGGTTTATTTCCAAAGCTAAACAAATGTTTCTGGATGGAGAAGCATTGCCCAGTGAACCAACTACGCCCTTGCCTGTAAAAACTATCATTGAACTCGAAACTGCCGGGGTTAGCGGAGGTTGCTAACGGTATTCTGAAAATGATAGGATCGAAGAATAGGAATATCAACCCAATCAAAACAAATTAAATTTTAATATTATGAATGCAACAAAAAATCTTAACAATATAAGCCTGCTCTCATTTGGCTTTGTTGCTATTGTTGTGCTGGCAAACCTTTTTACTACAAACAACTACGGAAGAGCCAACAGAGAAGTGGTTGAAAGTTTGAATAATACACCTTTTATGGCCAATTATCAGTTGCTGAGAAATATTGTTAACGAAGAAACAAATGATTATCAACTGATAGATCTCCGTCCGGAGCAATCTTTTAAAATTGGCTATTTGCCAGGTGCTGTAAATATTCCGTTCGACAGATTACTTGAAACAGAGAGTCTTAAAACCATCCGTAAAATATCGCCCAAAATTCCTTTACTCTATGGAGCTGATGAGCCATGTGCCCAATCGGCCAGATTACTTCTTATTGCTAAAGGCTTAAACGATAACATTATGGTATTGGGAGGTAATTATGAAAAGGCCTTTAATTATGGTATAAAAAACTTTGACCCCGCCTTTGTCAATTACAAAGATGAAAAAGCCCAATATGATTTTAATCGTTTTATGAATGCCGGATCAACCGGAAGCCCTGAACGTGCACCCCGGCCAGCAGGTATTATTCCGGCAGCTACCGTTGAAACCCAGTCTGCTGCCGGAGGTTGTTAAATGATGCTCTGACCAGCAAAATCTTAAGGCAATATCAGTTATTAATGATATTGCCTTTTTTTATTCCATAAAAAAACACGCTAAAAATCTTAACCCTATTTATATTGGATTAAGAAGAAATAATTGCTATTTTTAGCATTTATACATAACAAAAGACAAAAAGGCAATGAATTTTACAAATAACCCTCAGTTACAACTGGCTCTTGAATTTGTAGAAAACACAGGGAAAAACATTTTTCTAACGGGGAAAGCGGGCACCGGAAAAACTACCTTTTTACGCCACATTCAAAAAAATTCGCACAAACGTTCTGTAGTGGTTGCTCCAACCGGCGTAGCAGCCATTAATGCAGGTGGCGTTACTATACATTCATTTTTTCAGCTTCCTTTTGGCCCCTTGCTTTCTAATGAAGATACATCTCAGCAACAAATGGTGCGCGAAAAAAGCTTTATGAAGGTAAGCAAAGAAAAAATTAATATTATCCGAAGCCTTGATTTACTTATCATTGATGAGGTAAGTATGGTAAGAGCAGATCTTTTGGATGGTATTGACAGTGTTTTAAAACGCTACCGCGACCGGAACAAACCCTTCGGTGGCCTGCAGTTGCTTCTTATCGGTGATCTGCAACAGCTACCGCCGGTAGTGAAAGAAAATGAGAAAGAACTTCTTGGTAAATATTATACTTCATTTTTCTTTTTTGGAAGTCAGGCACTTCGGCAAACCAACTATATCAGTATTGAACTAAAACACATTTACAGGCAAACAGACAATAAATTCATCAATCTGCTTAATAAAATCAGAACCAACAACATTGATCAACTGGTACTTGATCAGCTCAACAAACAACACAGAGAAGATGTAAGCCAAATGCAAAATGAAGGCTACATAACCTTAACCACGCATAATTACCAGGCGCGCGATATTAACCTGAAACGTCTGGAAGAGATTTCTGCTACAAAAAGATACTATACGGCACGAATTGAAGGAGAATTTCCGGAAATGGCATACCCTACCGACGAAAAACTTACACTAAAAACCGGGGCCCAGGTTATGTTTGTAAAAAACGACATGTCGCAGGAAAAACTCTTTTACAATGGCAAGATAGGTAGGATAAAAAGCATGGATGATGAAATTATTTATGTTAGTTGCCCAGGAGATGAATCCGAAATTGCTGTAACACCCCTTACCTGGGAGAATACAAAATACTCTCTCGATGGCGAAACCAAAGAAATTAAAGAAAATGTTATTGGATCTTTTTCACAATACCCTTTAAAACTCGCCTGGGCAATTACAATTCATAAAAGCCAGGGCCTTACTTTCGAAAAAGCGATAATAGATGCACGTTCTGCTTTTGCCCATGGACAGGTATATGTGGCTTTAAGCCGCTGTAAAACCCTGGAGGGCCTGGTACTAAGCACTCGCATTTCTTCTGATTCGGTAAAAAGTGACTACAGCATCAAAGACTTTACTCAAAGCATTGAGCAAAATCCACCATCTTTTGATATGCTTTTTAAAGCAAAAATTGAATTTCAGTACCAGCTACTGGAAGAACTCTTCAACTTTTCGCCCATCAGTTACCGGTTAAATTATCTCTTAAAACTGGTAAATGAAAACATTACATCGGTAGATACCCATATCCTGTCACTTCTCAAAGAAACACAAAAAAAATTGCAGCAAGATTTTATGCAGGTGGGAACAAAATTTTTACATGAAATTAACCAGCATGTAAATAATAACAACAATATTGAGCAAAATGGGACGCTGCAGCAACGAATAGAAAAGGCATGCCATTATTTTAGCCCCAAAATAGAAGAAAAATTAAATATCCCATTAAAAACCCCTGATTTCGATGTTGACAACCGGCAGCTAAGAAAAACTCTTACAGAAGCACATTTTAGATTACTGCACGAAATAGGCATAAAAGTAGCATGTATTGATAATTGTAAAAATGGGTTTTCTGCTACAGAATATCTTAATACACGTGCTAAGGCATCTATTGAACAGGATAAAAAAGATTACGGACGCTCAAAAAAAGTAACATCTGAAACCAGCATCACCAGTCATCCGGTATTAATGAAACAACTCCGTGAATGGCGAGATAAGGTGGCAGAGCATACCGGGAAACCCATCTTTATGATTTTGCCCAGAAAATCAATGATTGATATTACCAACCTGCTGCCAGGAAATAAGAAAGCACTCTCAGCAATTCATGGCATGGGGACAAAAAAAACTGAAGAATATGGTGAAGATATTGTGTCTTTGGTAATTGACTATTGCACTGCCAATGATCTGGAACCCACCTGGGAAATTTCCGAAACTTTAAAGGGAAATAAAAAAAAATCTAAATCAACTACAGTTAAGTCTTCAACTTTCGAAATAAGCCAGCAAATGTTTCTGCTGGGAAAGAACATAAATGAAATTGCCAAAGAAAGAAATCTCGCCAAATCTACTATTGAAGGACACATGGCACGAGCTGTAAAAGATGGAATTATTCCTTATGAAAAACTAATAGATAAGCAAAAAGCAGAGAAAGCATTATTATTCCTTAAAAAAAATGAATTAAACAACTCAATTTCGGAGCTAAAAAATAAATTTGGTGATGATTTCACATGGTCGGAATTAAGGATAATAACTGCTCATTATCAACGAACCAGAGAGGGCTATCTTTAGTCCGGGTAATAAGCATCTTTGTAGATCAACATGAGAAGAGAATTGCATCTGTTATAATAAGAATAAAGAGCAGGTTCTTGGTTCTATTTATTAAAGTTGACTGCATGTTTTCAACAGACTCAAATCCACAACTACATTTCGGCGAACAGACCTAAAGTATTAGCCAATTGATCTATCTCTTTGAAATTATTAAAAATATTGCAGGATATCCGGATATTTCCGGCTCTGATAGAAGTTACAACTTTATTCTTTTCAAGAAATTTAACAGCTTCTGCGTTATCTGTTCCAATCATATTGATTAGCAAAATAGGAGATCTTTCATCAACATTGCTAACCGGCGTTATAATTTCAACCGGCAGCTCTCTCATTTTTTCGATCAGATAATCGGTAAGAGCGATAATACGGTTTCGAATTTTTTCGCGGCCAATATTATTGATATAATCCATTGCACAATCGAGCCCGGCAAGAACCTGGAAATTAGAAGTTCCGAAGTTGTACTGCCCGGCATGCTCAAATTGCTTGTATCCTTCATTTTTCTGGGTAGGAATAAAATCACCTTCTGGCGGCACTACCCCTAACCAGCCAGCCATAGAATTGGGATACCCCCGGCGAAAACTTTCTGATGTATAAAATAATGCGCCGGCAATACCGCTCAAACCCCATTTATGAAAGGAGGCGGTGAGCACATCAATATGCATTTTTTCAACATCAATTTCGTAATAAGGAAAAGACTGGGTAGCATTAACAATAAAAAGCATATCCATTGCTGCCAATGCCTTACCGAGCTTTTCGATATCCAATCGAAAACCCGTTGAATATTGCACATGGCTGCAAACTACCCCCATAGTTTTTTCGTCTATTGCATCAAGAATACTTTCGAGAGAATAAGAACCCTTAACCGGCTCAACAAATTTAACCGGAATACCCTGAAATTCAAATGGAACATTGGTAGATGGAAACTCATCTTTCAAAGAAACAAGGTTAAAATCAAAAGGCATGGAATGCTTTAAGGCTGCTGCAATAAAAGAAAAGGCAGTAGAAGTGTTGTGCGAAAAAGCAATATTCGCCACATTGGTATTTATCATATCAGCCAGCTTGGCTCTTAGCTCATCACTTCTTTGCAGATCTGCACCAAAATGCATATCACCAAATTGATTGATATTTAAATAAGCTTCATTAATTTTTCTCAATACCTGGTTGGGTATTGGACTCATTCCGGCACTCTGAAAATATGCAAGATGATTTGTAACTGGAAATTCATCACGTACTTCTTCCCAAAAATTATCTTCCATTTTGGTTTAAATAATTTTAATTTAATATTTAGAGTTCTTGTTGTTTTACTTTGTCTATTATTTCGTCAAAATTTAAGAAATTCTGCCCTGGCAAAATAGAAGGAACCAATGATGCAACAGGGTCGTAAAGAAAACTTTCTTGTCGGATTTCTTCAGACATTATAAGTCCATCGCGATTTATATAATTAAAAAAGATCAATAAAACACTAAGAATTAAGCCAACTTTTAGAATTCCGGCAACCAATCCGGCAATCCTGTTAAGAAAATTAAGGCCGATCAGTTTAAAGAACTTTTCAATCAGCCGACCAACAATCTTAACTGTAATTACAACCAGAATAAATATAACAATAAATGCAACAATCTTCATTGCGTTGGGATTCCAATCAACATACTCCAGCAACATTTGCGATATTAATCCTGAAAAAAGGGCTGCAAGAAAAACTCCAATTATTATTCCCACCAAAGACGCCAATTCAAGAATAAATCCTTTTGAGAAGCCTCTTATGGCTCCTATAGCTAAAGGTATTGCTAATATAATATCTATATGGTTCATATTTCTGTATTGATTTAAAATTAGTTATTGCCCTTCACCCAATTGCACTAGGGCATCAAACTCCTCACGCTTTAATGGCATTACTGATAGGCGTGCTTGTTTTACCAGGGCAATATTTTCCAACCTTTCATCTTTTTTTACCTTTTCAAGAGATACCGGCCTTTTTAAACTGCCTTCAGGAACCATTTCTACTACCACCCACTTATCAGAATCTGCGGTAGGATCAGGATAATGCTCTTTCACAATACGCGCTATTCCAACAACCTCCTTGTCAGAAACACTGTGATAGAATAAAACAAGATCACCTTCTTTCATGGCCCTTAAATTATTTCGTGCCTGGTAGTTTCTAACACCATCCCAAACTGCTTTACCCTCAGACACAAAACGAGACCATGAGTAGGCCTCAGGTTCTGATTTTACTAACCAATAGTTCATTATAAAATAAGATTATTGACATTTATTAAACAGGTTTTTTAACTTCAACATAAACGAACACTAACCTGAACAAAAAAAGAACGGAAATTCTGTACGCCCTAATTCAGAATCTTATAGACCAACTCTTTCAACAGTTCCCCATGATTTGTATTACTACTATCAACTCCTTTCGATTTAAGATCATATTCTCTAAGATACGACATAATAAGTATAATTTTTAAAACCGGAAATCTGGAAGCGGCGGACTGAACATCGCGCACAAAAAACGGACTTATCCCAATTTCTGATGCAACATTTTTTGGGGTCTTATCCTTTAAAAAATGATATTGTAAGGCACGCAGAAAATAAGTGTATAACAATGCCATGGTAACAGGCATAGGATTGGATTTTGGATTTTCAGAGAAATATTTAACAATTTGAAATGCTTTAAACGAATTGTATGTTGTAAAAGCTTTTTGTAATTCAAAAACATTAAAATCTTTACTGATCCCAATGTTCTGCTCAATAAGTTGGGGTGTAATTTCGCCTCCCTTTGGTAAAGAAATAAAAACCTTTTTAATCTCGTTTACAATTTTACCCAAATCATTTCCCAAATGGTCTGCCAACAATTGTGCTGATGGTTCTTTAATAATGTAGCCGTGCCTTTTTACATAAGTAAGAATCCAGCCTGGTATTTTATCGTCATATAGCTTTTTTGAATCAAGAACAACGCCATTTTTAAGCACAGCCTTATACAGTCCTTTTCTCTTATCAACCGTTTTATATTTATGGCAAATTATCAGAAGAGTACTTTTCAAAGGATTTTTGGCATAAGATTCCAATAAGTCAAGATCCTTTATATTTTGGGCTTCTTTAACAATAACCACCTGATTTTCTGACATCATAGGATATCTTTTTGCCAGACTTACAATGGAAGCTGCATCGGTATCGCGCCCATACACTACGGTTTGATTAAATTCTTTTTCGTCTTCAGTCAAAACCTTGTCCTCAATATAATCAGAGATTACATCAATAAAGAAGGGCTCCTCTCCCATCAACAGGTAAAAAGGTTCATATTTCTTGTTTCTTAAATCTTTGTATATGTCTTCCCAACTTAACTCTTTCATTTTCAGGAATTCTGTTCAACAAATGGGTTTAACGCTTTTTCTGAATTAATTATGTAAATGATTTTAATGACCTTTTAGGCTAAATTTCTCTGGTAGAACAATTATTGAAAGAAAAAACATATAGAGTGATATCAATGATCTTCAAAATCGAACTTCAAATGTTTAACGGTTAAACCATTATTAATAAGTTCCAGCAAGGAATCGATACCAATATCAAGGTGCGTTTGTACATAATTTTCACTTACCAGTGTGTCACTTTTTTCAGTTTTTACTCCGGAAGAAATCATGGGCTGATCAGATACAAGTAAAAGTGCACCAGTGGGTATTTTATTATAGAAACCCACAGAAAAAATAGTGGCAGTCTCCATGTCTATACCCATAACCCTTATTCTTCTTAAATAATCCTTAAATTCATCGTCATGCTCCCAAACTCTTCTGTTGGTAGTATAAATGGTGCCTGTCCAATAGTCCTGGTTATGATCTCTTATATTTGTAGAAACAGCCTTTTGCAGATTAAATGATGGCAAAGCGGGCACCTCAGCAGGAAAATAATCATTTGAGGTACCTTCACCCCTAATGGCAGCAATGGGCAAAATCAGATCTCCCAGTCTGTTAATTTTCTTCAGCCCCCCGCATTTGCCTAAAAATAATACTGCAGTAGGCTCTTTAGCACTAAGCATATCCATTATTGTGGCTGCATTGGCACTTCCCATACCAAAATTTATTATCGAAATATTGTTGTGTGTGCAGGAAGGCATTGGCCTGTCTAACCCATTAATCTTTGCATTGAATTTTTTTGAGAATAAATTTATATACTGATTAAAATTGGTTAGTAAAATATATTTGCCCAATTCGTCAATTTTTGTCCCGGTATATCTGGGTAACCAGTTCGATACAATCTCTTCTTTCGTTTTCATACTTGTATTATATGTGCTTTGAGAGTAACTTCTTACAATATCCAATTTGTTTGCTTTTGGTAAATGTAATTTGGCAAAAATACTCAAAGCAGATTTATCATTAAGCTTTTGAATGATATTTTTTCTCATCATCACAACGAATCATAACTTTGTATAAAATAAGAAAAATTGATGCAAGCACTAAATCTGCCAACATACGATTTAAAAATCAAAGAGCTAAACAACAAATATTTAATCTTTGATTCTTTCAGGAAAAACTGGGTAGCTTTAACCCCGGAAGAGTGGGTACGCCAAAACTTTCTCATGTGGCTGGTTAATGCGCTTAAATATCCCGCAGGTCTTATTGCTGTTGAAACATCACTTATTTATAACAATATGAAAAAGAGAGCCGATGCCGTAGTTTACGATACCAACGGACAATCGCTGGTGCTCATAGAGTGTAAGGCTTCTCATATTAATATTACGCAAAAAACCTTTGAACAGGCTGCCAGTTATAATTTCCGTTTTCAAACCCGCTATCTTATACTCACCAATGGCTTAGAGCATTATTGTTGCCGTATTGATTTAAGCCAGGGAACTCTCTCCTTTCTCGAAACCATTCCTGCCTTTAATCAGCTGTGAAACCTATCTGCCAGGGCAGGAAATTCATATGCCAATTAAGCTTTTCATAGGATTTTGCAGGTCATTTCTACAGGTTGAAAAACAGGGTTTTCATTAGTGTTTTATTCATGCCTTTGTTGTAAATTTACAATTTTATAGCCCTTACTCTACTTAAACACCACAAGCATACCAGATTATGATCTTTTATACCTCGAAAAAATCTATATATTTTACCGTATCATTCTTGTCATTTTTGCTGGTACTAACAGCCTATGGAAAAACCCCGCAAAGAGATTATTTCATTATGCCTGAAGGAATAACCAGCGAAGATTATCTCGAAGGGAAGATCATTTTTAAAGTAAAAGAAGAAATAAGCCATACGATAAAAGGAGATAAAATTGAGTCGGGTGAATTTGAGCTGGCTCTTAAAAAAATTGAAGCCCGTTACGTAAGAAAAATGTTTCCTAATCATCTGCCCCCTTCAAAATCATATCATATAAGCGGGCAACCCTATTCTGATTTGAGCAGGATATTTCAGACAGATTTACAGGATGGTAATTCCTTAGAAAAAGCAATCAACGAACTATACCAAACAGGCCTTGTTGAATACGCGCAACCCTGGTATATCCCTAAACCGCTTTATCAACCTGACGACCCATTTATTGAATCGCAATACTATCTCAGTAATATAAAAGCTTATGAAGCATGGGAAATTGAGCAGGGTGATACAAACATTGTAATTGCTATTACCGATACCGGTATAGATCTTTTACATCCTGATTTGGTAAATAGTATTGCCTATAATTATGATGATCCATTAAATGGCGAAGATACTGATAACGATGGATATGCTGACAATTTCCAGGGTTGGGATATTGCAGAAAACAATAACAATCCACAATATGATGTTAATGCACATGGAGTGCATGTAGCAGGCATTGCTGGCGCAAGTGCAGACAATGGTACCGGAATGGCTGGCGTAGGTTTTAACAGTAGGATACTACCCATTAAGATAAGTGATTCGGATGGACGACTGGTAAGGGCTTACGAAGGAATTGTATATGCTGCTGATAAGGGAGCGCAGGTAATCAATTGCAGCTGGGGTGGAGCCATGTCGACCGGTCAGTTTGGCCAGGATATTATCAATTATGCTGTACTTAACAAAGATGCGATTGTAATAGCTGCTGCCGGAAACTCGAATAATCAGATCCGGATATTTCCGGCATCATATATAAACGCACTTAGTGTTGCTGCCACCAACATCCATGATCACAGATGGGAGGGTTCCAGCTATGGAAAATTGATTGATCTTAGTGCACCCGGTGCAGGCATTTTCTCTACCTGGCCCAATGGGTCATATATATCATCTAACGGCACATCTATGGCAGCTCCGGTAGTAGCGGGGGCTGCTGCACTGCTAAGGGCTCATTTTCCTGAATACAACGCATTACAAATTGCTGCACAGCTAAAAGTAACCACCGATCTAATTGATACAATTCCTGAAAATGAACCATATTCCGGACAAATGGGCACCGGAAGGCTAAACATTTACCGTGCTCTTACCGAAACTCACCATCCATACCTACTGTTTACCGGCCTTGAACAATCCATGGAATACTACCAGCTTTTTAACCCTGGAGAATCTTTTGAGCTGGGGGCAGAATTTCTTAACCTTCTGGCGACATCCGAAAATATGTCGGCAAGGCTTTCCACTCAATCAGATTATATTGAAATTTTGCAAGATCAGGCCATCATGGGTCAGGTTTTTCATAATCAACTCACCAACAATTTCAGTAATCCATTTATTATTAAGCTCCTGGAAAATATACCCGCCAGCCACGAGGCAACTTTCACAATCAGCTTTTTCAATGAATTGGGAGTTTATGCAGGGGAACAAAACTTTAATATGACCTTCAATCTGGACTACGTGGATTTTGAAACAGAAATTTTATCAACAACCATAAACAGTCGCGGTAATATAGGGTATAATTACCCCAATTTTAACCAGGGTGTAGGATTTTTATATTCTGGCACCAATCAAAACAGAACTTTGTTAAATGTAGCAGGATTGGTTGCGGGTGTTAGCACATCTGCCGTGGTTGATAATATTTACGGACCCATGGAAAACTCATTCACCAATTCTTTTGGATCTGTTGAGAATGCAAGAATGGTAGCCAACCCTGATCTGGGCAACATTATGATAAAAGGCATTTTTAATGATAGCGTTGCTAACGAGAAAAAAATCGGGCTGAAGATAAATTACCGGATTTATGGCTACACTGCTGCACCCTCTAATAAATTCATTATTCTTGAATACGACATTATTAATACATCTGAAGAAAGCAAGCCAGGGTTTTATGCCGGGTTTTATGCCGATTGGGTAATACAGGATGTAAGAAACCATCGGGCAGCTTTCGACCCGGAAAATAATATGGGTTATGCTTTTTCCGCCAATGGGGGTAGCTTTACCGGAGTTTCTCTTTTAAGTCATTCCCAAATCAGGCATTATGCTTTTGATAATCAGGGGTTTGGCGGCAGTTTGAAAATTAAGGATGGGTTTACCTCTTTTGAGAAATATACGGCAATGAAAAGCTCCAGAGAAAACGCCGGGTTCTTTGATATTGATAATGACATCAGTTCTCTGATTTCTACCGGACCTTTTAATCTGCAGTCACAGGACACCCTAAAGGTTGCTTTTGCTGTTATTGCGGGTGATCATCTTAACGATCTGCAAAACAGTGCACAAATGGCATCATTGTTCTATAACGGCGATTTTACATCAACACAGCCTATCCCGGATACGTTCTTTTCTAACATAAAAAGTTTCCCCAGCCCTTTTACAGATAAACTGACGGCAAGATTTTATCAGCAAACGAAAGGAAAATCAGAAATTTTTGTTTTTGATATTTCAGGAAGACAAATATATCATCATCCATATATGAATGCAATGCCAGGTGAAATTAATCACATAATCAATACATCTGACTGGGAAAGCGGCACATACATAATCCAGATAATTACTCCCCATTATTCACATAGTATAAAAGCAATAAAATAACCAATAAAGGTTAAAGGCATTTTCTAATAACAATTGCCTGAAATATCAAGAACCCATTGACCCCTGCAATGCGAAGATTACATTTAATAGTATTCATTATCAGTATAGTTACAGTAGTTGTAATTGTATCTACATACCTTATTTTGAAGGATTTTCAGCGAAAATCACTGCAGTTTACGGCAGATCCTTTTTTGTGGATATCTGACGATGCTGAATTCATTTTCCATTCCAGAAAGCCTGCTCTTTTGATAGAATCGTTTGCTTACACGGGGCTATTAGGAAAAAATATTACCCTTTCCCTGGGTTTATCCAATGCATACAAATTCATTCAGAACCTTGATTCACTGTTGAATGACCATCCTACATTCCAAAAAATATGGGAGGAATCGGAGCTGGTTTTTTCTTTGTATCTGAAAAAGGATTTATCAGGACCTTCTTTCATAGCTCAATTAAATCTGCCTTTAACATCTCAGAATCTGAACTTGGATAAGTTTTTAAGAGAAAATATTTTCAGCAACTTTGAAATAGAAAACATTGAATATGGAAATGAAACTGTTTATAAGTTTTTTTCTGCAAACGAAAATTTTTATTGCTCAATAAGAGATAATTCTGTTATATTTTCTACCGAATTAGAGAATCCTGGAACAGGTAGCCAGCAGGATCAAATTAAAAAAAGCCTGAGTGCGGATAATGGATTTAATCTTATTAGAAAAGCCGCTGGACAATTTTCGGATAACCTTTATTTCCGAACATCAAAACTTTGTAAATTGGCAGATCCCGAATTTCTCAATGATTTCCCTCTTAACATTGGCTGCGAAAACTTAGCAGGGTGGCAGGTTTGGGATGTATCATACGATGCTGCAGCATTGATTCTCTCAGGATTGGCACAATCAGAAGTATTTGGAGAAAAATTTACTGACAACCTTGCCGGACAGGAAGCTGTTTCATCTAATATTACCGAATATATATCGCTTTCATCTTCGGCGGTAGTAACACTTGGCCTTTCAGATACCGATAAATTTGCAGAAAATATTCATGATTGGCTGGAAATAACCCAACAAACAGAAGAAACAGAACTTTATCGAAGGAAATTTACTGACATCACTGCAACAAATCCTGATAGCCTGCCACAAATATGGAATGGGAAACTGGCCTGGGTAAAACCAGAAAAAGAAGAGTCTGAAGGAATATTAATTTTGGGCGTTGACAGCCTTATGAAAAGTGTTTTTGAGCATAAGGAATTATCTCTTTTTATCACAGATGAAGATATCAACTATGAAGATGAAACGATATTTGCCCCTGAAATTAAACGAATATCCATTCCTGGCTTTTTCCACCTCTTAACATACGGTTTGGTTAAAGATGACTTCACCTTCTTTTCCATTACAGGCAATTATCTTATTGCTTCAAAATCAATCCAACCCCTGGTTAGATACCTTGAAAAAATACGTTTTGGATATAGTCTTGCCAATAGTGAAGAAATGGAACAGATTAATGAACTAATGAGAGAAAACCAGAATTTATTTTTCTACTTTTCAAACCCTCTTTCCGGCTCTCTTTCTCAATCTGAAATAAAAACAGATAGCATTGATCTTACAATAGCCAGTCAAAGAAAAAAATTCTCATCCTTCAGCTTGCAACTATACCCGGCAGCCGGGAATATGGCCTATTCCAATGCCTTGCTTTTCCAATGGTCAGAATATGAAACAAGTAACCCTTTAGCATGGGAAACCGAATTAGAAACACCTGTAAATAAGGGCCCTTACCCGGTTATCAATCATAATGATGGGTTTGAAGAATACATATTGCAGGATTGGTCTAACATACTTTATCTTATAAATGACTCAGGAGAAATTCTTTGGCAAAAAGAGTTGTCTGGCCCTATTATGTCAGATATTTATCAGGTTGACATATTCAAAAACGAACGTTTGCAATATCTTTTCAACACACGCAACTATCTGCACCTGATTGACCGCAATGGAGCGTATGTTCGCGGGTATCCAATGCGCTTCCCTTCTCCGGCAACAGCCGGAATTGCAGTGTTCGATTACGATAGTAATAAAAACTACAGAATACTGTTTCCAGCCGTAAACAGGCGAATTTATAACTATAACCTTCGCAGGAAAATGGTTACCGGTTGGGAATTTAAACAATCAGATGCTATAATAAAACAACCTCTGCAACATTTCAGGATTAATGAAAAAGATTATATTTTTATTGCTGACTCTACCGGTAAAATCATGGTGTTGGACAGAACCGGTAAACATAGAATTCGACCCAAAAGTGAAATATTAATAACTGCCAATGGTAAAGCTTATGGCTATGAGCCTGAAAACGGTAAGCCCGGGTTGATCATTCCTGGAGAAAATGGCAAGGTGCAACAGTTACTTACCGACGGAACGGTTTTCACTCTCTTACCTGATTCTCTCTCAGACAACTACCAGTTTGCGCTGGATACTTTTAGTCGTGAATTTGATAAAGATCTTATTTTTTATGATAACGGAGCCATAACAGTTTACAATATGGCAGAAAAAATTCTGTTTTCAGCACCGGTAAGAAGAAATATGAACCCGGTTCTACAGATAATCAAAGCAGGCAACAACAACAGATACGTTGCATTATCCGATTCCATAAACAAACAAATTTTTCTTATGAATGCTTCGGGTGAGATCATAAAACCATTCCCCCTGCTGGGAGACACACCTATTATTATTAATACGGCAGAAAATGGTAATTACTATGTAGTTACAGGCTTTAATAGTTTCTTAAGGATGTATGAAATCAGCAATTAAAGAACATACTATAATACCACGATACAACAGTTAATTTATTAAAAAGATATCTGAAAAGTTACGCATAAATAAAAAAATTAATCATTAAAATAATCGATATGAGTTTCATGACTTTTGTAAAAAAAATCCGTATGGGGTTTTCTTTATCGGTAATCTTCGGGTTAGCCTTCTATTCTTGCGATTACAGCTATATTGAAGGATTGTCAACCATAGAAGACTACACATACCAACCCACGGTAGCCATTCCTTTGGTTAGTTCGAGCATAAGCATTAACGATCTAATAGATCTTAATGATATAAGCGGGATTGAAACAGACGAAGAAGATTTAATCACTCTCGTTTATCGTGGTGAAATATTTTCTATTGATGCCAGTGGCATCTATAACCTGCCCGATCAATCGCAGACTATTTCGGTGAGTGATATTCCTGCTCCGGCTGAAGGTAATGTTACCCTACCATCCCAAACTTATAATTTTCTGCTTACGTTCCCTAATAGTGAAATAATAACGTGGATAAGTTTTCTGGGAGGTCAGTTTTCCGTAACAGCAGAATCGGAACTAATGGCTCAGGACGGATATGCCCTGGACGCTAACTTCAAAATCCTAAATAGTTACGACAGTAATGGTGATCCTTTAGAGGGTGTGGTATCTTTAAGCAACCCCGCAGGTATAAATCTTGGTGGAAGCAGAATAGAAATGAATAACGAAGAAAATTTCCTACAGGTTGAATATACCATTACAATTTCCGGCAACGGAACACCCGATAACGCACCTTATACTATAAACTTTAGCCAGTCCTTTATAAATATTCAATACGACCTTATCAAAGGATACATTGATCAGATATTATTCCCCATCGGTAACACCACCGTACCGATTGATGTATTTAAAAATGTAACCATTAGTAACTTAGTCTTTGAAAATCCCACCACTGATTTTGCCATAACCAATAGTTTCGGCGTACCTATAGATGTTTTGTTTGATCAGTTTTATGCTGTAGCAAATAATAACCAGGTAGTTAATGTAACAGGAACAGGAATCGAAACCCCATGGCGCGTTAACTACCCACTTGAGCCTGGAATGGATCCTGTTGTTACCTATAAGAATATAAATAATGATAACAGCAACCTGTTCCAGATTGCCCAGGAATCGCCTAAGGAATTTTATTATGATGTTAACGGACTTACCAATCCTGATGGTGTAGTGCAGGCTATTAACTGGGTAAAGCATGATAGCAATATGACCATTGATATAGAATTTAAACTTCCATTATGGGGCCGTGTAGAAAATTACAGCCTACAAGATACCCTTGAAATTGGCCTTGATAACATCCCTGAAGAAATTGAATGGCTTGAAGCAAAATTGATCCTTAACAATGAGTTTCCGCTCGATATAGACATTGAAGTACTCCTTCTGGATGAAAATGATAACATAACTGATACTCTTTTCAAGGATTACGATCTGCTTGTGGCCGGCGGGAATGTTGATGCAGCAACCGGATTGGTAACTGAACCAGCAACATCACAGATAATTGAACTTATTGATGAAACCACCATTCAAAACCTTCTAAACACCAAAAGAATAATTTTGGATGCAAGGCTTAAAACCCAGGGTAGCGAAGATGGTACAAGTGTAAAAATTCTAGACAGTTATACTCTTGGCATTGATCTGGGAATCAGAGCTAAAGCAAAGTCAATAATTGAGCTGGAAATAAACGAATAATAGTTGATATTTTCAAAAATATAAAATATGAAATTATATATAGCAAAACCCATGAAAAAGCTGTTCCCATCTTTGTTGTTTTTGCTGCTTATAAGCCTGCAAATGCAAGCTCAGCAATACAATACACTTTACTGGATGCAGGGTATTCCGCAATCTAATTATGCCAACCCTGCCTTACAGCCTATCGGTAATTATTATATTGGCTTTCCTGCGGCTTCTTCTGTTTATGGGAGCTTTTACAATACCGGATTTGCGCCTAAAGACCTGCTAAAGAAAGATCAGCAAGGCTCTCTATACATTGATGATCAAAGCCTGATAAACAGCCTTAAAAACAACAATCATCTTATTTCTGACTTTAATTTCGGGATAATCTCTTTTGGTTTCAGAACCAAAGGGAAAAACTATTTCTCGTTTAATATTAATGAGCGTGTTGAGAACCGCATTGGCTATCCCAAAGATTTGTTTAAAATTGCTTTGGAAGGAAATGACGCCTATATGCAGAGTGTTACTACAGCCCAGTTTGGCGCTTTGGGATTAGATTTCAATCATTTCAGAGAAATTGGGATTGGATTTTCCCGAAGCTGGACAGAAAACTTAACCATTGGCATACGTGCCAAAGCTCTGCAAGGGATGGCCAATGTTAGTTTCGCAGAAAGCAGCCTGGGTCTTTTTACCGGACAAGATAATTACCAGATGCTCCTTAACGCCAACCTTTTGGTTAATACATCGTTGCCTTTTACTTTGGCTCCACTCGAAGATCTTGATCCTGACACAGCTTTTGATCTGGATGAAGAAGATATGATCAATTATGTGTTAAACACCGGAAATCCAGGCTTTGCAGTAGATATTGGCGCACAATATGTTATTTTGGATAAAATATTTCTGGCAGCCAGCATAACCGATCTTGGCTTCATTAGCTGGAACAGTAATGTAGAAAACTTTACGCTTAATGGCGATTTTGAATTTAAAGGCTTAGACCTTAATGATCTTTTTCTGGGGGATGACGAAGAAGGCGATGATGATCCTTTTGATGGATATTTGGATAGTATTATTAATTTGTTCGACAGACAGGAAACTAACTTAAATTACAGAAACCCATTATCAACAAAAGTTTTTCTTTCTGCGGCATACGGCTTTACCCCAATGCATAAAATCGCTGTGCTGGGAAGGGGAGAGATCTTTAACGGTCAACTTTTTCCGTCATTTACCCTTTCTTATAACTTTCAGCCCATTAACAGGTTTGGCTCTACCTTTAGTTATTCAATTATTCACGGAAATTTTCATAACATTGGTTTTGGAATGCACATTAATATTCTTCCGCTTCAAATTTATGTAGTAACCGATAACCTTTTCTGGGCTATGCAGCCACATACCTTGCAAAACTTTAACATACAGGTTGGAGTAAATATTACAGGCGGTTTTACCAGGAAAAATGATACTTCCGCACCCATTTTCCGCTGGTAAGATATTTCTGAGCACTCAATTTACCAAAGGCTTGTTACTTTTTAACAGGCCTTTTTTTTGTTAAGACTCTCAATTGTCATTATTAATTATTCAAAATTAATTTTAATAGTATCTGCCAAATAACACCCACCCGGGTATTGCCTGTTTCTTTAAATTTTATTTAGGTAAAAGAATACCTTTTTTTGAAAATTATTTCAGTATTTTTGCGCTTCATTCTTAAGAAAAATAATAAAACATGAATATTCAATACGTTGGTGAACATTTACTCCCGGGAAATATCGGCGATTTTTCCCTTTTAATAGGTTTGGTAACTGCCCTGTTATCAGCATTTTTTTACTATCAGGCATCAAGAGAAAATCCATCCGATCAATATATGTGGAAAAAATGGGCGCGGGTTGGTTTTTTTACGCACAGTCTTTTTATTTTCCTTGCATCAGCAATGCTTTTGATCATTTTGTTAAACCGATACTATGAATATAAGTACGTTTGGGTTCATGCAGAAAACGATCTTGGCCTGGGATACCTGATAGCCGCTTTCTGGGCAGGACAGGAAGGCAGCATGCTCTTCTGGACCTTTTGCCAGGTAATCATTGCCTTGTTAATAATACGCTATGCCGCCAAATGGGAAAATCCGGTAATGGCTATCATGGCCTTTTCGCAGTTTTTTATGACATCAATGATATTAGGTATTTCGATAGGTGGAGCCAATATCGGAATGAGTCCCTTTACTCTTATGCGCGAAGTGCCTGAAAATGCTGCCAGCGAATTTTTCCAGAATCCAAATTATCTTTCCCTTATAGTTGATGGCAACGGTTTAAATCCTTTGTTGCGCAACTTCTGGATGATGTCTCACCCCCCAATTCTTTTTATTGGCTTTGCATTAACCCTCGTGCCATTTGCCTACGCCCTGGCAGGCTTATGGAAAAAGCAATACGTTGAGTGGATCCGCCCATCATTACCCTGGACCAATTTAGCCATCTTTTTTTTGGGTGCAGGTATTTTGCTCGGAGGCGTGTGGGCTTATGAATCGCTTACCTTTGGTGGTTTTTGGGCCTGGGATCCAATCGAAAATGCATCGCTGGTTCCCTGGCTTGTTCTTGTTGCCGCACTACATCTTATGCTGGTAGCCCGTAAAAAACAGGAAAACTTATTCCCTACGTTTTTATTCACTTTTCTGGCCTATGCTTTCGTAATTTACAGCACCTATCTTACCAGAAGCGGAGTATTGGCAGAAACTTCTGTCCACTCTTTCGGAAACGACGGATCAGGGTTACAAATTTTGATTTTTCTATTCACTTTTATCCTTCTGGGAGTGGTTCCCCTGGTAAAATCCTACAGTAAGTTACCTTCCAAAGAAAATGAACAACCTATGACCAAAGAATTCTGGTTATTTATTGCTGCCATGGTTTTGGTTCTTTCTGCTTTTCAGATCGTTTTTACTACATCTATTCCTGTGTGGAACAAAATATTTGGCAGCGAACTCAGCCCGCCTGTTGATGTAGTTGACCATTACAATACATGGCAATTACCTTTTGCCGTTTTGGTTGCGTTGCTTATGGCAGTTACCCATTTTCTAAGATGGGGAAAAACAGATTTAAAAACTTTCTATAAATCCATTGTCCTTTCAGCAGTTCTTTCTCTGGTCTTCACAATACTGATCATAATTTTTACCACTATGGAAACATGGGCATTGCGAATTTTTCTATTCGCAGGGCTCTTTGCTTTCTTTTCGTCAATGGATATGCTGCTGAGGTTCAGAAAAATCCTTGCCAACACTCCTGCTCTTATCAGCCACATCGGAATTGCCCTTTTCCTTTTAGCTGTTTTAATGACTTTTTCGCAAAAAGAAATCATCTCACAAAATACTTCAGGATTCAATCTTGGAGCATCGTTTCCTGCTAATGAAAATCTGCTGCTTATCAAAGATGAAATATTACCTATGGGCGATTATTTTGTTACTTACAAAGGCAATTCTCGGCAAGGAGAAGACATAATATACCAGGTCGATTTCCTGAAAAAAAACAGTGAAGGAGAATACTATCTTTCTTTCCGCTCAGAACCTACCATCAAGCTCAACGAAAGAATGGGCAATGTGTATAATCCCTACTCAAAAGTGTATCTTTCCAAAGATATATTTACCTATATTACTTTTGCTGACATTGATAACCAGGGTATGCCCAACGAGCCCACACTCATCGAAAAATTCGAAATAACCCGGAATGATACCATCACTGTTGACAATAACAAAATGGTGCTTACCAGCATTGAATCTGTTGAAGCAGAAGAAATTGCTGAAAATAGTATTGTCATTGAAGCTACCCTTGATGTAGTAACACATTTCGGCACCACCTTTACTGTTAACCCACGGTTTGAGCTGGCTGGCAGAGAACTAAAATTTCAGGATGATATTATACGCGATCTGGACTATCGTTTCAGATTTACCGAAGTTAGTGAGAAGCCTTTTACTATTGTAGTAGAACTCTATCAGGATCAACCGGAGTTTATTATAATCAAAACAATTATTTTTCCCTACATAAATCTTTTATGGATTAGTTGTATCATTATGCTTACCGGTTTTTGGATGACCTACAGAAAAAGATGGGAAAACCGGGGAGCTGATAACTAAACTCCCTGATTTCTTGTATTTTTGTGGACTTATCAGGTAAGCAACACAAATTTTTATAATCAATTTTGTGGTGAATCAGAAAGAAAAAATACAGGAAATCGTAATGATTGGGGCAGGCCATGTTGCTACACATCTAAGTAAAGCATTGCAGAAAGCCGGAATAAAGGTATTACAGGTTTACAGCCGCACTGCCAAAGCAGCTGCATCGCTTGCAGCTGAGTTAAATTGCGAATATACCATTAAGCCTACTGACATCAACCCAAATGCTGATCTTTATCTTTTCTCTGTAACGGATAATGCACTGCCAAATGTACTGAGTAACTTTCCGTATAAAGGTGTATTTGCCGCTCACACATCGGGAAGCCATTCCATACAATTACTTACTGACGCGGGGTTCAGGAGCGGGGTTTTTTATCCTTTGCAGACTTTTTCAAAAAGTATTGAACCCGTTTTTTCTACCATCCCCCTTTGTATTGAAGCATCAGATCAAAACGGCCTTGAATCATTGAGTCAACTGGCTTCGACTATTAGCAACGACGTCAGGCATGTTACTTCTTCTCAGCGAGAAATTATACATATCGCAGCCGTTTTCTCCTGTAATTTTACCAATCACATGTATGCTGTTGCAGAAGATTTAATGGCAAAAAACAATATAGATTTTGACATTTTGTATCCACTTTTGGATGAGACAATTCGCAAGGCGAAAAAAAGCAGGCCTGCCCTTGTACAAACCGGCCCGGCAGCCAGAAATGATCAAAATATCATCGAAAAACATCTTAATCAGCTGGCAACTTTGCCCGACTACCAGAAATTATATAATTTTATAAGCGAAAGCATTCAATCACAATCAGGAAAATAAAATCATTTATATGTCTAACTACAAAACTTTGCTGGCAGAAATTAATACGTTCATTTTTGATGTAGATGGTGTAATGACTAATGGTATTGTTTCTTTAACAGAAGATGGTAATTTGCTACGTACTATGAACGTTAAGGATGGGTATGCTCTTCAACTTGCCGTTAAAAAGGGATATCGGATTATTATTATTTCTGGAGGGCGCTCTGAAGCAGTTCGGCAACGATTTGAAGGTTTGGGTATTAGCGAGGTATATTTAGGAATAGGCAATAAACTGGAAGTATTTCATAAAATTGTTGCCAAGGATAACCTGAAAATGAAGAATATTCTTTACATGGGAGATGATATACCAGATTATCAGATCATGAAAGAAGTAGGTGTTGCAACATGTCCGGCTGATGCCGCCGAAGAAATAAAACATATAAGTCATTATGTTTCTCCTGTGCCCGGGGGCAAGGGTTGTGCCAGAGATGTCCTGGAGCAGGTTATGAAAATTCAAAACAGCTGGTTTGATGAGGATGGCTTTCACTGGTAAAAATTAAGTAGGCAATTAAATAAATCATGAAAGCATATTTGCGATTGTTTCGGTGGCCCAATCTTCTTGTAATTTCTCTTACACAGATATTAATAAGATACACTGTAATTCTGCCAACTCTGGAAAACCAGGG
The DNA here is from genome assembly GCA_011390785.1 of Sphingobacteriia bacterium. Lineage (GTDB taxonomy): Bacteria > Bacteroidota > Bacteroidia > Bacteroidales > UBA7960 > SKVR01. Next base: position 58,243 of record JAABRR010000001.1, read on the forward strand.
TATTGAAACCGGTATGCCGGAATTTTTATTCATTTTGCTGGTTATGGCTACTTTGCTTATAACAGCAGCCGGATATGCAATCAACGACTATTTTGATCTTCGGGTAGATCGCATCAACAAGCCTGATAAAATCGTGCTGGGAAAGTTTATATCAAGGCGAAAAGCTATTCTGTTACACTCCTTTTTTAATCTGACAGGTCTTTTAACAGGCACAATTGTATCGGTAATTATTGATATGTGGTATCTGTCATTTATTTTTCTAATCATACCATCCTTACTATGGTTATATTCAATAAGATATAAGCAACGATTTCTTTCCGGTAACATCCTGGTTTCTTTTATGTCAGCATTTGTAGTAGTAATCGTCTGGATATATGAATATTACAACTTACATATAACCCATATTTCTCCGGGAATCAGATCAGTTAACATCATTGTGGGTATTTATGCACTTTTTGCATTTTTATCCACTCTGGCAAGAGAAATCATAAAAGACATTGAAGATTTAAAAGGGGATGCCAAAACAGGTTGCCGAACGCTACCCATCGTTATGGGATTAAGAAAATCCAAAGCTATTATTATCGCTCTTCAGGTTATCATAATCATGTTTTTAATTGCTATCCAGTTTTTTGTTTTAAGATATGAATTACACCTTCTTTTTGCCTACATTGTGCTTACAGTGCAGTTACCAATTATTTTTCTGATCAACAAAATCATAATAGCCCATGAAAAACCTGATTATCAATATCTGAGTAATTTTTCAAAATTTACTATGATGGCAGGTGTACTCTCTATGCCTGTTTTATATTTTTACCTGATCAATGGTTTTGTCATCTATTAATTAGCCCAGAAAAAAATGATTCTTTTTAATCAGTTAAAAGATTATGATTTAATACTCGGATCGCAATCTCCCCGCCGAAAGGAATTACTCGAATCAGCAGGTTTTACATTTCGTACTTTCTCAATACCCACATCAGAAGATTTTCCCAATACCCTGAAACCTTACGATATTGCTCAATACCTGGCCAGACAGAAAGCCATACCCTATTCGGAGCATCTTAGGGAAAATACAATAGTTATTACCGCTGATACCATTGTGGTAAAAGATAACCAAATACTAAATAAGGCAGCTGACACACAACAAGCCAGCGAAATGCTTTCAATCCTAAACAATACCAGCCATAAGGTAATAACAGGGGTTTGCATTACATCGAAAAAGTATCAGACATGCTTTTTTGAAACCACAAAGGTCTTTTTCTCAAAACTAACGCAGGACGAAATCAACTGGTATATTGACAAATATCACCCGTTTGATAAGGCCGGAGCCTATGGCATACAGGAATGGATCGGTATGACAGGAGTTGAAAAAATAGAAGGTTGCTACTATAATGTAGTGGGTTTACCAGTGCCGCGATTATTTAGAGAAATGAAGAGGTTTGTCCAAAATTTTATTTTATAGGCCGGGCAAAGAATATTTCTTTTACTTTTGCCCAACAAAAAAAGAAAAAACCCGATATGAATATTGTTGTAAATACTCAGTTGATGCTCTTCGGAAAACTTGATGGCATCGGCTGGTTTACATATGAAACCATTACCAGAATTACCAGAGCTCACCCTGAACATCGGTTTTTTCTAATTTTTGACCGCAAACCCAAACCCGAACTTACCTTCCCCGAAAACACAAAAATAATTGTTTTATACCCGCACTCAAGGCATCCGTTTTTGTGGTTTTTAAGGTTTGAGATCCTTATGCCCCTGTTGCTTAAAAAGCTTAAGGCTGATATTTTTGTTTCGCCCGATGGATGGATGACTCTATCAACAAAAATTCCTTGTGTGCAGGTTCTACATGACTTGAATTTTGTTCACAACCCTAAAGATATTCCTTTTTGGACCAGAAATTACTACAATATTCTATTTCCACGGTATGCCAGAAAAGCGACGATAATTGCCACAGTAAGTGATTTTTCCAGGCAGGATATAATAAAAACCTACAATGTACCAGAAAGTAAGATTATTGTTACTCCCAACGGATGCAGCGTTGATTATTCTCCTACAACACCTGAAGAGCAGCAGGAGACAAGGGCAAAATACACAGATGGCAATCCGTTTTTTATGTATGTTGGCGCACTCATTCCCCGAAAAAATATTGCGCGCATGCTAACCGCCTTTGATCTTTTTAAACAAACCGATCGACAAAATACAAGGCTTGTGGTAGTAGGTAACCGAAAATGGTGGACTTCTAACATAAATGAAGCATGGGAAAATATGAAATACAAAGATGATGTTGTATTTCCCGGAAGAATGCAAACTCCAGAATTAAGACAACTTTACTCGGCAAGCAAAGCTTTGGTATTTGTGCCCTATTTCGAAGGTTTTGGCATTCCCATTCTGGAAGCCTTTCATTGTGACACTGCAGTTATAACATCTAACGTTACGTCTATGCCTGAAGTAGCAGGTGATGCTGCACTGCTTACCGACCCCTACAATGTTACAGACATTGCAAGTGCCATGACGCAAATCAACACAGACAATCAACTAAGAAACGATCTGATTGAACGTGGCCGAAAACGAAGAAAGCTTTTCTCGTGGGATATAACAGCCAATAAATTATGGGGCTGCATAGAAGAAGCAGTTGAAAAGCATAAAAAAACCGGTAAATAATAAACTTTACCGGTTTTTAGCAATGGGAATGATCAATTTATCGTCTGCTTCCCATAAAAATCATAATGTAATAAAGCAATGTAGCCAACGAAGCCAATGCCGCAACCACGTAGGTTAGCGAAGCCCATTTAAGAGCATCTTTGGCATTGCTGTGTTCTTCTCCAACTGTAAGTCCTGTTTCACGCAACCAGATCAAAGCACGATTAGTGGCATCAAATTCTACAGGCAAAGTAATAAAACTGAAAAGAGTTGTGATGGCAAACATAACAATACCCGCCAGCAAAATTCCAGGATAAGCCTGAATAGTAAGAATACCTGCAAGCAATACCCATTGCATGTAGCGTGAACTTACACTAATAACCGGCACCAGGGCCGAACGCATTTTTAAAAACGCATAGGAACGTTCGTGCTGAACTGCATGACCGCATTCGTGTGCAGCCACAGCAGCTGCAGAAATGCTTCTGCCACTATAAACATCAGGGCTGAGATTAACCGTTTTATCCAAAGGATTGTAATGATCAGTTAACTTTCCGGGCGTAGATATAACCCTAACACCACTTACTCCACTGTCGCGAAGCATTTTTTCGGCAACCTCCCTGCCAGACAGACCAGAGCGCAGACCAACTTTTGAATATTTATTGAATTTGGATTTTAGAGTGCTGGAAACCAACCAGCTTAACAACATAAAAACACCGAAAATTACATATATGCCTAACATATCTTTAAAGATTAAAATTTCAATTTAAAATAACAGCTGCTAAATGTCAAAAAGCAAGCCATTTAGTCAGAAAATGACATTATGTCCTGAGTTAAAAATGGTTAACCTTTTTAATTAAATGATTAACACATCTTCAAACAACCCTGATCTTACCTTGTTTACAGTGTTGTGATTTTTTCACCAAAAAAAACTTTAGTTTCGCAACCGAAAAATAAATTTACAAATCTTCGCTAAGCCATGAATGAAAACATGTTCAACTATCGTCCTGTAATGCAGAAAATCATCAATGCATTCCTGCAGGGGTTGTTACTTATATCACCAATATCCATAACCATTTTTGTTATTTATAAACTTTTAGAGTTTATTGATGGTTTGCTCCCATTAAAAATACCCGGGTTGGGTTTGCTGATAATTTTTGGTTCAATTACCTTTATCGGGTTCGTTGGCTCAGTGATTATTAAACGCCCCCTTACCTTTATCTTTCAAAAGGTAATTGAACGAATTCCTCTCATTAAAATTTTATATACATCCATTGCTGATTTGCTATCGGCATTTGTAGGGCAAAAGAAGAAGTTTACTGAGCCGGTTATGGTTTTAATGAACAAGGAAAGTAACGTTAGAAAACTGGGTTTCATTACCGAAAAAGATCTGCAAACCATTGGAATAAGCCATGATTTTGTTGCGGTTTACCTGCCTCATTCGTATAACTTTTCGGGCAATATGTTTATAGTCCCGGCAGAAAATGTAATACCTGTTGATGCCAACCCTGCAGAGTTTATGAAATTCATAGTTTCTGGTGGTGTTACCAAAGTTTAAACACTTTTCAATTTCCGGGATATACTTTGAGATTAATTTTATTTTTATAGCTTTGCGCAAAATAGAAAACTATGCATAAACCCATAATTTTAATTACCAACGATGATGGCATTATGGCACCGGGCATCAGAAACCTTGTTGCTTTTATGCGTGAAATAGGCGATGTAGTGGTAGTAGCCCCTGATAAGGGACAAAGCGGCATGGGCCATGCTGTTACCATTACCCACCCGCTAAGATTAGAAAAAGTGGATGTAGATGGTGATCATCAGGAATTTAGTTGCAGCGGCACACCTGTTGACTGCGTAAAGCTAGCTGTAAACAAGGTTTTGCATCGCAAACCTGATGTTTTGGTTTCAGGCATCAATCATGGCAGCAATTCTTCTATCAATGTTATTTACAGTGGTACAATGTCGGCAGCCATAGAAGGTGCCATGGAAGGGATACCCAGTATTGGTTTTTCTTTGCTGGATTACAGCCTTGATGCAGATTTTGTTTCAGCCAAATCTTATATCCAATCTATTGTTCGCAATGTATTAGCCCACGGATTACCCAAAGGCAACTGCCTCAATGTAAATATCCCCGCTGTAAAAACAAAGCAAATCAAAGGAGTTAAAGTTTGCCGTCAGGCAGATGCCAACTGGGTGGAAGAATTTGATCATCGCAAGGACCCACGTGGAAAAGACTATTACTGGCTTACCGGGAAATTTGAGCTTTTTGAAAATAGCGATGAAACTGATGAATGGGCACTGGCAAATAACTATATTTCGGTGGTACCTGTTCAATTTGATTTTACTGCATACCCAATGATTGAAAAACTTAAAAACTGGAATTTCGATGCTTAAAAAAGACAACTGGTTATTGGGTATCATTCTGGGGGGTGTTTCTCCGCTGGTTATTTATTTTGCATTGGTGGCAGCTATTGAATACTGGGCCAGTATCGATAAAAGGTTGCATCCCGCACTCATAGAAAAATCAACCCTTTTGTTGGTGGGTATTTTCGTAAACATGTTTATCTTTCGATACTACATGGTAAATTTACGTTTCGACAAAACCGGCAGAGGTATTCTACTTGCCACTTTTATTTACGCAGGCTATTTTCTATACAGATATATTGGTCAATAGTTCCCTTACAAGAACACGTCATTTTTTGTATTTCACTCAAGAGCCCACTCCAAAAACTAACAGACCCCCCGATCCCCAAAAGGGGGAGCTCGCAACTAATTGATATTGTGGGTGATAAAAATCATTTGTATCGATAAATATCAGAAAAAGAACTTTCCGGAGTGGCCTCACTTAAAAATATGAATGGTTATTTCCTCTTGAATATACCCTCTCTTATACCAATGCCTTTGGGTTGCACCGGAAACCCAAAATAACCATCTTTAACAGCTTTGATTTCTTCAATAGTAAAGAATGCATGCGGATTATACTCATTAATGGCCTGTATAACCTGGGGAACTTTTTTCCTTTTTACGATGGTAAGCAATACTTTCACTTTACTTCCCATAACCCCTTCTGCATCTATTTGGGTAACCCCAAATCCTTGATCCTTAAGATAACTGATGAGCTCAGTAGTCTTATTTTTGGGGATAACCCTAATCATTACCGTACCCAACGAAAGTTTTTCTTCAATAAGAATGCCGATATAATTACCCATGGCAAAACCGGCACCATAGGCAATATACGACATGGGATTATTTAAATGCTTCATTACCTGGGCAACCGCCAGTAACCATATAATCACTTCAAAAAACCCGAAAAAGGGAGCAACATTTTTCAATCCCTTCGACACAAAAATGACCCTTAATGTACCTATACTCTGATCAAGAATGCGCGAAAAGAATATTAACAACGGCAAAACAACCCATGACCACCAAAAGGTATCCATAGCTATATATTTTTATGGTTTGTAAAGAGCATCACAATGCCAGAAACCCAGCATCCGGTGCCATGAAACTCTCTTTTCCTTATTAATAATAATTGTACTCGTGCCTCAGAGAATAGTTTCGCGAAAGTCCTCGTCCGCTTCCATCAATAAACACATCGGACGTAAGTAGTTTTTTTTGCTTATCGTAGGCTCTTTGAACCCTACTTACCAGGTTTCCGTTACGATCAAACTCTTCCTGACCAATAATATTGCCTGCTTCATCGTAAGTAAATTGAGTGATGTTTTTCCGCGACACATTCTCTTCTAAAACCTGAGTCAGTTGTCCGTTTTCATTTTCTTCCATCAAAACCTTCTCTATCAACTGATCATCATTGTAGGTTAGAATTTCCTTCTTTGTTCCGGAAGGATGGTAGGCTGTTGTTTTCCTTATAGTAGAACCTGCCATACCATCAAATTCGGTATAATCTGTTACATTCCCTTTCTCGTCGAAGGTCCAGTGTTTTTCATTAACAATATCTCCATCGGCATCGTGCATAAGGTAATGCGATATAAAGCCATTTTCATACTCATAAGTTTCGGAAGATTCTCTTTCACCATCAGGATCAATGGTTTCTTTAAATCTCAATAAACCCTGATCGTTATACTGATACTGAATGATATCGAAAGACCCATCAGTATAATGCCTGAACTCCCTAGTGATGTTGCCTTTCTCATCATACGCAAAAGTTTTGTGCTCTGCAACAAAGCCATCATCTTCCTTCATAATCTCTTCAAAGAGAAACCCCTGGTCGTTATAGAGAAATTCATATTCCTGCACGATCTTCTCTTCTGCATCGTAATGAATTTCACTAACTACCTTTTCCTTGCTGTTAAAACGGGTACGCTGGAAAATATACTCCATTTCTTCAAGATGGTCATCTACAGCAGATTTGAGCAATACTTCCTTTTTATAAACTACTAATTCTTTTAATACAGGTTTTGACATACTCTTGAAATTGACTTTTTTATTAATTTTTCAATAGGTAAACGGGCTAATCAACAAGTTTCATTTCGTTCAATAAATAACCTGCCCCGGCAAACTTATCAATGATAAAAAGAATATAGCGGACATCAACACTTATAGTACGCTGCAATTCGTGTTCAAAAAGAATGTCGCCACTCATGGCTTCCCAGTTGCCATCAAAAGCCAAACCAATAAGGTTTCCTGAGCCATCAAGTACCGGACTTCCGGAATTACCGCCGGTTATATCATTATTAGACACAAAGTTTAAAGGTAGTAAACCTTTGCTACCATATGGCCCGAAATCCTTATTACGATATAAATGTGAAAGTTCATCAGGCACGACAAACTCATGATGATCAGGATTTTCTTTCTCCATAACACCTTCCAGAGTAGTAATATAGTCAAAATAAACAGCATTGGCAGGTTGGTATCCTTTAACCGTTCCATAGGTAAAACGCATGGTTGAGTTGGCATCAGGATAATACATTCCTTCCGGGTCCATTTCACGTATTCCCTTTACATATAGCCTTCTGGCAGTAGAAAGCATATCGGAATTTTCTTTCATCTGGCTCATAACATTTTCAGCTTTGGCAAAAACGCTGGTTGCCGTTCTGAAAGCCCAATCACGCTCCATGGTTCGTTTTTTTGGATTATCCAGAAACTTCAATAACCTATCTTTATCAGCAAAAATGGATTTTTGGTAAACATCTCGGGCAAATCTGTTAAAATTACCGTTATACTTTTTGTTTATCTTCTCAAAAATATCGGCTTTTAAATTAGCGGGCAGGTTGTTATTGTAAGTTTCCATCATGGCAGCCCAGAGCTTCTGGTCTACATCAGCATTATAGTTTCTGTACAAACGGTCTACAAAACTTTTCATCCTATCTGCTTCCTGTGCTATATCCTGCTGCGAAGCTCCGTTTTGTAAAAGCTCATTCAATTTATTAAAACTACGGGCAAACCGAAGTACATCAGGCCCGGAAGCCACCGCTTCGCTATATACCATCGAAAAGTAGCCAAATGAGTTATATCCTTCATAAACCTTTTCAAATGTTGACATTACATCACCATATTGTTTTTGCCTGTCGGGTGATTTTGATACCCATTGGGCAAAAGTTTCTTCCTGCACACGTTTCGAATCAGCAACACGATGCTTCTTTAAAGAATTTTCCATACCCATAAAGTTCTTCCAATAGTTGGAAATACCAGACTGTTTAGATGCATACATAATCCGAAGTTCATCGCTTTCAGCCATGGCTTTTTCAATAATATCGAGCTTTGCCCTTCTTATCTCAATTCTTTTGGGCAATTCAACATTCACTTTATAATCGATGCCATGCGAGGTAAGAAATCTGTCAGTAGATCCAGGGAAACCCAGAATCATAGAAAAATCTCCTTCTTTAATACCACTTGTTGAAACGGGGAGAAAATGTCTGGGCTTCAGGGGAATGTTATCGGCATGATACTCCGCCGGAGAGCCATCAGGTGCAGTATAAATACGGAAAAGAGAAAAATCGCCGGTATGACGGGGCCACATCCAGTTATCCGTGTCGCCACCAAATTTCCCGATGGATGATGGGGGTGTACCTACCAGTCTGACATCATTGTAGCTTTCATAAACAAACAGATAGAAATCGTTGCCCGAAAACATTGGCCTTACATTGGCCGTGTATTGATTCCCGTTTTTAGCAGCATTGGAAATACTATCGCTAAGCTGACTGATTTTACTGTTTCTTTCGCTTACCGACATCCTTTCGTTTAGCTGGCCGTTTATGTGTTCCGTAACATCGGTAACACTAACCAGGAACCTTACAAAAAGGCCTGGATTGGGTAGTTCTTCGCTTTTATTCATTGCCCAGAAGCCTTCTCTCAGATAATCATTTTGGGGAGTGCTGTGATACTGAATACGTCCATATCCACAGTGATGGTTGGTTAGCAACAAACCTTCAGAAGAAATAATTTCCGCAGTACACCCTCCGCCAAAGCTAACTATGGCATCTTTTATGCTCGACTGGTTGAGGCTAAAGATCTCTTCGCGTGTAAGCTCAAGACCCATTTGTTGCATCTCTTCATAGAGAATATCATTGATAAGAAAGGGGAGCCACATCCCTTCATCGGCTCTGCCTGGCTTTAGTGACGCTGCCAGAAAAATAAACACGAAAAATAATTTTTTCCTACTCATTGTAAATTAAAATATCGGATAAGGGTTAATAATATTAGTGGGGCTGATTATATAAGATCATCCCCTTTAGAAAGTTTCACATCGTTTACAAATTTTCTTATTTGTTGTTCCTGGTTTTTTTGACAAACCAAAAGGGAGTTATTGTATTCAGCAACAATGTAATTCTCCAGCCCCTGTAAAACAACAAGTTTTTCATTGGGAACATTAACAATACAATTGGTCGTATCATAGGTCATTACATTTTTGCCTGTAATAGCGTTCGTGTTCCCATCTTTTTCCATCGATTCAAACAAAGAGCCCCATGTTCCAAGATCGGACCACCCAAAATCAGAAATAAAAACAAAAACATTATCAGCCTTTTCCATGATGGCATAATCAATAGAGATACTTTTGCAGGCAGGATAAGCATTATCGATATAAGCTTCTTCTTTAGGGGTATTGTATAAACCCACGGCCCTTTGAAAGACATCAGAAATTTCGGGCTGAAAATTTTCAAATGCACTGATTATAGACTTTGAAGACCAGATAAAAATTCCTGAATTCCACAAAAAATCGCCACTTTGCAGGAAAGATTTTGCCAGTTCTTCGTTGGGTTTTTCAGTAAAAGTTTTCACCTTTCGCAGCAATTCATTGTTTTCAAAATTCTGCCCGGCAACGTACTGAATATAACCGTATCCGGTATCGGGCCGTGATGGTTTGATACCGAGGGTGTAGAAATTATCACTTTGTGATGCTTCTTTAAGCGCATCAGTAATAATTTCCGTAAAAACATTCTCTTTCATAATAATATGATCAGATGGGGCTACTACCATAGCTGCATCCGGATTAAGATCATGGATTTTCCAGGCAGCATAGGCAATACAGGGTGCTGTATTCTTACGTGCCGGTTCACAAACAACCTGGTCAGCAGCAATACCATCAAGCTGTTGCATTACAAGGTTGCGATAAATTTTATTGGTAACAATATAGATATTCTCTTTTTCGCAAACCTGTAAAAATCTGTCATAGGTTTGTTGAATAAGCGTTTTTCCTGTTCCTAAAATATCTATAAACTGTTTTGGCCGCTCAACATTGCTGACAGGCCAGAAACGCTCTCCAACGCCACCTGCCATAATTACGGCATAAAAGTTTTTATTCATAACTAAAGTATATATTTAATTGAAAATTGGTTTTCGTTTAAGGGCTTCACAACCGCCATAGGATGAAAAAGATACCTTTTCATATTCACCAGGCAATAGCATCTGAAACGGGTACGAACTTTTTCTTCCTTTTGGAAAGTTTTTCCATTGGCTGCGATAAAATAGCTGTTAAAAGGTATCTGGTCGATGGTTATTTCAATAGTAGGATTTTCATCAAAAGATTTCATTGCTTTCCATAATTTGCTATTGGCAGCAAAGGTTGCTTTAACATTGTAAGAAAACTCAATTACCGCTTTTTTTAACTCTTCAGGAAGATATTGATTATACAAAGCCTGTTTAAGTAAACTGCCAAATTCTTCCTTCCATTGTTTGCCGTGCGGACTAACTTTTCTTCCATACTTATTCCAAACCAGCAAATGAGCCAGTTCGTGCAAAAATACCAGGTAAAAAAAATATTTATTGAGATCCCCGTTAATTGAAATACGATGATAACGAACTTTTACTCCAGGCCTAAAATCTCCCAATTTTGTAATTCTACCCCGCGTAATTTTCAACTGCACCGAATACTTATCCAACCATCCTGAAACCTGATCAACCGTATGTTCAGGAAAATATTTCAACAAAATTTCTTTATGATGCTGTTTCATTCGGGTATATTAGTGTTGATGGATCGACTGTATCTTCTTTGCTCCAATGCGGGCAGTCGCAATCGCGCTTTCGTAATATTGAACAGGAAGAAAATAATAACAGTCCTAAAACAAGTATTGCCCAAATGCCGTTTTTATATCTTGAGATCATGTACCATATTGATTTTAGCCTGATTAATCAATTTATTATGGCCAGTAATTTTGTTGCAAACCTACATATTTTTTTTGAAAACAGCTTCGAAAATGGCAGGGAGATTATCCTTAAAATATTGCTCAACACTTTAATCAACAGATAATCCCCAACTCTCATCAATTCGTTAATTATTAACATAATGATTTACTGAAAATTCAAATATACAGCACACCCGATGCGCTACAAAACAATTTCATTACAAATATGTGTAATTTCGCACGATAAAAGTTGTCTAAGAAAGATATCAACAGGTATCTGCCATACCAAAACCACTTAAAATGAAGCTTTTTACACTTATTGGTCAATATCTAACACTAATGTTGATGGTGCTTCGCCGTCCACAAAACGCAAAGATATACCGCCAGAAAATCATTGTTGAAATGGATAATCTGGGGTTGGAAAGTCTTGGTATTGTAGCCATCATTTCAGTTTTTATGGGTGCAGTAGTAACCATACAAACAGCCTTTAATACCGACCATCCTTTGCTTCCTATATACGCCGTGGGTTTTGCAACACGCCAATCAATCATACTTGAGTTTTCACCTACTATAGTAAGCCTGATTCTGGCCGGGAAAGTGGGCTCACGTATTGCTTCAGAAATAGGAACCATGCGTGTTACCGAACAAATTGATGCCTTGGAAGTTATGGGAATTAACTCTGCCGGTTATCTTATTTTACCCAAAATAATTGCCAGCATGATTGTAAATCCCATGCTAATAATCATTAGCATCTTTTTGGGTATTTTTGGCGGATGGCTCGCATCTTATAGTACCAATGTTTTACCCATTAGCCATTTCACCTACGGTATTTTATTCGAATTTTCACAATATGATGTGGTCTATGCTATCATTAAAACCATTGTATTTGCATTCTTAATAGCTTCAATTTCGGGCTTTTTTGGTTACAATACCCGTGGCGGGGCTTTGGAAGTGGGCCATTCAAGCACTAAGGCAGTAGTATTCAGCAGCATTTACATAATAATTTTCAACCTAATCCTAACTCAACTGCTATTGGTATGATCGAAATCAGGAATCTTTATAAAGCATTTAATAACCTGCCTGTATTAAACAATGTTTCTACCATTTTTCAGAAAGGGAACACCAATTTAATTATTGGACAAAGTGGTTCAGGTAAAACGGTTTTTATGAAGTGTTTGGTAGGATTGCACGAGCCAGATGAGGGTGGAATATATTACGATAATCTGAATTTTACCAAATTATCATCTCGTGAAAGGTCTCAGGTGCGTAAAAAAATTGGGATGCTATTTCAGGGCAGTGCCTTGTTTGATTCTTTAAATGTTGAAGAAAATGTAATTTTCCCCCTGGAGATGTTTAATAAAGATATGACTAAGAAAGAAAAACTCGAAAGAGCCCATTTTTGCCTTGACCGTGTTAATATACATAATGCCAATCATTTATACCCGGCCGAAATTAGTGGAGGTATGAAAAAGCGCGTTGCTATTGCCCGAGCTATCGCCAACAAACCAGAATATCTTTTTTGCGATGAACCCAACTCAGGCCTGGATCCGGCCACTGCCATTGTAATTGACAACCTTATACGTGAAATTACCAAAGAATTCGAAATTACTACTGTTATCAACACCCACGACATGAACAGTGTAATGGAAATTGGTGATCATGTGGTTTTTCTTTACAAAGGCGAATTATGGTGGGAAGGAACTTCTGAGCAAATTCTTACCTCTGGCAACAAAGAGGTTGAAGAATTTGTTTACGCTTCAGAACTGATGCGCAAATTGAAAACCAACTAAAACCCTGTTGCCTTTTTTTGTACTTTTGCACCTTAACTAAGCAGTTATGATTCTTTTTATCAAGCTTTTCAAAGAGAGTGCCCTGTTTGCCTGGGGTAGTGTTGTATCCAATAAATTACGAACACTGCTTACCTTACTGGGAATAACCATCGGAATTTTTGCTATCATAAGCGTATTTAGTGTTGTTGATGCTCTGGAAAGGCAGATCAGAACTTCCATTTCTTCCCTGGGAGATAATGTTATTTATATTCAGAAATGGCCCTGGGAGTTTAGCCAGGATTTTGCCTGGTGGAAATACATGAACCGCCCCAGTCCACGCCCTTCTGAACTTGATGAGATTTTTCGTCGTACCAACATTCTTGAATCAGCAGTATTCACCGCCTCAACAAACCGAACCGTAGAATATTTCAACAGAAGCATTGAACAGGTTAATATTCTCAGCGTAAGCCAGGATTACGACAAAGTAAGATCTTTTGAAATAGATGCAGGTAGATTCATTTCTCTTACGGAGTCGGGATCGGGCAGAAATGTTGCCGTAATAGGAAGTAAAATAGCATCCCAGCTATTCGAAAATGATAACCCCATTGGTAATATCATTAAAATATTTGGGAGAAACATTGAAGTAATAGGTGTTTTCGCCCCTGAAGGTGATGATACATTCGGTAACAATCACGATGAAATGATTGTGCTGCCTCTAAACTTTGTAAATTCCTTTATTGATGTAAGTAGTGACCGTTATGGTCCGGTAATCCTGGCAAAAGGCAAAGAGAACTTTTCAAACGATGAATTAACCGATGAATTGCGCGGGGTTATGCGTTCCATCCGAAAAATAAAACCTGCTGCCGAAGATGATTTTGCGCTTAACCAAACAAGCCTTCTATCACGTCAGTTCGACGGCCTTTTTGCTATTTTAAAAATTGCCGGCTGGATAATAGGTGGATTTTCAATACTGGTAGGTGGTTTTGGAATTGCCAATATAATGTTTGTATCGGTTAAAGAAAGAACTACCATAATAGGGATACAAAAAGCATTGGGAGCCAAGAACTTTTTTATTCTCATCCAGTTTTTATCCGAAGCAGTACTGCTGAGCCTTATGGGCGGATCCATTGGGTTGCTATTGGTTTTTGGAGGCACTTTTATTGCCAGCCAACTGTTTGATATGGATTTGCTTATCCAAATGAAAAATGTTTTATTGGGAGTTAATGTTTCTGTTATTATTGGCCTTGTAGCTGGGTTCATTCCAGCGTGGTCTGCCGCTCATCTAAACCCGGTAGATGCCATTAGAGCAAATACATAGCACCCATAGACTGTGAAAAATTACTTTAAGTGCTCCCTAAAAAAACGTATTAAATATAAATAGATAAAATCTAATTGAATAACTTTAAGTAAAATGAACAACAAAAAAGTAATACTTGTAATTATGGACGGATGGGGCATGGGTAAAGGAGATCGCTCAGATATTATCTCTAATGCCAACGTCCCTTTTACCAATAGTTTGAACGAAAAAGCAGCGTTTAATACCCTAAGAACTTCCGGCGAAGACGTAGGTCTGCCCGAAGGGCAAATGGGAAACTCAGAAGTTGGGCACCTTAACATTGGCGCTGGCAGAGTAGTTTACCAAGATCTGGTTAAAATATCCAAAGCCATTAAAGACAAAACTTTTCATGAAAACGAAGTTTTAACCGAAGCCTTCGAATACGCAAAAAAAGAAAATAAGAAGATTCACCTTCTGGGCCTGGTTTCAAATGGAGGGGTACATTCTGCTATGGACCATCTTTTCGGTTTTTGCGATGTTGCCAAAGAACAAAACTTCGATCAACTATACATTCATGCTTTTACCGATGGTCGCGACACTGACCCCAAAAGTGGACTGGGCTTTATCAGAGAACTGGAAGATCATCTGGAAAAATCGGCTGGAAAAATTGCTACAGTATGTGGTCGCTATTATGCCATGGACCGGGATAAGCGCTGGGAACGGATTAAACTGGCCTATGATATGCTTGTAAAAGGAGAAGGGGAAAAATTCTTATCAGCAGCAGATGCCATAAAATCATCATACAACGAAGATGTAACAGACGAATTTATAAAACCAAAAGTACTTACTGGTGATGGAGAAAAACCCATTGCCACCATTGATGAAAATGACGTGGTAATTTGCTTTAATTTCCGCACCGACCGTTTGCGTGAGATAACAACCGTTCTAACCCAGAAAGATATGCCCGATCACAGCATGAAAACCATGCCCCTGCACTATCTTACCATGACCAAATACGATGATTCTTTCAAAAACGTGAAAATCATCTACGATAAGGACGACCTGAAAAATACCATGGGCGAAATTTTAGAAAACCATGGTAAAACCCAGCTGCGCATTGCCGAAACAGAAAAATATCCTCACGTTACGTTTTTCTTTAGCGGTGGACGCGAAAGCGAGTTTAAAGGCGAAGAACGTTTGATGGTTTCATCTCCCAAAGTTGCCACCTACGATATGCAACCCGAAATGAGTGCCATTGAAGTTAAAGACATGGTTGTGGCCGAAATTAAAAAGCAAAAATTCGACTTTATCTGCCTAAACTTTGCCAATGCTGATATGGTAGGTCATACTGGAATTTACGAAGCCATTAAAAAAGCGGTTGAAACCGTTGATGAATGTGTAAAAGAAGTTACCGAAACAGCAGTTGACAATGGTTACACTGTACTAATCACAGCCGACCACGGAAACGCTGATTTTGCCTTCAACGAAGATGGTTCGCCCAATACAGCGCACACTACCAACCCCGTGCCGCTATGGATGATTGATACAGACTATAAATCGCTCAAAGATGGCGGTCGTCTCGCAGACCTGGCTCCTACCATTTTGCATATTATGGATATTGAAGCACCTGCTGAAATGGATGGGAAGATTCTTGTTTAGATTATCTAACCAAACGCAGACTAACTAACCATACTCAGACCAAACATTATAAAAAACCTGCTGATCAAATTCGTTAGCAGGTTTTTTATAGATTCTAAGTTTATAATTATTCCTTCAACTTTTCCACCAACCGCTTCATAAGTAGTAGCATCGTTTTTGGATTGGTACTGGTAATCAAATTGTTATCTTCAACCCAGTCCGCGCCGGTATAATTAGCACCGGCGTTAATAAGATCATCCTTTATGGCAAAAAAGCCGGTTACATTTCGGCCTTTAACTATTCCGGCAGATATCATCAACCAGGGTCCGTGACAAACCGATGCAATGATCTTACCCGCTTCATCATGTTTCTTAACAAACGAAATAATTTCCTGGTCTCTTCTAAACAAGTCAGGGGCATAACCACCGGGAATAAAAACACAATCGAAAACCTGGTCTTTCACCTCTGCAAAAGTTACATCGGGAGAAAAGCTCTGACCTCCTTTACCCTGATAAACCTTCTTTTCGGGAGCTGCTGATACAACATCAAAACCCTCTTCTTTCAACCTCATGTAAGGATATTGGAATTCAGAATCTTCAACCAATTTTTCGAGTAGTACAATTACTTTTTTCATAACATGTTTGTTTTACTGATTTTTTATAATACGTTCAAAAAAAAAATTAACTTAACGTGATGTAGTTATTTATTTCACAATATTAATACCTTCTGGAAATTGTCTTTTCAGTTAATTTATAACATGTTAACAACCAATTGCCGCCGATGTTTGGAATTAATCTTTTTTGGAATATTTCCAAAAATCACATTACTTTTATGCCCGGAATCTTCAGGTATTCTGATGACTTTAATTCGTAAGCTAATTGGTATAGAACTTTAACAAAAGACGTATGCTGAAAATACAAGAAAAATTATCGAACCCCTTTTACACCCTGTTGGCTTTGCCCGCAACAGCAATGGGCTTTGCACTGGCAGTTCAGATTGCAGCCTTGAGCTGGATTTTACGAACTGAATTTGGCTTTGAGATTTTTGAGATTGGCATTGTATGGGCCACGGGTCCGGTTGCCGGCATCTTTGGTCAGGTAATAATTGGGGTGGTTAGTGATAATGTTTGGCTATGGAATGGACGGCGACGTCCTTTTATTCTTTTTGGAGGTACATTGGCTGCCTTAATGATCTTAAGTCTTCCGAATATCGCGCTGATATCCAGTTTCCTAGGTGTAACCAATATCCTGATTATTGCCGTTTTGGTTTCGCTCACCCTTGATTTATCTATTAACGTAAGTTTTAACCCTACACGCTCAATTATTGCTGATGTAACCCCTGAGGGCCGGGCCAGGACAAAAGGTTACACCTGGATGCAAACTGTTTCCGGCTTTTTTGGTGTGATGGCTTATGTGGTGGGAGCAAAATTTGGAAATTATTTTTTATTGTATAGCGGCGCAGTGCTGGTTTTGGTTTTTTCAATTATTCCTACCCTTCTAATCCAGGAACCGCGCTATATTACTGGTAAGGATGAAGGTCCTCTGGGGCGACTGGACCCCTTGCTGGCAGCTACAATTTCCATCCTTATTCCCGGGTCGGGACATTGGTATGGCAAGAATTTAAAAAAAGGTATCCTTTTGCTACTGGTTACCGGGCTGCTTTATACCGCAGGTGTCTCGCTAATTGGAAATATCTGGCTATCTGTTCCTGCATTTGTAATTGCTGGTGTTATTCACGTTTTTGCCATTGTTGATGCTTTTAACCTGATAGGAAAAGCCAACAGAAAAAATCCTGAGTTGGCAGCTATACTCGATAACGACAAAACTGAATGGGGTCAATTATTCAGGTTGTACTTTGCCCATGGATTTTCATGGCTGGGCGTTCAATCTATGTTTGTATACATTATCTTTTTTCTTGAAGATCAGCTCGTTCCTCTTGGATTCGAAAATACCGATGTAATGATTAGTGTTTCGTTTGCCGTGCTCAACACCGTGGGATTTCTTTTACCTGCGCTCCTTTTTGAACCCCTGGCAGCAAAAATTGGCAGGGTAAAGATACACACCGTGGCCATTGCTATTATGGCAGTGGCATACTTTGCTATGGGATTTATCGTTAGCACACCTATGACTCTTTATATTTTAATGGGGGTTGCTGGCATTGGATGGGGAGCCGTTGTAAGCCTTCCCTTTGCTATAATGTCTGAAAATGTTGACCGAAACCGAATGGGATTTTTCATGGGAGTTTTCAACCTTTCAGTAGTAATCCCTCACCTTATTGTGAGTTTCGTGTTCAGTATTATCATAAGTCAGTTTGCCAGTAAGGATATGCTGTTTATCCTTTGTGGTGTAATGTTAACCATTTCAACAATCCTTTGGTTTTTCGTAAAAGAGAAACAAGTAGGTGAACTTAATTCATAAAGGCCTAAAGAATCACTTTAATAAATCAGAATTTTTTAATCTAATAAGACCATTATCATAAATGAAAAAACTCAGCATTATTCTTGTTGCCATATTTTTTATGGCTTGCTCATCCAATGAAAACAAAACAACACAGGTAACATTAAAAGTATCAAATTCCTTTGATCAGGAAGCGGAAATTGTTATCCTGAAAGACTTTATCAATTACGAACAGGAAAACTTTTTGGCACAACCCAATGAAGATGGCCTTTTCACTTTCGAGATTTCTATATCACATCCGCAGACGGCTTACCTAACTGTTGGACAAAATCGTATCTCACTTTTTTTAAATAAAGGAGGAGATTTGCACATAAACGCAGATGCAGAAGACTTTTACAACTCGCTGAAATTTTCAGGAAAGTATGCAGCGGAAAATAATCTCCTGGTTTACTCTTATACTACAGAAATACTTGAAAATTACAGCCAATCTGTAACATTTAATAAATATCGGACTACCCAGGCCGATGAATTTATCAGTTATGCAGATCAGATGTTGAATGATGCAC
Source organism: Sphingobacteriia bacterium (assembly GCA_011390785.1). Lineage (GTDB taxonomy): Bacteria > Bacteroidota > Bacteroidia > Bacteroidales > UBA7960 > SKVR01. Next base: position 77,113 of record JAABRR010000001.1, read on the forward strand.
GTGAACTCCTTAGTGCAAAAGACCTTAGCAGGGACTTTAAAAACCATTATACTACTGATATTACCTACACCTACTACACAATGTTGCTTAATTTTTCTGATTATCATGAGTATTTTAATGGTGTGAAACCACAAGTTCCGGATGATTATTACAGTTTTCTGGACAAGGCTCTCGACTATTCGGAAAAAGACTTTTACGTGGGATCTTTTAGCAGTTTTCTAGATAATTATCTTCAATATTACATCAGAAATAACCAGGAAGAAATTCCTGCTGAACTCGATTATTTTGAACAAGCGCATTGGGCAGCGAACCAACTCTATAGCGGTAGAGCAAAATATTTTACTTTGGCAAATGCCATAAACACATCCTTAAGTTATGGAAACTTCGAAAAATCCAAACAGTTTTTCGATGAATACAAAGAAGAGAATCCATATCCTGAGTATACTGCCCTTTTGCAAAAATCTTATGAAGATGCCCAAAGAGTAGCGCCAGGCAATGTAGCACCTTCTTTTTCCCTAACCGACATTGATGGGAACCCCGTTTCACTGGAAGATTTTAAAGGTAAAGTGGTTTATCTCGACTTCTGGGCAAGCTGGTGCGGCCCCTGCATGCGCGAAGTGCCCCATGCCAAAGAGTTAAAAGAACGCTTTGAAGGACAAAATGACCTCGTATTTCTCTACATTTCTGTAGATGAAGACCTGGATGCATGGAAAAACACTGTTGCCCAGCATGAAATAAAAGGTGTTCATCTTAATATACAGGGAATGGGCAACGAAACAGCAGAATTATACAATGTTAAAGGCGTTCCTACATTTTATATTATTGACAGAGAAGGCATTATCTATGACAACAATCCTGGAAGACCATCATCTGGAGATCTTATTGACCAACAACTAAGGGATGCCCTGGGAGTGTAACAACTTCCTTTTTATTAAAAAGGATTTACCTGGAGTAACCGCTCAGCGATTAAAAATGGCTGTAAGGAAACTTATTTCTTTCCATTAATTTGTAATTCAGATTTTTTCTCAACGACAAATCAACAACTACAAGCCTGGTGCAAGAAAACGATTTTTTACGTACTATCGAGTTACATCGCGGCATCATTTTCAAGGTGTGTAAAATGTATTGCCCGGTTAACGATGACTGTGATGATCTCTACCAGGACATTGTAGCCCAGCTATGGAAAGCATGGAGCGGATTTCGGGGTGATGCAAAAATTAGCACATGGATATATCGTATTGCTTTAAATACAGCAATTTCTGGCTTCAGGAAACAAAAACGTAACCCACTGAATAATTCGCTTGATACGAATGACATCAATATTTCTCAAGACGATGGAAGGACAAAAAAGGAAGACCTTGAGATGTTACACATGGCTATTGGCATGCTTTCGGATGTTGAAAAAGCCATGATCATGCTATACCTTGAAGATGTTTCCTATGAAGAAATTTCATCAATAATGGGTATAACACAAAATAACGTAAGGGTTAAAATGCTTCGTATCAGAGAAAAACTGAAAAACATTATGACCAAAACATAATAATTAATGAATGGATGAGTTAAAGAAATTCAAACAAATCTGGGATAGTTCGCTGGATGAACAATCTGAGAATATCGATCAGGAAAAAATACTTACGATTATGCATAAAAAATCGTCAGGCCCTATCGATAAGCTTAAGAAAAGCCTGTATCTCGAAATTGGTACCATAGTGCTGGTTATTCCGCTTTTGGTAGCAATATTGTTTAAACTTCCAGAACCATATTTCAGAATAAATACCCTTATTCTTATCCTTGTTTTTACAGGGGTGTTGGTTTACTATTACATAAACCTTCGTCAAATAACAAAATTATGGGATAAAAGTCAGGATAACATCAGGCAATCTCTCGAAAGCACCCTGATATTATTACGCTTTTTCAGAAAAACCTATTTCATCCTAAACATTGTCTTATTTCCGCTGGGAATCTATTTTGGTTATATTATAGGATTTGGAATAGGTTCTGGTGGAGAAAAAATAACTTCACTGTTATTACTTAACCATCAGCCAATCTGGGTCAATATATTTTTATGGCTGTCTATCTTTGTAATTTTATTCGTGTTTTTTTGGTTTTTCCTTCGCTTTTATGTAAAAAAACTCTATGATGTACACATTCAAAAGCTGGAATTGTTGCACAATGAACTTACTGAAAACGATTTATAAGAAATCGAAAACCACTCATGAATGCTATTTAAACTTATAGATCATACCTGGAAAATGTTCAGACGGTCGGAGTATTTCGGCCGGAGCATGTTTGCTATAGTGCTGATAATCTTTATAACATTTTTCATTATCTCACAGCTTGTTTTGGTGGGGCGAATGCTTCCCGGATTATTGCAGGAAAACTTCCCACAAAAATCACCCGCCGAATGGGTTTATGGATTTCTGCTAATCATCATGCTTGCCGATCTTGGATTTAGAATTGGCTTTCAGAAACTACCTTCTAAACAAATTGCACCCTATTTGCACTTACCTGTTAAACACTCTCTTCTAAGTATTTATCAGATTATTCGGTCATGGATTCACCCTTTTAACATTTACCTGTTATTTTTTTTCTGGCCTTTTATTAAGTTAACCATTAATCCGGCCCATAGCAGCCAGGTAGCCGGACTTGTAGGTATAGCCATGCTTATGGCAATTAACCAGGGATTGGTTATGGCATTAAAAAATCTTCGATTCAACAAGAAAAGTATTCCTTTTTATGCAACAGCGGTTATTTTATGCGCTGTTTTGCTAATTTTCTTCTTCCCTATAAACTGGGCTGCCTTAGGACTATCGCTTTTTCTGGCAATGGTAAATATCAAACCCACAGCATTTATTAGCCTAACACTCCTGATCATTCTGAGCCACGTGTGGGCCTACTTTCAAATTAAGTACAAGCTTCATTACACGCTTGATCAGGATGGTAATTCATTAGCCGATAACGGTTTATCAGGCTGGGAAAGAATACTTGCATCAATCCCTGTTTTTGGTCCATACTGGGTGTTGGAATGGCAATTGGTTACCCGAAACAAAAGAAGCAAAATCAACTTTTGGATAATGATTCCAATTGCACTGGCTTTAGCATTTTTTGTTGGTATCAGACCACCAACCGAGCCCGAAACCTTTATTGTTATTATTTTCATGATTGCAGGAGGATACGGCAACCTGCATTTTCAATATGCCCTGTCGTGGGAAAGTCATTTCTTCGATTTTTTAGCGACAAGAAATATTGATATGAAAAAATTTATTCAGGCCAAATTCAATTTCTATCTGGCCTACTCGTTTCTACAGCTTTTAATAGTATTACCCATTTTATTTTGGTTTAATGTTGATTTGGCCATACTCTTTACCGGATTGTTTTTTTACTCCACTGGTTTTGGATATTTCTTTTATTTAAGAATAGGCATATTAAATCCTTCGCGTATTGATGCCAACGGCAGCGCCTCTTTTAACATGGAAGGAATAACCGGTGCAAGGTTTTTACAGATCTTTGTTATGCTAATGTCTATTTTCCCCTTTATGATTATTGGTTTAATAGTGCCATACCCACATTTAACTTCTATCCTTTTTGCCATTACGGGCGTTTTATTCATTATTACGCAAAACCTTTGGACACGCTATCTGGCAGCAAAACTTGAGTCGAGAAAATACACCAATCTGAACCTTTACAGAGAAAAATAAAAATTCTATGCAACTAAGTATTCACCAATTAATAAAAAAATACAACAGTTCCATTGTTCTGGATATACCTTTTCTGGAAGTAAAATCTGGAGAACTGATTGGTATTGTGGGAAATAATGGGGCCGGAAAAACAACTTTATTAAGGCTTATTACCGATCTTATTGAACCCGGAAGTGGGGAAATAAAAATTAACAACCAACCCATAACTCAATCAAAAGAGTGGAAAAAACAAACCGGGAGTTTTCTCGACGAAGGATTTTTGATTGGGTTTTTAACCCCGGAAGAATTTTTCAACTTTAACGGATTTACCTATGGCATAAGCCCGGATGCTATAGAGCAAAGGCTTCCGGAATATACTAATTTTATGAATGGGGAAGTAATCAAGACACAAAAGTACCTTCGGCAACTATCAACCGGCAACAAGCAAAAAGCAGGTATTATTGCCGCAATGATTGTTAATCCATCTTTGCTTTTACTTGATGAGCCGTTTAATTTCCTTGACCCAACATCACAAATCATCATCAAAAATCTTTTAAAAAAGAAGAACAAAGAAACGGGTGCTACCATGCTCATTTCCAGCCATAACATTAACCATATAGCCGATATTTGTTCTCGCATTATTTTGCTTGAAAAGGGAAGGATAATAAAAGATGTGCCCACCACTGACAAACAAAAAGTAGAAGAAATTCAGAATTATTTCACAACACATGCTGAATAAAACATGCTTTATACAAATTATTCAGAGCATGTGTCAAAAATTATATTGGTAAACGTATCTTTGCTTTTTATTACCTGTGCAAAATAAACCGGCAATTTATCCGTAATATTTTCAACAGAAATCAATACTCTAAGAATTTAATTTCAACAATGCCAAAATATAAAACCCTATTTCTACTGCCTTTTTTTTTCTTACCACTACTGCTGGCAGGCCAGGAAGTAACTTTTCCTATAAACATACATAACGAGCAAAACATAGAAACCTGTTCCGGCTTTTTTACCGATAGTGGTGGAGATACATTGACCCCATACAGTAATAATGAAAATTATTCGGTTACATTTACGGCTCCTCAGGATGAAACAGAGCCGGTTTACATAAGTCTCGATTTTGTTTTTCTTGATTTGGGCGAAGACGATTCAATAAGAGTATATGATGGGATAGATGCCGACGCTCCACTTGTTTATACTTTAACAGCAAACAATCAGAGTGCTAATAATAAAGTTTGGTCCACTGGCGCATCATTGCATGTTCAGTTTATTTCATCAGAAGCAGATACAGCACTTGGTTGGGCGGCACGTATTGCCTGCTTTGAATTGTGCGAAGCTTTTTATGCCGATATAAATACTGGTACCGGTTCGTTTGATTTTTGCCCGGATGTGCCATCAGTAAGTTTTACTGCAGATGCCGCATATTATGGCGGAACCCCGGATGGAACACTTGAAAATGTTACCTATCAATGGAATTTTAATAACGAAATACTGACAGGGCCTGTAGTTAACCAGGATTATGACGGACCAGGTGCATATCCCTTTAGAATAACAGTAGCCGATCTTACTAATAATTGCACCCTGGACAGTATAATTACCGTTAGATTTGCTACAACCCCCAACTTTAACAATACGATCTCCACTTCTGATACCGTTTGCGCCGGAGAGCCCTTTAGTCTTGTAGGGAATATACAAAGCACTACCTGGACAGGTTTTCCAACAAGGGTAGATACAGTAAGTTATATCACATATGAAGAAGACTTTTCATCTACCCTAAATTTTGATGTTTTTCCGGATGACTTTTTTATAAGCCAGGAAGATGACTTTGACAGAGTATGCATTAATATAGAACATGAAGATAACGGTCACTTGTCTTTTGAGTTAGAGTGTCCTTCGGGGAATACTGTTTTGCTGAAAGATTTCAGTCCAGGGGGTGCCAATCTGGGCGAACCCGTTATTTTTGGCTCGGAGGATATTCCGGGGCTTGGATATGAATATTGTTTTTCAGTAAACCCACAATACGGACAAATGTCTCAGACATCATTCCAGTTTCATAGCTTTACCGATCAGGCTGGCGATTTTTACAACAATCAACCCTATATGCCCGAAGGTACCTATATGCCCAACGAATCTTTCAACAACCTTACCGGCTGTCCGTTAAATGGAGATTGGATTATTAAAGCAACTGATCAGATTATCGGAACTTCGGGCCATGTGCTAGGATGGAGCTTATACTTTAAAGATGATTTTTATCCAGATTCGTTGATTTTTACCCCCGAAATTCTGGAAGAGAAATGGGTAGATGAAAATGGTAACGAAATCGGAAGCAACCCCGCCAACGCAAATTTAAATACAGAAGGGGAATATAAATTTACTTTCAGCGCTTTAGATGACTTTGGTTGCACCTGGGATACAACACTTACCATTACAGTACTTCCACTTCCCAAAGGAGAAATAACATCTGAGTTTGAAATTCCTGTTTGTGAAGGAGACTCAACCTTATTAATGGTTGTACCAGAACTTATTGGAGATGAGACACATTGGCTTTACCAATGGATGCTTGAAGGTGCTGAATTAGAAAACAGAGTATCCGATACACTTATGGCCAAAGAAATGGCTACTTATATGGTTAGGGTTACCGATACCATTACTGGTTGTTTCGATTTCTTTGAGCTGGCCGTTTCTGATCAGAACTGCGACCTGGACATTCCCAATGTTTTTACACCCAATGGCGATGGAATGAACGAACAATTTGAAATTACCAACCTGGAATACTACCCACAAAGTTCTATTGTCATTTATAACCGGTCGGGTAAAAAAGTTTTCGAACATAACGACTATTATCTCAATTGGTGGGATGGTGGAAATCAGCCAGATGGCACATACTACTATGTCATTACCTATAAACGTATGGATAAGCGTAAGCAGGCACATGGCATTATTACAATAATCCGCTAACAAAAGGCTCGTTTGCTCTGCATAGAGCAGTATAACCAATTAATCAAAAAAATAAGTCCTGTTGCTTTGTCGATAGGACTTTATGGTTTATTTTTGGTGCCTTGTAATTCTAAATAATTGAAATTCAATAAAACCTAACTATGAGCGAAAAGAACAATACAGTTAAAAAAGGTACTCTGCAAAAAATTCTGGACAAAATTGAAGTTGTTGGAAACAAACTCCCACAACCGGTAACCCTATTTGCAATTTTAATGGGTGTAGTTCTATTATTATCCTGGATTTTTGGTGGATTGAGTGTTATAAAGCCCGGAACAGGTGGAGCAACAGGCATTGCAGAAGATTATATTGTAGTGGAAAACCTGCTCACAAAAGAAGGGATACAACGTATTTTCACAAGTATGGTAAGTGTTTTTGCCAGTTTCCCTCCCTTAGGACTGGTGCTGGTGGTTATGCTGGGTATTGGGGTAGCAGAACATACCGGATTGATTGTTGTTGCCCTAAAAGTTTTTGTTTCCAAAGTTCCTAAATTTCTCATTACCTTCTCTATAGTTGTAGCAGGTATGGTAAGCTCTGTTGCTGCCGATGCAGGTTATGTAGTGCTCATACCGATGGGTGCTGCCTTGTTTATGGGAATGGGCCGACATCCGCTGGCAGGTATTGCCGCGGCCTTTGCCGGAGTATCAGGTGGATTTGGGGCAAACTTTCTTCCCACCGGCCTGGATCCTATGATTGCTGCATTTACTGAATCCGCATCACAGATTCTGGATCCGGCATATACGGTTAATCCGCTTTCCAGCTATTATATCATGGCGGCATCTGTTCCTCTGGTAGGTATTGCCGGCACCTGGGTAACAGAAAAAATTCTGGTACCCCGCCTTGGCCCATATAATCCAGACGGCGGTATCGTTCTCGAAGAAACCAATAATAACGTTACACGACAGGAAAAAAGGGCTCTTTTATGGTCAATGATATCTGTTTTGATTGTTCTGGCTCTTGTTGCCATTGCTATAATTCCTTCCAACGGTTTATTACGTGGCGATATTGATCCGGAAACAGGAGTAGCCAGTATGCAACCCTTTTACAACTCTTTGGTGCCCATTATGTTTGTCATATTTTTCGTGGCAGGGCTCGTTTACGGTGTTAAAGCCAAAACAATAAAGAATGATAAAGACGTTGCTGACATGACGGCGAAGTCAATGTCAACAATGGGCATGTATATTGTAATTGCTTTTGTCGCGGCACAGTTTGTCGCTTATTTTAACTGGTCTAACCTGGGTAGTTTACTTGCAGTTAAAGGTTCTGACGGGTTGAATGCCATCGGATTTACAGGCATCCCCCTGCTGATAGGCTTTATCATTATTGCTTCTCTGGTAAATCTTGTAATGGGAAGTGCATCAGCTAAATGGGCCTTGCTGGCACCTATTTTTGTACCCATGCTAATGCTTATGGGGTACTCGCCCGAAGTAACGCAAGCTGCCTATCGTATTGGCGACTCCTACTCAAATATCCTAACACCACTCCTACCCTATTTCCCACTGGTAATTGTTTTTGCTCAGAAATATGATAAAACTGCCGGTATTGGAACCCTTATATCGATGATGCTGCCATACTCAATAGCTTTTATGATTGCCCGTATCCCGGTTTTTGTTCTTTGGGTGTGGTTAGGAATTCCTCTGGGTGTTGAAGGTCCGATATATTATGAACCTTCTGATAGTAATGCACAAATAATTGAAACAAATGTAATAAATAATACTCAACCCATTAGCAATAATACCCTATTGATTGAAAGCTTCAATATTGAATCTGATCCTGAATTGTTGGCTGATTAGGTTTTATATCCCCGAACATTAAAAGTGTTCAGGTGTTAAAACTTTTTCTAACAAATGCATATTATAACTTTATGGATACAGCATCGGTAAAAAAGATATACAAAAATATTTCTGAAAATCTTCATAACAGAAGAGTCTTCGACGCTATTGAAAATTTAAGGAAATTAATTTCTTTTTCCGGTCGTGATTATTATTATTCGCAACTGGAACAGCATGCCGTAACATATGAGAATATTTTAAAGCATTCTTTTGGAGATATTAAAGATCCTCAGCGAACAACAGTATATCTATATTTAAAGAAAAACCTTCTCGAAATGGCAGATGAATTACTGGAAAAGATTTTTACCGATAATTCATCCGGCCATATTTATTATCTGAAAAAGCAACAGGAGAAAACAGGCAGAGGTGATAAAGAAGAAACTCTTTCCTACATTGAAAGTCTAACCCTCGACAAAGAATTATCTGCCATGCTTGAAGGTATTGGAGTTAAAGAAGATTCTCTTAATCCTTTATCAGAAGATACCCTGGTTAAAATATTCAATACCATCTGGTTGTCTGACAAGTACACCGAATCAGAAATTGAACTTCTCAACGCTGTTTGCGATTCAGAAAATCTTGCCTGGCACGATAAAAGCTTGGTAGTTAGCGCTTTGACCCTTAGCTTGCTTAGATTTTTCGATATTAATAAATTTCTTCTGTTATTCAGATTTATACAAACGAGACATCAATATGCCTGGCAAAGAGCTCTTATAGGTTTATTTATTTGCTTCCTGAAATATAATGATCGGTTTTATCTTTACCCTGTATTGGAAGAAAAAACCAAAGAACTTGCCCGGGATGAAGATATTCAGAAAAACCTGGAGGCCATATTAATTCAGTTTACCAAAACCAGGGAGACCGAAAGTGTAAGCAAAAAGTGGAAAGAAGAAATTTTGCCTGCAATGCTTAAACTCAGACCCAAAATCGAAGAAAAACTCGACCTTGAAAACATCTTTAAAGATGAATTTGGAGAAGAAAAAAATCCGGATTGGGAAACTATGTTTGAAGATGCTCCTGACTTGCTAGACAAATTGCAGCAGTTTACCGAAATGCAGATGGAAGGGATGGATGTGTTTATGAGTGCCTTCTCGCAACTGAAAAATTTTCCGTTTTTCTACAAAATAAGCAATTGGTTTATTCCCTTTTATGCAGCTAACCCAACAATTAAACCATTTCTTAAGAGTTCGGATGAAAGTGTTGATATGAGTCCGCTGGTAGAAAAACTTGAAAAAACCTACTTCATGTGCAACAGCGACAAATACTCGTTCTGCATCAACCTGGGCCTTATTCCCGAGCAGCAAAAAACTATGATGCTCAATATGGCCAATGCCGAAATGGATAGTGTTTCTGAAATTGAAAAATCTGAAGAACTAATCAACGAATTCGCCACAACCAAAAGCATATACACACAATATTTTCAGGATCTTTACAGATTTTTCCGCCTGCACCCATGGAAAAAAGAATTCGAAGATGTGTTTTTGTGGGAACCTGATATTTTTCAAAATGAGTTTATCCGAAACATTATTACAGAGAGTAAGACCATTCGCAACATTGCCGAGTTTTATTTCGACAAACAATTTTATCCTTATTCATTGAATATATTCCTTTCATTACTGAAACAGAATAATCAGAATATTGAATTATTTGAAAAAATTGCTTTCTGTTATGAAAAAACCGGCGATTTCGATAACGCACTGATCTATTATAAAAAAGCAGAGATAATAGATACACAAAGACTCTGGATCATCAAAAAGATTGCCTTTTGCTCGAAGTTTCTCAACAAGTGGGAAGATGCTCTGTCATATTACAAACTTGCAGAAAAATTAAACCCCGATGACATGAAAACTCAGGCCAATATTGGCCAATGTCTTATTCATCTGGGAGAATATGAAGAAGCCCTTCAATATTATTTCAAAGTTGAAGTACTCGCTCCCGAAAACCATAAAATCAGAAGGCCACTGGCGTGGTGTTCCTTTGTACTAGGTAAATTAGACACGGCACAAGACTATTTTAACCGACTATTGGTTAACAACCCCAATAATCAGTTTGATCTTCTTAACCTTGGGCATGCTTTGTGGGGATTGAAAAAAGAAGATAAAGCGCTTGAAGCTTATAAAAAGAGTCTGGTCAATTTTAAAAACTTTCCTGATTTTGAAGCAGCCTTCCTGGAAGATAAAAACCATTTAATGGCCAATGGCATTGATGAGTTTGATATCGATATTATGATAGAATACCTGAAAAAGGAATAAATTTCAAAGGTTTATTCTTCTGAATTACAATTACTTGTAAATTTTCTTCAATAATTATCATTTTTTTTTGTAACGAAACGCAGCGTTTTATATATCGGCTACGTCTAATAGATATAACGCTCTTTTCCAAAACCGGGGTAACAGCCTTTCTGCCTTAAATATCAGACTTTTTAATTGAACCAAGACTCCCCCCAACAATCATAGCTTGTCCATTGGAAGGTACTCCGGTTTTTTTATGACAATTACAAATCCCAATATATATCTATCGCTCTTTGTAATATTGGTATCAAAACTTAACAGGAAAAACCTTGCTTTAAATAAAACATCCAAAAAAGAATTTTTTACTTTCTCCGTAGTTTTTCCAATCTATTATTCGTTTTGATTTCAGGGTTTATGAAAACAGCCGTACTGCTTTTGCGTTTTATTACCAAAACAAAAAGTTCTCATCAACAATAACCATTTTCAGCTAACCTGCACGGCTAAAACCCTGAATCAAACCGGATAATGTGAGAGTTTTTCCTGTACGATTTTTTTATTGGCAGGCTTTGATTTGGTCACCCCTGCACAGCCAAATTTAGCCTGTCTTTTTTTTCTTCATTATTTTCATGCTGTTTGCCTGATTCTACAGGCATAATATGTAATTCAAAAACAGCAGAGTTTAATAATAGTTTTAGTTTATTTATTGCAGTTTATATATTTCGAATACCGCAACATTGAGAAAAATACTTTTCATAACATTTCTTGCACTAAATGCAGTTATATTCTCTTCATGTAATTCTGATGAAGAGCCGGAAGATTCTTTCCAATATATTAACCTCGAATTTTTTGAACAATTTACTTTAGAAGGTTCAGAGATTATATTCAACCTTCAAACTATTGAAACATTTCCCTGTAGTAATTTTTCCCTTAAAACTACTGTTACATCATCTGGCAATCATACTGATATCAATATAACTAATATTGATGTTCCTGATATATGTGTTACTTCATTGGGACCAGCAACGCAACAACTTCACCTTGGAGATTTTAACAATGTTTCATCCCAATTTTCAGTATGGGTTAATGAAAAGCGACATGATTTTGCATTCGAAACCACCGAAAAAACTATAAAAGTAAAACCCGGCAATCGCTTTGAAGGAAATCTTTTCTTCACCTTTGATTCACTACTCCGAATTCCGGATAACACCGTTTGGGGATATGTAGTTAGCAGTTCAGAAAGCAGTAAAAATGAAATCTGGAACCAAATTCTGGATGCTTTCTACGAAACAGGTGCAGAAGAAATGACACTTAACGATGGCAATTATTACTTCTTCTCGGTACAAAACCAGGAAATATATTTCGAAACTGTAAAAGATCAACCCATAACTTTTTATTTTCGGTTTGAAAACCCCATTGATGAACTTATAAGTATCTACGAGAGAGTTATTCAAAATTATGAGCAAAGTGGGCTACAGATCAGAATCTTTAATACTAAAGGAGAAAGATACGTAATATAAAGTATTTTCAATCATTTAATTAGGATATTTTCCGCGTTCTTTGAAATAATAGGCTACAGGCAAAATAAGGGCATGTTTTGTGCAGATAAAATCTATGATTTTATTTAATTTTGTTTTAAGCACAAACAAAAACCATCTTGGACAAATTACAAGAAATCGTTGATGGCTGCCTGGAGAATAAACGGCAAAGTCAAAGTGAACTCTACAAATTGTTTGCAGCAAAAATGTATGGGGTATGCCTTAGGTATGCAGGTAACAATTTTGATGCTCAGGATATTCTTCAGGATGGCTTTGTGAAAGTTTTTGAAAATCTGTCTAATTTTAAGTGGAATGGTTCTTTGGAAGGCTGGATGAAAAGAATATTTATCAACCAGGCTCTCGACAGGTTCCGGTCTAAAATCACTCACTTATCTGTTGACGAGATGGAAGAAAACCTGGAATTAACAGACAAAGAAGCATCAGCACTTGATTCTTTATCAGAAAAAGAAATTCTAAATTTAATCCAGGAGCTGCCAGATCAGTATCGACTGGTTTTTAACCTTTATGTTATGGAAGGAATACAACACCAGGATATTGCCAAAGAATTAAATATAGGTGTATCTACCTCCCGGTCTAACCTTGCCCGAGCCAAAAATATTTTAAAAGAAAAAATTGAAATCCAAACCAATTGGATTGAAAAAGCGATTTAGAGAAGAAATGAATAAATTTGATAATGAAATAAAACGAAAACTCAAAGATTTGGAGGTTGAACCACCTCAGGAAATCTGGAGTGCCATTGAAAACCGGCTTGACAATAAACAAAAGGCCCCCGTTTTCTTTTGGAGAAAATTTGCTGCCGCAGCTGCTTTACTTATTTTATTGGTTTCTGCATCAGTATTTTATTTTTCACGGCTTTTCACTTCACCACAAGTGGCCGATTCTGCCATTCCATCTGCAGATAGTGATCAAACTTCAACAAAACAAACACTATCGCCCCAAAATAAAGAGGCTACAAAGATTATTGCATCAGTTGGTGATGATATGATAGCAAGCCATAATCAGTTACTATCAGACAGGGAAAATGCTACTGCAAAAAATTCAGCATCAACGACAAATGAAAAGGTTTTGCCAACTCATGAAAATGGATTTGTTGAAACTCCGTCTTTTCATATCTTAGAAAAGTTACCATCATTAACATCTTATATTAATACTTACAAACTCCCTAACAATCGTATTGTACTTGCCTTCAACAGCCCTGTTTCAAATACTCCAAACAGGTTAAAAACAATAATAACAGACCAAAATAACGATCTGGCCTTCTCAATGGCTTCATCAGCCCTGAGTATTTCAGGATATTTTGCGCCCCAACAATCATATCGATTTCAATATGGAAGCGGGTCATCGGGGTTTTCTGAATCACTGGAAAGTGAAATCATGAGTTTTGCCACAGGATTAAATATAAATTACAAACTAAATAACCGATGGGAATTACAATCAGGATTGGGTTATAATATCATAGGCCAAAGAGTAAATGATATTGCTTCATTTAGTCATCCATCCATGATGCCATTATATTCTAACGACGGCAACACAATTAATTCACACCCCCAACGAATGAGTACATCCATGGGCGGTATTGTTTTTACTGACCAGAGTCTTTATTTTGCTGATGTTAGCTCCACAAGGATTATCACCCTAAAAGGCAGTTATGATGAAAGTATCGTTAATTTGCTCAATAAAAATGGTACCGGTTTAATTCAACAATTTGAATATTTAGAACTTCCTTTATCAGCAAGGTATAAGCTTTTTGAATATGGTGTTACCGTTTATGCCAAAGCAGGAGTTATTGCCAATTATCTGCTTTCAGGCAAGGTGTACCTAATGGATAATATGCCATCAGATAATCCTATCGGGCACAGTGTAGGCATAAGTAAATTCAACTTTACAGGAATGAGCGGTTTAGCATTTTCTTACCCTCTCACCAATAGGATGCAACTGAATCTTGAGCCTACAGCCACTATGTTTTTTAGGCCAATGGGTCAAGTCAGAAATTTAACCAATAAAACCTATCCTTACTCATGGTCTGTTTATATGGGAGTATCATATAAACTTTAATTTCCAATTCTCGCCAATTACCTTTTTTTCCTGAAAGTATTTAAAAACAATAAATGATTGCATCCATTTTCTGGCTGTATTTCTTTACTTTTGTATTGCAGGAATTTCACTAATCAAATCCCTTTTTAAATTTACCACATCCTTAAGAAGTAAACTTACAGGATTATCCAAGAATTATAACTTACTTATGAATTAAGAAAACCTACCTAACAAACTTTATCGAAAATGGAGAAAAGGAAAATAGGAACATCAGAACTGGAATTATCAGCTATTACTTTTGGAGCATGGGCAGCAGGTGGCTGGATGTGGGGTGGAAGCAACACCCAGGATGCCATAAAAGCCATTATTGCGTCTTATGATATGGGAGTAACATCCATTGACACAGCTCCTGTTTATGGCCAGGGTGCCAGTGAAGAAATTGTTGGAGCAGCCATAAAAGAGTTACCCCGCGATAAAGTGCAGATATTAACCAAATATGGCTTAAGATGGGATCTGGCCAAAGGTGAGTTTTACTTTTACAGCGCCAATAACGATGGGAAACCTATCGATATTTATAAATATGCCGGGAAGGAGAGTGTAATTGCTGAATGCGAAAACAGTCTGAAAAGACTTAAAACAGATTATATCGATCTTTACCAGATCCACTGGCCAGATAGCACAACAGCTATTTCTGAAACCATGGAAGCAGTTTCTATTCTTATTGATCAGGGTAAGGTGCGTTACGCCGGAGTTTGCAACTACAATGCAGAACAAATGGAGGAAGCTTCCAGGCATATTAGTCTGTTGTCAAACCAAGTGAAATACAACATGATTGTAAGAGACATTGAAAAAGAACTGATACCCTATCTTATCGATAATAAGCAATCTGTAATAGCCTACAGCCCTATGGAACGTGGTCTGTTAACCGGAAAATTGAAACCGGGCCATGAGTTTTCTCCGGGAGATCATCGGGCTGGTGTTCCATGGTTTAAAAATGAAAATATAAAACGAGTTAATACCTTCCTGGGGAAAATTCTACCCCTTGCATTAGAGAAGGAAGCATCATTGGGTCAGTTAGTTTTGCGCTGGACCATTGCCCAACCCGGCATTACTATTGCTTTGGCAGGAGCACGCAATGATCAACAAGCAATACAAAACGCAAAAGCCATTGAAATTCAACTAAATAAAGATGATATTGAGTTTATCAATGGCGAATTAACAAAACTGAAGCTGGAAAAATAGTCAGGTTTGTTAAATGGGTTTAAAATGTAGTAAAATACTACTGATTACACTTTTCACCAGCAATAAAGCCGGTTGACCATGCTATCTGCAAATTGAACCCCCCGGTATTTGCGTCAAGATCGATAACTTCACCAGCAAAAAAAAGATTCTTCATCAGTTTCGATTCCATTGTTTTAGAATGTATTTCATTTACCGGAATGCCTCCCGAAGTAATAATCGCTTCTCTAAAACCCGGATGCCCTGTTACCTGAAACCGAAAATCTTTCATTAGCAACAGGATTCGTCTCCGTTCTTTGGCATCAACCTGATTGCAAAGCTTTTTGCCATCCAATTGAAGTATTTCAAGAAATATCGGGATAAGACTTGATGGCAACCAGTTTCGAAAAATGTTCTCCAACTGTTTTTTCCCATGCTCGTTTAAATCACGAATGAGACGTGCATCAAGTTTTTTTTCATCGAGTGCTGGTTTAAGGTCAATACATATTTCAACCTTATTGCCATTATTCATTTGCTCTGTAACAAACCTGCTGAGCGTAAGCACAACAGGCCCGGTGAGTCCGTAATGAGCAAACATAAGTTCTCCGAACTCTTCACGGGCCTTTTTGCCATTAACCCAGGCAATAGCATTAATATTCTTAAGCGCCAACCCTTGCAGTTTAGATGCAACATTACCTTCCACAACCAGGGGTACCAAAGCGGGCAATGGCTCAATGACCGTATGACCAACCTGACGTGCCAAGCAATAGCCATCACCTGTGGATCCCGTTGCAGGATAAGATTTACCCCCTGTGCAAATGATAACACTTTTAGCGAAAAATTCCTGCTTTCCGTTTTCCGTCATGGCAAGTACCCCTTTTAAGTGATCGTTTTCAACAAGCAACTTTTGCACCTGCGTATTCACCATAATATCAATGTTCTTTTTTCCCATCCAATCCAGCAAAGCTTTCAGAACATGGCGTGCATCGTTGCTCACAGGAAACACTCTGCTACCACGTTCGGTGGTAGTTTCAACACCATGATTATGCAATATTTCTATAATATCATCTTTAAAAAATTGATGAAAAGCATGCTTTAAAAACCGCGGATTGGGGAAAATATTTTTATAATACTCTGCAACAGGCCCGTCATAAGTTACATTACAACGCCCCTTGCCTGTGATCAATAGCTTACGGCCAACCCTACCCATTTTCTCCAAAAGCAAAACCTTTGCTCCCAAATGAGCAGCTCTGCCAGCTGCAATAATTCCAGCTGCTCCCGCTCCAATTACTATTGTATCCCAGGTGTTTTTGTCTGAAGTCATTTTTGAGTTTTGAAGTTCCCTTAAAAGGGTTATTTCGGTTTAACATTAGAAAATGCGAATTTACATTAATTGTTGTAACACATAGTTTTTATTTCAGATTACATTGGGATGAGAAGATCAATATCGAACCCAAAAATCCTGACGGCCGTGTTGCAACCCAATGAAAATTTGTGTAGGTTTGCGGCGATAATAATGTACACATCTATGGAAAAATATGTAAGGCAGTTACAACAGGAAACTGCATTGGAGAGCTGGCAGATTGAGAATACGATTGAATTGCTAAAGCAGGGATCAACCATCCCTTTTATTTCTCGCTACCGTAAAGAGATGACCGGCTCGCTGGATGAAGTTCAGATAGCGACAATTCGCGACCGGCTCCAGCAAATGGAAGAGCTCGATAAAAGACGCGAAGTTATTCTCAGCAGCATAACAGAACAAGAAAAGCTCACTCCGGAGCTGGAGAGTGAAATTCTGGCTGCCGGCACCATGGCCATTCTGGAAGATCTTTACCTGCCCTACAAGCCTAAGAGGAAAACCAGGGCTACCATGGCTATTGCCAAAGGGCTGGAGCCTTTGGCAAAAATAATTTTTTCTCAAAACATCAATAAAATTGAAGAGAAGGCACTTCCCTTTGTCAACATCGAAAAAGAAGTCCCCGATATAGAAACAGCTTTTGCAGGTGCCCGTGATATAATTGCCGAATGGATCAATGAAGATGCCCGTGCCCGCCAGAAAATCAGGAAGCTCAACGAACGAAAAAGTCAATTGGTTTGTAAAGTAGCCAAGGGAAAAGAATCTGACGGGCATAAATATGAAAGTTGGTTCGACTGGACAGAACCTTTGGCCAAAGCCCCATCTCACAGAATTTTGGCAATGTTTCGGGGAGAAAACGAAGGGTTCCTGAAAGTTAGCATTCACCCCGATGAGCAAGAAGCATTAGAAATACTTGAATCGATGTTTGTTAAAGGGCGAAATGAATCAGCCCAACAGGTGGAGATGGCAATAAAGGATAGCTATAAAAGGCTTTTGGCACCATCCATTGAAACCGAAATGCGCCAGATTTATAAACAAAAGGCCGATAAGGAAGCCATACGTGTTTTTGCAGAAAATCTTCGTCAATTACTCCTGGCACCACCACTCGGCCAAAAAAATATACTTGCCATTGACCCGGGCATGCGGACCGGATGTAAGTTGGTTTGCCTTGATAAACAAGGGAAATTGCTGCATAACGAGACCATTTATCCGCATGCCCCTTTATACCAAAGAAAAGAATCGGCTTCCAAAATAGTAAACCTTGTAAATGCTTATAATATTGAAGCCATTGCAATTGGTAACGGTACCGGCGGAAGAGAAACAGAAGAAATGGTAAGAAAAATAAGATTCTCGCGCGATATTTTTGCTGTAATGGTAAATGAAAGTGGTGCATCTGTTTATTCAGCATCCTCAGTAGCACGTGAAGAATTTCCTGATTATGATGTTACCGTGAGAGGAGCTGTTAGTATAGGACGTCGCTTGGCCGACCCTCTTGCTGAGCTGGTAAAAATTGACCCAAAGTCTATAGGTGTTGGTCAGTACCAGCATGATGTTGACCAGAAACTTCTGAAAAACAGCCTAGATGACGTAGTAGTAAGCAGTGTAAATGCCGTAGGTGTTGAAGTAAACACCGCGAGTAAAGAATTGCTTACCTATGTTTCAGGACTGGGCCCGGTACTTGCCAAAAATATTGTGGAATACAGAAGTGAGAATGGACCTTTTGGTTCACGTTCATCACTAAAAAAAGTTCCCAGATTTGGTGCCAAAGCTTTTGAGCAGGCAGCAGGATTTCTACGGGTAAATCAGAGCAAAAACCTGCTCGACAAGAGTGCTGTACACCCTGAAAGTTATCATATTGTTGCGGCAATGGCTACAGACCTGGGCGTAACAGTAGATGATCTTATGAAGAAAGATTTATTACGTAAACAAATAGATATTCAGAAATACAAAACAGAAACTGTTGGATTACCCACCTTGCAAGATATTTTGGCTGAACTGGCCAAGCCTGGACGCGACCCTCGAAAAGAGATAGAGTTCTTTGAATTTGACCCTGATGTGAACAGCATAGAAGATTTAAAACCAGGAATGAAACTACCGGGTATCGTAACAAATATTACAGCTTTTGGCGCTTTTGTTGATGTGGGTGTTCACCAGGATGGGCTTGTTCATATAAGCCAGATGGCTAACCGTTACATCAGTAATCCGGCCGATGTTGTTACCCTTAATCAGAAAGTAATGGTTACCATAAAAGAAGTGGATATAGCCCGTAAAAGAATCAATATGAGCATGAAGGAAGATGCTACTAAAAATTAAAATTTTGAAAAAGACTAATTCATCAGATTGGTGCTTTTTCCGTATTTAGGGTAAAACAAAATGTAGCACCCGGTAGGCTTCCATCTGATTCTACCCAAATTTTTCCATTATGGGTTTCAACAATTCTTTTTACCAGCGAAAGGCCAAGTCCTGTGCCAGGACTGTTTGAATCGAGCTTATTGAATAAGCCAAATATCTTGTCATGATACTTTGGTAAAATACCGATACCATTATCCTGTACACAAAATACATCTGTTTCATCATCCTTTCGGGAATATACTTTAATTAAAGGGTTTTGGTGATCAACAGAAAATTTTACCGCATTCTCCAGCAGATTTTGATATAACTCCCTGATGCGGGCTTTACCGGCAGTTACAACTGGCATATCAGGCTGAATATATACTTCGCACTTTTTGTCTTTTAAAAGTCCAAAAATGAGTTCATGAGCATCTGAAGCAGGTTGAGTCATAGAAAAAGACTCATTCTGTTCCATTACTTTTCCAACCCTTGAAAGTTTCAGCAAATCTTCGAGTAACTGCTGCATCTTATCAGTAGCATTACCTATACGCATTATATCTTCAGCAATCTGCTCCTGATTATGCTCTTCTATATCTTCTTTTAACAACCCCAAAAAGCCTTTTATTGTAACCAGTGGACTTCTCAGGTCATGTGAAACAGTGTAGGAAAAACGCTCCAATTCTGAATTGATCCGTCCTAATTCCTCAAGTTGCTTCTTAATAACTTTTTCAGCCTGTACCCTTTCAGTAATATCAAAATAGATTCCAACAATACCCATGGGGTTATTCTTCCTGTCGAGAAAAACAGATTTATGGAATACCGCGTCCATCTGTCTTCCATCCGCAAAAATAATTTGAGATTCATAGCTTTGCATACCTCCTGTGTGTAATAATTCTTTATCCTTATCATCAAAAACCTGAGCCTGTTCCAAAGCAAAGAAATCAAAAACAGTATTACCAACAATTTCTTCTCGTGATAGATTAAGATATTCACAAAAAGCCCTGTTACAGCCTGTGAATCGACCGTCCACATCTTTGTAAAACAGGGGAAAGGGTATATTATCCAGAATCAGACTTAAGAAGTAAGATTGGAATTCAACCTGCTGCCTGGCTTCCTTTTCACGTGTAATATCAATTATAAAACCTTCTATGTAGAGAAGTTCGCCAAAAGAGTTGGTAATTCCATGACCTTGTTCCCAAACCCATTTTTCTTGTTTTTTCCGGTCCATAATCCTGTATTGAATATCAAACCGATTTCTTTTGGAAAGAGAAGTCTTAACTGCAGTTCTAACTATTTCGCGATCATCAGGATGAATAATTTCTTCGTAGCTTATTACATTATTATGCATAAGTTCGGGAGGTTGATAACCAGTTAAGTTTTCAACACCAAAACTTACAAAGGTCATTGTCCAGTAGCGATCATTGCGGCACCGGTAAACCATACCGGGTAAATTGCTTACCAATGTAGTATTTATTCTTTCTGATTCCTGCAAAGCCATTTGCATTCTGTAATTTTCATCTATATCATTAAATGAAAAATAATATCGGGTTTGTCCGTTTTCAGTAAAACGCACAGCATTAAAGCTGGCTCTGAATTCAATACCCTTCCTGCGCAACATATTCACTTCGGCATAAAGAGGTATCCCATCCCTGAGTTTATTGATATAATTAAAAGCAGCGGGATCTATGTCTGTATTCAGGAATTCGGGTAGCGAAACCATCCCTAAATCATTAACCGAAAAATCAAGAATTTTAAGGGCTGCAGGATTTGCATCAAGGATTAACAGATCATCGTTACAGATAACAGCACCCTGGGGGCTATGTTTAAAAATGGTTTTAAATCTTCTGTCACCTTCTTTGGCAATTTTGAATGCTTTGATCTGATCAGTAATATCGCGGATTATTACCAATCTCAGATTAGTGCTATTGTTAATGGGCAGCGAATGTGCAGTAACTTCAACATCAAAGGTAGTACCATCTTTTTTTTGATGAATCCAGCCACTACTGCGATGAAAATCAGGTAATTTCTCTGCCATGTGCTCCATAAAAAGGGGAATTTCTGACGCAGGACGCAAATCAATGATGCTTAGCGAAAGAAATTCCTTTTCCGTATAACCATAGAGAAAAAGAGCAGCTTTATTGGCTTCCATAATCCGCAAATCCTCGGTGTCATAAACCAGCATGGGATTGGGATTATTGGCAAACAAATATCCATATCTTTTCGAGCTTTCCTTATATTTCTCCCGGAGTAGTTTTTTATCCTGAATATCATCATAAAAACCCAGGAAGCCTTCAAATACTTCATCACCGTCATAATATGGCATACAGGTATTTATTACCCAATTATATTGGGAATTATGTACCTTTAACCTATATTCAAGTTTAAATAAATCTCGCGAAATAAAACCTTGCGAAAATTTCTCAATACAATAAGACCTGTCATCAGGATGCACTGCATCTAACCATACAAAAGGTTTTTCGGAAGAAACAGAAAACCCGGTAAATTCAAGCCATTTATCATTAAAAAAGACGCAGTTCCCCAATTTATCCGATTTCCATAGTGGCTGGTAATGCTGGGCCAAAAAGTTTTCCTGCATCATCTCCTGATTACGCAAATCCTTCTCTTTACGCTGCAGGTCGTACAACGTCCTTTTAAGTAGAAAATAAAAAATTAATCCACTACCAAATACATAAAACCACCCTTTAAAGGTCTGTACATTTGTTATTACTTCCGGGTCCTGAAACATAGCCATTACAAGACGATCAGAAAACAAAATCCATAAACTACCAATCATCAGGTATAACAGAATAATTAGTATTGTAGGTTTATGAATTCTTTTGGATAACTTATCTGACATTTTCTTCCTCCTGATGGTTAAGTGTAGGCAAACAACTTCCGGATGTATTAGTCAATCTTTAACAGGATAGAATTCAACAATGATATGCTCTAAAAATTAGGATTCCTTAAGCAATTATGTGTGAAAATTTATGTAGGTTTGCTGCAATTACCCATGTAAACATAACAATTTTTTCCTTATAATTACAGTTCTTGAAAAGAAAAGTTAAGCTTTTTCATTCTAAAACTCCAACGTTAAATTTTAATATTTTTATAATTTATGAATGATTTAAAGAAATACATTGACCAAAATCAGGATCGATTCGTTAAAGAATTATTTGATCTTATCAGAATTCCATCGGTTAGCGCCAAAGATGAACACAAACCCGACATGCTAAAAGCAGCAAACTGGCTGAAAGAAAAGCTTCTTAAAGAAGGCGTAGATAAAGCAGAAGTAATTGAAACAGAAGGCCATCCGGTGGTTTACGGAGAAAAAATGCTGAATGAAGCCTATCCCACCGTTCTGGTTTACGGGCATTATGATGTGCAACCTGCTGAACCTCTGGATTTATGGAACAGCCCGCCCTTTGAACCGGAAATTCGTGATGGCAGAATCTATGCCCGCGGTGCCAACGACGACAAAGGACAAATGTTTATGCATATTAAGGCCTTTGAATATTTGCTCGCTACCAATCAACTGACCTGCAATGTTAAGTTTATGATTGAAGGGGAAGAAGAAATTGGATCTCCCAGCCTTGGAAAATTCTGCGAAGACAACAAAGAAATGCTCAAAGCTGATGTTATCCTGGTATCAGACACATCAATGATTGCCCCGGATACACCTTCTATTACTACAGGCTTGCGCGGACTTGCCTACATGGAAGTGGAAGTAACCGGCCCAAGTCATGATCTGCACTCTGGCCTGTATGGCGGTGCCGTTGATAACCCCGTAAACGTTCTCTGCGAAATGATTGCCCAATTGCGCGATGAAAACAACCACATTACGATTCCTGGGTTTTATGACGATGTGCTGGAGCTCAGCCAGGAAGAAAGAGCAGAAATGGCCAGGGCACCCTTCGATCTTAACGAATTCAAAAAGGGAATTAAAATCAAAAAAGAAGGCGGAGAAAAAGGCTACTCATCATCAGAAAGAACCGGCATCAGGCCCAGCCTTGACGTAAACGGAATCTGGGGTGGATACACCGATAAGGGTGCCAAAACCATACTACCATCAAAAGCCTATGCCAAAATAAGTATGCGACTGGTACCTCACCAGGAATCAAAAAAGATTGAAAAACTCTTTAAGGAGTATTTTGAATCTATTGCTCCCGAAACTGTTTCGGTTAAGGTAGAATTTTTGCACGGTGGCGAAGGCTACGTTGCCCCTACCGACACCATCGCCTACCAGGCTGCCAGCAAAGCTTTTGAAGCAACATACGGCATTAAGCCCATACCGGTAAGAAGTGGTGGTTCGATACCTATCATTTCTCTTTTCGAAAAGATTCTGGGCATCAAATCCATCCTTATGGGATTTGGACTCGATTCAGATGCCATACACTCCCCCAACGAAAACTACTCTCTTGAGCAATTCAGAAAGGGAATCGAAACGATACCGCATTTCTATAAATATTTTGCGGAAATGAGTAAATAAATAATATTAGATCTTAAAATGAAAGCAGGCTATAAAAAATGGCCTGCTTTTTTATTTGATATTTCCTAAGGCAGTTTCAAATTCCTTATGAAGCCTTTACCGATGCATCGAGGTTCGAAAGTATTATTCTTCCCATCCAAACCAATCATCCATTTCGCGGCGGTCTCTCTTGGTGGGGCGGCCTTTTCTTTTGGCCAGTGGGTTCTCTCTGATCAGTTCCAGCTTGTGGTATTCTTCTGCCGGGGTTAGGTCTTGCATATAATCGGGCACGAGTTTGGCCCCTACCCTTTTTTCGAGCAATTGGATCGCCTTTACGTCAAAGACAATTGAGATTCAAGCTTATTTTCTCTATTAGTTTTTGTTTTAAGCATAAACAATTTTAAAAAGCAAAACACTTATTCCCCACTTGTAAACCAAAATAATTGATAAATTATCATCTTAAATTTTTGGCAATTAAATGTTTTTTGATGATTTTTACCATCTATTAAACCATATTGCGATCCATTTATAAAATCTTCAAGCCAAATCAGGAAAATATAACAAAAGAAAACAAAAGGGAATTCATCAAACAGGCAATTACTCCAACAACTTCTTATCAGGTAATTCTCGTTCGTAATAGTTCCCGGAAAAATAAAACAACAAAACTATGAGAAAATCATCCTTGGTTACTGCGTTCTTAATCATAGGTATATGTGTCTATGGCCAAACTGACAATAATTCCAACAATACCCTGAAGCAAGATCAGGAAAACAGCCCGATTCTTAAAAAAACCGGCAATATTAAGTACATCGACATCAGCATCCAGCAACCCGGTGTGGAAGAATGTTTGGTTATGAGTGTTCCCCAACAGAAGATTAATGCCGATTGGATAGATATCTACCCCAATCCTACACCAGGGCATTTTACCCTTGAATTGAATCTTCACAAAACTGGTTCAAACCTAACCATTCAAATATATGACCTGGCAGGAAAACTGGTATCTAAAAGCATAGAAGTATCTGATGGCAAACACTTCCGCAAAGATATGGATGTAAGTCACCTGCACAAAGGGGTTTATTTTCTCCATGTTACAAGCAAGGAAGGAAGAGGCGTTAAACAAATCATAATCAACTAAAAGAAGGGGGATACACAATGAAAAACACATTCAAGATAATTACAATCATTGTAGTATTGCTGGCGTTGGTTCAGAGTGCTTTTACGCAAAAAGAATTTCATTTTGAACCTTTTACTACAGTAAATATAAACGACTCGGTGGTGATTCGCCTGAATGATTACCAGGGAGATATCCAGTGGCAAAAATCTTCTGATCTTGAGACCTGGGAAAACATTGCACAAGCCACAGTGGATACTTTGCTATTTGTTGCTAACACAAGTACCTACTTTCGGGCAGAGGTAATTGTGAGAGAATGTGATCCGTTTTATTCAGATACTACCAAAGTGGGAGTCTTTGACCTTACTACTTCAGCTGTAACAGAAATTACAACGATTTCTGCATTATCTGGTGGTACTGTGATTTCAGATGGAGGCGCACCAATAACCGCTCGTGGGGTTGTATGGAGTACATCCCCCTATCCCACAATCGACAATAACGATGGCTATACTGTTGATGGTCAAGATTTAGGCGAGTTTATCAGCAACATTACTGACCTTGCACCCGAAACATCTTATTATGTTCGGTCTTATGCTACCAACATTGCAGGCACAGGTTATGGTGAGTCTAAACTATTTACTACATTAAATGATATCCCTGAATCATACACTCTTACCTTACAGGTAGCCCCCGAGGGCACCGGCCTGGTTTCTGGTTCAGGAGAATTCGCAGAAGGTGCCGCAGTTACCATAACTGCTACATCTAACCAAAACTACCAATTTGTAAACTGGACCGGCGATACCGAACACATTGCTGATGCAAACGCTGCAATCACTACCCTAACCATGCCAGCACAAAATATAACGCTTGCAGCTAATTTTGAAGAAGAAAATGAAGGATGTGATGACACTGAAATAGTAGAAGCTCTCAATCCCGCCACCGGCAAAATCTGGATGGACCGCAACCTGGGTGCCTGCCGTGCCGCTACCAGCAGCACCGATTCAGAAGCTTTTGGCCACCTATATCAATGGGGAAGGGCTGCCGACGGGCACCAAAGAAGGACTTCAGACACAACATCAACCTTAAGCAACTCTAACACCCCCGGACATAATAAATTTATTGTTACTGGCCTCATTCCACCTAATGATTGGCGCACTCCCCAAAACCATAATCTTTGGCAGGGAGTATTAGGTATAAATAATCCATGCCCGTCAGGGTATCGTTTACCCACAGATGCAGAGTTAAATGCCGAGCGCCAAAGCTGGAGCAGCAATGACGCTGCCGGAGCCTTCAATTCCCCCATTAAATTACCTATGGCAGGTCTCCGAAGCCTCAATAATGGTAAAATTTCAAGTGCAGGCTCTCTAGGCATCTATTGGTCCAGTACTGTTTCGGGTTCTGACTCGGGGCGCCTGGATTTCAACAGTAACACTGCTGGAGTAAGTAGCCGCCCCCGGGCTAGTGGACTTTCTGTCCGTTGCCTTAAGGCTGAAAATCAACAACCTGATACTTATACTCTTTCGCTGGAAATTACACCTGAAGGTAGTGGCCAGGTTTCAGGCGAAGGAGATTACGCAGAAGGTTTAACTGTTTTCATTTCGGCTATACCTAATCTAAACTACCGATTTGTAAACTGGACTGGTGATACCGGTCACATTGCTGATGCAAACGCTTCAAGCACTAACTTAACTATGCCGGCAGAAAACATTAACCTTACAGCCAATTTTGAAGAAGACGAAAATGGTAATCCAAACATTATATACGGTGAAGGCGTAACAGATATTGACGGCAATTTCTATCCCAGCGTTATTATAGGAAACCAGGAGTGGATGGCCAGGAATCTGAATGTTACACACGACGCCAATGGCAATGCTATATCACGCTATTGTTATGACAATAATGAAACATATTGCGACCTTTATGGTGGGCTTTATACCTGGCAATCTGTTATGAATGGCGAAGGAAGCAGTAACACCATTCCAAGCAATGTACAGGGTATTTGCCCTACAGGTTGGCATCTACCCAGCAATTCAGAATGGAATGTGTTAGTTAATAATGTAGTTGAACAGGGATATCCCAATGCATCAGATAATCCCAATGGTGCTGGCTCCGCATTAAAATCCTGCCGACAGGTACTCTCTCCTTTGGGCGGGGATTGTGCCACATCAGAGCACCCTTATTGGATCTGGGCAAATAACTTTGGTACAGATGAATTTGGATTTTCAGCCCTTCCAGGGGGCTATCGGTATCCCAATGGAGCGTATTACTCTCTTGGCTATGAAGGCAATTGGTGGTCATCTTCCATTGATTTCTCAAATTGGGTCTGGTTCCGAAAAATATACAACATTTACGGAAATGTTGATCAAAGCAGTTACACTGATGATTATGGGTTTTCCGTCCGATGTGTCAGGGATTAGTAGATTTGATTTGCTCTGAAAATTAATAACAAGTCAATCCTCCCACCCAAACCACTCGTCCATTTCGCGGCGGTCTCTTTTGGTGGGGCGCCCTTTTCTTTTGGCCAGGGGGTTCTCTCTGATCAGTTCCAGCTTGTGGTATTCTTCTGCCGGGGTGAGGTCTTGCATATAATCGGGCACGAGTTTGGCCCCTACCCTTTTTTCGAGCAATTGGATAACCTTAACCGTTTTGGTAATGGGCCCGAGATGGATTGAGATCACCTGGTCTGTTTTCAGCTCTCGTGAAGGTTTAACGGTATCATCATTGATCTTGACCTTCCCGGCCCGGCAGGCATCTGTAGCCTGGCTGCGGGTTTTAAACAACCGAACAGCCCAAAGCCACTTGTCTATTCTTACTGATTTTTCCATAGTCTAAAATGGAATTTAAATACTCCTCCTGCAAGATTTGCTCTTTATCAATCCTGTTATGCTTCCTGGCAACCCTTTAACCGGAAACCTTACTTCTGCCTGAAGAAAACACGGATAGGGACCCCGGTAAAATTCCAGTTTTTACGGATCTGGTTTTCCAAAAATCGCATATACGATTCACGAACATATTGCGGAAGGTTACAGAAAAAGGCAAAAGTAGGATAATGGGTTGGCAATTGCGTTATGTACTTAATTTTTACATACTTATCTTTTACCGACGGGGGTGGATTGTTTTCGATAATAGGCAACAGTATCTCGTTTAGTTTACTGGTAGCAATTTTCTGCGTCCGGTTTTGATAAACTTCTACAGCCGTTTCCAGGGCTTTTAAGATCCGTTGCTTTTTGGTTACCGAAGTAAAAATAATAGGCACATCGGTAAAAGGGGCGATCTTCTGAAGTATCTTTTCACGAAATGCTTCTACTGTTTTGTGGTCTTTCTCAATAACGTCCCATTTGTTTACCAAAATAACCACCCCTTTGTTGTTCCGGGTAGCCAGGCTGAAGATATTCACATCCTGCCCTTCAAGGCCTTCATTGGCATCAACAAGCACCAGGCAAACATCTGCACTTTCAATGGCCCTGATGGAGCGCATTACAGAATAAAACTCAATATTTTCGTGTACCTTCCCTTTTTTTCTGAGGCCGGCCGTATCCACCAGGAAAAAATCGAATCCAAAACTTTTATAGCGGGTATAAATGGTATCTCGGGTGGTGCCTGCAATAGGGGTAACAATATTTCGTTCCTGCCCTATCAGTGCATTTATCAATGAAGATTTACCCACATTGGGCCTCCCAATGATGGCAAATTTGGGAATATCTTCCACATCTTCCATCGGGATTTTTTCGAGAGCAGCCACCACTTCATCCAGCAGATCGCCGGTACCACTGCCATTGATAGAAGAAACGCCAAATACATCACCCAGGCCCAGAGCATAGAAATCAGATATGCCGGCAAGCCGGGCATTGTTATCGGCCTTGTTGGCCACAATAAAAACCTTCTTTCCTGATCGGCGCAGCATTTCGGCCACATCTTCATCAAGAGGGGTAACACCTTCCATAATATCTACAAGGAACAGTATTATTGAGGCTTCTTCTACAGCAAGCTGCACCTGTTTGCGGATCTCTTCTTCAAAGGTATCGTCAGAGCCATAAACATAGCCACCTGTATCAATAACCGAAAACTCCAGGCCGTTCCAGTCACTCTTTCCATAATGTCTGTCGCGCGTAACTCCCGCCGAAGGATCTACTATAGCCATACGTGTTTGGGTGAGGCGATTAAAGAAAGTTGATTTACCTACATTAGGCCTTCCAACCAAAGCTACTATGTTTGACATATCGTTGATTTTCAAATTAAAAAAGTGTGCAAAGATACGAAATTAAACCCGTAAAGTAAATGCGTGTTTTTATGGAAAAAATGAGCATTTTCTTATTCAAAACTTATAATTTTTGTATTTTTACCCCCTGCATTAAATCCTTAGTAAAAGGGATCGATCATATAGAAGTATTTTATCCTGAAATAAGGAAATTCATTTATTAATTTTAACGTTTGGAAAAAAGATGAACACTCAAAAATTCAAAGGAGCCATTGGTATACTTACCGGTGGTGGAGATGTACCCGGGCTAAACCCTGCGATCAGGGCTATTACAATCAGGGCTTTGCGCGAAGGTTACCGTGTAATTGGAATAAGAAGAGGTTGGGGCGGTATGATTGACATTATCCGCGACAAGAAACATGACAACAGTGCAAACTTTATTGATCTTACAGAAGACCTGGTAAACAGGGCAGGCCGAACCGGTGGTACTTTTCTTCACACATCACGCACCCGGGCAAGCCACGTGCCCGCAAAGCATGTGCCTGATCATCTCAAAGACCAATACAATAAGGATATGAATGACCTTACCCCTGAAGTACTCAAAAATATTGACTTCATGGGCCTCGATTATCTCATTCCTATTGGTGGAGATGATACCTTGAGTTATGCTGTACGTCTTTACAAGGAAGGAGTTAAGGTTGTTGCCATACCCAAAACAATGGATAATGATGTGCCAGGCACTGACTATTGCATTGGTTTCAGTACCTGCGTTACCCGTACTATTCATATGACCAACCTACTAAGAACTTCGGCCGGCTCTCATGAGAGAGTGCTGGTAATGGAAGTTTTTGGCCGGTATGCTGGTTATACTGCCTTACTGCCAACCATGGCCGGCGCATCTAACCGATGTGTTATCCCTGAGTACAAATTCAAAATTGAACATCTCACAGAACTTCTTTTGGCTGACCGCCGTAATAACCCCAGCAACTATTCTGTTGTACTGGTTTCTGAAGGAGCTGCCTTTGAAGGAGTAGATATGATGTTTACCAACATGGAAACCGATATGTTTGGACATGCCAAACTGGGTGGAATTGGTGATGCCGTTTCTGCGAAAATAAAGGAACTCTCACCTTCATTTAATAACGGACAGCGTGTAGATACAATAAATCAGCATTTGGGCTACCTGGTTCGCTCAGGAGACCCCGATGCTATCGACTCTATCGTTCCTATGGCTTACGGAAACCTTGCTCTTGATCTTGTTTTAAAAGGGATACATGGCCGTTTGGTAATTCTGAAAAATGGTAGGTACGATAATATCCCTGTTGATATTGTTACCAGCACCAAAAAATTTATAAATGTAGAGAAACATTATAATACCGACAGGTTACGCCCGGTTTATGAAAGCTTTATTGACAAGCCTTTGTTCCTGATCTAGAACTATTTCAGCAATTCCGGCAATAATTCATCCCTCACCCATTTGAACTCCGGTTCAAAGGTGAGGGCTTTTTTGTAGGTATTAATGGCCATTTGTTTGTTATCAGTATATTGATAACTTTTAGCCAACCCAACCAGACTATTTAAATATAACCACTTTTGATTGGCGGGCATATTTTTTTCAAACAGATCAACCGCTTTCTGATAGTATTCCAGAGCTTCCTGCTTGCTACCCCCAAAAGTTGACGGTGTGTAAAACCTTGTATTGCCCATTTCCATCCAGGCTACAGGGTTGTTCTTGTCCGCTTCTACCGCTTCATTGATGGCACTATAACTTCGTGGCCCCAGGGTTACAGCAGAGATAGGGCGCAAAGAAATCCGAAAACCATAAAAAGCTCCTTTAAGCGACCATGCATTGGATAGATGAGATGGATATTGAAACAATTGCTCAAGCTCTTCATCTGCTTTATTGAGATGCTGGCGGGCTTTTGACTTATCCACTTCCATATTAAAAGCAACAAATCCGTAGCGGGCTAGCAGTAAATCGTATAACAGTGAAGAACTTTTATTGCTGTTAAAATTCCGTTCCATTTCGGTAATAGTAGCTTCCCACAAGGGAATATTTCCGCTTACAAAACTCTGGTAGATCTGAATTTGCAACCTGGACTGTCGGTCTGTAACCTGAGAATTTAAGGTAAAAACCCATCCCATCAAAAAGATAAATACTGATATTTTCAGTGCTTTTTTCAACATCATATTCATACTATTTAGTCAATAATTCTTCCTTTCCATGTGGTTGCCTTTCTATATTGCATAATTGCCGAGTTGACAAGGATAAACAGAAATGAAAACTGCTGCAAGGGGGCAAGCAGCAAATTAAACAAAACATTTTGCCGGCTGCTGACAGAAACGAATATTCTGATAAAAACAACCATTATGCCATAAAGAAAAAAGTAGGGTAACGGCAAATAAACAAAAACCGGAATAAATCCAAAGGTTGTAATAATACCAAATAATAAGCCTGCAATTTTGCTTCCACCAAAAAAATAAAACACATTTCTTGAGAACCCTTTTACAGCATCGTCCCAGGAATTATACATGTGACACTGTATCTGTTGGTTACCCAGTAAGGTTTGTACTTTTAAGCCCTTTTTCTTCATTAACCTTGAAATGGCAATATCTTCTACATTTTGATTCTTCAATGTTTTATGAAAAAGCTCACGATGGTAAACATCGGCCCTGAACATCATGAATTGACCATTAGCAGCGGCAAAAGCAGCCATCCCTGAAAGTCTGACGAGGGCAAGTGGCAGTAGACTGACCAAAATCCAGTTCATTACCGGCACTGTAAGCCATTCTGCCAATGAATTCATTTTTTGGGTTGGGAAAATTGAAAACAAATCGATGCGATTTTTCTGCATATTGGCAACAGCATTTTTTATTAATCCCTTTTGGATGATAACATCAGCATCAAGATACAATAGATACTCACCATTGGCATGAAGAGCAAGATTATGACAACCATGATTTTTTCCTATCCAGCCCTGAGGCAATTTTTTACCATCAAGCAAGTGTACACGCGAATCTTTTTTCATAAACTGCTGCACAATAGCTGATGTGCGGTCGGTTGATAAATCATCATAAACCCAAATATCGAAATGTGGATAATCATGCTCAGCAAGCTGAGAAAGCAAGTTGCCAATATTATCTTCTTCGTTGCGGGCGGGGATCAATACTGAAACCTTAGGTTCTGAAGTTACTTTAGATTGCCTAAGCCACTGTCTTCCTAAAAAATTAGTTAAAACAACCCACAAACGGATAGCCGTAAAAAAAATAACAAAAAGCGCCAGATAAATCATTTCAATTTCAATTGCTTTTCAATACAGCTTTGAAAAAATTCATTAAAAGAGTCCTCAAGATTTTCAGCTGTAAAACCAGCGATTTTTTCGGGGCTATAGATATATTGAAAAAGGGTTGGCTTTGAATGGGAAAAATAATCAAGAAGATGAACTACCATAACTACTTGTACTGGTTTATTAACCATGGTAAGGATTCGTGCCCACCCATTCTGGAAAACCTGCTTGCCAGAATACTGTGATTGAAACTCGCCCTGTGGGTATAGCAAAAGCAAATTGCCGGGATCATGTAAAACACCAGCCCCATAGGCAAGACTATCAATGATCGTTCTGCTGGATTTTTTGATAGAAAAAGCACCCAACCATCTTAGAAACATATTCTTTCTTAATTGTTCTTCCAGCATCATCACGTACAAATTCCTTTTCAATTTCCTTTTGTTCAACCTGAAAACCCAAAAGCCATCCCACCAACTCATATGATTGGAAATTACCAATATCGGAAGTCCTTTATCCTTAAAAGCCCCAATAGTTTTAATCTCTTTAAAATTAATTTTAAAGGCAATATCAAGATATAAACCGAAAATAAACTCAAAAAGTGAGCTGCGATTCGCCTTTATCATAAGTTAAAGAATTATTTTTAGTGATTTAATGTTGATTAAATATATAAATTCTCAGGCAATTAAAATATTCAGGACAAGGAAAAACCCAAACTGTATAAAGAATAACCAGGGTGCCACACCATTGCGAAATCTTAGCTTGGCAAAATGCAAAATGCTAAACATTACCAGACTAATAACAAACCAGGCAATATAATTTTGTAAGGGAATTACCCCCCCCGGCCAGTCCCACATATCCAGTTGCATTGCCACTGGCTCCATAACCACATCGTAGGCAACCATAAGTCCGGCACCAAAAAAAACCTGCAAAACCGGATGGACGGGCATTTTTCGAAGCATGGCATAAATAGCATAAATCAGCATTAACCAGTTCAACCCTATCATAGGGGGTGTTCCAAATATTTTAAACCCCAAAGCACGGCCATAGTTATACTCTCCAAACACAACACCTGTAGCAACACCAGCCAGTTCAACGGCAAAACCCAAAACGGCAATCAAAAAAAAGAATCCCATGTGTCGGGGTTTCCAGCTACGATGCACCCAAAACATCAAACCCATGCTAAGCAAAAGGGTAAAAGGCATTAGCGAAATAAATAACGATTGAGTTACGTCTAATGACAAACCAATAATACCTACCCCAAAAAAGATAATGAGAAAAAGATTGATTTTTTTCTCTCTGCTAAGTTTTAAAAATTTATTCCACATCTTAAATAATATACATTACTTTTTAATATCACAAACACTAAAATAAGGCAAATAAAAAGTCAAAAATCGAAAATATAAACAAACAAAGCATAAAATGGTTCTCATTCGCAACAAATATGAACTCTGAAAGTCCTTACCTTTGATATACATAAAATTATCACCATAAAAATAAATATTATTTGTTCAACCTTTTAACACATCTGCTTGTTTAAGTGGTTAGGAATCAAAAAAAAACACAAAAACAATGGGTGATCATGTATTAATTGCCGGATCCGGGCTTGGTGGCCTGACTGCAGCCCTTCGCCTTGCTAAAAGAGGTTACAAGGTTGAGATGGTTGAAAAATCAAACAAACCCGGTGGGCGTCTCAACCAAATCAAAAAAGACGGTTTTACTTTTGATATGGGCCCAACATTCTTCAGCATGACTTACGAGTTTGATGAGTTTATCAAGGATACCGGCATTGACAAGCCCTTCCATTTCAGAGAGATGGATATTCTTTATGCGGTTGACTTCAGAGGGTCTGACAGAAAATTCTTCATTTACAAAGATCTGGACAAACTAGCCCAACAGTTTGAAGATATTGAACCCAATTTCAAAGAAAAAATGGACCGGTTTCTTAAATCATCCGGAAAATTTTTCAATGATGTAGAGTATAAAGTTTTAAAACGGAATTACAATAATATATGGGATTACCTGCTGGCTCTGGCAACTGTTCCACCTAAATATCTTCCCCGGCTATGGCAGACCGTTTGGGACGAAATGGAGAAATACTTTGAATCGCGCGAAGCCAAAGAAATATTTTCCTTGGTAGCCTTCTTTCTGGGCGCTACACCCTTTGATACACCTGCCATTTACAGTATTTTATCTTATACCGAACTGGTGCACGATGGATATCATAATGTAGAAGGGGGAATGTACAAGATTGTAGAAGGATTAATGAAAGAAATCGAAAAAAAGAATATTACCGTTCATTACAATACGGAGATTGTTGATTACCAGGAGAAAAATGGCAAGATCGAAGCTTTGATTGATCAAAACGGAAAACGATGGAATGCCGACATTTATCTGATAAACAGTGATGCAGCATACTTTAGGGGAAAGGTTTTCAAAAGAGTCGAATTTAGTGAGGAGAAACTCGATAAAATGCAGTGGACCCTGGCCCCATTAACCCTATACTTAGGAATCGATAAAAAAATTGATGATGTTCCCCTGCACAACTATTTCCTGGGAAACAACTTTGAAGAATATTCAAAAAATGTTTTCAAGAACTCTATAACCTTCGAAAAACCCTACTACTATGTAAATGTGGTTTCGCGCAGCGACCCGGGTAGTGCACCCGAAGGAATGGACAGTATTTTTGTACTTTGCCCGGTACCCGATTTACGATTCAAGCCAGACTGGTCAGATCGTGATGAAATTGTGAACACTATTCTTACCGACCTTTCAGAAAGAATGCATATTGACCTTCATAAACATGTAGTTTCACAAACGGTGCTTACACCGAAAGACTGGGCCAAAGCTTTTAATCTTTATAAAGGAAGTGGCCTGGGTTTGGGGCACAGCCTGAAACAAACCGCAGGACTGAGACCCAAAAATTTTGACGAAAAATATAAAAACGTCTATTATACAGGCGCTTCCACCATCCCCGGCACGGGTTTACCCATGGCGGTTATCAGCTCAAAACTGGTTGTAGAACGTATAACAAAAAATCATGGACTTTTACACAACTAATGCACTAAAAATCAGCAAAACCACCACGCTCAACTACTCTACATCTTTTAGTATGGGTGTTTGGATGCTTGATAAAAAATACAGACCTGCCATTTACGCCATTTATGGTTTTGTAAGATTTGCAGATGAAATTGTAGATACCTTTCACAACCAGGATCAGCAGGCCCTGCTCAAAGAGTACGAAGCTCAAACCTACAAGGCCATTGATGAGGGATTTAGTACCGACCCTATTCTTCACAGCTTTCAATGGGCTGTAAATAAGTACAAAATAGAAAGAGAGCACATTGAAGCCTTTCTTTACTCCATGGCCCTTGATCTCTACAAAGACCGATACAACCGGGAAGAATACCATAGATACATTTACGGATCGGCTGAGGTGGTCGGGTTGATGTGTTTGCGGGTGTTTTATGAAGATGACGATGAAAGCTATGAAAAGCTGAAGCATCCGGCCCGAAAACTGGGCGAAGCATTCCAAAAGGTGAACTTTTTGCGCGATATGCTTTCCGACTACCACGAGCGTGGACGGGTATATTTTCCCGAAGTTGATTTTGACCACTTCGATTTACAGATGAAAAAAGATATTGAAGAAGAAATAAAAAGAGATTTCGATGAAGCTTATTTGGGTATAAAAGATTTGCGTAAAGATATCCGCCTTGGGGTTTACCTGGCCTACAATTACTATCTTAAATTGCTGGAGAAAATTGAAAAAGCCCAGCCGGATGATCTGCTGGAAAAACGTTTCAGGATTCCCAACTCCAGAAAACTCATGTTGCTGGCAAGATGTTATACAGAGAATTCATTGAATACTGTATAGATAGTGCTTGCAAGAAAACGCCAATTGCTGCAGTATGTTTGCCTCCATAAGGGCAAAACAGTAATTTAGCCATTGAATCTATTTCTCATATTTAATACTATAGAATTACGCCAAGGATGCAGAAAAACGAACAACCCAAAAATGTAGCTGTAATTGGTGCCGGAGCCGGCGGATTGGGAGCAGCCATAAGGTTGGCAGCCAAAGGACATAAGGTAACTGTCTTTGAACAGGCCGACATACCAGGGGGGAAAATCTCTGAGATATATGCTGATGGATTTCGGTTTGATACCGGCCCTTCCCTATTTACACTTCCCAATCTGGTTGATGAATTGTTTGAGCTGGCCGGTGAAAATCCGCGCGATCATTTCAACTACAAGAAGCTACCCGCATCTTGTAAGTATTTTTGGGATGATAACACCGTTGTCAATGCATGGCAGGATACGGAGCGTTTTGCCCTGGAAATTGAAGACAATACCGGTGTTGAAGCCCGTCATATTCTTTCCTTTCTGGAAAAAAGTAAAAGACTGTATAATATTACTGCAGAAATCTTCATGTTCAACTCTCTGCATAAACTGAAAAACTATTTTTCCGCACGTTTCAGAAAATCAATGCTTTATATTAACGAACTTGATGCGTTTACTTCTATGCATCAGCGTAATAATAAGTGGTTTTCGCATCCCAAAGTAGTACAGCTTTTCGATCGGTATGCAACCTACAACGGTTCCAATCCCTACCAAACCCCTGCCACCTTAAATATTATTGCCCATCTGGAACATAATATCGGTGCATTTTTCCCTGAAAAGGGCATGTATAGTATCGCTTCATCATTGACTGCTCTTGCCGAACGACTGGGTGTTACTTTTCAATTTAATACATCTGTGCAGGAAGTGATTATTGAAAACAAAACGGCCAAAGCCATTAAGGTGAAAAATGAAATCATTCCTTTCGATCTGGTTATAAGCAATGTAGATATCTGGAATCTCTACAAAAAGATGATGCCCAACGAAAAACTTCCCAAAACCATTGAAAAAAGCGAACGGTCATCTTCAGCCCTGATTTTTTACTGGGGTATCGACAACCAATTTCCTCAGCTGGAAGTGCATAACATTTTTTTTGCCAACGATTACAAACAGGAATTTGATCATCTATTCACCAAAAAAACCATCAGCCCCGATCCTACAGTTTATCTGTTTATCAGTTCTAAGACTGTGGATGGTGATGCCCCGGAAGGTAAGGAAAACTGGTACGTAATGATCAATGTGCCTGAGAATACAGGTCAAAACTGGGACGAACAAATTATCGAAGCTCGCAAAAGCATTGTTGCACGCATTAATAAGGTTTTGAAAACCGATATTGAAAAGCATATTGTAACCGAACACCGCGCAGATCCGCGGACCATTGAAGAAAACACAGGTTCTTTTGGAGGCTCCTTGTACGGAAGCAGTTCCAACAATCCGTTTGCTGCTTTTATGCGCCATCCCAATTTTAAAAGGAAATACAAAAATATGTATTTTACCGGCGGCAGCGTGCATCCGGGCGGCGGGATACCTCTTTGTCTTGCTTCATCAAAAATTATCAGTTACGAAATATAACTCCCAAATTTGATCATCAAAAGCTTTATGTATTTCCGATTATCAGTATCTATTGTAATCTTACTTGCTTCAATAGCAGCAAAGGCACAATTGGTTAATGTAGAAAAAAGCCGTAAAGAAGCAAAACGCGGTCTGCAAGGCAGTTTAGATTTGAACTTTTCTCTGGCTAAAAATACGAAACAGATCTTTGAAGGCGGTACTTCCGCTCATCTGCAATACACCCGCAACAGGCACATGCTATTGGCATTAAACAGCATAAGTCTTCTGCGTGCAGAAGGCAGCAACCTTATCAACGATGGGTTTCAGCATATCCGCTATAATTACCAATTGGGAAATGGTTTCGCTACTTTCGAAACATTTACCCAACACCAGTACAACTCAATCAGGCTGCTACAAAGAAGATTTTTACTGGGTATTGGTCCACGCCTCAGGCTTTATGAAAACGAAAATTTTGGATTGTATCTGGCTCCACTTGTAATGTATGAGCAGGAAAAACTCAATGATGAAAACAAAACCCAAACAGACAAAATAAAAGGGGACCTGTATATTTCCACAACATATAGTTTCGATAAACAAATCAGCTTCAGTCACACCACATATTATCAGCCAGATTTACATAAAATAAATGAATTCCGATTGGCCAGCGACACAGGACTTGAAGTAAAATTCAATTCAAGATTTTCTTTCATAGTAACATACAGCCTGGCTTACGACACACATCCACCCGATGATATTCCCAACCTGTTTTACACATTAAAAAACGGGATTAAATTCAATTTTTAGGGTAATTTTGTAGATATACTCCTGCCAGTAAACAAGCTAAAAATGCCACATGTAAGTATTAAAAGAGTACTCAAATCAATTGCCAACATTTATACGGTAACTTTCATTAGCTTTGCTACCTACATAGTTACCAGCGCTATCTTTGTGAGCAAATTAGGAACCCTTATTGAACCCGATCAACAAGATATCTATATCATTACCACCGTACTTATCTTTATATTAATCGGTCATGCACCCCTTAGTTACCTGTGGCCTGAAAAACTTATCAAAAATATTGACCCGGAACTTACCCTTTCGGGGAAATTGGTAGCCTACCGAACGGCAATGTTTATTAGGTATATGGCCATGAATTCTGCTGGATTACTTATTTCCATTACATTTATGGCAACAGGCAATACCAATCAGATGTATTTACAGGTTATTGTATTGCTTTTCTTCCTTATTTACAAGCCATCACCCTTTAAAATAGCAGCAGATTTAGAACTAAACGAAGGTGATAAACAAAAAATCATTGCACTATGGTAAAATGCAGCTTCAAACAATAACCAAAATTGATACGTTATTACATTGGATTGCCTTTAAAAAAGGATAAGTAATTTTGCATTTTCTGCCTGTTTTCCCCATCAGTGTTTCCGTTAAATATGCAGTAATAGTTTTAGAAAAAAGCAACCAATGAATTAACCCATAAAAAACACCAAATGAATATTAATCAGATTGAAGAAGAAATAGTATCAGAATTTTCCCTTTTCGATGATTGGATGGACAAATACAATTATCTTATCGACCTTGGAAAATCAGTAGAGAAAATTGATGAAAAGAACAAAAAAAAGGAATTCCTGATAAGCGGTTGCCAATCACAGGTATGGGTATATCCTGAATTTAAAGACGGGAAAATCTATTTTAAAGCCGATAGTGATGCACTTATTACCAAAGGAATTGTTGGATTGCTCATCAGAGTTTTATCTGGCCATCCTCCCAAAGATATTCTTGATGCTGATCTGGCTTTTATTGATGAGATCGGATTGAAAGAACATTTGTCGCAAACACGCAGCAATGGACTGGTAAACATGATAAAGCAAATGAAGTTGTATGCACTTGCATTTAAAACACAACAGGAAAATTAATTCATTAACCCCTTAAGCATACCCGAATATGGACACTTCCAACGACTATATGGATATGGAAATGCGTATTATCGACGCATTAAAAACTGTTTACGACCCCGAAATTCCTGTCAACATTTACGACCTGGGGCTTATATATGAAATCAGGGTAAATGATGACAAGTCAGTATATCTGAAAATGACCCTTACAAACCCTAATTGCCCCGTTGCAGATATACTCCCCAACGATGTGAAGGAGGCTGTTAAATATGTAGAAGGAGTTGAAAAAGTTGATCTGGAAATGACTTTCGAACCTGAATGGAATAAAGATATGATGAATGAAGCGGCTATGCTGGAGCTGGGGCTTCTCTAAAGAGTGCTTGCAAGAAAACGCCAATGGCTAAGTTATACTCGCCTTCAAAACAGTCATTTACGAAAAAATTAAATAATATTAAAAGCCGGATCCTACAAAGCGTTCGGGTTTTTTATGGTTTTTTTTCACTGTTTAGTGTAATAAATAATAATGTAGATAGTCTAACTCGGGGAATTAATCAATGAACTAAACTCATTAATTTATGATAGAAGTAGTAAATCTGGTAAAAGAATTTCCTCTGGGTAAAAAACAGAGAGAAGAATTGGGTGTGAAAGATAAAAACCTGAAAGTGTTGCACGAAGTCAGTTTTAGCTGTCAGCCCGGGAGAGTGTTCAGTTTGCTGGGCCCCAATGGTGCAGGAAAAACCACCACACTCCGAATTATTGCCACCATACTGAAACCCACCTCCGGAACCGTTAAGGTTGCCAATATAGACCTTATAGAGAACCCTTCTGAAGCCCGGGCCAAAATGGGATTTCTGACAGGTACTACGGGATTGTATGAGCGGCTTACACCCAATGAAATGATCAAATACTTTGGCCAGCTCAATGGCATAGATGCCAGGATTGTGGAAGAGAGAAAGAACCGCTTGTATGACCTGCTGGGCATGCACGATTTTGCCCATAAACGAATCGGAAAACTATCTACCGGTATGCGGCAAAAGGTAAGCATTACCCGCACCATGATCCACGACCCTGAAGTGGTGGTTTTTGATGAGCCAACATCAGGGCTGGATGTTATTACCGCTAAAAACATCATAGAACTTATCCGCGATTGTAAAGACCAGGGAAAAACTGTGATTTTTTCTTCACATATTATGAGTGAAGTAGATCTGCTGTGCGACGATCTGGCCATTATCCATAACGGTCGCATCCTTTTTAACGATACCATGGAAAACTTCCGTAAACAAATGACAACCGATAACCTTACCGAAGAATTTATCCATATCGTTTCAGAAAGCGAAGCAGCCATTGCATAAAGCACAATCTCGTTTAAGACCAAGACACATCGCGGAACGCGAAACGCTAAATGCAAACCGCTAAATTTCGTCTAAAGCCCGGACAAGGCGCCAAATCCTAAACCCTAAAAAACCCTAAAACTATGTTCAAAAATATATTTACCATCATCAGGAAAGAGATTCTCGATACCTTACGAGACAAACGCACCATCGTTACCATGGTATTAGTGCCTGTGCTTGTTTTCCCACTCATTTTTATTGCCAGTAGCAGCGTGCAAAAGTCTGTTATGGAAAAAGAACAAGCCAAAACCATCAAAATAGGTATCGTAAACGAAGACACAGATAAAGCCCTGGAAGATTTTTTGCGTCAGCAGGAAAACGTGGAAATCATTATTCTGGATAATGAAAACCAGCTGGAGGAACTGGTAAAAAACGATAGCATTATTTACGGCCTTCATATCCCAGCCGGCTTTGCCCAATCCATTGAATCGATGGAACAAATGGCATTAAACCTCTATTTCTCAGGCACCCGCATTACCGGCAAAGATAGGATAGATCGGTTCATCGAAACCTGGGAAGATCAGGTTGTTGCACAACGACTACAAGATCAGCAACTTAGCCAGACTTTTATTAAGCCTTTTGTTACAAAATCTTTCAATGTAGCTTCCGACCAGGAAATGATCGGAAAACTTGCCGGCGGTTTTCTTCCCTATCTATTCATTATCTTTTGCTTTACAGGTGCCATGTATCCGGCTATCGATCTTTTTACCGGGGAAAAAGAGCGCAGAACGCTCGAAACACTGCTCACAGCCCCCGTTTCCCGTATCGAGATTCTTATAGGAAAAATGACCGTAATTGCCCTTACCGGACTCATATCGGCCATGCTGGCTTTACTCGGATTGTTTGTAGGGTTGCAAATATCTGCCGGTTTACCCGATTTCATTATGACTGTGGTAATGGGAATACTCTCATTGAGTTTTATCGTTTATTTGCTCATTATGTTGATTCCATTGAGTATTTTCTTTGCCGGAATGCTGATTCCGCTGGCCATTTATGCCAAAAACTTTAAGGAAGCACAAAGTATTGTTACACCCCTTACTTTTATTGTGATCATCCCGGCTGCCCTCGGCTTGATACCAGGCATAGAATACAATGCCGCCACAGCACTGATACCGATTTTGAACATCACCCTGGCAACCAAAGAAATCATCGCCGGCACCGTTTTTATTCCGCATTATCTAATCACTGTTGTTTCTCTGATAGCGCTGGCAGCCGTATCTGTGTTGTTTTGTGCCAACTGGTTTGGAAAAGAGAGCAATGTATTAAGATAGAAAGAGTTTGAAAGTCTGGTGTCCGAAGCCGGAAGCTAAATGAAGAATTAAGAACGAAGTGTTTGCCTTTTGGCAAACACTAAAAATCAAACGTAGAAACCTTCAACATTTCAACCTTTCAACTCCACAAAATGATTCTCAATGTCTCTCAATTAACCAAAAATTTCCGAAATGTGCGGGCAGTAAAAAATCTCTCCTTTGATGTGATGGAAGGAGAAATATTTGCTTTCCTTGGACCCAACGGTGCCGGGAAGACTACCACTTTACGAATCTTACTTGACATTATCAAACCCGATTCGGGAACAGTAGACTGGCACCTGAAAGGGAGCAAATCGGGACTTGCCGATCCCACGATGATGGGATATCTGCCAGAAGAACGCGGACTATATCCCGATTTGCCAGT
Organism: Sphingobacteriia bacterium; assembly: GCA_011390785.1. Lineage (GTDB taxonomy): Bacteria > Bacteroidota > Bacteroidia > Bacteroidales > UBA7960 > SKVR01. Next base: position 119,821 of record JAABRR010000001.1, read on the forward strand.
TTTGCGCACCCTGATTTATCTGGCAAGCATCAGGGGCATGAATCCCAGGCAGGCACACACAGAGGCCATGCTGTGGCTCGAAAAGTTGGGACTAGACAAGCGGGCCAACGAAAAATTACAGGCTTTGTCTAAAGGTAATCAACAAAAAGTGCAATTTGTGGCGTCGGTTTTGCACAAACCCCGGTTTGCTATTCTTGATGAACCTTTTTCTGGCTTTGATCCGGTAAATCAGGAGTTGTTTATAGGGTTCATCAAAGAGTTGCAACAAACTGGCACAACAGTATTGCTTAGTGCTCATCAAATGCAGCTGGTTGAAAAGATTGCTTCGCGTGTAATGCTTATAAACAAAGGTGAAGAATTATTTCTGGGCTCATTGGCCCAGCTGTATGAAAGATATTCTGACAGGAAAACCTTCGAGGTATCTTTCACTTCAGACATACCCATAACTCAATTAACTGAGCTGAAAGGAGCTATTGCTGCCGACAAGCTGGCCAATGAAAAATACCACATCACTTTCCAATCCGATATGCCAGTGTATGCGATCCTGTCATTACTGGCATCTCTCAAAACCATCAGTGAAGTAAAAAGCATGACCCCATCACTGCATGATATCTACGTATCGCTGGTAGGAAATAAGTCTTCCATTGAATCTGACAACGTTAACGCCTAATACCCAACCGTCATGAACTATTTTCGTCAACTTCTTACCGTAACCCTTTGGGAATACAAGCGTTTCTACAAAATAAAAAATGAGTTGCTGGGCATAGCTGTGCTTTTAGGTATGGGTGTAATAGGCTATTATGGCGGCTCGCTGGCAGTTGGGGCGATCGCAGAAAAAGGGGATATTACCATAGCCATGGACCAACCTGAAAAGCTGGAGGAAATTCTTGCTGATGGATATGTCGTAACCAAAGTGCCAGTTACCGACATTGATGCTGAAATAGAGAAAATCAACACCCGGCAGGAAGGGACTCTTCTGTGGAAAGAAGATGAAACCTTTGTACTACATGCATGGAAAGAGCCCGCACGCATGAATAAGCTTCGTGAGTACCTGGGTAAGTATCACCAGCACTTAACCATGGAAAGAAAAGATTTGTCGCAGTCTGACATGGATGAGCTTATGGGTGACGCTCCACTTAAAACACGCTATGAATACGTGCATCGCCAGGAAAAAACAAGGTTGGTTGCTTTTTTCTTTGCAGGGATAATGGTGATGACCGTTTTTATTAGTTTTGCCTATCAGTTTACCGCCATTACCGGCGAGAAACAACTACGCATTACAGAACAAATCGTATCTGCCATTAAGCCACAAGTGTGGATGGATGGAAAAATACTGGGAATTACCCTCACCAGTCTTTCATCCATGATATCCTATTTCCTTTTGAGTATTATCGGTGGAATCGTACTTTTTATATTTACTGATCGCCCGGTTTCATCGATCGGCGATTATCTTTACCCCGGGGCCATGGTCCTTTATTTTCTTTTCACCTTTGCAGGAATATTGCTGTGGAATTCGATGCTTGCCGCGGTGGCATCTATTATTACCGATCCCAACAATTCTGGTAAAGGGGGCCTTATGATGCTCCCATCTTTGTTTGTGTTGGGCTCCCTGTTGGTATTGCTGAACCCAGATAACGGAACATCAGTATTTCTTTCGTGGTTTCCGCTTACTTCGGCCACGGCTATGCCCATGCGTTGGCTCTCTACCCCAGTGGCGTGGTGGGAGGTAGCCGGATCATTTGCATTGCTGGCTATTACCCTCTATTTTACTAGAAAACTGGCAGCAAAAATCTTTAGGGTTTCCATTCTGATTAGTGGAAAAGAACCGGGTTGGGGTGAAGTGATAAAACTGGTAAGGAACTCATGAGTTTACTTCTCAACAGCCCTTACATAAGAAAATAAATCCCGATTTCTTAAACCCATTTCAGATCTTCCTTTCGACGGGGAGCTTCAATCTGCTGGAAAACAAACATTTCAAAATCATATAAAAAAGGCTCTTTGGTTTTTGCGAGCAGATCATCCAGAGAATAAGCCGCAGAAAGTTGTGGTATGGCCCTTAGTTTCGATATTATTGGGCTAGAATCGAAGCGGTTGTCGTCAAGTTTTACCAACAACAAATAATCTAAACCTGGTGGGGAAAGAAAGATGGAGCTACCCATACCTGATCGATTACTAACAAGGTAATATTCGCGACGACAAGAATCATCGTAGTAAAAAAAAACAGAGAAAAAACTGTGCTCAGTATTTTTGGCGGGCAAATACTCAAAGTCAGATGTTCGCCTTAAGTTAAAGAGCAACTGCCGGTTGAGAAGCCAGCTAAGACGGTAGTCCCTTTCGCTACAAAACAAGCCTACGATTCGAAAATCGGTTTCAAACTGAAGTTTTAAGATTGTTTTTTTTGCCATGAAAAGTACACCCGTTTAATCCTGCAAATTTAAGGAATGAAATGCACTCGGTCATTATAAATATTATTGTCTGGAATAAAAAAACAGGTTATCACTGAAACCCACGTTTATTTGCCATAAACGTCAACCTTATGACACGATTGGCGAATTAGCAGCCACCCTGCGAAAATACGAAACCTGAGAAAAATCCGTGCTCAAATTTGCCGCCATAGAACTTGTGTATGGGAGTGTCGGGTTTTCTGCCTTCCAACTAAAAAGCGGGATGAGTTCAAATATGCTTTTGGCTTCGAAAAACCCACAAAAAGCACCATTCACTGAGCAAGGGTTATCGCTAAATGGCGAGATAAACTCCGCTAAACTGTTTTGAAGTCGTGCTACTCTTTACCTGGGACAGCTATCAATGAACGTAATAGATGGTGGTAAAAACAATAAATGTAATCCAGCTTATTGCACTTAAAATGAATATTTGAACCATCAAAACCCTGAAATAGAGAAAAATCAATAACCACAGTGAATCCCGTTTGGTATTCGTCCGCCGACTGAAAGTAGTGGGACGAGGTTTTGGCTGGGCGACTTCCGGTTCGTCTCACGAGTAGGGGTTTGATGAAGTTGAGATAGATTATGATGGGAAAATCAGCCTTAATCGCTCGCCTTTAAAGGAAAAAAACCCCACATCCTATCCGGATGCAGGGGCTTTGATTTATTAAAACGGTTCAGGTTTGCTATTTCAATACCTGTAGTTTTTGGGTAGCTACACCCTTACTGGTTACTACCTGTACAAGGTAAATTCCTTCATTGAAACCATCAAGGTTAATAATGTGGGTTGTACCTGCGGCACTGCTGGTATATACCTGCTGGCCTGAAATATTAAATACAATCACCTTGCTCATATTATTAATTGTGCTTATTTCCACCTTATTTCTGGCAGGGTTGGGAAAGATACTTGCCTGGGCAGATTCTGCAATTTCATCAACCGACACCTGAACACCAAATACATCGGTAACTTCCATATTACCTTCTACAACAATTTGACGGAAAGGTTCGCCCGGCCATTCAGCACCATCAAGCGAAGCACCTTCGAAGTATTTGTAGTTGTATGTGCCGCCTACCATTTGTAAGGTTTGAGTAAAAAAGAAAACATTATTGGTAGGATTAAGCTGCTGCTCGGGGTAGGTACCCGGAATGGCAAAATCCCATCCGGGGAAGTTTCCGGTCATATAGATATCTGTTTCACCGGGTGCAAAAGAAGCTGATTCGCGCATATCTACGATAAAGGTCACTTCGTAAACTTCGGGGAGTAAAAGTGTTACATCTACAGCAATATCATCACGTTCAACGGTTACCGTGCCAGAAACAGGAATATAGTCATCAAGAGTAACTTCGTAATTGTACTCACCACTTGATAAAATAAAATCATAATCGCCAGCGTCATACTTAATTCCATTTAAGCTAATTACAGCATCGGTAATTGGGTTTCCATCAACATCTACAACGTTAAAAGACACATTGTAAAAGATTACCATGGGTAATTCAATATAGGGAGTAACCAGCCAGTTGTCGGGAGTAAGAGCCCCTTCTGTTGCATCATGCGATTGACTAAGCATGTGGGTATAGTAACTGAGATCCTGCTCCAAATGAATTGAGAAATACCAGTTAAATTCATCACCATCGTTATCTATTGCACTCCAGTTTTCGGGCAGCCATGTATCGTCGTATGCATCGGGAACAAAAGGATCAAAAGTTAAAGGATCAAAATCCTCGGGTAATCCCCCTTCAAAATCTTCTACCAAGTAAAGGTCTGTAACTTCCTCAACACGGTCGATGGCTTCTATCCTAACATTGTCAATAACAACGCGGTCGTTATCTGTAGAGTTAAAATGGCGGAAAGCCACACGGATATTCTGACTCTGATAGCCTGACAATTCAACCATACGGGGTTGATATACCCAATTAGGATCCTGTGAGCTGAGCGTTTCTTCAAAAATCATCTCGTAATCTTCGGCATCAAACTCTTGCTGGTCATCCGTAACAGATGCTACCCACACACTGTATGTTTCATCGCGATGTTGAGCGTTTCCAGATGTTGATGCAACATCCCATTTCAGGTAGAGGTTATCGTAAACATCGGGAATTTCATTCAATTCCACATTGATGAACAGGTTGGCATCCAAAACTTTGAAAGAGCCTGCTGTATCAAAAAATAAATCCTTTACCACGGTATAGGTATAATAACCAGGGGTAAGATTGAATACATTCTCATTTACTGGACCAGATTCTCCATTAACAGTGATTATAAAGTCATTCAATAATTCTCCTTCGGTATCCAGGATTGTAAACGTAACAGCATATTCAGGGTCGGTTCCGGCATCGAGGGTAACATCTACTGTAATACCCTCATCATCAACGGTAAAAGTACCGTTATAGGTTAAAAACCCATCTTTCTGAACGAAAAACTCATACTCGCCAGGGAAATACTGGAAATCAGTCTGCCCCTGATCGTAGGTAACTCCTTCTATGGAAACGATTTCAGTGCCATTGGCATCGGTTATATTGAAATCGACATCAAATTTGGATTCCACAATTCGGAAATCATCAAAATAAAACAGCACATCCTCGGTTGTACCATCCACATCGCGGGTTATATGAAAAGAATCAAAATAAAAATGACCGGCACCATCGGCATTCAAATCCATTTCACCATTACCATTAACCCAGCCAAATACATTTGCTGCGTCATTATAATCCCATGTAAGTCTTTTCCAGCCTGTCCAATCAACGGTTATCCATTCTGAACCTTCCAGGTTAAACAAGGCATCACGAACCATAAACTTAAACCGGTTTCCTTTTCCATCACCATAAAGAAAAACTTCTATGGCTTCGCCAGGAAAAAATCTTTTCCCCACAACATTTGCCATATCAGGATTAGAATACAACCTAACATAGTGACTGGCAAAACCACCGGCGGTGGGTTCGAACCATTCAAGGGTATCTGATGTATTCCAAACAATTCCCAACTCCAATGAGCCTGTACTTTCTGTATCCGGATTTACAACTTCAACATTATGATTGCGGTAAGTTATGTATAGGCCATCTTCATCCTGGAAGATAACTCCGGTAGTTTGGCCAGACCCGCCCGGGTCTCTAAAAAAGTTAGCCCCTTCTGGTGTTTCAAAATCGGCTATGGTGCGAAACGATCTGGTATCGACAACCTGTGCCATTATGCTATTACTGATTGTTGCAAATAAGAACACCAATAAAAATAAATTTGTAATTCGTTTTGTCATGACTATTTGATTTTAGTTTGTAATTTGGATTGTATGAAATGTGATTATACCGGCTAATACTATTCTTTGCCGGCTATTTAGTTATCGAACTATTTGGATTTTATGATAAGTAATATTCACTCCGGTAGATAACCTGACAAGGTAGAGTCCTTCTGGCAAATGGCTTACATCAATTGTTTTTCTTGTTCCATCGAACGTAAGTAAATGTTCTCCAGTAATACTAATTAGCACAATTTCGCTAATCCCGTTTTGGTTTTCAGCAATAAAGAGCTTATCCTGAACTGGATTAGGATAAATATGCTGCGCTTTCACCTGAATAGTCTCTACATCTATAGTAGAAGAAAAATGTGCAGTAAAAGTAATATCAGAAGCAGGTATGGTATAAGAAAAGAAATCGCTGGTGTTGATAATGTTTTCATTTTCGTCTGTCCAGTGCACAAATATATAGTTTTGCGACGGTGTAGCCGAAATAAAAACCTGGGTTCCTTCTTCATATTGCCCTTCCCCGGAAACGATTCCCCCTTCTGCGGGTTCTGCCAAAAGAGATAAATTATGAAACACCGGAAGCAATTCAAAATTTGCGATAATTTCATAGTTATTGCCAGGCATTGAGAAAGTAAAACTGGCTTCGGTTGATAGAACATCGCCCTGACGGTTGGTCCAGTTGGTAAACAAATAACCATCAGCAGCTGTAGCTTCAGCCGTTATCTGCTCGGTAAACAAGTAAGTACCTGCACCGGTGGCAGTTCCCCCATCTTCAGGAAAAACATTAACGACCAAATCATATTGCCCTGTTTCAAATACTGCGGTAATACCAATATCATCACCCGGCATTATAAAGCTATAGGGAGATTCTGTTGATAGTGTGTTTCCTTCGTTATCTTCCCATCTTGCAAATACATAGCCTTGTTCGGGCTGTGCGGTAAGGGTAACTTGCTGCCCTTCGGCAAACTCACCTGCTCCACTTACATTTCCTGTTCCTTCTGGTAATACTATAGTGATTACGGCATAAACAGGTGCATCGCCCACTTCAATCTTATCGAGCATAAGCATATAATCATCTTCCGAAACATACTGAATGGCAAACCGGTAAACTTCACCGGCATAATCGCCCAGGAACCATGAATAATGGGTCCAGACATCGGGTACTTCAATAAAGGCACTATCAGAAATCTGAATGAAATTCTCTGGATCGAATTCAAACGTTTCGTTATCATCCAGAGAAATATAGACATTTATTCTTTCCGGGCCAAAGGTTTCTTCATCAACTATAATAGATTTAGCAAAAAAGCTTAATTCAGTGAAATTGGTAGCGCGAAGCTGGGGTGAAATCAGCCATTTATCTTCTCCAATCTTTTGCGACATCATAGCAATCAAATACTTATCTCCATCATAAGCAGGATGATTCCCTTCAATAGGCGGGGTAGTTTCAGAAGGGTTCATCACTTTCCATGCATATGGCTCGCCTGCTCCAGGGAAGGTGAAACCTGCAGGATTCCAGGTAATTTCACCATCTTCATCAACAGTGCGCCAGGGAAACAGGTCGGTGGAAAAGTCTTCGTAATCCTGCCAGTTCTCAAAAAGGGTGGTTGAATATTGGGTTTCATCTTTTCTCACAAAGTGCAAATGATCAAAATAGATTGCTCCGACACTCTCTGCATTCTCCCCAGCCGTAACATGGAATCCATCCATATAAAAATTGCTTCCTTCCAAAATGCCATTTCCTCCAACACCAGCCCATGGGAAAGCCTGATCGTTGGCCAGGTCCCAGGCTACCAACTTCCATCCCAACCAGTCGAGGGTAACCCATTCCTGGGTTTCGAGCTGATTGAGACCATCGCGGATCATCAATCGCACTTTATTTCCAGATCCATCACCAAAAACATATACCTGCAAAACATCGCCAATATTAAATCTGACTCCATTTTGTGGGGCTGTTGGGGGTAAATACTGCCGGATATATGGAATTCCAATGTATCCAGAATCCCAGCCATAGCTCAGTTTCATACTGCCGGTGCTTCCCACAGCATGATTCACTATATTGGTATTAAAGCTGCGCGATGTAAGCTCGGCTAATACTCCTACTGTTTGGCCAGCCTGCAGTGGACCCCACCAATCAGAAACACCGGAATCAAATCCATCGATAAGTCCGCTTTGAAGAATGGGTTCATCAATAATATAAAAACGGAGAGACTGCTCTTCCGAGAGATTATAAAACTCATCGCTAAGCCCTGCAGCAATTGTAACGTAATATACCAAACCGGGTTGAAGATCTTCTACGGGAAAAAAGTGAATTACACTCTGCTCGTTAATTACCTGGTGATCAACTAAACCACTCACGGGTTCGGATTCGCTCCCTGTAGAAAGCACTACCGTATTTTGCTGTATGGTTTGATCCAATATCATTTCGTCGTAAACCAGCCTGATAACCGGACGCAATGTTCGCACAGGAGTATCTTCGGTGGGTGAAAAGTCTATTATCGCTGGTGCATCAGTGTCTTCATCAGACATGGTGATCTGGAAAACATAGTCGCCCCCTTCTACTCCATCCCCATCGCCATCAAGAAACTGTTCGGTGAGAGAATTTTTGGCTATATTTCCATCGAAAGTGAGCGTATAATCTTGCAGATAAGCAAATTCTGTGGTTTGTATAACTAGCTCAAAATCACTTTCCCATGAAACGGAATAATTAGCTGGTGGATCAATGGACAAAGCATCTTCTGTGGCTTCCTGATCCATGATGCGGCTAAACCGCACATTCAGGGGTGTGCCGGGAACCAACTCAATAAGCTCCTCTGCCGGATTAACAGAAACCACTACCGGGGGGATGAGCGAAACCATCATTGGATCGAGAAAGCTCAGGTTTTCTTCGGTAAGTCCGTTAGGATTGGAAACAATATCAAGATCAACTGTAAGAGTATCATAATTGGCCCTGGCAAACTCAACCGTAACGGTGGTATTGGGTATAAGACTATCGATGAAGAAAAATCCGTTGCGCAACTGATTTGGGTTGCTGGAGTAGTTATTGAAAAGCGATTCGTATCCATCTGTTACGTAGGTTTTATCCCCAATAGTAACAGTAACATCGTTCAGAGGCAAATCGGTTTCTAAGTCGCGAATAATTCCAGTTGCCAAACCAATGGCTGGCCGGTCGATATCATGCCATTGCAGGAAAGAACGAAAGGCAGACAAGGCTTCGAGCACCTTCCACTCGGCATTCATATTGAGCATTTGCTGGCCGGGGTTTGTGTGAAACCCTGCTTCGCTGAGCAATGATGCCATATTGGTTGTACGATTTACGTGCAGATAAGGCCATTGATTGGTATGATTATGAATATCTCCCTGATAAAAAACACGGTCGGCAAAATTACCTCTTCGCCCGATGCGCATGGCACCGGTAAGATCAAAATCAAGAATAGCACCGTAAGCGCCACCTCCTTCGGGGGTTTTCTCAACCAGTACGCCGTTGCTTTTCCAGCCTCCATAAAGCATCAAAGTAAGATTTGTTGCCGGAGAAACGGCCGCATCGCTATGGATAGAATAATAGAAATCGGCACCCAGCGTATTCGCCAATGCTGTGCGACCTTCCAGCGAAATGTTATCCTGATCGGTCATACGCGCCATGAAAACAGTATCAATATCGGTTTGCTCAAGAAACATTCCACGTAAAGCAAGGCCTACACGTAGCACCTTCTGCGCTTCAGAATAATTGAAGAGACCCATATTTTCCGTTTGCGAGTGGCCGGGATCAATAAAAAGTGTCCAGTTATTTAACCCGGTAATTTCCTGTGCGGTAGCATCTCTTGCATTCCCCAGCATAAGAAAAACCAGCAGTGCTGCTAATATATGTCTTGATAGTAATAGTTGGGTTTTCATGCGTTTGTGGTTTGATGGGTTAATTTGTTTTTTGTTCTTTGTTTTTTGTTTCTTGTTATTCAACCGTCGATTGTATTGCGCTGACATTTATATTCTATTACTGATCAACTTTCTTCTGCAGCGCTAAAATCCGATATGCAATTATAACTATAAAGATTATCGCCCCTCATGGGACTACAGCAGTACTCAAAGGTGTTTGGATGAACAAATATTCCAAAAACCACCTGACGTCTTCGGTCTCCCGACTTCGGTCTTCGGTCTTCCAACTAATCTAACGCCAATCTATAAATTACGCCATCCTCCGGGCTATCAAAAAGAACATATTTGCCATTGGGAGAAACGGCTGGTTTGAGTGTAGTGTGGGAAATGTTGGCAGTGAGTGGGTATGACTCTCCGGTATTCACATCAACAGCATAAAGCTCAGCCCCAGTAATATTGTAACCATCATCATCAGCAACCGAAACAATCACATATTTTTCTCCGGGTAACCAGGCAGCCTTTTCACCACGACCCAAAGAAATCAGGTTTTCGCCATTTGCATCCATTACATATAGTCCCAAGCCCTGCACCTGGAAAGATATCTTGTTCCCTTCCGGCGATGGGCTGAGATTAAATAAAACTCTTCCTTCAAAGTTTCCCACCTCTTTTGATGATTTGCTGGCTTCGTCAAAGAGAAAAATCTTATCGAGATGAGAATACAAAACAGATTTTGGGGTTAAACCTGTTCTTTGCAATTTGTTCCATGTAACAGTTTCCATTTTGCCACTTCTTACAAAAACCACTTCCGTACCTGTGGATGACCATACAGGTAAACTGTTTATGCCCCGGGTTTTCTCCACTAATATTTCGTAGGAAGCATTACGAACATCATAAATTTTGATTTGATGCAGTCGCCTGCGGTTTTCCGTAATAGCACTCCGGCCCAGAATATATGCACCATCGGGCGACCATGAAAATCCGAAACCAACACTCTGATCGGTTGTTAAAATGCGAATATTGGTTCCGTTAGAATCGGCGAGCCATATCCCATTATAATTGTCCGATGTAAATGCAACGGTTTTAGCATCGGGCGACCATTGCGCGCTCATTACAGTTTGCCCGGGTAGCGAGATAAAGACTTCCGCTGATTCGGCAGGTTTGGGTTGAGAATATGTGGGTTTAGCAAAAGCAATCAAGAATAATAATACAATCCAAAGTGGTTTTTGTACCGCCACAAAGCTACGGGAACAAATCTTCCTGTTTTTTATCAGACAGCTCATATTCTATTTGTTTTAAATTCTTACTAAATGAAATATAATCATCATCTTTCTTTACAACTACTTTGCCGCCCGCGATGGATTAAAACAGCAAAGAATAGTTTTTTAAGGTGATTTCACAAGCCTGCCAACAAATTTTTTCCCATTGCTGGTTTTCACATGAATAAAATAAAATCCTGGGGCAACACCAGAAAGATCAAATTCTTCGCTATCGGTGGCCTGATTTCTGGAATATTGAGCAATTACCCTGCCCCTTGAATCATGCAGTTGAATTATTCTGTTCTCAAGAATTTGGGGATAAATTACCTGGCATTTCTGATGAACAGGGTTGGGATAGACTTTTATTACAGTGGAGGGTTTATTTTCTGCAATACCCAAAGAACCCACATAAAAATTCACCACAGCAGACCACTGCGCCCCCCCGCAATTATTTACCCCTCTTACACGGGCAAAATAATCCTGATTTGCCTCGGACAGCGATGCAGTATAAAGATTAAAACTAACGGGGTGTTGATCAACAACCAGAGATTCCTCCGAAAAAGTATTATCAGTAGCAATCTGAATCTGGTAATGGCTGATATCGGGTACTGAATTCCACTGAAAGCTTACGGATAGATTTGTAGTCTGCATTCCGTTGGCAGGTGAATTGATTTGAGTTGCTGTGGGTTGCCCGGTAAAGAAACTCCCCTGATCAGACCAGGAAACCGATGTGCCCGATACTGCTTTAATCCGGTAAACATAATCCTGTTGCCCGGCCAGCAAGCCATCGGGCATTAGAAAAGATGTTTCTGTTAATAGATGTGAATTATAAATTATTGAGCCCGGACTTTGTGCCAATGCTACCTGCACCTGGTAAAATTCGCTGTCTTCAACAGGCTGCCACGAAAATGCAAATCCATCACAGACTGTTTCGTTAACTGGACTGGAAACAACAGCCGACATAAGGTAATCATATCCAACAAAAGAAGACTGATTGCCAGTAAAACGGTTAGGCATGAATTCCTGCACAGAGAAAAAAGCTTTGTTAAGATGGTGAAAAGTAGAAAAATCTTTTCCAAAAACAACCTGCAAAAACTCCGGGTCATTTTTATCTTCTTTGGTGGGAAGCTGGTCAGCCCCATACAATAAAAACCGCTGAACCGGAGAGTTAATGATGTTCATAGCAGCAACATCCTGTTCAGAACCTGCGATAACGCCAATTTCAGCAATTTGAGGTGCTCCGGGTTGAATTTCCGGAAGCCATTCCATTTCTGGAAAAATGGCCTTCTCTGCGTACAAATCTCCAGAAAGGTAAGCTGCCAGATCTTTAGAAGGATCAACCGTGCTGCGTGTGTTGTAAAAAATCATTCCCTGTGCCAGGTTGTTGGGACTGTTGCGGTTGGCAATAATCTGATTGCCAATTTCTGTAAGCGGCCAGTTGCTCTTTTCAGTAAAGTCGCCCGTTTTTAAAGCCAGTACTTCATGTATAGCTGCTCTATATTTTTCTGATTCCGGATCATCTGCATTTTTACCATCAAACAAACGATAAGAACCCATACTGGGATAATGATGTCTGTCATATCGTTTGGCTTCGTTGCCCCACCATTGAGTAAGAGTAACGAAATCCTGGGCACCACCCATTAACCAGTATAGCTGAGGTGAAATGTAATCAACCGATTGATCGCGTAACCAGGCCAGGGGATCGCAGTTAATTGCATTGTAATTATCATTACCGGTTATGCCTGCAGGTAGAGTTGTGCCCCACTGCGTGGCAGCAGAACTTTGGGTAGAATAAATTCCGGCAGGGCTCACCCCAAAGATAACTCCGGGGTTTACAGACTTTATCGTATCATATACTTCACGAATCATATTGTTTACTGAAGCTCTGCGAAAGTTCCCTCTGTTAAGATTGCTGTACCACTGCCCCACAAACTCCTGAGTAGCATAAGCATCATAGGTTTGCTGATCATATGATGTGGGAAGATTGGATGGATAGAAATAATCATCAAATAAAACGCCATCCAACTCATAATGAGTAATTAGATCGGCTACAATGCTTTTTATTAGCTGAGTAGTAGCCGGTAGCCCAGGATCGAAATACGTTTTTCCGTTATAGGAAATTATAAGTTCAGGATGTGTTTGGGAATAGTTGCCAGGTTTTCCGGCATATTCGCCGGCTGTATTTTCAAAACGATAAGGGTTGAGCCAGGCATGTACTTCCATACCGCGCTTATTGGCTTCCTGAAGCAGAAAAGCAAGGGGATCATAAGAAGGCTGCTGCCCCCGGTTGCCGGTAATCCATGCTGACCAGGGCTCGTAAGATGACAGGTAAAGAGCATCGGCATTGGGCCGTACCTGGAACATCACAGCGTTAAAATTGGCTGCCTGTAACTTATCCAGAATGGTAATCAAACGGGCTTGTTGTGCAGCCGCAGAAACACCGGTGCTTTGAGGCCAGTCAATATTATAAACGCTGGTAAGCCAGACCGAACGTAATTCGCGTTCGGGCTGAGCATGAATAGCGGTTATTGATAGTAATGCTAAGAATAAGGTTAGGTAGAGTTGTTTCATTAATCAAATATTAGGTTAGTGGGTTTAAATTGTTATATTGTGAGAGGGCCACTTTGAGTGACCCCGTCACTGGTTTATATTTTAAATGTCAGTCGCCCCGTGCCCGCAACCAATAATCGTTTTTGCTTAATTTAATTCTGTTTCGCTGTATTAACAAGAGTCACGGGGTGACGAAGATGGAAGATATTTCGGACTTCCAGCTTCTTACTTCAGGCATCAGACTATCTCTTTACCGGATCCAGCCCCATTCCGTATGAGATAACCCCGGTAACATAAAATTCGGGTTCTTCACTGCCATCAATTTTCCAGCGTTTGATTCCGGAAAGACTGCCATCGCCAATTATCTCGCCAGCAAAGTTTATATCATTCTCATGACGGAACGGATAATAGAGATATCCACCATCCGGGTCCACAACCATTTCGGTTACAAAGGTTCGTTCACCTTCGCCACCCTGCATGGAAAAATCTACCATGGGGTCAATTAATTGAATATCTGTACCATCAATATTACAAACATAAATACCCGGATCGAAGCCCCCGGCAGCTTGGTTTACAGCAAGATATATTTTGTTATTAACCGTATCCACTTCAAAGGTTCTGATTTTGAGATCAAACAAGGGGTCTATCTTGGCAATGAATGCACCTTCAGTAGTAAATCTGTATAAACCTTTACCCGTACCATGTTTACTGTACCAAAGTTCGCCATTCACAATACGCACAGCACCATCAGTCCATCCAAAAGCAGAGGCAACACCTAATGCAGCGGCCAGTTCAGAGCCTTCGCTTGCCTGATCGAACACATAAGGATCGGGGTATTCTGCATCCTGCTCAGTAATATTAAGACGACGGGCGCCCTGGAAACGATCGAGCCAGTAAACGGTGCCATCGGGGCCCACGGTACCCACAAAGGGATCGAATCTGTAATCATAATCAGGATTGGTGGTAGTAATGGTATAACGGTTGCCACCCGAAAGGTTGGTAGTGAAAATATACCCGTCAGGTAACGGGGGGGGATCATTGGCGAAGCGAATATTTTGCCCGGCCACAGTTACCACAATCCTTTCCTTGTGTACAGAAACAGAAAGAGCATGCAAACCCAAGTCAACCCCCATATTTTCATGTGGCAGATCAGTGCCGGAATAGAGCATTTTCTTGTAAAGGCTTTGATTGATAGCATTGGTAAAATAGAGTGTTTTCGCAATCTCAGCCTGTACAGTAATGGTAAGGCTGGTTGTAAGAGTTTCCACGCCGTCAAAAATTTCGAGACCAACGGTATACTCACCTGGCGGGTTATAAGTTGTTTGTGGTGAAGCAATATTGGAAGTTTGTCCGTTACCCAAATCCCAGTTGAAAGTAACCTGGTCCTGAAGTTCGGAATATTGAAAATAGGTAACATTGAAGGTTACCGTATCATCATAAACGATACCTGCTGGTTCGAAGGTAATCTGTGGGTTTGGTTTCTTTACAGTAAAGTTTTGTTTGAATTCGCGTTCTTCGCCATTGGCCGTAACCCAAAGGGTAGCTTCGTAATCACCAGGTAATGGATAAAATACGCTTTCGGGCTGTATTTCGGTAGAGGTGGAATCGTTGGTAACCAGATTATTTTTCATGATCTGACCTTGCGGAAAATGCCAGCGATACTCTTCACCATACTTTGAATTGTTAATAAACAGCACCTCGGCAGGAGCATTAAGATCTTCTACATCTACAATGGTAAAACCAATGGTTGGCTCACCCCAGCTTTTTTCCTCTTCTTCATCGCAAGCCGTAAAAGCAACAGCCAGAATTGCCAGGGTAAAGAATATGCGGAATATTGATAATTTCTTCATAATCAGTATTTTTCATTTATTAGATTACTCTGAATGTACGTTGTGATTTGGCGCCTAAGGTTGCACCTTTAAGAATGGCTTCCGTTTCTATGGTTACACGGGTATTATCTGAAACAGTGGCACCGTCAAGAAAATCGTTAAGCCTTTCGCGGGTTATATTTTCCAGAAAATAGGCTACTCCGGCAGGCTTGAGATTATTGGTAAAGTTACCTTCGCTGTCAAACTCAAAATAAGTAACATTAAAAGGGCTCAGATTGGGGAAGATGGTAACCATTAATGGCCGGTTCATTACCTTACCAAGGGTATCTGTGATGAAAGAATAAACAGTTTCATTAAGGGCAAGAATTAATTCACCATCAACTTCCTTGCTAATCTTGTATTGATCAGGAACAATAAATTCGTGGACAATAACATAAGCATTTTCAAGTGTTTGATAATATTGATCAAGACTTTGTCCGTTCTCTGGATATTGAGCAAATCTTTGGGCTTCAAAAAGTATTGAATCTTCAGCAAAAATATATTCCATTTCGTAAGTTTCGCTTACTCCATTTAAATCAGTTTCTACAGAAAAGGCAAATTCATAGTTGCGCAGTTTGAATCCCCGATGGAAAAACGATACATTTTCGATGTTATCATCTATGGCCCATGCAACGTTACGCAGGTTAAGAGTATCGCCGGCGGCAGCATCGGCCATTTGGGCCAAAAGGTTGAAGGGTACCGAATTTCCGGTAAGGGTTCCCTGTTCGGCCAGGGGGTCATTTTTTTCACAACCCCACAGTGCCGTTATAAAAACAATCAGTAATATTTTTATTGATCTTTTCATCGTGAAGTGGGATTTATTGGTTAAACAATGTTGAATTTTCAATCCACCAGAAAGGTGTTACTACCCACTGATCATCACGCGCACCAAGTCTTTCAATTTCATTGGGGTTGTAAATATATTCAGTTTGGGGGTCGTAGGGTAAACGTACAATCCACTTCCCTTCATACTCATCAAGTGCCTTTTCAGGGTATTCCAATCCAGGGTAGGCTTGTTGCGAATAACCATACCGGCGCATATCTACCCAGGTTTCAGGATGGAGATACAGGGCAATATATTTCTGCATCATTATATCAGCAATTGTAAGCTCATCAACACTTTGAGCCATTGCCTGAGATTGTTGATACGTCTGAAAATCTGCTCCCACACCCAGTCGTGAAAAATTCCGTGAAACGCCATTTACGTAAGCATCAAAAGCTCTTTGCCTGTTATTGGCATAAAAGGCGGCTTCGGCTTCAATGAAATACAACTCTTCATCCGGAATAAAAACGTAGGGAGAGTCATCTTTGGTCCAATACCCATTATACAAAACTGCAAAATCATCAAGTTCGAGAGCACCTCGCCCGGTACTTGCCGGCACAGAGAGATAATTTCCATTGCTGCCCGGGGTAGTAAGCTTAAACAATCGTGGATCAGGATTTCCGGAAAGCGTCATGGCATCCATAAAAAAAGTGGTATGGATAGAAGAATTTAAAGAATTTCGGATCTCTGCAAAGTCCCATTGCGGACTTGGTCTTGAAGGCCCCCACAAATTGCGGAACCAATCGCTGTCGGCATTGGTTACAAAAGCGTACAACGGCTCAGCCCAATTATCCCTGGCCAGATCAACATTGGTTAACACTTCATCATAACTTCCCTGGAAATTGGCTGTATGGAGATTCATACGAGCCTTTATGGCATAAGCAAAGGAGAGCCATTTCTGGATATCGCCATGATAAATATGATCTTCGGATGAAGTCATGGAACGATTCGTTAATGGATCAGCCTTTTTAAGAGCTTCAATACCTTCATCAAGCATTTTTTCTACCTCAAGATAAACAATTTCCTGCGAGTCATAGGTTGGATTATAAATGCCGGTCAGAGCTTCAAGAATGGGCATATCTCCAAACATATCGGTTGTGGTGAGAAATGAATAAGCCATCATTACTTTACCCACTCCAACATAATTATCAGAGCCTTCGTCTTCCGCAAAAATGATCATCTTATTGGCATTACCTGCAACATCAAAGTAGTGACGGCGCCAATGCCCTACACGCAATACACTGCGATAATCCCAATAATCTTTAACCGCATTAAACCCAAACTCTGTTGTAACGTATTGGGTAATGTAGGCGGTAGTTTCGGCCTGGCCATAATGGGCGTAAGCCATGTTCCCAAGCACGGCCGGTAACATGTAATTGGGGGTTGTTCTCTGATCATTGTCAACGGATTCGTTGACATCGAGAAAGTCTTCACAGCCCCAGAAAATGAACGTAAACAAGAAAAGTGCAATATATTTTTTCATCCTTTTAATATTTATATGATTAACAGAATCCAATTCAAAGAGAGCTTAAAAACTAAGATTCAAACCCATGGTAACTGCCTTACGATGAGGAACCTGGAAATAATCCACTCCCATAGTTCCGGCACCACTTGCACCACCGCCGGGACCGGCATTGTTAACTTCCGGATCGCCACCGGAGTAGTTTGTCCATAATGCAACATTCTGAAAATTAATATTTACGGAAGCATCTTTAATTCCCAATCGGGCAATAAATTGCTCCGGGAGATGATAAATCAGATTGATATTTCTTAAACGAAGCCAATAAACTTCCTCCACAAAATTTGTTCCTGCAAGGTTGTAATAATTCTGAAAAAATACCCGATCCAGAATAATGGGGGTTTCATTTTCAACATATACTCCATCTTCTACCTCTACAACCCCATCAAAAACAAATTCCTGTAAACGGTATTCTTCCAGCATAGAGTGGTTACCACTTGATATCAGAAACTGACTTGTGGCGTTCATGATCTGCGCGCCATAGGAACCATCAAGCAGAAAAGATATCTCAAAGTCCTTATATCTGAAGTTATTATTCAATCCATAGTACAACTGAGGTTCGCGGTTGCCTATGTATCTTTTCTCTGAATCAATGATCGGGTATCCATCTTCATTAACGATTACCCTACCATCTTCATTCCTTTCATAATCGGTTCCAACAATACCAAAAAGAGGTTCACCCAACCATGAACTGGCAATGGCCTGCGAAGAAACCTGGCCATAGGTAACTGGAAATTCAACCAGATCGCCAAACAACTTGGTGAGACGCGAACGGTTGCCAAACAGGTTGAGAGATGTTTCCCAACGCATATTATCTGTGCGGATCAAATTGGTAGTAATTAATGCTTCAATCCCTTTGTTTTCAACAGAGCCTGAATTTACCGTTTGCAAAATGGCGCCCGTAACCGGAGTTACACGTGGTTGAATGATCTGATCATCAGATTTTCTTTCGTAGTAGGTAACATCAATATTAAATAAACCATTCCAGAGCCTGAAGTCGGCACCTATTTCCAATTCAGTGGTAATTTCAGGTTTCAGAATTGGGTTTCCTGCAAAAGGATCATTTCTCCAGCCACTATTGATACCAAAAAACTGTGTAAGTGTTTGGGAGAGGCGATGGGGTGGTGCATCTTTACCCACCTGAGCATAACTTGCTCTGAATTTGGCAAAAGAGAAGACATCGGCCAGCTGCCCCTGTAAAAACTCAGAGGGAATAAGGGCAAAACTGTACGATGGATAGAAAAAAGAACGATTTTCAAGGGGAAGGGTTGACGACCAGTCATTTCTGGCAGTAAGCCCAAAAACAATCCAGCGGTTATAGTCGATGGTAATGTCACCAAACAAACCAATGATCCTTCGACGGGCAGTTGACTGCGAATTCCTGATTTCCTGAAGGTTGTTAATAGAATGCAGGGTAGGATTTCTGAATCGTTCGCCTTCAACAATGGTATTTCGGGCAAAATCAGACTGGATATTATTTCCTACCAATGCAGTAACAGTAAGCTCGTCGGTAACTTTACCATCAGCAGTAAGAATAATGGTAGAAGTAATTTTTTCACTCTCGCGGTTAAATTCCCTTATGGCCCCTTCATGAGCATTGCTCCCGGCAGTACCCCATTCGCTAACTGCTTTAAAATGCTGCTGAAAATAGTCGCGCCCGGCAATATAATTCAGGTTGAGCCAATCGGTGATGCTGTAATTGAAATTCATGGAAGCTATGGTGCGGTCAACTTCATCTTTTCTGATGTTATGATTGGCTACCCAAAGTGGATTATCCGGCACATCTGCCAGATTGCCTGTTACCGGGATCCAGACATTGCGTTCGCTGCCATCGGGATTGTAAACTTCTTCCATATTATCCCAGCGGGGCCATCTGTAAACATTGGCCATCCAGCCACCTGATGCGTTAACAATACCATAGGCATTGTTGGATTTTATAATATTGGCTGTGGTGGTAAGAGACATTCTCTCGGTTATTTTTGCCGAACCGGTAAACAAGCCCGACAACCTGCCATAATTGGTATTGGGCACAATCCCCTCATCACCAAGACTTGACATAGCCAGATAATATGTAAGCTTTTCTGTACCTCCACTCACATTGGCATCAAATTTTGCTGAAACACCCGTTTGAAAGAAGTTATTCAGATTGTCATACACATTGTCGCTTCTTCTGAAGAGCGGCCCCCAATGCGAGAATGTTCTTGGATTGTACAGACCACCGGCTCCGGTTGTAAAAGTGTTTTGCAGGCCATGCAAAGAACCCACCTGCGATAAGGTGGTGGAAGTATTCAGGCCAACTGTTACAGCCCCTTCCTTCCCTCTTTTTGTAGTAATAATGATGGCCCCATTGGCAGCATCAATACCATAAAGTGCGGCTGCTGCAGCTCCTTTCAGGATCGACATCGATTCAATGTCGTTGGGGTTGATATCGGCGGCACGGTTGGTGGTTCCACTTACCGATGCATTAGAAATGGGTACGCCATCAATTACAAAGAGGGGTTGGTTATCGCCATCAACAGAAGTTGCACCGCGGAGAATAATTTCAGATGCCGCACCGGGAGCTCCACTTGTAGAGGTAATCTGCACACCGGAAACTCTTCCCTGCAGAGCATTAACGAGATTCTCCTGCCGTGAAGAAACAATATCTTCAGACTGAACACTTTGTACGTTGTATGTGAGCGTTCTCTCTTCCCGTTTAATGCCCAGTGCAGTTACCACAACCTGATCCAGTGTGGCAACATCGGGCTGCAGGGTGATATCAATAATTTGCTGGTCGCCGACAGTCACTTCCTGCGAAGTCATGCCAATAAACCGAAAAACCAGAATGTCACCTTCACTGGCTGTCAACTGGTATCGTCCGTCAATATCAGTAGTAGTACCCTGGATGGTTCCTTTGATCATTACAGTTACCCCTATCAAAGGTGTATCGTCGGTAATGTCTGTTACAAGACCGGATATTTGCTTTGTTTGTGATAGCCCGGAGATGGCAATTAACAATAGCAAACCGGTTAAATACAGGATTTTTCTCATATGCATTAATTTTTGCTTCGAACTATTGGAAGTTGTTTTTTATTAAGGTTTGGCTTATAAATGTAATTGAAAAATATTTTTTAAAAAAGTTAATAATATAAAGTAATTAAATCTTATTCTGCAAAAGTCTAACTGGTTTGGTGCAGCGTAAAAAGCTTATTTCTCCTGAAAATTATCATTATATGCTTCAATAGCTTTTTTTACAGAACCATACTGTAACAAAAGTTCATGGGCTGTATTTTCATCAAGCTGCAATTCTTCCATGATCATTCGGGTGCCGCGCTTTACGAGTTTTTTATTGGTCAGTTGCATATTAACCATGCGGTTTCCCTTTACACGACCCATTTTAATCATAATGGTTGTTGTTATCATATTGAGAACCATCTTCTGTGCGGTTCCTGCTTTAAGGCGTGTACTTCCGGTAACAAACTCGGGCCCTACAATCACCTCTATTGGATGCTCAGCTTCAAGGGCTACTATAGAACCAGGATTGCAGGTAATACAACCAGTTAAAATTCCATTTTCTCTTGCTCTCTTTAAACCGCCCACTACGTAGGGTGTTGATCCGGATGCTGCAATTCCAATTACTGTATCAAGTTCATTGATATTGCGCTCTTTGAGCTCTTCCCAGGCTTTTTCGGGATCATCTTCGGCATGTTCAACGGCCTTACGCAGGGCAACATCACCACCGGCAATCAATCCAATTACAAGCGTATCAGGCACTCCGAAGGTTGGTGGAAGTTCTGATGCATCCAACACACCCAGTCGCCCGCTGGTTCCGGCACCCAGGTAAAAAATACGGCCTCCCTGACACATACGGGTCAGAATCAACTCTACCAGTGTTTCAATCTGCGGTAGCGCATCTCTTACTGCCTGGTGAACCTTAGCATCTTCTTGATTTATAGCCGTAACCAATTCACTAACCGGCATCTTTTCCAGATTCTCAAATTCAGAAGAAGATTCTGTAATGCTTAAGGTAAATTTTTCATTCCCGGATTCTGACATATCGACGATATATTCAATTATTAAACTAACTATTTTTCAGAGATATGATATTGAATAAGTCCTTCCATGGGGTCAGCATTTAGCCTACCCAACTTAAAATTATGATCAATGGCAACACTTTCAAGAATTGAATGAAAATGCCATGCTATGCTACCCGTAAAATTAACAGGCAAATCGAAAGCCTTTTCGTATTGAGCAACATTTCTCGTGAAAAACTCCGAAAAACTATCATATATTATCTTTCTTACTTCAGGTTGACTTTGATGAGTATTCAAAAACCTGGTAAAGGAAGCCATGTACCTGTTGGGATAAGGCTTTCGGTAACAATTTTCGAGGATTTCTGCAGCAGTTGTATCGTATGTTTCAAAAAACAGTTTAATCAATTGTTGAGGAAGCTGTTTTTTTAAAACATCTGCGAGTAACTTTTTACCCAATACGGCACCACTGCCTTCGTCCCCCAGAATATACCCCAGGGGGGAAACGTTGGATATAACAGAATGTCCGTTGTAGTAACAGGAATTGGAACCCGTGCCCAAAATGGCCACAATGCCTTCTTTATTACCACAAAGAGAATGTGCAGCGGCAAGCAGATCACTCTCAATATATATCTTATTAATTCCGAAAAACGACTCCAGGGCAATATAAAGCTCCCTTTTCTTAATTTCATTGGTGGCACCGGCTCCATAAAAATAAACCGACGTCAGATTATCGCGACTTAATGTAAACTCTTTCTCCAGAGTTTTTACAATTTCTGAACTTTGTTGAAAAAAGGGATTGATTCCTGAAGTAACACAATCAGTTGCCACCTTTATTGAATCAGCAAAAAGATGCCATTTGGTTTTTGTTGACCCACTGTCGGCAATTAACTTCATAAAGGTTGGTTTTTAGTTACTTAAATCCTTAAAGTTAATGAATTGGCTTTCATTCGGATTTTAAAAACTTATTGCTGCTATGCAAATGTAAAAATAAAAACATAACATTAATAATATTTTTTAAAAACCTGAAAATAATTTTCGTTAATTTAAAAACTTATCCTACTTTTGAAAGTAAAATAAGGATTAATCAATCAATCTGATGATAAGGCAAAATCTTCTATTCTAATGTTTTTCAGACTCTTACAATTTTTTTTCTTTATATTCCTGTTCATATTGTTTTTGGGCTTGCAATCAGCACACGCGCAGAGTACTGACCGACGTACGGTAAGAATGACAAACCTTGCAGAGAAAAAAACCAGCGAACTCCCCACTTTCTTTTCTCCCTGGAATCATGTGGGTAGAGTTTCTCTTGACAGCATAATAATTCAAAGAGACAACAAACTCATTTTATTCTATTTCAACAATAACATCACCCATATTCCCATTCGTTATCCCTGGTTGCAATCTCTCGAAACACAAATCAGAAATATGTTGGGATGGAGATTTCGCAAGTATGAAATTAAATTATTTGCCCCCGGAAAACTACTAAGTGAGTTCATTCCCAATTATTATCGTGATAACTACCTGCCAGCAGACAGTTCGCGCATAAGGCCATCAAAACCTATTGAAACACCGCTGGTAAAAAGGATTCCTGCCGAAAATATTACTCATGGCCTTTACGGTAATCATATTGCCTTGTGGCATAGCCACGGGTATTATTATAACGCATCTAAAGATCGCTGGCAATGGCAAAGAGCCAGACTATTTGAAACCGTAGAAGATATTTTTCCTGCTACTTATGTTCTGCAATATATTGCTCCAATGCTTGAAAATGCCGGAGCCAATGTATTTATTCCAAGAGAAAGAGACTCACAAGTTCACGAAGTAGTGGTTGACAATGATTTTAGCACCGGAGATTCGCAACTTATTATCCAGAACGGAAACAATGAGTGGATAAATATTCCCGGTGGTTTTAAGAAAAAGGATACTCTTTTCGATGGTGATAACCCTTTTTTAATGGGTTCACATTTATCTGTTAAGGCCAATACTGGTGCATCATTAATTTATGTCCCCTATATTCCTGAAAACGGAGATTATGCCGTTTATGTTTCATGGGCAAAAAGTGATGATAATATTCCTGATGCCTTATATACAGTTAATTACGCCGGAGGAAGTGCTTCCTTCCAGGTGAAGCAACAGATGGGCTTTGGAACCTGGATCTACCTGGGAACCTTTTATTTTGAACAGGGCCGGCAAGCTGGAAATGGAAGTGTTACTCTGTATACCCATTCAGAAGCACAGGGCACTGTTACATCGGATGCTGTTCGTTTTGGCGGAGGGATGGGTAATGTTGCCCGACGCCCTCTACCAACGGGTATGGCCAACCAAAGATCAGCAACCGACACCGGGAGTTTTCAAAATGATGAAAGAAATATTGATCCGAATTTCGGACAAAAGACATGGAAGACTTCTGGTCGTGCAAGATGGACAGAAGGGTCACGTTATTACCTTCAGTACGCAGGCATGCCAGATACATTGATTTATTCACTTAACTCTGGTAAAAACGACTACAACGATGATTTTATGTCACGAGGTGAGTGGTTAAATTATCTCCAGGGAAGCCCCAATGGTCCTCAAAAAGAAAGAGACAATCCGGGTTTAGGTATTCCCATTGATCTTTCGCTGGCATTTCATACCGACGCCGGTATAACACCCAACGATTCAGTTATTGGAACCCTTGCGATTTATAGTTCGCAGCGGGATGAAGGTATTTTTCCTGATGGTATATCCCGAATGGCCAGCCGCGACTTGACCGATATTGTTCAGGATCAGATAGTACATGATATACGAAACCTGTATAACCCCAACTGGACCCGCCGGGCACTTTGGGACAGGCAATACTCTGAAGCATGGCGTCCCAATGTACCGGCTATGTTGCTCGAGTTATTATCGCACCAAAACATGGCAGATATGCAATATGGACTCGATCCCCATTTTCAGTTTGACGTAAGCCGGGCAATTTACAAAGGAATTACCCGGTTCCTGACTCACCAGGAAGGCAAAGAAGCCGTTATTCAACCCCTGCCACCCGAATCATTGATGATGAAAATAACTGGTGAACGAACCATTACCTTATCCTGGCAACCTACTGAGGATTTGCTGGAACCATCCGCCATTGCTGAAAACTATATTGTATTTATCCGAGAGGAAGGAAAAGGATTTGATCAGGGAACCATTACTTCCAATCCGTATATGGAAATTGAGTTGCCATCATGGAATAAAATATACAGCTTTAAGGTTACGGCGACAAATAGTGGTGGCGAAAGTTTTCCTTCAGAAATTCTTTCAGCATCTTTTACCCCCTGGCAGAATAATACCATTCTTATTGTGAACGGTTTTGATCGTATAAGCCGACCCTTATCTTTTGATTTAGAATACCTTGCTGGCCACACATGGTGGGACGACCATGCCATACCCTACATCTCTTCTTCGAATTACACAGGATTACAGTATGATTTTGACCGCAACTCTCCCTGGCTCGATGACGACAGCCCTGGCTGGGGTGCCAGCTATGCCAATTATGAAGGGGAAGTAATAGCCGGAAATACCTTTGATTACCCCTATATTCATGGGCAATCAACCAGAAATGCAGGATATTCATTTATTTCAACAAGCCGTAAAGCCTTTGAAAAAACAGAGGATATTCTCTCCAGTCAATTCATGGCTGTAAATCTGATCATGGGAAAACAAAAAGGGATTCCGGCACTCAACCAAAAAGACTCATTAATTTTTAAGGTGTTTACTCCTTCCCTAATCAAAGTTTTAGAGAATTATTCACAAACCGGAGGAAATATTTTTATCTCTGGAGCATACATTAGTACGGATAACAACAATCAAGAAGATAGTCTCGCTTTAAAATTTACAGAAAAGGTATTGGGGTATAAATGGCGAACCAACAATGCCACAACCAAAAAACAAATATACTTAACAGATAATGCTCCGGTTGATTTTCCGAAACTGCTGGAGTTTGCAACTCTGCCCAATTCAATTATATACCACGTGGAAGCTCCTGATGGCATTGAACCATTTGGGGAAACAAGCAAAACCATTTACCGTTATAACGAAAATAACGTGAGCGCCGGAGTAGTTCATCAATCCGCCCATAAAATTGTATCACTAGGGTTTCCTTTTGAATCCATTATAACACAAGAAGGCAGAGATGAATTAATGAAAGCAATACTTAAGTTTTTTAATGAATAAAAAAAATATTACCAAATCATAACATAAAAAATCTATGACTGAAAAAATTACTTGTTTTATTCCTGCCGGAGAAATTAAGGATATGAGAATAACCTTGAAGGAACTCAATGAAAATCCTCTGGTTAAAGAAATTTTTATCACGGGTAAAAACACTATAAAGGGATTTGAAATACCAGAAAAAGCCTGTTTCTCAGAAATTGAAAATATACAAAGCACTGCCGGAGTAAAGAAAATGGCTGAATTATCAAAAACAGTTTTTACTTTAATTTATACCAAGACTCTTCCTTTAAAATTGGGTGCCTGGGCTCTGGAGAGAATGATTCAGGTGGCTGAAAACACTTTCGCAGGGATGATTTATTCTGATCATTATCAAATGAGAGAAGAAAAACTATTACCATCTCCGGTAATTGATTATCAGGACGGTAGCCTGCGCGACGACTTCAATTTTGGATCACTCCTGTTATTTAATACGCAATTGCTGGGCCGTGCAGTATGGAATATGATCCACGAATACCAGTTTGCCGCACTTTATGAACTCAGGCTTAAAATTTCGCAGCACAACCGCTTGTTTCGTATCCCGGAATTTCTATACACTGAAATGGAAACCGATACACGCCAAACAGGAGAAAAAATATTTGATTATGTTGATCCAAAGAACCGGAATGTGCAAATCGAAATGGAAAAAGTTTGCTCGCAGCATCTTAAAGATATAGGAGCCTGGCTAGAACCTGACTTTACGGATGTAAAATTTACGGAAGCCGATTTCCCAGTGGAAGCATCAGTTATTATTCCGGTAAGAAACAGGATAAAAACTATTGAAGATGCTATTCGCTCGGTTTTCAGTCAAAAAACTGATTTTGCATTTAACCTGATTGTAGTTGACAATCATTCTTCTGATGGCACAACAGAATTGCTGCAAAATCTTGCGATTGAAGACCAGAGACTAATACACGTTACTCCAGAGCGCAATGATCTGGGAATTGGTGGTTGCTGGAATGAAGGTATTTACCATAAAATGTGCGGTAAGTTTGCCATTCAGCTGGATAGTGATGACCTGTACATCAACGACAATGTGTTGCAACAAATCGTTGATGCCTTTTACAGGCAAAATTGTGCCATGGTTGTGGGAAGTTATCAGATGGTAAACTTTAAACTGGAAGAGATACCCCCCGGTCTGATCGACCACCGGGAATGGACACCAGATAATGGTCGCAATAATGCATTACGGATTAATGGATTAGGAGCGCCCAGAGCCTTTTATACTCCAGTAATTCGTAACATCAGGGTTCCCAATGTAAGTTACGGCGAAGATTATGCACTGGCACTGGCCATTTCGCGTCATTATCAGATTGGTAGAATATATGAGCCCTTGTATTTATGCCGGCGCTGGGATGACAATACTGATGCATCGCTTAACGTAAGCAAAATGAATGAGCATAATACCTATAAAGATCGCATCAGAACAATTGAATTATGGGCTAGAAAAGAATTAGTGAAAAAGCTGACCTCATAAAACCACCCTTTTGAAAAAACAAAATAATTGTCAGTGTCCTGATTCAAATTAATATGAATATAAAATGCAGCAGCAATTACAAAACAGAGTAAATCAACTGCTTAAAAGTCAGATACAGGAATGGGAGCTGGCTGCAAAGAACTACCTTGGGCTATCCGGTGCATTGAAAAAGCATTTTTTACTGGGAGGTGATGTCGGTGTTGATGTGCAGTATAATCCTGAGCGCATCTATTCATCTTCTGCCAAAGTTGATACAAAATCTATCACCGAACGAAAATGTTTTCTTTGCCCCGCCCATCTACCTTCACAGCAAAAGAGTGTTGGGCTTGGCAAAGATTATCTGATATTAGTCAATCCCTTCCCTATTTTCCCCAGGCATCTTACTATACCCCATAGAAATCATCAACCCCAGCTGATTTTGGGGAATTTCGGCACAATGCTCAATCTGGCCAGAGAACTCGATGAATTTGAAATCTTTTACAATGGCCCTCGATGTGGTGCCTCGGCACCTGATCACTTCCACTTTCAGGCTGGCAACAAAGGGTTTATGCCCATCCTTGAAGATTTCCTGACCGTTCACAGAACCGTAATAAAGGGGAATAAAGATGCAAGAGCCATGTATTTCGACAAATACATAAGAAAGTGTATTATTCTGCAGAGTAATGAGAAGCAGATTCTAACCCATTGGTTTGACCAATTGTATCAGATCATGGCACAAATGACCGGACACGAGCCTGAGCCCATGATGAATATTCTGGCTTCCTGGGATAAAGGACAATGGCTGGTATTCATATTCCCAAGAATGTTGCATCGTCCCTGGCAATATTTTGACGAAACGCAACAAAAAATCCTGCTCAGTCCGGCATCGGTAGATCTGGGTGGCGTGCTCATTACTCCGCGTGAAGAAGATTTTAAGAAGATTACCCCGTCAGATATTATTGATATCTTTGGTCAGGTAACCTGGAATGATTCTAACTTTGAAAAACTCATTGAATTGTTTTCTAAAACGTAACAAAAAGCTAAAGGCATCAAGCATGCTATAACTATTACGGAAGGCTGGCCTGATGATTTGGGTAAGGCGGCAGAATTTCTCAACCGCAACTTCACTTTCGACAATATCAATGAAGAGCTGCTTTGCGAAAAACTCTGGGACGACCCTTATCCTGATCCCGACCTGTTTTTTACTGCCCGTGTTGGAGAAAAAACAGCAGGGTTTCTGTATTGTGTTATGCGTTCGATGAGCGATGTACAAACCGGTTACGTTAAGCTGATGGCTGTTGATGAGAATTACCAACGCAGTGGTATTGGCACACAGCTTTACAAAAGAAATATTCACATTTAAGCTAATCAAATAAAAGTAAACATGTAAATTTGATCTCAGGTTAGTCTTATAATCACTTAAATCGAGGAGCCATGCAACCCACCATTAACGTAGGCATTTTATTCGCCCCTTCAATCCATTTTTTTCTTAGTGAAGAATTTGAGTGTAGTGCTCTTAAAAAACCGATTTCAGGCCCTGTAATTGTAGAAAAATCTTCAAAAGAGAAAGCAATGTTGATTTTTGATAAGAATGAAAGGCTCGAGATTCAACTTCCTGTCTCATTTCAACCCAAAGACCCTGAGAAGGCATCATTCGATTTGATGGATGTTACCATTGGAATCAACTTTCACTGGGAGCGAAAAGAGAACCAGCGGTTTACCGGAGAGTTAACCATTATAGACGAGAAAAAGCACTTCACTGCCATCAACAAGTTACCCCTTGAAGAATATCTTAAAAGTGTAATAAGTTCAGAAATGAGTGCCACATCGAGTAAGGAATTACTCAAAGCCCACGCAGTAGTATCGAGAAGCTGGTTATTGGCCCAGATTGAAAAAGGTGAAGCACTTAAAAAAACAGGTAAACAAATTTCGGGGTATGATAACGATGAAGAACATATAAGATGGTATGATCGTGAAGATCATGAAAACTTCCATGTTTGTGCAGATGATCATTGTCAACGATACCAGGGCATTACAAAAACAACTACCGATCTGGTAAATACGGCAATTGATGAAACATTCGGGCAGGTATTAACCTATAACGACCAAATTTGCGATGCGCGGTATTCCAAGTGTTGTGGTGGTATTACAGAAGTATTTGAAAATGTTTGGGAGCCCGTTTATCATCCTTACCTGGCAAAAGTGATTGACAATGACAACCCCCCTTCAGGTTTTGATACAGAATTAGATACAGAAGACAGAGTGCAGCATTGGATCACTGAAAATCCGGATGCGTTTTGCAACACAACTGACAAAGAAATACTGGCTCAGGTGTTAAACGATTACGACCAGGAAACGCCTAATTTTTATCGTTGGAAAGAAGAATTTACCCAGCAGGAGCTGGCATCCTTGCTAAAAAAACGTCTCGGCTTATTAGTGGGAGCTATTAAAGAACTTGTTCCCATTGAGCGGGGGACATCGGGTCGGTTGGTAAAATTAAAAATCGTTGGAACAGAGAAAACCATTACCATTGGGAAAGAACTTGAAATACGAAAAGCTTTTTCCAACTCTCATCTGTATAGCTCAGCCTTTATTATTGAAAGCAAAAACAGTATTGATGGTGTCCCCCAAAATTTCACCTTCAGGGGTGCCGGCTGGGGCCATGGTGTAGGGTTTTGCCAGATTGGCGCTGCGGTAATGGGTGCGAAAAACTACTCTTACATAGAAATTCTGACACATTATTTCAAAGGAGCTGAACTGGAACGGAAGTATTAGGGTGATAATAGTCTTTTTTTCTATTAAAATATAGCCATAAAAAAACCGCTCATCAAAAGAGAGAGCGGTTTTTTGATATTTTTTTCAAAAAGATTTAATTCAATACGAAACGTATAGGTAAGTTAAACTGAACCCTTACACTTTGACCTCTCTGGCGACCAGGGGTCCATTCCGGCATTCTTTCAACTACCCTGATAGCTTCTTCGTCAAGTCCACCACCTACACCTCTGAGAACTCTCACATCGGTAATGCTTCCATCACGTTCAACAACAAAAGTTACAAATACGGTGCCCTGGATACCGGCTTCACGGGCCATTGTAGGATATTTCAGATTAGATTGCAGATATTGCATTAAAGCTCCCTGACCGCCAGGAAATTCCGGATCATCTTCCACAATAGTAAAGATCTGCTCCTCTTCTACTTCTTCTTCTTCAACAATAATAGGTGTAAATTCTTGAACCTCAGTAAAAACTGTTGCTTCTACGTCAATTATAAATTCTTCTTCAACTTCAACATCATCGTCTACAATAATTAATTCGGTAGAAGGTTCTGGTGGAGGTGGGGGTGGAGGTGTTTCCTGCCTGGTGATCGGAATATCTTCTTCCTCAATAATTTCTATATCAAGAACACCAAGATCTACGACAGATCTTTCATAGGTTTTCCATTCAAAAGCTGTCCATACAGCCACCATGGCCAGGATAATACCTATTTGCAGGAATAACCGCTTTTTGTTCTCAAGATCAGCTTTTGTTGATTTTTTTGCTTCCATAATAATGCTTATGTTATTTAAAAATTTACGAGCAAATACCTTTAAAATTCTGGCAGCTAATATACGAAAAAATAAAGTTTCATTAAAACATATTATCATTCAAGTAAAAAAGAATGATAAAATCTTTTCCATAAACCAAAGAACACCCAACCTATAATGCATCCGGCAATGTCGAACAATAAATCAACCAAATCGCCCGAACGCCCAATAGCTAAATAATTCTGAAGCAACTCTGTACCTATACCTGTTAAAACGCCTAAGAGCATGGATATAGTATAATGACAGCGATGAAGTTCGATCATTTTCTGCTTGTAAAACCCAAAATTGAGTAAGATTACAAAAACAGAAAACAGAAACAGATGCACAACTTTATCAAAGTGTGGAATATTTAAGAACGGTGTTTTGGGTATGCTGCTGGCGGGCATACTCAAAAGTAATGAGATAACTATCAACCATAAAATTGAAGGAAGCAGGTATCTTAGCTTCATCAGAAGATATTAAATAAAAAAATCTGCATTAGTTATACACCAGCTTGCCAAAATTAAGAATGTACAGGAGATTCAATATAAACCCGAAAATAGAAAATTTACAGTAAATCTTTGTAAGCTGCTGCATCGAGTAAATCATTTACCTCGT
Organism: Sphingobacteriia bacterium; assembly: GCA_011390785.1. Taxonomy (GTDB): domain Bacteria; phylum Bacteroidota; class Bacteroidia; order Bacteroidales; family UBA7960; genus SKVR01. Next base: position 151,263 of record JAABRR010000001.1, read on the forward strand.
CGGCATTTGTTAGTTTAATTTTCACAATCCAGCCTTCCCCGTAAGGATCTTTGTTTACTATTTCAGGATTACTCTCAAGATTGTCATTAAACTCAACAACTTCGCCTGAAACAGGCATAAAAAGATCTGAAACAGTTTTTACAGCTTCAATGGTTCCGAAAGTTTCCTCCTGTTCAAGTGTCTCACCTACGGTATTCACTTCAATATAAACGATATCACCCAATTCATTCTGGGCAAAATCTGTTACACCAATAAAGGCAGTATCTCCTTCCAATCTAATCCATTCGTGATCTTTTGTATACTTTAACTCTTCCGGGATATTCATAATTTGTCTTTTTTTATAAATATTTTTTATGCTTTTTCTTAACAGGCCAAAAATACAACCTTTTTTTCAACAAAAAAACATGACACCAAAAAAATACAAAAATCAAACTGAATCTTTATCTTTACAAGAAAAAACAGAAAAATGAAGCGAATTGTCTGGATTATAATAACGGTAACTTTAATACTAACTTTTGCCTGCAAAACTCAGAAAAATGCAGATCAAATTAACGAATCATATTCTATTTCTGATGATGGAACTGCATCGTACGACGATGTAAGCAATATGTTGGTAAAAGTTAATGAGTTTTCGTTTGATTTTTTTAGTGAGATAAGCCAGCAGTATTCCAACGATAATATTGCTTTCTCTCCTGCTTCACTCAACCTGGTAATGGGTGTGGTATATTCAGGTGCCCGTGGAAAAACACGCAACGAAATATCGAAGACAATCGGATTTCCTGATTCACCAGATATTTTTCATCCGTTATATTATGCATGGTACACTGAAATTCAAAATATGGCAAGTGATACGCTGGTTGAATTTAGCATGGCCAATAGAGTATTTGTTGAAGAATCTTATCCGGTTTCCGAAACCTATAAGCAAGATGTAAAAAGATGGTTTGGTGGTGCCTTTGATACCACTAATTTTATTCATGATCCGCGCCAATCTGAATTTGAGATTAATAAATGGGTTGAAGAGATTACCCGAAACAGAATTACTGATCTTATACCACAGGGGTCGTTGACTCAACTCACACGACTTGTAATGGTTAATGCTCTCTACATAAAATCATCCTGGAAATATCCTTTTGATGAAGCCAAATCTACAGAAAAAGATTTTACAGCTTTAGGGGGAGAGACTTTTCCGGCAACTTTTATGATTCAACAAGCTAAGGGAATTCCCTTTTACGAAAATGATAAGTTTTCAGCTGTAGAGCTTCCCTACGTAACTCCTGAACTATCCCTGCTTATAATCAGACCCAATATAAAAATAGTGAATGACATAACAGATTATATTCCTGATAGCGAAAGCTACAAAACTATTCTTAATGAACTTACCCGCAGTGAAGTAGCTATGGAAATACCTCGTCTGAAAATAGACTCGAAATTTTCGCTTTCTCAAAATCTGAAACGCAAAGGTATTAAGACTGCACTTTCAAACCGAGCCGATTTTTCTGGCATTAGCTCACTGAATGACCTATCAGTCAGCAATGTTTTTCAGAAAGTTTTTTTTGAGATGGATGAAAAGGGATCAGAAGCAGCGGCGGCTACCGGAGCAGTTATGGTAACTACATCCTTACCGGTAAATCCACCTGAGCCCAAACAGTTTATTGCTGACAGGCCATTTTTGTTTATTCTGAAAGAAAACCGCTATAACACACCCTTGTTTATTGGGCAATACGTTAGGTAGTACCTGTTGAAAAATACTAAAAATCTGTTCTGCCCTGCAAAAGTTAACAAAGCCTGTCAGAGTATGCTTTATTTCCCTTCCTTACTTTTGGCTTCATTCCAAAAAACATCCATCTCAACAAGTGACATACGGTGCATGTCTTTTCCTGCCTGTTTGGTTTTTTCTTCCAAATACTCAAAACGCCTGATAAATTTTTTATTGGTTCTTTCCAGTGCATTTTCTGGATTTACATCAATAAAACGAGCATAATTGATTAAAGCAAACACCAGGTCACCAAATTCATCTTCAATTCTTTGGGGTGATATCTGGTTATCCACTTCGTATTTTAGTTCTTGTAATTCTTCCTGCACTTTGTCCCACACCTGATGTGGTTTTTCCCAATCAAAGCCAACACCACGGGCCTTTTCCTGTATCCGATAGGCTTTTACCATAGCAGGAAGCGATTTAGGAACACCAGAAAGAACTTTTTTGCTTCCTTCGCGAAGTTTTATTTTTTCCCAGTTCTCCTTTACCTGTTCATCTGTTTCAGCATTTACATCGCCGTAAATATGTGGATGTCTTATTATTAATTTCTTATTAATAGATTCAATTACATCCTGAATATCAAAAGCCTTTTTTTCTTCACCAATTTTTGCATAGAAAACCACATGAAGCAATAAATCACCAAGCTCTTTTTTAATCTCATCAAGATCATTTTCGATAATTGCATCGGCCAGTTCATAAGTTTCTTCAATAGTAAGATGCCGCAAAGATTCAAGGGTTTGTTTCTTATCCCAGGGGCATTGGTTTCGCAAAGTATCCATTATTTCCAAAAGCTCAGCAAAGGCTTTGAGACGCAAATCTTCCATATTTTTTTTTGCGCAAAGGTAAGAAAGTAATCTTAAAGATGCTTAAGGCAGCCTGTCGATTGCAAAGATCAATACAAAAATTGTATCAAACTTCTTTAAACGGTAGGTCAATCTTTATCCAGAAGGCAGAACCCTTATGGTGCTCACTGGAAACGCCAATATCACCATCCATAAGCTTTATAAGTTCACGACAAATTGATAAGCCGACACCAATACCTTCATATTCGCGGGTATATGAGCTATCAACCTGGGTAAATTTTTCAAATAGAATGGAAAGTTTTTCTTTTTCAATGCCAATACCTGTATCTTCCACCCTGATATGCAACTGCATATTGGTAGAATTTATTCTGTTTGTTTTCACTATAGCTTCAACCTTACCACCTGGTGGAGTAAATTTAATAGCATTACCAATCAGATTTCCAATGATTTGTCTTATTCTGAATTCATCGCCAATGAGCATAATATTAGATGGAGAGTCATCAGTAAGCAATAGGTCAAGACTTTTCTGTAAGGCAGATGCCCGGAAAATACTGATGCTCTTTTCCATCATTGTGGCAATATGGAAAGGACTTTTCTGAATATATATTCCTTTGTTTTCCAGCCTCGATAATTCATGAATGCTACTTATAAGATCAAGTAAAGTATCAGAAGACTCTTTAACTACTTTAAGCATTTCATTTTGTTGTTCATTTAACCGGGTATGAAGCAAAATATCAGTCATGCCTATTATACCACTAAGTGGAGTGCGCATCTCATGGCTCATATTATCGAGAAAAAGCTCTTTCGCTTTTGCGGTTTTTTGCATAATCTCCATTTGCTTATCATTCTCCTGTTTCTGCTTTTCCAGAGTAACATCTTTGGAAATACGACATAGAAATCTTTGTTGGTTGGCAACAAAGACGAAACTGGTAACAGACAGATACCTTATTTCATTCTGAGTAGTACGAATGATAATTTCAGTTTGAAAAGGCTTTTGCGAAAGATTGGATTCAAAGAAATTAAAAAATCTATTTTTCAATTTTTCTGGAGGTTGCTGCGGATGATTTTTTCGAATAAACGGATTAAACAAAATAGATGATTCAATATCCCAGGCATATTTACCAATTACCTGATCAGGATCGAGCCCCGTTATTTCTTTTGCCTGTTTATTCCATTCCGTAATTACACCGTCTTCTTTAATAACTACGATAGCATCTAATGATTGTTCTACCAGATTTTGAAACTTCAGTTCACTCTCCCAAAGGTTTTTCTCAACTTTCTTTATTTCACTGATATCCTGGGCAACGCCCCTTATCTTTTTCTGCTTTACTACCTGTCCACGCGTATAGATATGAATAGCCTTACCTATAGAAGGTAAAAGAGTAAATTCCAGTTCAATAGAAGATTTATCCTTTTTCCTGTTTTTATAAGCTTCTTCCAGAAGTTCATTTATTCTTTTTCTGTCCGTAATTCTAATATAGCGACTTAAAAACTCGTCCAGAGAAATATAAATATTATCTTTCTTACTGGCAATAGCTGCTTCGGGGTCAATCTTTTTATATAATTTTTTACTAATACAGAATTCCCTGTCCTGAAAGTCATATTCCCATGAGCCAATACGAGCCAAACGAGCCGCATCAGCCAATGTATTGGTTGTTTTTTTGAGCCTTTTACCCATTTCAAACCCGTTAAGTGCACTTGAAATTAGTCGGGCGTAGGTTTCCATTACATAAATGTTGATATCGTTGTCGGAGCGAAATAAAAACCCAATGTTTCCGTATAGTTCTTCATTTACGAAAAGACCACAACTGAATAATCTGGAAATACCTAATATTTTTTCAATTTTTTGAGCAACAGGTTTGGCAAGGGAGCCATGAAAAAGTTCATATAGCCCATCTTTCATTTCTTTAGATCGTACGCTAAGTACTTCCTTGTACATATCGCTTTCTAATTCCAGGGGATAGGTTCTGTTCAAAGGATGTTTCCCTAAAAGCTGCTCAATTTTATCCATCGAGTCATCTATACCTTTTGTATATACTGTTTTTAAGTACCCCCTGGAAGGGAAATATTTATTCACAATAACTACAGAATCATTTGCCAATGAATGGGCAGTTTCTCCAATAAAATGAAATATATTTTCAAGATTTCTTTCGGGAGAAATTAGTTCAATGGCAGCTTCATTGATCTTTTTCATCTGCAAATTGAGACTTTTTTCTGCCTTTTCATAATTGGCAATAGGGGTAATATCATTGATACTCAGAACTACCCTTGATGCTTTTTTTACAGGATTAATGCTACCGTTTAAGTAGCGATTATTGTGAGTTAGGGTAAAATCCTTTATTAAAAGCTTGTGTTCAGCTGAAAAAAAATCAGTGATGTTATATCCGTTGTTTTGAAATACCTTGAAAACAGTACTGGTAAGAATGTCATCTTTTCTAGGCGTATTGAACAAATCATAAATACGAATATTGCCATATATAAACTTTTGAGTAACCGTATCAAACAAGGCAATACCAAAGGGAAGATTTCCAAATACCTGGTTGAAAAAATGAATAGATTCGCTTTCCATTTGCAAAGCAGGCAATGGTGGATGGACTTTAGTTTGTGGTTTGCTTTTCCTATGGTTTACTTTTAATATCAAACTCTTGAAAAGCTCTCCAATAACTTCCAGCGATTGTATGGTTTGATCGTTCCAAATGTTTGTTGATTCATAATTACGTAAAAATGCAATAAACCCGATAATCTCATTATCAAATATTAAGGCTTTTTGCAAAAATGACCGGCATTGGATATCTCTTAAAAGTTTACTAGCGAAAGGATAAGATTCCGGGATGTATTCAGTATCAGGAATAAGGAGGCTTTGCTTATGATAATCAAACTTCCCCCATATCATATAGTCTCTGAAGAAAATCGATTGTAGTTTTCTCTTTAACGAAAACTGCTCTTCGGGGTGCCATTCCCAGGCTTCAGAAAAACCACTCTTTTTTGGATCAACAAGCAAAATTAAAGCCCTGTCAGCATTAAAAAAATCACTTAATTCTTTAAGGCTATCATTAATAATTCTTTCAAGCAAATCATTGTCATTAACTATCAACGAGTTAGATAGTCTTACTATTATTTCATTATATTTTGATAGATTCTCCAAATTAATAGTTTATGAAAAGATTGATTGTCTTCCTTTATTTATTTTTATTAAATAGGTCGGATATCATGCCCCATCTTTCTGAGATAACTCATGTTTGCTAGTTTAAATTGTATTAATATTTTAAAAAGCGAACATGTTCGTTTTACCTGATCAATTATGATATAACGGTAAAAATCAATATTTTTGAAAACTGAATTACTTATGCATATGTTTTTTATTGGTATCAATCAGCAAATTTAGCATTTTAATCCATAAAAAAACCATATTTTTTCACTTATAACTATTTGCATCAAATACCTGTACGCTTATGTGGCAATAAGTGAACGCAAACGAACACATTTCCAACTAAATTTCTTTTATTTATTTATAAATACTTGGTTATCAATATTTAGTATTTGGTGGCATAAATTTGGCTAATTTTGGCACAAAGTAGAAAAATCAATTATGGACAAAATCATCGAAAAGAAAAAATGGCCGGCCCGAAGAATCGGAACCATTATTGGTGCAATTCTCCTGTTGTTTTTAGTCCTTTACCTGTTATTTTTTCGCGATAACAGAAGCCGTATCTATTTAGGTAAAGATAAAGTAACTCTGGCTACTGCCGAGATGTCTGAATTTCAGGAATTTATTCCTGTGGATGGTATTGTACAACCCCTGGTAACTATTTATATTGATGCTATTTTTGGTGGAAGAGTAGAAGAGATATTTGTTCGCGATGGTGCAATCGTAGAAAAAGACCAACCTATAATAAAATTGAGTAATGCTACCATTGAGAAAGAATATATGTTTCAGGAGAATCAGGCACTCGAGGTTTTGAATAATTATCAGAATACGCAGCTTAACATAGAAAGAAATAAATTTACCCTTGAAAGAGAAATGGCCGATCTGGAATATCAGAAAGAGATTGCTACAGCAGACTTTCGTCGTAAAAAAGAGTTATACGAGGCAGGGCATATGGCCGAGGAGGAATTCGAGACATCCCAAAGAAACTATCGCATTGCAGAAAGAAGATACGATATTGCCTACAGAGCCATGCAACACGATTCTGTTTATACCCAAACGCAAATGGTACAGATCAAAGAATCAATTGACAGGATGCAGGATAACCTGAAAGTACTCAATGAGAATTTAAATAATCTTACCATCACGGCGCCAATTTCAGGTCAGTTATCTTCATTTCAATCAGAAATAGGAGAAACGGTAAAAGCAGGAGATAATCTTGGACAACTCGATGTGCTTGATGGGTTTAAGATTAAAGCCCGTATTGATGAAAGATACATTACCCGAACATTTGTTGGACAAGGAGCACGGTTTAATTATGCAGGTAAAAATTATGAATTGCATATACAAAAGATCTACAGTAATATAACAGGCGGAACCTTCGAAGTAGATATGTTCTTTGTTGATGCTGTTCCGCAAGGAATAAGAAGAGGCCAAACTTTACAATTAAGATTGGAATTCAGCAGTAAATCAGATGCAATAATTATACCCAGAGGAGGGTTTTATCAAAAAACCGGTGGAAACTGGATCTATGTGCTTAACGAATCTGAGACCCAGGCAACCAAAAGAGAAATAAAGATTGGCCGTCAGAATATTCATTCGTATGAAGTTTTGCAAGGTCTCGAGCCAGGAGAAAAGATTATTGTATCCTCTTATGAGTTGTTTGGCGACAAAGACAAAATAATATTCCAATAAATTTTTCATTATAAACTAATTTTTAAACCAGAATATCATGATCAAGACCAATAATTTAACAAAAATATTTCGTACAGAAGAAGTTGAGACTACTGCTTTAAATAATGTTTCTTTTGAAATAAAAGAAGGTGAATTTGTTGCTATTATGGGTCCGTCGGGATGCGGGAAATCAACATTATTAAATATTTTAGGACTTCTGGATAACCCGTCAGAAGGAGATTATAATTTCCTGGGCACTAATGTATCAGGACATTCAGAAAAGCAAAGAGCAAATCTTAGAAAAAAGAACATTGGCTTTGTATTTCAGAACTTTAACCTGATTGACGAACTTAGCGTGTATGAAAATGTAGAATTGCCCCTGATTTATTTGGGTTACAGCTCGTCAGAAAGACGTAAAAGAGTGGAAGAAGTTCTCAACACTATGCAGATAATGCACAGAAAAAATCATTTCCCGCTGCAGTTATCTGGCGGGCAACAGCAGCGGGTTGCTGTTTGCCGGGCCGTTGTTGCAAAACCACATATAATACTGGCCGATGAGCCAACGGGTAATCTTGACTCAACGCATGGCGATGAGGTTATGAACATGCTCGAAGAACTTAACAAAAATGGCACAACCATTATTATGGTTACCCACTCGCAACGCGACGCATCTTATGCCCAAAGAATCATAAGGCTTTTTGACGGTCAAATTGTAACTGAAGATAAAACCACCGACTTTGTTCTTACTGCGGTTTCAGAAAAATAACAGTTGATTGATCTAAGCATCACGGTTAAAAATTTCTTTAAACTGGAATTTTTACAATAAGATAGAGTAATTTTCCGGTACAGAAAACTAATTTGTTATGATCCAAAATTATTTACTTACTGCCTGGCGCAATATTCTTCGCAACAAACTATACGCTGCCATTAATATTTTTTGCCTTTCGGTCGGTATTACCGGAGCAATTCTTATTGCAATGCTGCTAAATCACGAGATGTCTTTTGATAAATATCACAACAATTATCAAGACCTTTATCTCCTTAACGGGGAGTATACAATTGGTGGAAGTACAGACCATCTGGCCATTACATCAACCCCACTTGGACCTGCTTTAAAAGATGAATTCAGCGAAATAAAAGAATATATAAGATTTCGCTCTTATATGAATTTAGGAGTTAGAACCGAAAGCACTGAATTTATTGAAGATCAGTTTCTGTATACTGATTCAACCGTATTTGATGTATTTTCTTACACCTTTGTTGCAGGTGCCCCGCAAGGAGCCCTCGCCGATCCACGCACCATAGTGCTAACCCGGTCTACCGCCAAAAAATATTTCGGAACAACTGATGTTATTGGCAAAAGCCTTCGTATTAACCAGGACCCGTTTTTAGTAACAGCCGTAATTGAAGACGTTCCTGATAATACTATTATCCGTTTTGATGCCCTTCTATCTATATCCACCAGTGAATATGCCTATACTGCAGATCCGTTTTCCTTTTGGAACATATCAACGCTATACACATTTATTCAGATGCATGAGGGGCAGAATATTGATGCCGTTTTGGACAATATGGATTTTTTTATGGAAAAATACCTGAAACCAGCCGGAGAAATGTTTGGGGCCACGGCAAAATTTAATGCTGTGCCCGTTCATAAAGCCCGGTTCCAGAAAGTACCCATGTCTATGCATACAGCCAGCAAAACATCTTTGCTGATACTATTGGTCGTAGCAATCTTTTTGGTTGTAATTGCCGCGGTAAATTATACCAATCTTGCCACTGCCCGCGCCGGATTACGTGCCCGCGAAATTGGTGTCAGAAAAGTATCGGGAGCCACAGCAAACCAGATTATCTGGCAATTTCTTTCTGAATCAATGCTGGTAGCTATTTTCTCATTTCTATTATCAATGTTGCTTGTAGAAATTCTATTGCCGGGATTCAATATGCTTGCAGAAAAATCATTTGTGATCCAGGACCTTTTCAATGGAAACATTTTTATTCAGATATTACTCATTACCCTTATTACAGGATTGCTTGCCGGGGCCTACCCTGCTTTTTACCTTAGCTCGTTACAACCCGCCAACATTCTTAAACCCGGACATCAAAAAAGAAGCGGACCTGCCGCTCTGCGCAAAGGGCTGGTAATTCTTCAATTTGCCATTTCTATTATGATGGTTGCCGGCACCCTTACAGTCCGTATGCAGCTTAATTACATTCATAACAAGGACTTGGGAATGAATGTACAAGACCGGCTGGTTTTAAACTTAGGAAATAATCTCAACAATGAAAAATTACAACAACTGGAAAATGAATTGCATCAAAATCCAATGATTTTGGGCACTACCAAAACATCTTCAATCCCTGGTGGTGGCTTTAACACTGTTGCCATTTCATCTGAAGCAGATTTTGGTAATAACGATGGGAAAATATCAGTAAATATTGTGGATCAACGATTTCTTGATTTTTTTGAAATTGACCTGATTGATGGTAGAAATTTCATAAAGGACCAGGCCTCTGACCAACTAACTGCCGGCATTATCAACCAAACAGCAGCAGACTATCTGGGATGGCATGATAATGCCATTGGCAAAACAATTAAATGGTATTTTGATGATGAAGGAACACCACACCGAACTGTAAAAATAATTGGGGTAATGAAAGATCATAATTATGCCAACCTGGAAGCACCCATTACTCCGTTAATGCTTTACATGCCGGGTGAAGATGACAATTGGAGAAACATCCTGATTCATTTCTCTCCAGGCAACAAAGATGCTGTTATTAGCTTCCTTGATCAAAAAACCAAAGAATTTTATCCGGATTACATCCCCAACATTTATTTTGTGCAAGAAGGATTTTATGAATCATTCTCTTACCAGGAAAAACTGGGTCGCATTTTTGGTGTGTTTGCTATTGTATGTATTTTTCTCTCCTTTCTGGGCCTTTTCGGATTGTCTTCATTTATGACTGAGCAAAGAAAACGCGAAGTAGGCATTAGAAAAGTATTGGGCGCAACAGGTTGGGGAATTCTTAGTCTGTTTTACCGCGAGTTTTCGATGCTGATTTTAATTGCTATTGGTTTAGCTGCTCCCATATCATGGTTACTTCTCGACTGGTGGCTGAAAGGGTTTGTATATCATACAACTATGAACCCAATGCCACTGATTACCGCAGCATCCATAGCTGTAGCGGTAACCTTTTTAACGGTTAGTTATCATACTCTGCGAACCGCTGCAATAAATCCTACGGAAAGCATAAGGGCAGACTAAGCAAGATATTTAGCTTATTTTGCTCCACCTTTCACCCCCGATTTGTTTGCTTTGCAGGGTTTTTAGAAGAATTTGATTTTCGGGCAATCTCAAAAACGGATCTTTATCTAAAATTTCTTCTGCTTTTTTTCTGGCATATTTCAAGATCTTCTCATCCCGGGTAATGTTAGCGATCTTCAGATCGAGTATGCCACTTTGCTGTGTACCATGTATATCGCCGGGACCACGCAATTCCATATCAGTTTCAGCAATTATAAACCCATCATTGGTACTCACCATGGTTTGAATCCGTTTTTTTGCATCGGCAGAAAGTTTGTAATCTGTCATAAGAATACACCACGATTGATCGGCACCCCTCCCCACCCTGCCGCGGAGCTGATGCAACTGAGAAAGACCAAACCGCTGGGCACTTTCAATTACCATAACACTGGCATTGGGAACGTTAATACCAACTTCTATAACCGTTGTGGCTACCATGATTTGCGTTTCTCCTTTAACAAAACGTTGCATTTCATAATCCTTATCAGCAGGTTTCATCTGCCCATGCACAATACTCACCGCATAATCTGGGAGTGGAAACTCGCGCACAATGCTCTCATAACCATCCATGAGGTCTTTCAAATCCAGCGTTTCAGATTCATTAATCAACGGATAAACTACATAGATCTGTCTTCCCAGTTTTATCTGTTCACGCATAAAGCCAAACACTTTTAGCCGGTTGCTGTCGTATTGGTGGATGGTTTTGATGGGTTTTCTGCCAGGTGGCAATTGGTCAATTACCGAAATCTCCAAATCACCATACAAAGTCATGGCAAGGGTACGAGGAATGGGAGTAGCAGTCATTACCAGAACATGGGGCGAAATAATATTTTTTTTCCAGAGCTTTGCCCTTTGAGCTACACCAAAGCGGTGTTGCTCATCAATAACCACCAATCCAAGGTCATGAAAAACCACCACATCTTCAATCAAAGCATGGGTTCCAATTAAAATATTAAGATTTCCACTGGCAAGTGCTTCATGGATTACTCTTCGCTTTGCCTTGCGGGTTGATCCGGTTAATAAGCTTATATTGATATCAAGATTGGCAAGCATGGCACTTAATGATTCAAAATGCTGATTGGCAAGCACTTCAGTAGGAGCCATCAAACAAGCCTGAAAACCATTATCAATAGCTATAAGCATTACCAGAAGGGCAACAATGGTTTTGCCGCTTCCCACATCGCCCTGTAAAAGGCGGTTCATTTGTTTTCCGGTAAGAGTATCAGAACGAATTTCTTTGATGACCCTTTTTTGGGCATCAGTAAGCTCAAATGTTAAATGGTTTTTATAGAAATCGTGAAATTGATTACCGACTACTTTAAAAATCTGCCCTTTCGATTCTCTGGTTCGGTTATTTTTTAAGGATAAAATTTTAAGTTGAATAAAGAACAATTCTTCAAACTTAAGCCGTGCCTGGGCCCGGGCCAAGGATTGGTTATTTTCAGGAAAATGAATATTTACCAAAGATTGGCGCAAGCCGGGCAATTTAAGCTCATCTCTCAGGTATTCGGGCAGGGTTTCATTAATATAATTTTTTACCTGGGGTATAAGAGTTTTTAACAACCGGCTGATACCTTTCCCATCAAGACCCCTTGATTTTAGCTTTTCGGTTGAATTGTAAACCGGATGCATGGCAGATTGCTGGGTAATTGCAGCCGAACTCACTTCTTCAATATCAGGGTGGGCAATATTAAATTTTCGCCCATAACGAGTAGGTTTTCCAAAAACAATATACTCTTTACCTGGCAAGAACAACCCCTTTAAAAATTTAAACCCGTTAAACCAAATCAGTTCAAGTTTATACCCCTGATCATCATTAAGCACGGCAGTCATTCGGGTTGTACGTTTCTGTCCATGTAATTCTATATCAGAAATATATCCACGAATCTGCACCCAGGGCATATCTTCGGTTATTTCCCTGATTTTATAAAACCTACTCTTATCAACATAGCGAAAGGGGTAAAAATAGAGTAAGTCCTCAAAAACGAATATCTGAAGTTCTTTTTTCAGTAATTCAGCTTTTTGAGGACCTACTCCCCTTAAAAATTCAATAGGTGTTTTCAGTATATCAACCGCCATGCTTTAAAACCAGTTATATTGGGATTAAAGATATACAATGAAATTGTAAAAACAAAAAATATGAATTTAGGCCCAATACGGTGATACATTTATTTTTCTGGTATTATTTTCTGCTTTATATATGATAAACCGGGTATGCTTCATTTAGTTAAGCTCTCATTTTGTGCAGAATTTACTTGCAGAACTACATATTCGAATTCCACCTTTTTCTAATGGTTGTTTTGTCAGAAATTTTAAATATAACAACAATCATCTTTGATTCAAATCATGATCTATTAAAAAGAAGCTGTTCGGAATTGAACATTTTAGTATTCTTTCCGAACAAGTTTCGGAGAATTTCAACAAAACTGGCATATTAAAATATAGTCATATTCATCTCATTTACAACTACATAGAACTAGTGGCACATGTTTGGCATATGCCCTTAACATCTATTAAAACTTTTTTACCATGCAAACAATTATAACCCGATTATCATTTTTAATTTTTTGTTTATGCTCTTTTGCTCTCATGGCTGAAACCCAAACCGGCATAAACGGACATATAAAGGATGCAGCCACCGGAGAAGACCTGATTGGAGCAACTATTTATATTAGTGAAACGGGCACCGGCACTACTACCAATGTTTACGGGTATTACAGCCTTGCCATTGAGCCCGGAAAATACAACATCAGGGCTTCCTTTATGGGGTATGAAACAAAACATTTCGAGTTGAATATTGTGAGCACCCATGTATTGAACATTGAACTGGAAAGCGCCTATAAACAGCTTGGCGAAATTACGATTACCGGCGACAGGCCCGACGAGCATGTTAAACAGGTTAGAATGAGCTCCAACAACCTGAGCATGGAAACCGTAAAATCTCTTCCGGCTTTTATGGGCGAAACAGACGTAATGAAATCGTTGATGCTGCTGCCAGGAGTAAGCTCAGGTGGCGAAGGATCAAGCGGAATTTTTGTACGGGGTGGTAATGTTGACCAGAATCTGGTGCAGCTCGATGAGGCCACTGTTTACAATGTTTCTCATTTGATGGGGTTTTTCAGCGTTTTTAATGCAGATGCCATTAAAGATGTACAAATTTATAAAGGGGGTATGCCTGCAAATTATGGTGGACGATTATCGTCGGTTGTTGATCTGCGCATGAAAGATGGTAACTCAAGAAAATTTGCTGCTACAGGGGGCATCGGGTCTATCTCGAGCCGCTTAACCGTTGAAGGTCCTTTGCAGAAAAATGTAAGCAGCTTTATTCTTTCGGGCAGGCGCACCTATGCCGACCTTTTTCTGCTGCTTGCATCCGATAGCCTTATCCGCAACAACCAGCTATTTTTCTACGACCTTAACACAAAGGCAAATTACCGGTTCAGCGACAAAGACAGGGTGTTTTTCAGCGGTTACTTTGGGCGCGACCTGCTTAGGGTAAATGAAGAATTCAAAATGGGATGGGGCAATGAAACAGCCACCGTAAGATGGAACCACATTTTTAACAGCCGCATTTTCTCAAACTTCACACTTGTCTATTCTAATTTTGATTATCTGCTGGGATTCAATTACGGAGTAAACTCTTTCGATTGGATTTCCGACATACGCGATTATACCGGGAAAGCCGATTTTACCTTCTATCTGAATTCACAAAACACCATTAAGTTTGGGGCTCAAAGCCAGTACCATCAGTTTAATCCGGGCCAGGTAAAAGGAAAAGGCAGCAACTCAGGTATCAACGACTTTAGCCTTTCGAGACAAAATGCACTGGAGCACGCCCTCTATACTTCCAACGAACAAAAACTGGGAGATGCTCTTACGCTGGAGTATGGGGTGCGCTACTCACTTTTTCAGAGTATTGGCGAAAGCTCATCTTATGCTTTCAACGAAAATTATGATGTTACTGATACCCTACATTTTGGAAAGGGGGAAATCTATCATACCGACCATGGCCTGGAACCACGATTGGCCCTGGTATATTCACTCGAAGGAAATCAAAGCATAAAAGCCAGCTACAACCGCACACGTCAGTATTTACAGCAAACCAATGTGTCAACAGCAGGCACACCGCTTGACGTATGGTTTCCGGCAAGCCCCAATGTTAAAGCACAAAAAGCCGATCAATGGGCAGCAGGATATTTTCGAAATTTCCTTAATAACACGCTCGAAAGCTCAGTGGAAGTTTACTATAAAGACATGAAAAACCAACTCGATTTTCGCGATGGGGCGAACATACTACTGAATCCACTTATGGAAGCAGATCTACGCGTTGGCGATGCCTGGGCATATGGTGTTGAATTTATGTTTAACAAGACCAAAGGAGATTTCACCGGCTGGTTCAGCTATACCTGGTCAAAGGCATGGCAACAGATTGATGGAATAAACCAGGGAGAAAAATACCCTGCAGCTTTCGATCGTCCGCACGATATTTCACTGGTACTCTCCTACGCCATCAATCCAAGACTTAACATCTCTGCCAACTGGGTTTACCAAACCGGCAAACCGGTTACCCTACCCGTAGGGCGCTATGAATATGGCGGAGTAGTAATTCCTGTGTATGCCAATCGCAACGGATCAAGAATGCCCGACTATCATCGTTTGGATCTTTCTGCCACCTGGCAGACCAGAAAAAGACCGGAGAGAAGCTGGCAGGGTAGCTGGAATTTCTCAATCTACAATGCCTATTACAGAAAAAACACATTTTCCTACTCCTTCAGACAAAACGAAGCAAATCAGCATCAAACCGATGTTTATAAACTTTACCTGTTTGGTATAGTGCCATCTGTAACTTATAATTTTAGTTTTTGACATTGAGCCCATTTGTAAATAAAAAGAGATAAAAGAATTCCGCCAACATAATTCACATTACCATGAAAACATTAGAATGTATTTTTAAAATTATTGCAGTTATTTTAACCATCTTATTGGTTTCCTGCGAAGAATTAACCGAACTTCCTATCAATGACAATGACACCAAAACACTCGTTGTTGATGGAATGATTACCAACGATACTATGCCCCAGGTGGTAAACTTATCCCTTACAGGCAGTTTTTATATGGAAAACGAAGCCCCCAGGGCAACCGGCGCTGAGGTAACCATTACCGACAACCTGGGAAATGAGTTCCCCCTTTACGAATCGATTCCGGGAAAATACGTTACCCCAACCAACATTGCCGGCATCATTGGCAACACTTATACACTAACCATTAACTACGAAGGAGAAACCTACACGGCCCAAAGTACCATGCCCCGCATGGCTGACATAGATTCTCTATCCTTTAGATGGGATAACTTTATGGAAACTCATAGAATACTGCTATTTGCACAGGAACCCGAAGGAAAAGGAGACAACTACATGTGGCAACTAAGCAGAAACGGAGAATTATTAACAACCGACATAAGCCAGATGATGATAGTTAACGATGAATTTGTAGACGGAAACTACATCAAAGGGTTGGAAGTGGACTTCTGGGAAATGGAATACAACATTCTGGCAGGCGACACCATTACTGTTATGCAATACTCAATATCTAAAAGGGCTCTCGACTTTTTTGCGGGCGTTCTATCCGAATACAACAGCGGCCAGGTTGCCATGCGCCCCCCCGCCAATGTGGCATCAAACATAAGTAATGGAGCTATGGGCCTGTTTCATGCAGCTTCTGCAAGCAGGAAAACCATCATTATAGAATAAACATGCAGTGAACTTTTTTGCTCATCAGTCATTTATTGTGTGCAAACTTCATTTTTTAACTAATTTTGCTCACATATTTCCAATTGCAGATTGATGACCCTTAACGAAATAAAGGCCCCGGTTGACCATCACCTTGAAGAGTTTGAAAAACAATTCAGGCTTTCCATGAAAAGCAAGGTTCCCTTGCTCGACAAAATAACCCGGTATATTGTAAAAAGGAAAGGCAAACAGATGCGCCCGCTGTTTGTCTTTTTTACCGCTCAGTTGTGCGGGGGCATCACCGAAAAAACCTATCGCGCCGCTTCACTCATTGAGCTGCTGCACACCGCAACATTGGTTCACGACGATGTGGTTGACGACAGCAACGAACGCCGTGGGTTTTTCTCGCTCAATGCCCTGTGGAAAAACAAGATCAGCGTTCTGGTGGGCGATTATCTCCTTTCGCGCGGCCTGCTCCTTTCGTTGGATAATGATGATTTTGAATTGCTGAAAATCGTTTCCCGCTCCGTAAAACAAATGAGCGAAGGAGAGCTGCTTCAGTTGGAAAAAGCTCGCAACCTCGACATAAAAGAAGATATTTATTTCGAGATCATCACCAAGAAAACCGCATCTTTGATTGCATCCTGCTTTGAATGTGGTGCAGCATCATCAGGGGCCGACAAAGAAACCCAGGAAAAACTCCGGCTCATGGGCGAATATACCGGCATCGCTTTCCAGATAAAAGACGATCTGCTCGATTTCAACAATGGAAAAAATACCGGAAAACCAGCAGGTGGCGACATCAAAGAGCGAAAACTAACCCTGCCCCTCATTTATCTGCTCGACAAATCATCCTATTTCGAAAAACGCCAGATAATCAACACTGTAAAAAACCACGGAAACGACCCCGACAAAGTTGCCGATCTCATTGAAAAAGCACGCAAAAGTGGTGGCATAGATTACTCGCGCAAGATGATGCAAACCTACCTCAATAAGGCATTCGAAATACTGAACAGTTTCCCCGAATCAGCCTGGAGAACATCACTCCACGATCTGGTGCAGTTTACCATTGAGCGGGAAAATTAGGCAAGCTCCCTTTTTCCAATCACTTGTTTTATAGCGGCTCCAAAATCCTCTGTCCTTAAATTTTTTGCCCATTACCACCTTTAGGTCTAAGCATTGATTACAAAGGAGTTGTAAGATCAAATTCTGCTTTGAATACGATTTCGCCTTTGTAGCCGAGTTCGTATCTCATTTTGGATAGGTCTTCTGATAGCACCACACTCCAAACCCTGTCCAGATCATCATCAAGAAGATTGTTGGTATAATCATCAGCCGGGAAAGATTGTTGAAAGGCAGTACCATTGCCATCAGCATATCCGCCATATAGTGTTAAATCTTCGGGTGTACCATCAGCATGGCGGTGATCATGCCGGAAGCGAAGTTTTCCATCCTCATTCATAAACATCCATGTGCGCGATTGGTCATCGTCAATATGAAAGGGAACATGAATCAGGTCGGGTTCACAAACGGTAAAAAAAATAACCATCGACCTGTCAGCCCAGCTATCACGTCCATCTTTTGAATAGGTTTCCTTGCCGGCAAACGATTTACCACATAGTGAAGCCAGATTATCAATAAATGCCTGTTCTTCATCCGAAAGGCTTTGTGCAGGGGCGTCCTTTGTATCAGTTTGTTTTTCCCTGGTGGGGTTTTTACAGGAAACGAACAAAAACGAAACAAGGAAAATCAGTAGTAAATTTTTCATGGTTGTGAGATGTTTAGGTTGTGAGAAAAGTTTGGATACATAAATTTTTAGGGGAAAAATGAAAATTACCATCTATAAAACCCAATTGGAAAAGAGATGAACTAAACATCTAACATAAACTTAACAGAACCAAGATTCGATTAAACATTTAATTAAACAAATAATAAAATTATGATAACAATAGATGGTAACTAAACCTGCTATTTTTGGTCTGTATTAAAGCAAGCCGGAGAAACGGCCATTTCTCCGGCTCAAAGTTTAAATAAACTATTCAGAATTTGAAATTAACACCCGGATTGCAGGTACCAATTAGTCATTGCACCTACTCCGGTTTTTTTTACTCAAAAACTAAACAAACAAATTTATGAAAAAAAAGTCTACCCCGCACTCTTTCCTGAGAAAGATTAACCCTCATGGATTAGGACGGTTATTTCCAACCATGATTTTGCTGCTACTGATGGGGGTTAATTTCAGTTATGCAACAAAGCAAATTGACAGTAACTCTTTACCAGTAACCGGCCAGGTAACTGATGCCGAAACGGGCGAAACCCTGCCTGGCGTAAACGTTATTATTGAAGGCACAACTATTGGAACCACCACTACCATTGATGGCACCTATGAAATTGAGATCTCAGATAGTGAAAACATCTCGATCATTTTTTCATTTCTGGGCTATGAGGCGCAAACTGTAGCAGTTGATGGCCGCACAATTATAAACATCGCACTTGAGCCAGACAACCGACAGTTAGATGAAGTTGTGGTGGTGGGTTATGGCACCCAAAAACGTGTAAATCTTTCGGGAGCAGTTGACCAGATAAGGATGGAAGACATACAGCGCAGACCACTTTCTTCACTTTCACAAGGGTTACAGGGTGTGATCCCCAACCTGAACATCGATTTCAATGAAGGTTCGCCCGGTGCTGAGCCTACAGTAAACATAAGGGGTTTTACCAGTATTAACGAAGGAGAACCCCTTATTTTGATTGACGGAATCCCATCAAGTACCCGTGAAATGACACGACTGGAACCTCAGGATGTAGAAAGCATTTCTGTATTGAAAGATGCAGCATCAGCAGCCATTTACGGTGCACGTGCATCCTTTGGTGTTATTCTTATTCAAACCAAACAGGGCAGCCGTGAGGGGATGAATATCAACTATACTTCCCGTGCTTCGTGGGACAGGCCAACCGTATTGCCCAATAAGACCACCGATCCCTACATTTACATGCGGCTTCAGGATATTTCGGCTAGTAACACACCCTGGAATTATATCTCATTCTCTGATGATGAATACCTATGGGCAAAACAGCGTTCCGAAAACCCTTCTGCAACACCAGCCGTGCGCGAAGACCCTAACAATCCCGGAACATGGCAATATATGGGTGACCGCGACTGGATCAACTATTTCCTGTCAGATTTTGGATTTTCTACCAATCATACCCTTAGTCTTGATGGCCGTAATGAAAAAACAAGTTATTATCTATCCGGATCATACGACCGCCAGGATGGGGCACTGCAAATTGCTGATGACCGATTTGAAAGACTCAGCATGCGGAGCAGGGTAAGCTATCAACCCTATACCTGGTTGCAAATAGGAAATAATACGGTTATCAACCTGAGTGACAGGGTAATGCCTTCGCGCTGGTCGTGGGGATCAAATGCCATGGCGGCATTCTATGAACATGCTCCCATGGCGTGGGATGTAAATCCTGATGGCACCTGGGCCAACACCACAGTAGGTCACCAGGCCGCCCAATTAACCCAAGGGGGTGATCTTATTGATGGCAGACAGGCATTTCAAACCACATTCAACCTTGTTGCACCCATTATTGCAAATTTCCTGACTTTCAACGCCGATTATACACTGCGCAAAGAGCTGAGAAATTACAACTACGATTACAAGAAATACCAGATAGGACACGGTCCCGACGACATAAGAGAACATGGGTCAACTTCGGTTTACCGAAACCGAACCACTTATGATTACAATGTATTTAACGTTTATGGAAACCTGTCTCTACCCATGGGCCGTCATAATATATCGTCAGTAGTGGGTTTTAACCAGGAATACAGCAAAGATTATGCTGTTATAACAAGTATTGCCAATGTGATCTCTTCAGAACTACCATCGCTTTCACTTTCTACCGGCGACCCCAATACCAGCGACAGCTACTACGACTGGGTTATCCGGGGGGCATTCTTCCGATTGAATTACATGTTCGACAATAAATACATTGTAGAATTCAATGGCAGATATGACGGTTCATCGCGCTTTCCTGCAGAAAACAGGTTTGGGTTTTTCCCATCTGCTTCACTGGCATGGCGCCTGGATCAGGAAGCCTTTTTGCAGGGTTTCGAATGGCTGGATATGCTAAAGATACGTGGTTCATACGGTGCACTGGGCAACCAATCGGTAGCAGCTTACGGTTATATTCCCGTTATGTCACCAGGTCGCTCAGGTTATCTTATCGGAGATTCGCGTCCATTGGCCATTTCATCACCCGGACTGGTTTCACCTGACTATACCTGGGAAAGGGTAAATACACAAAACATAGGGTTTGATATCGATTTGTTTGGAAGCCGTATTAGCGCCAGTTTCGACGGGTACACACGCCAAACGTTGGGAATGTTAACCCTTGGTAAAGAATTGCCTGCTGTTTTGGGTGCTTCTGAACCGCTCGAAAACGCTGCTGACCTGGAAACAAAAGGGTGGGAAATGACCCTTGCCTATCGCGATGCCGTTCAGTTGGCCGGAAAACCTTTCGGATTCCGCACCCGTTTTATTCTGGCCGACAGCCGCTCTTTCATAACCAGCTTTGACAACCCCGACAAAACACTGAACCAATACTATGAAGGGATGGAGATAGGTGAAATATGGGGTTTTGAGTTTGATGGATTATTCCAAAATGAAGAAGAAATTGCCCAATTAGATCAATCCAATATTATTCCCTGGGGAGCGCTTTCTATTGTTCCCGGCTGGCCAAAATTTGTCGATCAGAATGGTGATGGTGCAATTTTGCAGGGTTTTACTGTTGACAATCCGGAAGACCTGAAAATCATTGGCAATTCACAAGCCCGCTACCGTTTTGGCTTTAGCTTCGATTTCGATTTCTACAATTTTGATTTTAGCGCCTTTTTGCAGGGGGTTTTCAAACGCGACTACTATCCACGCCATTATCTGTACTGGAGTTATTTCCAGCAGCCCTACCAGGGTGGATATATTCATGCCTTCGATTTTTACCGCCCCAACAATGACAACGATGTTCTCATGGCTCAACATTCACAATCCTATATTGATGCCGGGCTTGCAAATGCCAATACCGATGCTAAATTCCCCATCATGCAGGCATGGCTGGCTGACAATAGGGAGCCAGGAATCGGCAGCATCCCCAACACAGGATATATGCTCAACGGTGCATACCTGAGATTAAAGAACATCACTCTTGGTTATACCTTGCCCAGACAATTCACCCAACGCTTTGGGGTGCAAAACCTGAGATTATTCGTAAGTGGTGAAAACCTGTATGAATGGTCGGAGCTGAAACAATTCTTTGACCCCGAAGCAGTTACCGACAATGGTCTTGGTTACCGGTATCCGTTCCAGAGAAGATACTCTGCCGGCATAAACCTGGGTTTTTAACCTTTAGGCCTTATGTTCATCTATTCAATATGACAATCAATAATTGAAAAAAAATAAATACAATGAAACTTATATGAGCCCTGGTCTCAAAAAAGAATTAATAAGATTATTCATGTAAGTTCCATCTGACCAATAACTTAAAAAATTTTATGCAGATGAAAAAAATAATGATTATTGCCTTTGCGTCACTTTTTCTTATGACCTTTCAGGCATGCAATGATGACTTTATGGATCGCTTTCCTCAAACCGAAATTGGCAGGGAAAACTTCTTCAATACCCGTGAAGACCTCCAGATTTACATCAACAGTCTCATAAATTGGGAAAACTTCGGATGGTCATCCGGGATTTTCATAGAGGCCTCAGATGATGCGCACTCAACCGGGAATATAGAATTCCGTACCATCATGCAACAACCGGCATCTTCAGCTACCATAAGCGGTGGCTGGAACTGGGGAAGACTACGCAGCATCAATTTTTTCCTTGAAAACTTTGAAAAAGCCAGTATTCCTGAAAGTGATCTCAATCATTTTGAAGGGGTGGCAAGGTTTCACCGGGCCAGGTTTTATATGGATATGGTTAGACGATTTGGAGATGTGCCCTGGTACGACAAAGTCCTCTCCACAGATGATGCTGATTTGTTTAAACCCCGAGATCCGCGTAGCTTGGTTATCGAAAAGGTGTTTGAAGATTTCGAATTTGCAGCTCAACATGTAAACAATAGTGGCCAGGTAGGTGAAGTAACAAGTTGGGTAGTTAAAGCATACATCGTCCGCGAAGCGCTATATGAAGGCACTTTTCGCAAATACCATGATTATCTGGGGCTTCCCTGGCAACCTTTTGTTGAAATGGCCAGAGACTATGCACAGGACATAATGCAGAATGGCGGTTATACACTACATAACACAGGCAATCCACAACAAGATTATGCAGCTCTTTTTGCCAACACCAACCTTGTGGGTAACCCCGAAGTGATTGTTCTTAACCGTAGCATAGAAGGAGAACGCAATGCAGCCTGGCCACCCACCGTTTTTGGCGGCTACGAGCAATCGCCAACCCGCGACCTGGTTCAGGCTTACTTAATGGCTGATGGATCTTTCTATTCTGCACAGGAAAACTGGGAAACATTCACATTTGTTGAAGAATTTCAGAATCGTGACCCCCGTATGTATCAAACCCTGGCTTACCCCGGATGGATTATTTACAATACCGGCACCTATGCTGCAGGCGAGGCTGGTGAACCCTATATCCAACAGTTCAACAAAAATTTTACCGGCTATCATGCCATAAAATATTTTGTGAATAATCCTGATCCTATAGTACATAACAGTATTGATATCCCTGTTTTTCGCTATGCAGAAATATTGCTCACTTACGCTGAAGCAAAAGCAGAACTGGCAGAACTCACACAAACAGATCTTGATGTAAGC
Organism: Sphingobacteriia bacterium; assembly: GCA_011390785.1. GTDB lineage: Bacteria > Bacteroidota > Bacteroidia > Bacteroidales > UBA7960 > SKVR01. The sequence goes on from JAABRR010000001.1 coordinate 174,513, forward strand.
TTAAACCTGGTAAGACAACGGGCCGGAATGCCTGCTCTTACATTGAATCCTCAGGTTGATCCTATACAACAGGCAAGATACCCGGGTATTGAGTCATCTACTACCCAATGGCGCGAACTGCTTGAAATACGTCGTGAACGCAGAGTGGAACTCACACACGAAAGCAGAAGATTTACCGATATAATGAGATACAAGGCAGGAAAAATATTGGAAAAGAAACCAGAAGGATTGTATTTCCCATCTTTGGGCAACTACGATCTTAGCGGTGATGGACATGCAGATGTGAAACTCATTGGCCAGAGTGATGTGATTCCCGCATTTGATGACCGCGAAAAAAATGAATTGGGCGTAACACTGGTTTATTACCGCACCGGCCCTTTAAATTCAGATGCAACGGTTTACCTTGAAAACGATACAAGCGGCTCCATTGAAGTGATTGCAAGTATGGGTACCTTTGAAGACCCTAAGCACTATTACCGGCCTATTCCTCAGCAACATGTGGTGGTTAACCCACAATTGAAGCAGATATATGGCTGGGAATAGATTTTGGCACAAATAAAATTCAAAGATGCTTATAAATCTTTATATTTAAATGTCCTTACGGAAGATCAGAGTTAATTTATTCTCTGATCTTCTGATTTTATCAGGCAAACAAAAAACAAAACCCATGAACAGAAAACTGAAAAGAATAACAATAACCATGGCACTTATGGCTGGTATATTGGCCTGTAACAACCCCGAAACAACTCAAAGAGTCGAAGCAGAGGACAAACCTTCTGCTGATAGTTTCTCCTTCGTGTTCATTACCGATCTCCATTTAAATAATCATCGCCCTGAATCATTTGATGCTTTCGTACAGGCAGTTGACATTGCCGTAGTAGCAAATGTAGATTTTATCATAACAGGAGGCGACAACGTGGATGTTGATGGCATGGGAAGCGAAAGAATGGACGAAGCACGGTCACTTTTCCAAAAATATAAAGAAACAATCGATGCAACCGGCGCTATTGTTAAGCTCACCATCGGAAATCATGACCGCTACTGGCATTCTGAAAAAGCTCAGGAAACCCATGGTTCAGAATTGTTTACCGAGTTCTTTGGCGAAACCTATTATTCCTGGGATCACAAAGGGGTAAGGTTTATACACATAAACACTGCTGAAGTATGTGATGGGAGTTATTGCATCTCTGATTTGCAAAGGCAATGGTTTCAACAAACTCTGGATCAAACTCCCAAAACTCAACCCCTTGTAATAATAGCCCACGTGCCATTTCTTTCACTCTACTATCCCGCACTGGAAGGATATTATACACATACCGATGTATTTTCAGGATTTAAAGACGTTTGGGATATGTTTGCTGCACACAACATACAACTTGTTCTTCAGGGGCACATGCATTTATTCGAAGAAATAAACGTATTGGGAACTCAGTTCATTACCGGAGGAGCCCTATCGGCCAATTGGTGGGGTGGCAGTTTTTATGGCACCGAAGAAGGTTTTGTGATGGTTAACTGGGACGGAACCGAAATGAGTTGGGAATACGTTGATATTGGCTGGGAAGCGGAAAAAAGGTAAATCAGGCAAACTACCGCGTTTAATCCATAATGAATTGAATTTAGAACTTTTAAAATTGACCATAAAAATGAAAAATCTTTATCTATTTGGCCTTTTAACATTTCTCGTGGCGGGCTCTTTTGCTCAAAATCCAAACAGGGTAAAAGAACCCACTATGCTTAACAACCCCACAAGAAGAGAAATTCTGCTTCCTGAAATACCGGGCTACGAAATCATAAAAAGCGATTTTCATATGCATACGGTTTTTTCTGATGGACACGTTTGGCCAACCATAAGAGTGGAAGAAGCCTATTATGAAGGGTTGGATGCCATTGCCATTACTGAGCATATTGAATACCGTCCTCATCGCGAACTGGTAAAAGGCGATCATAACAGTGCCTGGGAAATTGCCAAACCCAGGGCTGATCAGCTCAATATTATGTTGGTAAAGGCAGGAGAAATATCCCGATCAATGCCTCCGGGACATATTATAGCCCTGTTTATTGATGATGCCAACAAACTCGAGACACCCGAATACATGGATGCCCTTAGGGAAGCCCGCAGTCAGGGAGCGTTCATTTTTTGGGCTCATCCCGGCTGGGATGCCCAGCAACCCGACACTACAATGTGGTGGGAACAGCACCAGCAAATGCTCGACAATGATCTGCTTCATGGGCTGGAAGTTTTCAACTGGGATGAATGGTACCCGATTTCCATGGGATGGGCCAAAGACAAAAACCTTACCTGGCTTGCTAATTCTGATATTCACATTGTAGCATCGCACCGGTTCAATCTTCAGGAATATTTCCGGCCCATGAATCTTGTACTGGCACGCGAAAGAACCATGGAATCTTTAAAAGAAGCAATGTTTGCCAATCAGTCTGTAGCGTTTTTTCTGGATAATCTGGCCGGTACGGAAGAGTTGCTGCAAAAATTATTTCAACATTCTGTAGAAGTGAGCAAACCATTCTTTACCGCCGAAAACGGTAACCGATTGGTAGAACTTAAAAACAAAACAGATCTTACCTTCAAACTTGAAAATACAGAATCAGGAAATGGAGCCACTCAAAAACTGAATATACTTCCCAGAAGTTCGGTTATTATGACAATCCCACCATCCGAAAATGGGGAAAGGGTTCTGATTTATAAAGGAACCAACCTGCATACGGGTATGTATGAGAATGCTTCGATTCAAATTCGTATTGAGCCGTAATGGAATTAAAAAACCAACTGATCATAACCCCTAATCGTATAATTTAAATGGTTATGGGGGTATTTTTTATATTCAACAAGCATTTAATTATGTAATTTTTTAACTTTATGGCAAGTTTTAACACTCTATAAATGAGCTCATTTAAACAAATTTAACTTTTAAATAACCGGTATTATGACCAACGATGCACGAAAACTAAGCGGTATTATTTTGTTAACAGTGCCAACGATCATTTATGGTGGGTACTTTTTGTTATCGATCTTAAGTGGTAAGATGGATCATCTGGGGCTAACTGACTTCCAAAAGGCAATGTTTCGGGCAGGCCATGCTCATGCAGGTGTTCTTGTGATTCTATCCCTGATTGTGCAGGTGCTTGCTGACCATGCAAACCTGTCTAAAACATGGAAATGGATATCGAGACTCTTGTTCCCAATCTCGGCCATTTTGGTTAGTGGTGGTTTTTTCGCTTCTGCTGCAGGCAATAATATTACCGAGCCCACACCCATGATCTTTATCCTCTATTCCGGAATATTTACACTGGTGGCAGGATTACTGGTTCTTGGTATTGGGCTTATAAATAATTAAACCTGATTTTTTATTATCAAATCCAAAAATACAAATTATGAAATTTCTCAAAAAAACCATTCTGCCGATCCTGCTTGCATCCATTTGGATCAGCGTTTCAGAGTTCGCCCGCAATGAGTTCCTTGTAAAGCATTACTGGACCAATCATTATGAAGGCCTGGGCCTTACCTTCCCTTCGGAACCTGTTAATGGCGCCGTGTGGGGTCTTTGGTCGTTGCTTTTTGCCATAGCCATATTTGTTATCTCACGGAAATTCAGCCTATTGCAAACTACCTTTCTCTCATGGTTTGTGGGTTTTGTACTGATGTGGGTAGTTGTATGGAACATGGCTGTATTTCCTGTTGAAATTCTGGTTTACGCACTTCCCTTAAGTCTGCTCGAAGCCTGGCTGGCAACAGTCATTATCAAACACTTTTCTCGCTGATATACTGCCGGTTAGGCACCTATTCCTGTAAGAAGAATAAGGAACACAAAGATTTTTTTCAGTACCTTAATGCCATCTTTATAGTAGAGTTTTCAAGCTAAGGAGGTGGCATTTCTGTATCAATTTTTGTTCTTATAATTGTTTGAATATCAAAAGTCTTCTAATCAACTATTCCTGAGATCTTCCTGATCAATTCAGTTTCTTCAGCACGATAAAGTATTCCATCTTTCCGGAATTTTTCATAAAACCACTGCTCCGGGTCTGATCCATCTTAATCAACATCATCCCCAGACATACTTGGAATGGCTGCTTCCACAATTTCAATAAATTAAGGTACAATTAACATGAGCAGTCTATCATATTGTTAAATTTGGTGTTTATTACTTTAACACCCAAACCACTGACAAACAGTTATATATTTAATTATATTAAGATATTTTTTCATAACTGATTTTTTGTGCAAACGCCAACCTTGCCAATCATGATTTTCAGGTACCATTTCCTTATTTTTCTGGCTCTAACCCATCTGTTCACATCCCAGGCGTATTCCCAGGAGCTCAACCAAACCATTCGGGGCATCATTACCGAAGCTCACACAGAAATGCCCTTGCCTGGGGCAACCGTTATCCTTATTACTGGTGAACAAACCACCGGTACAACTTCAGATGCCAATGGCCGGTTTCAGTTTGCGGCAATACCACTCGGCAGGCATCACATCAAAGTGAGCTATGTGGGATATAAGCCCTATGAGCAACAAAACTTAAGCCTGAATAGTGGCAAGGAGCTATTCTTGGAAATCAGGTTGGAAGAATCAACTCTTGAGCTCGAAGCATTTGAATTTACCTACCAAACAGCCAAAGAGAGCCCACTCAATGAGATGGCATTGGTAAGCGCCCGTATGTTTACCATCGAAGAAACCGAACGATATGCCGGCAGCATTGGTGATCCAGCACGTATGGCTTCCAACTTTGCCGGCGTAGGAAGCATCAACGACCAAAGCAATGATATTTCAATACGGGGCAATTCACCCTATGGTATGCTATGGATGCTCGAAGGGGTTGACATCCCCAACCCCAGCCACTTTGGAACTATGGGTGGAACCGGTGGAGCCATCAGCATGCTCAACAACAATACACTCAGCAACAGCGACTTCTTTACAGGTGCGTTTCCTGCCCAATATGGTAATGCACTAAGTGGCGTTTTTGATCTAAACCTACGCAATGGCAACTCCCAAAAGTTTGAATTCCTGGGTCAGGTAGCCTTCAATGGTTTTGAAATTGGGATGGAAGGTCCGCTATCACGAAAAAACAACACTTCATTTATAGCGAACTACCGATACTCAACCATGGCAGTACTCGATAAATTCGTGGGTTTGGAGAATCTCTCCCTGATGGTGGTTCCCTATTATCAGGATCTCTCTTTCAAATCCACTTTTTACAGGGGAAAACTTGGTACTCTCTCTCTTTTTGCTCTTGGGGGCATCAATCATATCAACATGGATGAAAGTGATACTGATCCTGAACAATGGACACATGAACTAATCGGGCAGAAAATGCAGTTGAATGCTGCATCGGGTTCAGCAGGCTTAAAACATGTAATAAATCCTGGCCCCGGAACCAAACTGGAAACAACATTGGCCTTTACGCATTCATCATATGGATTCACATCGGATACCCTAACCCGGCAAAACCCGCAGCTTTTTCCACAACACAGGCACAACGATAAGGAAAACTCCGTTGTACTCCGATCACACCTTACCTGGAAAATGAATGCCAGGAATATAGTCTCTACAGGATTTTATATCCAGCCCATGCAATTTCAGTTTGTTGATAGCATTTACCGCTCATCCCTGGGTAGTTTTCTAACCTTCAACAATCTGGAAGGGAACTATACCCTTTCGAAATTTTTCGGTCAGTGGAAACATAATTTCAGCGACAACATTTCGCTTGTTGCTGGTTCTCACTTTATGCATTTTAGCGGCACCAATGATTTTTCGGTTGAACCTCGCCTGGCATTCCGTTATGGTTTTGAAAAAGGGCGCGCACTCAGCTTTGCAGCCGGATTGCACGCTCACCTGGCACCCCGCCTTTTTTACGTTTACCAATCATTCAATCCTGCAAGCGAATCATTCACCACATCGGGCGATAATCTCAGATTTACCCGAAGCGCACATTTTATAGCGGGCTACGATCATATGTTAAATGCCGGCACACGCCTAAAGATTGAAACATACTATCAATATCATTACAATGTGCCGGTGACTTCAAGCATACCTGGCTGGTCGCTGCTCAACTATGGTGCCGATTGGGTTGATTTCATTGCCCCAATTGAAAATCTGGAAAACAAGGGCACCGGTCAAAACTACGGAGTGGAGCTTACCCTTGAGCGCTTCCTTTCAAAAGGGTATTATTACCTCATTACCGGATCTCTTTATGAAGCTAAATACAAAGGCTATGATCAAATAGAGCGCAACAGTATATTTAGTGGCAACTTTATCCTGAATGCTTTGGTTGGAAAGGAATTTACCATCCGGAAGCATAATGTACTAAGTATTGATGCAAAAATGGTCTATGCGGGGAGCAAACGTTACCTTCCCTTCACTTTTTACCAGATATCTGATTATCATTTTGAAAGGATTGATGACTGGGATCAGGCTTACCTAAACCGATTAAAGGATTTCTTCCGAATAAATCTGAGAATAGGTTACCGGATCAATTTCAGGGGCACCACGCATGAAATCGCAATGGATGTTTACAACCTTACCAACCGGAAGAACATTTTTCTGGAAAACTTTGATCCATACACCGGCAAAACCGAAACCTATTACCAGTTCCCTTTTTTCCCGGTAGCCATGTACCGCATTCAATTTTAACAATAGAGAACATTACAATCCACAGAAAATGACAGGACAATATGACATGATTATTATTGGTGCAGGCCTTACAGGACTAAGCACTGCACTGGCCTGGAAAAAAATCCATCCCCAACCCGAAAGCCGGGTACTTGTGCTGGAGCGAAATCCAATACCGGGAGGTTGTGTCACCACTTTTGCCCGGCAGGGTTTCAAATTCGACACCACACAGATCATCCCCAACGTAAATGATCTTCTTGAATTCTTTGATATTGATATTCCACTTAAGCGGTTTGAAGGATACTATGCCCGTCATTTTATGGTTGACCCAACCCATAAAACAGTACCGATTTACAACATACCTTCATCAGTAGCCGAATTCAGCCAATCACTTCAGGAAAAATATCCTGAAGATGCTCCTGCGATAAAGAAATTCTTTGATTATTGTGTGGCAATGTATGCCGAGCTACAATGGTTGAAAACCGAACCCAGGTGGCATCAGCTACCTTCCATACTAATTCATTGCCCGAAAATAATTGCCAACTCATCCAAAACGTATCAGCAATTTTTGATGAAATTTGGCTTTAAGAACAAAGAAGTAACCCGTATTTTGGATACATTTTCATCTTTCAGCGGACTGTCGGGCGATAGATGCGCAGCCCTGCTTACTGCCTGTGCCATGATTACTACTCTCAATGGCAGCTACCGGCCCGAAAAAGGATTTATCCAGTTTCCGGTAGCATTAAAAAAGAAGGCCGAAGAATTTGGGGTAGAATTTAGATTCAGAACAACGGTGAAGCAAATCCTGGTAAACGGAAACAAGGTGCTTGGCGTTATTACCGAAAAGGGTGGAGAGTTGCTTGCCCACCATGTTGTTTGTACAGCCGATACCAAGGTTGCCTATCGCGACCTGCTTGGATATGATATTCTGAAAAAACTCAGTACCAGGTTTCATAAAAAGGTGCATGAAGCGGCCATGTCGCCAAGTGGCTTCTCCATTCATCTGGGACTTGATGATGACATCAACCTTGCTGCACTCGGTTTCAATTGTGGATACAATGTCCTGACTTCCGGTGCAGACGCCCTTTCGCAGCTTTTTGAAGGCTGGGACAGAGATGAGCTCATTCAGTCAGACAACTGTTTTCATATTGCCGCCATTTGCCCCTCTTTGATGACAGGCGGTAAAAACACACTGATTTTACATGTTGTGCCGGTACCTGCCAATTACTGGATCAGGCTTAAGCAGGAAAACAGAATGCTATATGACCAACAAAAGCAAACCGTTGCCGCATTCTACATTAATAAGATTGAACAATACATGATTCCTGATCTGAAAAAACATATCCTTTTTACCGACATTTCTACACCCGCTACCTATTTGCATTATTTGGGCACACCAACAGGATCACAATATGATATGTTGCCGGTTCCTTCCAATTTTGGTAAAAACCGCCTTCCTACCCGCACCCCTGTAAAAGGGTTGTTTGTGCCGAAATTTAGTCATGGCATTTGGCCCTGCATGCAGGCAGGGCTTCAGGTTACAGATATGATCACCGGCGGGAAAATTATGAAAGGCAACTCATCCTATTCACATCCAAAAAGCAAGTGATCCATTAACTTAATTTGTATTATTTTTGAGCCAAAAACCATGAACGATTCAACTCTACTTATCATTTGCATTGCGCTACTATCGGCCACTCTGGTATTTCACACATTGGTGATGCTGCGTATTATACCCTACAGCATTGTGTGGGGTGGGCGGCTACAGTCAATACAGCAGCTCTATCGGTTTGGTTCCGTATCCATTATTCTGAACCTAATATTTGTAACCACACTACTTGCTTATGGAAATTACATTTCGGTACCTGTAAGTGACCTTGTTATAAGGGGAATGATGTGGTTTATGGCCGGGTTGTTTGCCTTGAACACCCTTGGGAATCTTACATCCAAAAGTAAACTCGAAAAGATACTTTTTACCCCTATGACCATAATAATGACGGTCTTACTGATTCTAATCCTGCTTTAATATCTGCTCTTTCATCAAAGGAAGAATCCGTAAAGCTCACCGAAAAACGAAACCAGTCATGTCGCAAACAACAAAGAATGAATATATCCAACGCATCAACAAAGCCCTTGATTATATTGAGCGAAACATGGATAAATCCTTTACGCTGGATGAACTGGCTGCCGTAGCAAACTTCTCCAAATTCCATTTCAACCGTATTTTCTGCGCTATGGTGGGCGAAACTCCCTTTGGTTTTATCAACCGTGTTCGTATTGAACGGGCTGCTACACTCCTTCTATCACCGGGATTTGAAACGGTTACCGATGTGGCCTTCAAGGTAGGATTCACGGATCAATCAGTATTTTCAAGATACTTTAAGAACCATTTCCAGCTCTCCCCTACCCAATATCGCGCACAAAAAAAGCACAATAGCAATATTGGTCAAATGGATAGCAACCATGGTAAAATCATTACGGAACCAACAGGGTACTTTTGCTCCCGTACTCAAACATTTAAATGGAAAAATACCATGGAACTAAACAAAAGTATCGAGATCAAGGATCTCCCAAAGCTTAACCTGGCGTACATTCGCCACACCGGCCCCTATCAGGGTAATGAAAACCTTTTTGAAGGATTGTGGAACCGTCTGTTTGCATGGGCCGGACCACGCAACCTTATCGGTGGCCCCGATTTTAAATCGCTGATCATCTATCATGATGACCCGAACATTACCGATGAGAACAAATTGCGCATGAGTGTGTGCATAACTGTGCCCGAAGGCACCAAAACCGATGGTGAAGTGGGTAACATGGAACTGGAAGCAGCACGCTATGTAATTGCCCGGTTCGACGTGGATGCAACACAATTTGGCCAGGCGTGGCAATGGCTCTACGGGCAATGGTTTCCACAAAGTGGTTACCAACCCGATGACAAACCCTGCTTCGAGATGTACCCCGAAGAGCCGAAAGATGGCCGTTTTATCGTTGACATTTGTGTGCCGGTAAAACCCTTGTAAAGTCCTTTGTTTCCGGGTGCACCATTTAGGTTGCACCCGATTTTATTTCCAAAACCGTTTGATATGGAAGCTCAGAAAATCATCAAACTTACCAACGAAAACATTGACAGTGAGCATATTTGCTGTGCTTTTTCTGACAAGAAATGTGCTGAAGGATACCAGGCCAAAAAAGAATGGCTGAAGGAGCAGTTCAAAAATGGTTATACATTTCGGAAATTGGATGTACGCGGCAAGGTTTTCATCGAATACTTACCGGCAGAGCATGCCTGGGTGCCTATTGACGCTAATGGATATATGCACATCAACTGCTTTTGGGTATCAAGCCAGTTTAAAGGTGCGGGATACGGGAAAGCGCTGTTGGAAGCATGTGAAAAAGATGCTGAGCAAATGGATGGATTAACGGTTATTGTGGCTTCCAAAAAACAGCCGTTTATGTCTGATAAGAAGTTCTTTGTCAAAAACGGTTTTAAGGTTTGCGATTCAGCTCCCCCCTATTTTGAGTTGTTATATAAGCCCCTAAGAGAAGGTGCACCTGTTCCATCCATAAAACCCACAGCCAAAAATGCTACCTGCGATATTGAAGAAGGGTTGGTATTGTATTACACCCACGGGTGCCCGTTCAACGATTACTATTCCAAAGAGCTTGAGAATATAGCTTTAAAGAAGGGTTACAAATTCACACGAATACAGATTGACACAATGGAAAAGGCACAAAATCACTTTGTGCCTCACACTTTGTATTCCATATTTCAAAACGGCAAATTTGTAACCCAGGATATACTCAACGAGAATTATTTTGAGAAGTTTATAGGATGAGTTCCTTCACCTGGGTCAGGCTTTATCGGACTCTGCCAACTTCATTTAAAAATGACTTATTCGGGTTATAAATCATGCCTTACAGTCACTTCTTAATACTCTGATAACCATCCGTTCCCCCTACCCTTTTCATTCCGAACAACACCCTGAGAACATTTACCTTTTTTATAAACAGGTACATGATAATGGATGTGGAAATAGCCACCGTTGCAATAATTGCAAACTTGAGTCCGATAGCCATATTCCATTTTATCACATAGTATCCGAATACAATAATCAGGGTTTGATGAAGGATATAAACCGGCAATATGGCATTATTGAAAGAAAGCAACACCGGGTGTTTGAAGTTGAGCCTTTTGGCTGATAGCGCCACAAAAAACATAACCCAGCTAAATGAAATCATTACTGCCAAAAAACTAAGGTAAAGATGAATAAGGCTATACCCCGGATTCGAATTCAGTTGCATATTTTCAGGGCTGGCTGATACAAAATAGAGCAATAGCACACTTCCCAAAATTCCGAGATTGAGAAAAAGCCACATTTGCCTTTTTACCAGATCAACAAATTTTGGATTTCGAATAAAAACAAAACCATATACAAACATCCATAGGTAGGTGAAAAAATCGGCCCAGTCGGTATAGAATGGAAAGAGCGGTTTTAATGCATAGCGCGATACCAGCATGGGAACAACCAGTAAAAACAGCCCCCAGGGAGTAAGGATGACCTTGTTTAACCAGGTAATGCTGAAGTTTACTTTTTTCAGCCATTTGTAAAGGAAAACCACAGGAATCGTCATTACAAAAAGGTAAGGAAGGTAATAAATATGTGCCCCAAGATGTCCGAACCAAAGCAAAACGCTGGCCCCGAAATTATTTGAGAAAGCGATCCCAGGCCAGTCTTTCAGGAAATCGAAAAAACTACCCTCATACCCATGAAAAGAAATACCTTCTAAATATTTCTGTGGTGGGATAATGAGTATGATCCCAAAAATAAAAGGAACGATCAACCGTTTCAGCCTGTCAGACAAAAACAATGATTTTCGCGAATGCATGGCAAACCAGGTTCCCACACCCGAAACCAGAAATATGAGATCCATTCGCCAACCATGAACAAACAAGGTTAGGTAGTCGAAAAAATTGCTTTGTACTGCATTTTTAATATGCCATCCGAAATGGTCGAAGGGCCTCCATGCATGAAAAACAAATAATAATGTAAAGGCCAGAACCCTGAGCCAGTCAATGTAGTGCAATCGTGTACTTTGAGTTTCCATAAGATTTTATTTTAAATATTTATGCAAACTTACGCGGCACCTTTTTGTGAATCGCCCGGGCGTGAAAGGTTGAACCTCCGCCTGTAAAGCCGGACGTTCAATCATTTGAAAAACAATAAATTAAGCGTTGTAATTTTGTGCAAATTCAGAGGGAGTTTTGCCTGTATATTCCTTGAAAATGGTATTGAAGGATGATTTGGAGTTGAATCCACAATCATAGGCAAGAGCCAGTATCTTGAATTTCTGGCTTGCAGGGTCACAGAGCTGTGACTTTGCCTTTTCAACCCTGTATTCATTTACAAACCGAAAAAAGTTTTTGCCAGCATATTGATTGATAGCCTGTGAAAGATGATTGACACTTACACCCATTTTATCGGCCACTGACTTTATGGAAAGCTTTCCATCGAGATACAACTCTTCTCCTTCCACAAGTTTTACAATTTCTGAATAGAGTTTTTCAGCTTCTACCTCCTGTAATCCCGATTTTTCGTATCGAGCTTTTATGGGCTGCTGAATTTCGGCCTGTAATAATCCGGCAGAATCCAGTAAGGAAATATTCTCTTTCCCATTTCTCTCCTGAAAAATCAATTTTTGCCTAAACCCTTTATAACCAATAAAAAACACCAGTGCCACATTGGTCGCATGAACGAAATTGTCAGCCGTTTGATAAGTAAATACCGGCATGATATCGCTTAGGATGTTGGATAGAATCATGATCACATTTACCACCAATACCAGCGAAAAAACACCTTTAAGCCATTTCAGGCTGATCCCTTCTGTATAGGAAAAGGTTGAACCGATATTGTGGCTATGTTTTCGCAATCGGATAAGACTCAATACTGCATAAAAAGGGCCGCTGAATATCAGAAAAAACTCTGCAGCATAAATCATTGGCCATGGATTGCTGGTTGCTTCCCGGTAATACTCCACTTTCTGGTTAACCGGCAGAAAGTAGTATGTGGCCATGAAGTAAATTACAAAAATAAAAAACGGAAGTACTAACCACCCGGTTGCCGGCTGAAATTTTTGACCGGGTGAGGTAAGCAACACAACATAAAAAAACATCAACGGAGCGATAAGCATGGGCAAACAATAGGTGATGCCCCAATACTGTGGCCATGTTTCATAAAAACCTGTGTTGCGAAGGTAATTGTCCACGAATACCAATCCCAGCAAAAACAAAAACAACATCAGGACATAGTCTGAAAGTTGTTTCTGTGTTCTGGAGTTGAAAAGCAACAGGTAGAAAAAAGTCTGAACTGCGCCGATAAGGGAAATTATTTCCATGATTATTCTTAAGTCAACATACAGATTTTGAAAAGCAATGAATGATTCAAATCTACTTAAAATTGGCTTATCTCAGTGTTGAATTTTTTGTCTGTCTGGCAACATAGCTGTGAGCACCAGAATTATCAGCCCGGCAGCTGCAGTAGCGGGCTGCATCCACGATACATATCCAATGATAGCGATTTGTGTCATCAACCAGACAAAAAGGATCAAAACCAGGCTATTGGACAGGGTTTTGGCATAAGGAGACCTGATGAATACCCCAACTGCTGCCGAGAGCGACATACCACCAACCACTACAAACAATATCAGGCTGGGGATGAAATAGTTTTTGAAAGGGCTGTCTTCGAGCAGTTCCGGTGGTACACCTTCTGCTCCACTCATGCCATAATATCCACCCCCAAATGCATTTATTGCAAGGAAAGCGAGCAGTAATCCCAGTGAAATTCTTACAGTTTTGTGACCTACGCTGTTTTCCTTAAATTGTGGTAGGAATCCAATCCGGCCTACTTTCATCGTGTATTCATCGTATTCTTCGCCAAACGCATCGCGCATGGTTTGCTCTTCTTTTTCAATAAAAAAATGAAATGCAACACGCATAGCCGCTGCCGCTGCCAGAAACAACCAGTTGTTGAGCAACAATGCCAGCCCGGGAAGCAGGATAACCATCCAACTTGCATAAACAGGATTTCTCGACAATCGGAATGCCCCTGTGGTAATCAACTTACCGGTAGGAAATTGGATGATAAAGTGGGCTAATGCCGTGACAAAGATGGCTGCACCTAATAGAGTAAGAATTGCACCTGACCATTTGATAAAACTGACATCCTGCCACGGAAAGTATGACCAGTTGAATCCATAAACACTTGCTATGATGGCCAGAAGAACCAATGGTATTGTAAATCGCAATATACGTGGGCCAACTCCACGCGCATCAAGGCCTTTGGGTGATAAGAATGTATTTTCCATGTTGATATGATTTATAAATGAGTCTCAAAATTAACATATCGGTATTATGAACACAACAAAATGAAGTTGAATGGCTAAAACTGAAAGCTGAATAGACCAAATGTAAGATTGAACGCTGGCTTACTGAAGAATGCTGTCAATCATTTTCGCTGATTGATCAATGAAATCAACATAGCTGGCCGGGGTTAATCTATTAATGTAAAATATCAGCAGTCCAACCACCATATTTCTAAGTTGCAACATGATAAGACTAGCATCTTCCTTTTTAATTAGCCCATGAGAAATACAAAACTCCCATTCGGCCTTGCAGGAATTTTCAAGTGAGTTTGATATCGTTTCAATGATGGTTTGGCGGTTTCCAAAATCCCCTACCCTTTCCAGGTAGTACAATTCAAATATACCTGGATATTCCACAAAAAAACCCATGTACCCTTTTATTTTTGCAGACAATCGTTCTTTTCCAAAGGGGATGTTCTTTGTTTTACCTTCAGCATATTGATTGCATTCTTCCTGAAAATCGGTAATGCAAAGAAAAATCAACTCGTTTACATCCTTGAAATAATTGTAAAGTGTGGTGTAGGAATAACCCGCCCGCTCTGCAATGTTTCTCACACTGAGTGCTTTGATGCCTTCACCTTTTAAAATCTCTTTGGCAGCTGTGATGAAGTATTCTCTCATCCGCTTTTCCTGAATGTTGTTTTTCATAAATTGTAGTTTTAAAATTAACAGTGCAAATATAATGAACATTGTTAATAAAAAGGACGATGTTAATAAATTCTACGAAAATTAATGCCTTTTTTCTATTATATGTAAGCTATCCAGGCCCCAAAAACCGGTCACCGTTAAAGTGTATCATCTGGTCAGGGACTTCCATTAGCCAAACTTCTGTTTCCAAGGCAATGTTGTTTGAATGTTTCTTAAATGGTTTGCAGCTACCCGAAGGTGGCGATTTCGAAGCACTTCACTGTCAACCAAGCACTAACTTTGATGGAAGCACAAAGCTTGATTAACCACTGAATCGCCACTTTTGGGTAGGTGCTGTTGTAAAGGGTAAAGCCTACAGGCCATTGCAGGTTAAGCATAAGGGGGAGTTTGCCAATGGAGAAATCAAACCGGTATCCTGCCCTGAATTCGGCAAACAGGGTAAAACTGTGCGAATCTTTTTGGATGGCCTCTTCATGAAAAATTGAATACCCCGGATACAACTGATATTCAGCATGCAACCCCCGTCAGAAATAACGACGACAAGCGAGTATGGGTGCATAATTTCGGATATAACCCGGATATTCAATCATTTTTGGCCAGGTTTCCGTGGCTTTGCCATACCAGAAACCCAATAAAAAAGCATCCCGTTTGGTGAAAGGGTACTCGTATAAAATAGAGAAACTATTAAATAAGAGTAGAAGGGGGTCGGAACTTATGGTGGCATCCCGTAATCTTTGTAATGAAAGTGTATCCCAAGATTCTTTCACTGATTGGCTATACATGATAGGGTGTAAAAGCATAATTAATGCTGCACTCAGTAATGTTTTGCTCATATGATTAATTTCCGGGTAACATCCACCGCAAATATAATAAACTTAAAATGTCAATAATCAGTTGGTTAAGCCCGGAATATTAACAAAAATAATTGAGTTGGAAGTGCTGTTATTTTTTACTGCAAAATCCCTTATAACTGCCATATCGATGGCATTGTTGCATTGATCATTTGTGATCATGCACAATATTTTGCAGATATTAAGTTTTTGAGAGTTTGTTGGCAAGACGATAGAAATTCCTAAATTAGCCACCGAAAACAAACTGACAGTCAATTTAATGTCAAATAAATTCATGTAACATTCCAAATTTTATCATCATGAGCAAAGGACACGAACACGCATCAGGCGGGGCCGTTTATGGCCTGGGATTTATTGGCGCTGCCGTTTATTACATTTCAGTAGCAACCAGCTTCTGGAGTGGGGTAGTTGGGTTTTTAAAAGCAATTGTATGGCCGGCATTTTTGGTGTATGAAGCTTTTAAAGCTCTCGCCGGGCAATAGAATTCTGATCGATTTTCCTTATAGGAAATTTAATTTTAGGTAACCGCCGGAAACAATTGCTCAATAAGAGAGCTTTTTCTTTGGCGGTTTTTTCTTTCTTTCAGATACAAATTTTCTGTACCATCGGTTTCATTTTTTCCAGTAATTTTGTCTAAACCAATTGTATAACCATGCTCATTGTCAATCCCATATACGATCAGGCCTTCAAGTACATGATGGATAACGAAGAGATTGCTAAAAAGGTGATCTCCATCATTACCGAAAAGAAAGTGGTAAAAATACAGCCCCGCCCCTATGAAGTCAAACTCATGGACAAAAAACGCGATATACCCCTTTCCCGCTTCGATTTTAAGGCCATTATTGAAGAAGAATCCGGTGAAATGGTAACCATTCTGATCGAAATTCAGAAATCCAAACACCCGGATCCAATTATGCGATTTAGAAGATACCTGGGGAAAAACTACATTAGGAAAGAAACCATCATTAATGAAAAGGGCGAAGAAGAATCGGTGGCATTACCCATTCACACCATTTATATTCTGGGCTATTCCATTAAAGAATATGATACACCCGGCATACTGGTCAACAACCAGGTAATTGACGCCACCACCAAAGAGGAAATTCCGTTTAAAAACGAATTTATTCAACTACTCACCCACCCCAGTTATATCTTACAAACCACCCGATTGAGACCCGAGCGACGCACCAAACTGGAGAAATTTCTGGCTATTTTTGATCAGAGCAAAAAAGCCGATGATGATTTTCTTCTGCAGCTGGACGAAGATTCTGATGATGTTGATGTTATGTCAATTACCCGGTATCTGAACCGCGGCACCCTGGATGAATACCTTCTGGCACAGCTCGAACTGGAAGAAGATGTGGAAGAAGAGTTTGATAAAATGGAAGCGCAACTGGCTGCTGCTCTGGCAAGAGAAGAAGAAGCTCAAAAACAAAAAGAAGATGCACGTCTTAAACTTGCCAAAGCCGTCAAAAGAATGCTCTCCAAAGGATTTACATTGGATGAGATCGCTGAAGATCTTGATCTGTCAACGGATGAAGTGAAAAATTTAGCCAACAACTAACTTAAAGATACTTGATTTTGGGGCAACAAAGGGGCAAATCAATATTGAAAGTCATTTTTTCAAAATGTTAAATATTAAGATAAATTTAACGATTCATTAACATCCATCATTAGTTCATTTAGTAAATTCGCCTGTCTGTCAGAACATAACGGATCATTATACTTTCTTAGTAAATGACAAAAACTCTTAGAATTACTGCTCTAATTCTGCTGTTTTTCACTTCCATCACAGCCATTTGGGGTGGAACTGGATTGATCTATGATCCTTCGGGAGAATTTATGCAAATGTCAAAAGAATTTCTGCAACACTCACCCTTTCCCAATTATCTAATTCCAGGTATTCTCTTGCTAATTTTTAATGGAATTCTTAGTCTGATTACTGCAATTTTGGTAATAAGAAAACATCCTTATGGATATCAGTTTACTATTTTTCAGGGAGTTATTCTTATTATCTGGCTATCTGTTCAGATTGTTATGGTAAAAGTTTTTTTCATCCCAATGCATCTGCCTTACTATATTATAGGCATCTCCCTTATTTTTCTGGGCTGGCACCTACATCGCCAATCAATTAAATACCCGCCAATTGATTTTCATTAATTTCTAAAATATACAGTTTATTAACCAAAAAATAACCTAAAATGAAAAAGCATTGCACAATTATCGCCATCACATTCCTTATGTTTGCAGCCTGCACCAAAGATGACGCCAGCACTTTGAAGGGTATTGTCCAATTCGATAGTTACAATACAAACCAAGGCTTGAGAGAAGTAATCTTCGAAAATGGCCAGATTAAATTTATGGTTCAGATTCAACTATCGGGTTCGAGCCAAAATCTCAACGCGGGAGTGAAATACCATGTGCTTGATGGCAGCATCAAAATTACCGAAGGGACTGCTGATGTAAACCAGAACCTGGATGGTGGCTTAGGCATGTTTTGGGGAGCCAGTGAGGAATCTGTATCCATTAATTCGGGCACCTACAGCGGAAAAACCCTGACCGTTTACCTCGATCCGGAGAATAAATACACTGACGATATGTACACTTCCCAAACGTATGTGGACCTTTATAAAAAAGGGTTGGTGTTGATTCCTTAACTTCTGACAATTAAGAGAAATCGATTAAATAAAACCCCGGCAAATGTGTCGGGGTTTTTTATTTGCCTTAAATAATGTCAGAATCAAGAAAACTATCAAAACAAATAAGAAAATTAAAGAGAATAAATCCTTTCAAACTTACTTTTGTATTTTTTGCTAAGATTATGAAACATTACCTACTAACATTTGAAACAAGAATACATCATTTAGTAATCAGCGGTGTCAAGAAATCGTATATTTTTGCAAGCAGGTTAAAACAAAAGAAAGAAAAAGAACGATAAAGATTTATTCCAATCAAAATTCTTAAAAAAACTCACAATATTCTAAATCATATTCTAAAAAAAAGAACTCCACAATGCAAGACTTACCCATCCGAAAACTAACCGGACGCTTACCCAAAGTAGGCATAAGACCCACCATTGACGGACGCCGGATGGGCGTTCGCGAATCGCTGGAAGAACAAACCATGACCATGGCGCGTAATGCTGCCCGGCTCATTGAAGAGACGTTACGCCATGCCGATGGCAGCAAGGTAGAGTGCGTGATTGCCGATACCTGTATAGGTGGCGTGCAGGAAGCTGCTGCCTGTGCCGATAAATTTGCTACAGAGGGGGTGGGTGTATCACTCACCGTAACCCCTTGCTGGTGCTACGGCAGTGAAACCATGGATATGACTCCGCACATTCCCAAAGCAGTGTGGGGATTTAATGGTACCGAACGCCCTGGAGCAGTTTACCTGGCTGCTGTATTGGCCGCCCACAACCAGAAGGGAATTCCTGCTTTTGGTATTTATGGTCAGGATGTGCAGGATGGTGGTGATGAAAACATTCCGGATGATGTAAAGGAAAAGATTCTTCGATTTGTAAAGGCTGGTCTTGCTCAGGCCACCATAAAAGGGAAAAGTTACCTGTCAATGGGTGCAGTATCCATGGGTATTGCCGGATCGATCGTAAACCCCGATTTCTTTGAGCAATACCTGGGCATGCGCTGCGAATTTGTGGATATGAGCGAATTTATCCGCCGGGTGAATGAGAATATTTTCAACCCCGAAGAATTTGAAAAAGCCCGCAAATGGGTAAAGGAGAATTGCAAGGAAGGTACTGACTTCAACCCTGCCGAAAGCCAGAAATCTCGTGAACAGAAGGATGCCGAATGGGATTTTGTGGTAAAAATGACCCTGATAGCCCGCGATCTGATGATTGGCAACCCAAGGCTAAAGGAGCTCGGATTTGGAGAAGAAGCCCTTGGCCACAATGCCATTGCCAGCGGTTTCCAGGGACAACGCCAGTGGACCGACCATTTCCCTAATGGTGACTTTATGGAAGCTATGCTTTGCTCTTCCTTTGACTGGAACGGCATTCGCCAGCCATTTATGGTCGCTACCGAAAACGACAGCCTGAATGGAGTTTCCATGCTGTTTGGCCATTTACTGACCGGTTCTGCACAGATTTTTTCTGATGTTCGTACCTATTGGAGTCCCGAAGCAGTAGAACGTGTAACTGGTTACAAACCCGATGGCCTGGCAGCCAATGGATTCATCCATTTAATAAACTCTGGCCCGTCGGCATTGGATGGTTCAGGACAGCAATCTATCAATGGCAAACCTGCCATAAAACCCTGGTGGGAGATTACCGAAGATGAAGCCAGTGCCTGTCTCGATAACACCGGCTGGGGTGCAGCCGTTGTTGAATACTTCCGTGGTGGTGGTTTTTCGTCCAACTTTATTACCAAAGGTGGGATGCCCATAACCTTGTCGCGAATCAACCTGGTAAAAGGGCTGGGCCCGATATTGCAAATTGCCGAAGGTTATACCGCTGAACTCCCATCTGAAGTACACAAAACCCTTGACCTACGCACCAATCCAAGCTGGCCCACAACGTGGTTTGTGCCCAATATCACAGGCAAAGGCGCATTTACCGATGTTTATAGTGTGATGGCAAATTGGGGTGCCAACCATGGCGCGTTCTCCTACGGCCATATTGGTGCCGACCTGATAACACTGGCATCTATGCTCCGGATTCCTGTAAACATGCATAATGTTCCAGACGAAAAAATCTTCCGCCCCTCCACATGGAGTGCATTTGGGATGGATAAGGAAGGAGCTGATTACCGGGCATGTGCTAACTTTGGCCCACTTTATAAATGATTTGCTCAGTGGCAGGGTCACAAAAAGTGGCCCAGTCACCCACCAATAAAATAAAAAATGAAAAAAACCCCCATCATCCCTTTCATCCTGGTAACCTCACTATTCTTTATGTGGGGATTGGCCAATAACATGACCGATACGTTGCTCGCAGCATTCAAACGCATTATGAGCATGAGCGATTTTCAGACATCCTGGATTCAGATTGCATTTTATGGGTCGTATTTTGTGCTGGCCCTGCCGGCAGCCATTTTCATCAAGCGGTTTACTTACAAAGCCGGGATATTGTTGGGCCTGGGGATGTTTATCTTCGGGGGGTTGTTATTCTACCCTGCAAGCCAAACCATGGTTTACGGCCATTTCCTTGGGGCGCTGTTTATTCTTGCCGGTGGGTTATCCATCCTTGAAACTACCGCCAATCCTTACATCATCTCTATGGGTCCGGAAGAGAGTGGTACACAGCGTCTTAATTTTGCACAGTCGTTCAATCCCATCGGGTCTATTTCAGGTGTGATATTGAGCAAGTTTTTTATTCTGGCCCATCTCAACCAGGCTGATGCTACCCAGCGTGCGGGCATGGGGCATGAAGAACTGGTTGCAGTGCGTGCTGCCGAACTCAATGCCACCATGGGCCCCTATGTTGGAGTAGCCCTGTTTCTTCTGCTTTTGTGGGTGCTGATCGCCTTTGTAAAAATGCCCAAAGCATCTGATGAGTCCAATAAGGTTGACTTGTTCCCAACTTTAGGACGATTGATTCGAAACAAACGCTATTCCATTGGCGTAGTGGCCCAGTTTTTTTATGTAGGGGCACAAATCGGGGTATGGTCATTCACCATTCGGTATGTAATGCATGAATTGGGTACCAACGAAGGGCAATCATCTACTTACTACATTGCGGCGCTTATTCTTTTCATGACATTAAGGTTTGTATTTACAGGGTTGATGAAGTTTTTCAGCCCCGGCAGATTGCTCACCTTTTCGGCCAGTATAGCTATTGTTCTAACCCTGTTCACCATTTTTGGCAACGGATCTTTTGCCGTTTATTCACTGGTAGCTATTTCTGCGGCCATGTCGCTGATGTTTCCCACCATTTATGGGATCTCGCTTCGTGGTTTGGGTGAAGATACCAAAATAGGTGCATCGGGATTGATTATGGCCATATTGGGTGGAGCGGTACTTACCGCCGTTCAGGGTCAGGTATCCGACCTTACCGGAAATATAAAATTAGCGTTTTTCGTTCCCCTGGCATGCTTTGTGGTTATTGCTGCTTATGGTTTATGGAATGTAAAAAGCACATCTGCATCTGTTTAGTTTAACTATTGTCAAAATCCAGAATCTTACTTAGCATCACAAGTTCTTATTTTTCAATGCAATAAAAAACGGCAGCCAGATGGAATATTTGGCTGCCGTTTTACTATTCTTAAAAATGATATTTATTTTTTAATGAGTTTATTATAATCATCAACATTACCATCGTTAAGACATGTCTCAATGATCTGTTTTCCCAAATCTGAAAGGCCGGGAACAAGATATTGTCTGATCTCTTTTTTGAAAAATTCAAGAAGTTGCTCAGCTCCCTTATCGTAACCATCAAAACCTACTTCAGGTTGTTTGTAAACTTTTAGAAAACGTGAGGGGACTTTCGCTCCTTCAATGGTAAGATAATTCAATTCATATCCCAACAATGAGCAACGGGCGGGTTGTATCTGTTCAGTTCTGAATTTTGAGTTACCACGTCGTGTAAGATATTCTCGCATAAGAAGTTGGGGCATAAATCCTACGTGCCAGTTTCCAACATGCTGATTAGGAGAAATAACATACTGCGTTATTGTGTTGTTCACGATTTGATCCAGAAGCAGGTTGGCATGGGTAACTTTTTCGCCAGTGGCGAATGGCCAGTAAGAACCTACCCCTTCGCTCTGCATTCCACCCTGATCAACAATAGATGGGTTGGCATGCCCACGGGGTGAAACCAATCTCCACAACCAGGCAAGTGCAGGAGGTAAAATATGGAATAGTCCAAAAATTCCGTAAGATGGGTTTTCTGCTGTACAAGGGGGTGTACGCACACCAAAACTGCGTACATCAATTGAAACCGGCTCATTCACTACATTGGGGAATAGATCGCGGGGCACCACAACCCGTGGATTGGGACAAGGTTTTCCCGGGGCATCCTGCATATGATTCCATATAAGAGCTGTACCTCCTGGATTGGTATCGATATTAAGAAACAGAAGGGGTTTTGGGGTGTTAATGGTAAGTTTTTCCAACACCGGATCCTTGCCATACTCAGTAATACTATCGGTACGAATAAACCATGCGTTTTCAGCATCAATTATCCTGATACGTTTACTACCTGTCTGGAAAGAAGGATGAACCATGCCCATATCATCACAAATGGGGCGGGTTTCGCAGAAATTCGGAATGGTAAGCGTACGCGTTTCACCAGTAGTCAGGCTCTTACCAATAAGTACTTCACCACTGGGTAAGCGCAAAATATGTTGCAACATTTCACTTTTACCACCCCCACTGGCACCTTCATGCATAAAGCGGGTTATGTAATCATATGGACTAATAGACTCTACTGCAGAACAATGTGCTGTTGACCAGCCTTCTTCTTCACCCATTGATAAAATTACACCATAGATTCCCTTTTTTGCGCTTGGACCCGGATAAAGATTGTAAGAGAATACTTCATAAGCTTCGGGGGTGCGATTGTGAACAACCACCTGTTTACCGCTAAAATGAGTATGTCTGAACGGAGGAGCTACATATACTACCACTTTTATTTCGTTACAGGGGGGTACACTATCCTGTGGCACAATTTTTTGCAACATTGCCAAACCCATGGCGAAAAAACCTGCATTAGCGGGTACAATTGCCAATCCGTAACTGCATTTCTTTAGGTTTCCAATTTTGAAATAAAAACCCGCCAACTCCTGTGTGGCAAGCCAATCAAAAGTTTCTGAGCGCAAATCATTGAATGGATATCCAAATCGGTCTTTAAACCTTGGCTGGTCAGAAGGCTTTTCATCACCAATTGCCATGGTATCAGGGTCGCGGCGGCGCATATAGGTTTCAACATAATTGGCAGAAATACCATTGGTTACCCGGTGCACGATAGCTTCAGTAACTTCTCCCTTACCTTCCACCTGGTACTTTACTTCAAAATATTTGCTTTCTTTTCCATTTACAGAAGCATCTGCAAGCTCTTCAACCGTGTCAAAAATCTTAAAACCGGGGGCAGTGTTGATTAATTTCTCTGCATCAACAGGCAGATTGATCCTTTTTTTCTCCATAAGATAATTTTTCCGTTTTTAAAAACGCGGGGTTAATAAATGATTTAACTATACTAATAAAAATAATTTCCTGATAAATTTTTTGATTAATTCAAAACAAACACATTCACCAATGACGCCTATATACATTTGTTTTCAGTCGACAAGATAATAATTTTTTAAATAAAGGACTGAGTGTAACCACATCAAAATAAGTTGCACGATTTTTAACTAAAAAGTTTTAAACTGGTTATAATAATTTAAAGAAGAAAAAGAATATACTGAACATGATTACATCCTATTTTTATTATGCGTATATCTGATTACAATCGGAAATTATTACAATTGCAATCAGTTTTCCATCGTCTCAAGAATATCATGGGAAGCATCGTCTGTTGAAAGTTTTCTTCTCCTGTAATATTCTGATCAAATTTTCGTCAGATAGATCATTATTTAACGTAAACCAAATCTATTAAATCATGAATTACAAGTCAATAGCTCAAACTTTTGTTCTGAGCATCATTAAGATCATCTTTCTCATTATCCCATTTATTGCCGGTGCGTCAGTCCATAATCTTCAACCCGTTTCAGCAGACAATCCATTGGAAGTACGTACCTACACCCTACCCAATGGACTAACCGTATATTTGAATGAAGACCACAGCAAACCCGAGATATACGGAGCGGTGACAGTACGTGCCGGCAGCCGAAACGATCCGGAAACCAACACAGGATTGGCTCATTACTTCGAACACATCATGTTTAAAGGGACTGATCGTATTGGTACCATAAACTGGGAAGCAGAAAAGGTTTATCTGGATAGTATCTCACTCATGTACGACCAGCTTGCTCAAACCATTGCTGAAGAAGAGAGAAACAACATACTTCTTAAAATCAACCAATTATCTTTAAAGGCGGCAGAATACGCCATCCCCAACGAAACCGATGTATTGCTGCGTGATATTGGCGGTGCCAACCTCAACGCCGGCACCGGTTTCGATATAACTGTGTATTACAACACCTTTCCATCTTTTCAGCTCGAAAAATGGATGGAAATCTATTCAGAACGCTTTCGCAATCCGGTTTTTCGCCTTTTCCAATCAGAACTGGAAGTTGTTTACGAAGAAAAAAATCTTTACAGCGATGTGCCCATACAAACCATGCTGGAAGATTTTTTGAAAACTCATTATAAAGAACACCCTTATTCCCGCCCGATTATTGGGTTAACCGAACATCTCAAAAACCCCCAAATCAGCAGCATGATGGAGTTTTTCAACACCTGGTATGTGGCCAATAATATGGCGTTGATATTGGTTGGTGACTTCAACACTGATGAGATCATGCCCATGATTGAAGAAAAATTTGGCCAGTGGCGCAGTGGCGAACTACTCACCCTGCCCGATCATGAGCTCGAAGCCTACCAGGGGCGTGAATTCAGGCAGGTACGCATGAGCCCGGTTAGAATTGGATTGATGGGATTTCGTGGAGTACCCGTTACCCATGACAACAGCCCTATTTTTGAAGTTGCCGGAAGATTGCTTTCCAATGGTTCTGAAACGGGTATTTTTGACCAGATGGTGCGCGAAAACAAGTTACTGGCCATCCAGCCAATTCCGCTTCAATCATACGACCACGGAAGTTATCTGGTTCTTTTCGTACCCAAAATAGCTGGCCAAAGCTTCAAAAAGGCTGAGGAAATGGTAGAAGAAGGACTGGCGAAACTCCGAAATGGAGAATTCTCTGATGAACTATTTCAGGCAGTAAAACTCGACCTTTTAAAAGAAAACCAACGCAGTTTGGAAACTCCCGAAAACAGAGCAAACCTTATTATGGATGCCTTTATTAATCGTGAAAGCTGGGAAGATGTGCTGGCAGCAACACACCATATAGAGCAGGTTACGCGTGAAGACATAATCAGAGTAGCTAAAACCTACCTGGGTGATGACAAACTGGTATATTGGTCAAAAATGGGTTTCCCGAAAAAAGACAAACTGCAAAAACCAGAGTGGAAACCTGTTATTCCACAAAATACAGAGCAACAGTCTGAATTTGCCCAAATGATCAACAACATGCCCGATCAGTATTCCGAACCTCGCATTGTTGAATTTGGCGAAGATGTTGTTTTTGGCGAAATGAAACCCGGCTATACGTTCTATCATACCAATAATCCTTACAACGATATCTTTACCCTTCAGATTCAATACCATAAAGGGACTTTGCATGACCAGAAACTGGAAATTGCCACCCAGTTTGCCAACATGACCGGGACCCAAAACCGCCCTTTCAATGAACTGAAAAGTGAGCTTCAAAGATTAGGTGCCAGTGTTTGGTTTTCATCATCCCAGAATTTTGTTACCGTAAATGTGGAAGGATTTGAAGAAAACATGGATGCAACCCTGCAACTGGTAAACGAAATGCTCAATCAACCTGCTGCTGACGAATCTCAAATGAAAAGGATAGTTGACGGTATAAAAACCGATCACAAATTCCGTAAGGATGATCCAATGGCCCTGGGACAAGCCCTCTATGATTTTGCCCTCTATGGCCAAATGGCAGAAAGTATGCGCAATACAACCCAAGAAGAAGCCAAAAAACTGACTGGTGAAGAGTTGCTTGCGGCTTTGAAAGATGCACTGGGCTATGAAGCCACCCTTGTTTATACCGGAAATCAGGATTACGACAAAATAAAACAAATACTCAGCTCCACTATACAATGGAACGACAACCCCAAACCAGGAGACTTTATTGAACTTCAGCGCACACCTTTAACTGAAAACACAGTCTTCATAAACCACAATAAAAAAGCCCGACAAAGCAACATCAGTTTTTATGTAGATGGGCTACAACTGGAAAATGATCGCGACAGAGCACATTCCGTAGCTTTTAATGAATATTTTGGTTCGGGAATGAGTTCCATCGTTTTCCAGGAGATACGAGAGTTTCGTTCACTATCCTATGCAGCTGTAGCAACCTACCGACGGCCACTGTTAACCCAGAACCCAGGTTATTTATGGGGTTATATGAATACCCAGAGCGACAAAACTATTGAAGGGGTACAGGCCATGAGCGAACTTTTTCTTAATATGCCTTTAAGACCCGAACGTGTAAATGGCATACAGCGCGGACTAATGCAGTCTGTTTACACATCGCGCCCAAACTTTCGCCAGCTGGGCTCAACAGTGGCTCAATGGCTTCGACTTGGCTACTCAAAGGATCCCAATGCGCTCCACCTGCCCTATTATCAAAACCTTACTTTCGATGACATTAGCGGTTTCTATAACCGCCAGTTAAAAAGTAAACCCATTATGATTAGTATAACAGGAAATCTAAAGGACATAGACGAAACACAACTTAGCACCTTTGGAGTGGTAAAAGAGTTGAAATACAAGGATTTTGTCAAAGATTAGTCGAAATAATGAATCACATAATCCGAAACAACAAAGGATAGAAAAACTGATTTCTATCCTTTGTTGTTTTATACTGCCATTTTCTATTTCAAATGATTGCTAAAAAAAAATCCAGCCTTTAAACCTTAGGCATTCTTTTTAGTCAATAAAGTTGTGAATAAAAAATACCGATAACAATTATTGAAATATTCCTCTTATTAACAACAAAAACCTCTAATTATGAAAAAAACGGCCTTCTTATTTTCAGCTCTTTTGATTTCCGGAACATTGCTTTTCAATTCCTGCCAAAAGGAAGACGAAATCGACACCATGGTAGAAGTAATGGAAGCAGATGACGAGATTGATTCTTATTTTGATGATTTAATGGAAGAAATCGACGACCTTACCTATGTGGAAACCAGCCTGAAATCTGGACAAACCATTATGGATGGACAGTCCGGAACCCGCACCGTAGTGACATCTTTTGCGGGTGATACGATTATTCACACCATTACCTACGTTGATTTTGTTCATCCAAATGCCATGGCAGAAAGGATTAAGAACGGAACAGTTGTAATTAAAGTTCTCGGTCGTCCGGTTCAGGCAACCTTCTGGCGCCAGGTTACCCTGGTTGATTTTATGGTAAATGAAGCATCTGTAGAAGGGGTAAAACTGATTCAAAAGACGGGTGACTACCAGTTTTCAATAACCCTGACCGATGGAAAAATCTCATTTACCGATGGTACTGAATATACCCGCACGTTCAACCGTACCCGCACCCAAACCGATGGAACTGCCACACCATTCTTCATTTGGGATGATGTTTTTGAAACAGAAGGCCAGTCAAGCGGCATTAATCGCAGCAATGAATCTTACACCCGCACCATTACTTCACCACTGGTAAAACCCCGCAACTGCCGCTGGTTTGTGCAGGGAACCATTGAATTTGTTACAGGTGAAAATACCGCTACCCTTGATTATGGTGATGGCACCTGCGATAGAATTGCCACCCTTACCGTAAATGGCGAAACCCGTGAGATTACTTTGCGAAGAAGAGGCCCTGCCAACGAATAAAACTTGTTTTCATGGTTGTAAATATGGCCGGAGAGATTCTTAAATGAATCTTTCCGGCTTTTTTTTCACAACTCCGGGCTCGCATTGGTAATCTTAAAATTGAAAACCGAAGGATATTTCAGCATCAGCTGTTCCATGGAATCTTTTACCTGGCTCATTACCAAATCATAATCACCTACCACAAGGGTGCTGAGCATGGTGGTTGTTACTTCCAGTTCGGGATGTTGCAGTTTTTCAATACATTCATCAATAGGGGGAATGAATTCGTTTAAAAGGGGGTAGTAGCTGATTTCGAGAGCTAT
>JAABRR010000020.1 GCA_011390785.1 Sphingobacteriia bacterium
GGTTTTTATGAATTATGGCTACCAAAGTCTCGATGAAGCTGATAAACTTCAGCTTCTACCCGAAGATGAAAGCAATCGCTATTGTGCTCAACTATACGATTTTGTAGTAAGCAAAGTTGATATTAAAGACAAGGATGTTTTGGAAGTAGGCTCTGGCAGAGGCGGTGGAGCATCTCACATAACCAGATACCGTAAGCCCAAATCATATACGGCTATGGATATCTCATCGGGTGTTATTGATTTCTGCAACAATTATCATAAGATAGACGGGTTAAAGTTTGTAAAAGGGGTTGCAGAGGAGCCACCATTTGCAGATAAGTCTTTTGATATTGTCGTAAATGTAGAATCGGCACGTTGCTACAAAAGTATACAGACATTTTTTAACGAAGTACATCGAATGTTGCGCCCTGGTGGTAACTTCTGCTTTGCTGACATGATCAAAAAAGGAGAAAAAGAAGAAATTGCAGAAATGCTTCTTGCCAGTGGACTTAAGATTGTTTCAGAAACCAACATCTCATCCAATGTGGTGAAGGCACTCGATTTTGATCATGAAAGAAGACAGCAGATTATTGAAAAAAGAACACCCCAGTTTTTAAGAAAAGCCTTTTTTCAATTTGCAGGCACCAAGGGTACCGAGCGTTATGAATCATTTGCCAACGGAAAAATGGAGTACTGGGCCTTTGTGCTGGAAAAGATTTAAAGCTGACCTTAAGCTACTTTGCCATCTTTAAACTAAGGTAATAGTAATGAAGAGTGTTACCCCAAAATTATATTTGTGATTATTGGCTAAAGCAATATTCTCAATTAGCTAAAATACAATTAGTAACTATCCAATCCCCTTGCAGGATATGGGGATTTTCCTTTTCGGGGTGAATAATATTTTGGAGAGCTCATACAAGGTTTTGGGTAAAACCACCTTCAATCATTTTCCTTCTAATTGATTACTTTTGTTTTTTATAAAAAGTAAGAAAAATGATTATACTATGATAAAATTCAGACTGTTTATAGTATCAATTTTAATCCTGGCCATTTACCTTCCGCTATCAGCCCAGGTTTTTGTGGAATGGGATTCGCAATGGCATTATCATAAAGGTCTCTCAGAACCTTCTCAACCCGGCACATTGTGGCTAACAGAAACATTCGACCTGTCGGGGTGGCCACAGGGCAATGCCCCTTTTCGTTATGGCGATGGCAATGGTGGCACAGTGCTTGACGATATGCAGTACAATTATTCCACCCTCTTTATCCGGCGGGAATTTACTGTGGAAGATCTGGATATGGTAGATGAATTAAGGATATCCGTTGATTATGACGATGGCTTTGTATTATGGATAAACGGAGAGATTTCGTTGCAACGAAATGCTCCCCAAAATCTTGCCTACAATGAATTTGCACCCAACAACCATGAATCGGGCGAATACGAAGTATATACCATTACCAGGGATGATGTAAGCCTTGTAAACGGCACCAACATCATAGCCATACAAGGTTTTAATGTATCCCTTACCAGCAGTGATTTTTTTATCGATACGCACATAGAAGGCATCAAAAGATTGCCTGAAACTGATCTTGTTACCAGCAATACATCCAGTGGTTTTTATAATCAGCCTTTTACTGCAACCCTGAGTGGGACGCAACCAGGAGATACTATACGGTACACATTGGATGGCAGCGATCCACGTTACTCCGACACTTCCATCCAGGCAATATCTCCAGTTGATATAGCCATATACCCCGGCAGCACCTTGGGTGGACGAGGAGAAACCGGTGGTGTAGTTCTTAGAGCATCAAAATTTGCCGCAGGTTTTGATCCGGGTAAACCCGTCACCAGAACCTTTATTTTTATCAACGATGTAATTGCCCAAACGGCTCCGGGTGGAAACTGGCCTTCGGGCAATGTAAATGGACAGGTTCTGGATTATCCTATGGACACCCGGATCACATCAGACCCAAGATACTCAGATCTAATGGATGATGCCTTGCTCGACATTCCCACCATATCTCTCACCACTGATCCTTATCACCTTTTTAATGCCCAAACGGGTATTTACGTAAATGCCAAATACCGCGGACGGGAATGGGAAAGACCTGTCAATATGGAGCTGATCAATCCTGATGGTAGTCCCGGGTTCAATATCGATGCGGGTATTCGTATCAGGGGAGGCTGGAGCAGACACCCCGAATTTGCCAAGCATGCTTTCCGGTTCTTTTTCAGATCAGAATATGGTGAAGGGAAACTGAACTTCCCGCTGTTTGGGAGTGAAGGCGCTGATGAGTTTGACAAAATAGACCTGCGCACCAGCCAGAATTATTCGTGGAGCAAAGGCGGTAGTGAGGGCAAACACAACACCATGAACCGGGATGTTTTTTCGCGCGAAACCCAAAGAGATATGGACCAACCCTATAGTCGCAGCAGATATTACCATGTGTACATCAATGGGTTGTATTGGGGGGTGTTCCAGACACAGGAACGGTCAGAGGCACGATATGCCGAAACCTATTTTGGTGGAAACAGGGATAATTATGATGTGATAAAGGTAGATGTAGGCGACGACTGGAATATATATGAAATTGAAGCTACTGACGGCAATACCGATGCCTGGCAGGAGATATGGAACAAAACCCAGCAGGGATTTTCTTCCAATACCAATTATTTTGCCTTGCAGGGCATGAATCCAGCCGGTGTTGCAGACTCTACACTGAAAGTGATGGTTGACATCGATAACCTTATCGATTATATGCTGATCATTTTTTATGGAGGCAATTTCGATTCGCCCGTATCCAAGTTCAGCAACAACCAAAATCCTAATAATTTCTTTGCTATTTACGACAGAACCCAAACCAGGCAGGGCTTCCGGTTTATCATCCATGATGCCGAACATACCCTTCTTACAGATGCTGTAAATCCTGGAGTAGGTCTTGATGAGAACAGGGTAAATATTGGCAACATAGAATGGGGCCAAATGAATGTGACC
Organism: Sphingobacteriia bacterium; assembly: GCA_011390785.1. Classification (GTDB taxonomy): domain Bacteria; phylum Bacteroidota; class Bacteroidia; order Bacteroidales; family UBA7960; genus SKVR01. Next base: position 2,976 of record JAABRR010000020.1, read on the forward strand.
CGTTTTGAAAAATTTCACCCCCAATGGTTGCATCACCGACTTACAGAAAATCCAGAATACAGGTTGCGATTTGCCGACAGGGTATATCGCCATTTTTACCAAAACGGAGTATTTCATCCCGACTCTTCTGAAGCCCGATTTATGGAAACGGCAAATGAACTGCAACTAGCCATTATTGCCGAATCGGCCCGCTGGGGCGACATGGGCGTAAGCAATCCCCGAAATAAATTGGACGATTGGGTGCCGGCCGTTAACAGGGTGATCAACGATTACTTTCCTTACCGTACCGATATTGTGAAAGATCAACTACTGGATGAAAACCTCTATATTTCTTTGCAGCCACCCATCATAAAAAAAGATGGAGCTGTGGCAGCACAAACCACCATCCCCATTGCACAGGAAATTACCATCATAATGGAGAACCCAAACCCCAATGGCACTGTTTATTACACCATCAACGGCAACGACCCAAGGGTTGCAGGAGGAGCCTTTTCTGGTAATGCCAATGTTATAGCTGGAAATACTGCATCAATTGATGTTGCACCCGGCACTATTATAAAAGCACGCACACTTTACCAAAGCATCTGGAGTCCGCTACATGAAGTGTATTTTCAGGATACCGGCTTATTCAACAGTTTAAAAATTACGGAGTTGCATTATCACCCTGCTGATGTTGATACCATCGACGGGATAGACCTTGAATTCATTGAGTTGAAGAACACTGGTTTTACAACACTCGATTTATCGGGAATCGCTTTTACTGATGGTATTGAAATGACTTTTCCGGAAGGGAGTATTCTGGAACCACAGCAATTTGTAGTAATAGCATCCAATGATACGGTCTTTACAAGCTTCTATGGCCTGACACCCAGTTATGCCTATTCAGGTCAACTTTCCAATGGTGGAGAAAAGGTGGTTTTGGAAACCGCCGATGGAGAAGAGATCATCTCTTTTACCTATTCTGACGAATACCCCTGGCCCCTTGAGGCCGATGGAGATGGTTATTCATTGGTTTCTATGGTGATCAATCCAACAGGAGATCCTGATACGTATCAGTACTGGATGCTTTCAAAAAATATCAATGGTTCTCCCTTTGCCGATGATCCTTCATCTACGATCACATCATTGCCTGCCACGGAAATGCAAAAGGATGGTTTTCATATTCAGCTATTTCCTAATCCTACCCGTAATGAGGTACAAATAAATTTCACCACAGAGGAAACCGAAAAAATAGAAATCGGATTGTATAATCTGGACGGAAGATTGGTTAATCAATTGGTTGATAAATACTTACCCGGTGGCACTTACCAGGAAGTTATTCAACTGGATGGAATGAATATTACACCGGGACTTTACCTTGTGGTGGCCCGCTCAAACTCATTTGTAAATACCCGGAAATTGATTTATCAACCCCAATAATTGTAATATTATTGCGGCGAGTTCTTTTTCTATAAAGTAGCCCGGCTTAAAAAAATTCTGATAGATTTGAATTTTGACGATTTGATCGCTAACCAAAGTTTAGTTAACAACCTTCAGTAAAAAAACAAATAGTCAGTTGCAACGTATTCAAAGATTTTGCGGGGAAAGGCATTAATTCTCCTCCATCAGATTGGTAGCAATTCTTTGATCGTACCCCCAGCTATCTTCTCTTCTTTCGGGGAATAACTCCCGTATCAGAGCATCAATTTCGCCGTCCCTGGGTTGGCGCGAATAGAGCTGCAGGGCTTCAAGCCTGTCAAATTCATATTCAGAATTTATTCCTTTCACAATCAGTTGTTTGAAATTCTGGCCTTCGTTAAGGTTAATCAGAACATTGGCTGTCATGTTTTGAATAAATAGTTCCGGATGTTGTAAATTGCTCTTAAATTCTTCCATAAGGCCTGCTGACAGAAGCTGATCACCAAAGATTGACATTGATTTAATGGCCCAAAATGCGATGGCCGGGTTGGCATCTTTGGTGTAAGCGTAAAGAGTTTCAAAATCATCAGCAGCTCCACGGGCACTCATTCGGGCCACTTCATGAACCTTCATCAACGGGAAATCCCCACTTTTTATGGAGTCAAACATTGGCGCATTCTGATTGATCCTTTGCATAAGTGGTTCAGGAATTACATCCATGGGTTTAATCTCTTCCAACCAACCATCAGTTGCAGCACTTAGTTCAGCCAGCACTGCTCCATATTCAGGATCATCTGCCAGGTTGTTGATGTTGTGGGGGTCGTTTACAATGTCATACAGCTCTTCGTGGGGCTTGGTTTTCCAATAGACCGATTGAATCTCGTTGAGTTTTCCTTTTTTGTAAAGCCTTTCCCAATCTCTGACAGCCCTTGATCGCCACAAATAGTTGAGAAATTGGCCATACACCCTTTCAGGATAGTAGTTTCTGATATAACGATACTGGCTGTTACGTGCAGCATGCATCAGATCATATTTTTCATCCATTCTGCCCCTGAACATAAAGGCATGATCCGGTGACTCAGGCACATCTTCACCCAGAAATGGCTGACCCTGCATATATGCAGGAATCTCTGCACCCACCGCATTGAGAATGGTTGGGGCTAGATCAACAAAGCTCACTATACGATCAGAATGGGTACCAGGAGCTTCTGGCAATAAATGTCGGTACATTTCAGGCACATGAACGATCATAGGAACTCTGGTGCCCGATTCAAAAAGGTACCTTTTACCACGCGGCAATACGCCACCATGATCACCATAGTAAAATACAATGGTACTGTCGTAAAGTCCCTGTTGTTTCAAATCATCCAGAAACTCACCGATCTGATCATCCAGTTGCTTTATGCGATGGTAATATTGTGCATAATCGTGCCTGAAATCGGGAGTATTGGGATGGTAAGGATAAACCACCATCTCATCAGGATTAAAACTTAGTTCTTCATCTGGGATGGAATCAAACAAGCTGCTTTCATGGGTAATGGTATAATTCTGCACATGAAAAAATGGTTGTCCCTGCTCCCTGTTTTTATAACTGGCAGAATTGGACGATTCATTCCATGCCTTTGCGGCGAGCGAATCCATGGCAGCAGTATTATAATCCATTTTCTGGTTGTTGCTGGTGTAGTAACCTGCTTCACGCAAATACTCAGGGAAATACTTTAAAAAATCAGGTGTTTTGTAATAGGAGCGCATCTGATGGTTTCCCAGAGAATTGGCATACATACCTGTTATGATGGTGTTGCGGGCCGGGGCACAAACCGGGGCATTGGCAAAGGCATGATTATAAACGATCCCTGTTTGGGCAAGCATATCAATATTAGGGGTCTGAGCAATCGTATCGCCATAAACACCCATATAAGGGCTGTTATCTTCACTTACCAGCCAAAGGATATTGGGGGGTGGAGGGGTTTCTTTTTCTGCACAGCTGGTAGCCAAAGCAAGTGAGCCGTTGATTATCAAAAAGTAGCTAATATTTGTTTTGTTGAGATTTATCATAATTGTATTTTTTTACGAAGTGCCAAATTTATTAAAAATACATTTGATTATGATGCGATAGCCTGATTTTTTACACATTAATCCCGGATAACATTGTGGCAAAGTAGTAAGCGCAACATGACACAACAAAAGTGAGTGCAGCATGCTAAATATTTGGTCAAAATGGGTGGGGACATGAATTGCCGACAAGACCCAATTAGTTGTGTTTCTACAATAAAGAAAGGAGCAATTTCTGGCATGACAGGCTCTAAACAAAAAAGTAACAACATTTTTATAACGAATTGATTTAGTAATTTTAATAATTACTATTTTTGCCTAGTACTACCAAGAGCTATGAAAATAAAAACAACACTTGACATACAATTTGAAGACAATCTGTCTGTATCAAAATACAGGAAAATTATTGATGCAGTTGAAGAAAGCATATCCAAAGGGGAACTAAAAAAAGGGGATCAGCTTCCATCTCTCAAATCACTTTGCCAACAATACAACCTGTCGCAGGATACCGTATTGATGGCCTATAACGAACTGAAATCAAAAGGAGTAATTACATCACAGGTAGGAAAGGGATATTTTGTCATTGCCAGCAAAACCGGCTATAAGCACAATATTTTATTGCTTTTCGACAGGCTCACTGCTTACAAGGAAGATCTGCTCGAAGCATTTGAATCAGAACTAAAAGACAAAGCTCAAATTCAGATATTTTTCCACAATAATAATATCAAAGTGTTCCAATCAATAATTGAAAATAGCATTGGAGATTTCACTAAGTATGTTGTTATGCCCTTCGATCACCCCGATGTAAAAGTATTAATCGGACAATTGCCATCAAACAAAATCTACATACTCGACCAGGGACGCAAACAATTCCATTCAAAGTACCCTTATGTTTGTCAGGATTTTATGCGCGACATTTACGGGATTCTAAAACAAAATAAAACGCTGGTAAACAAATATGATCGTATTATACTGGTAATCAAGAATCAAAAATCCCACCTTAAGGATATTACAGTTGGTTTTCGCGACTATTGCAAACAACACACGATCAATTTCGTAATTGTATCCGATATCAGATCTTTCAGTATAAAGGCCAACGATGCATTTATTGTTGTTGATGACCGGGATTTGGAATATCTTGTTCGTTATGCTCAATCAGAAAATCTTGAATTGGGAAGCACAATGGGTATTATTTCCTATAACGAAACCCCGTTGAAAGGTATAATAGCATCAGGGATAACCACCATCTCGACTAACTTTTCAATAATGGGGAGAACCATGGCGCAAATGATCCTGAATAATAAAAAGCTGAAAGTGGATAATCCCTTTGAGATCAACATAAGAAATTCATTTTAACAATCAAATAAATGTAAGTGTATGCATTTAGAAATCACACAAAGTCCTGTAACAATAAAAACCCCGATGCATTTGATGGGAGAGCCTGTAATCAATCAGGTAAGAAAGCTGAAAGATATAGCAGGTATATATCTTCAGGTTGATGGCTTCGATGCTATGGATGGTGAGCAAACTGCTTATTCAGTGCAGGCCTGGATGCCTGTTGATGAAGGCACTCCGGGCGGTTTGTTCTTTGGGGCTTCTACAATTTACCCCGGAAAAGTTGGTAACGAATATTTCATGACAAAAGGGCATTTCCATTCCCAGTCAGATCGTGCCGAATTTTACTGGGGCATTGAAGGGCAAGGGATGCTGATCATGATGGATCGGGATCGGAATACCTGGGCCGAAGAAGTGTTTCCCGGAAGTCTGCATTACATTGGTGGTGAAGTTGCCCACCGGCTGGCCAATACCGGAAATGACAAACTGATTGTTGGTGCCTGCTGGCCATCGGATGCCGGTCATGATTACGAAGAAATTGCCCAGAATGGGTTTTCAGCGCGTTTGATTGAAAAAGATGGAAAACCCCGATTGCAAGCCATGTAAACATATCGGAGCAGATTATTTAGTACGCTCGAACGATGAACCGAACCAAGACATAAATTTTAACACACACGGATGATTATAAATCGCAGTATGGTAAAACATGAAGTCAGAGTATTGTTGGCGATTTTTCCCGCTTTTCGCGGGAGCTCTCTCGTTGAAAAAACGAGACAGGCTATCTGACCACTTTAATCAAATTATACACAGATGAATAAATAAAAAATCATTAAAAAACGAACAACAAATTAAAATTATGGCAAAAAAATATTTGGATAAGCCTTCGAAATTTAACAACACCCCAATTGTTGAGGTAAGAAATGATGCTTACCATGTAATTAACGGTTGGGAAAATATTGTTGTTGAGCTGAATAAGGAGATTCAAAATCTGAAGGGTAAAAAAAAACTGGTGGTTGTGGAAACTTATCAGGGAGTGATTCACGAGGAAGTAATGCAGCACCTGGAATCCGGATTGCAATACGACCTGTTTGTCCGGGCCGAGGAATTGATGTTGTCGGAAAATGATCTAAAAATACTAATTTACCCGGATGTAACCGACGACCGGATTTTTGGTTATTTAACCCGGCTGGAAATCGACGCCTTTTATGATTCCGAAAAAGTGGAGCAATTACAACAAGAACTTGCCGGATTGCAAGAAGGAACTGTGCTAATTTACGGAACCGGTGCGGCACATGTTTGTCCGGAACCCGACCTTTTGGTATATGCCGATATGGCCCGCTGGGAAATCCAGTTGCGGATGCGAAAACACCTCGTAGATAATATCGGAGTGAATAACCGCAACACCCCCGATTGGATGCTCCTTTACAAGCAAGGTTACTTTGTAGATTGGCGCGTTTGCGATCGGTTGAAAAAGCAACTTTTCGACAAATGGGATTATGTGCTAGATACCAACAAAGCTGGCTCACCCAAGTTGGTATCAGGTAAAGCGGTTCTGGAAGGACTAAAAGAAGCTGCGAACCGTCCGTTCAGCGTGGTTCCATTCTTCGATCCCGGCCCATGGGGCGGCCAATGGATGAAGGAAGTGTGCAATCTTGATCCTTCTGCCGAAAACTACGCATGGTGCTTCAATTGTGTGCCCGAAGAAAACAGCCTGCTGCTGAAGTTTGGTCATGATGTGATTGAGCTCCCTTCTATCAACCTGGTTTTTCGCTATCCGCGCGAATTGCTTGGAGACCCTGTCCATGGTCGGTTTGGCGATGAGTTCCCCATCCGCTTTGATTTTCTGGATACCATGGATGGTGGCCATCTGAGCCTTCAGGTGCATCCGCTTACTGAATACATCCAGCAGAAATTTGGCCTGAATTACACCCAGGATGAAAGCTATTATATGATGGATGTGGAGGATGATGCCATTGTGTATCTGGGTTTAAAAGAAGGAATTAAACCCAATGAGATGCTGTCTGAAATGGAAGAAGCGCAATCCGGGGGCAAACCTTTTGATGCCGAAAAACACGTGCAAACCTGGCCGGTAAAAAAACACGATCATGTCTTGATTCCAGCCGGTACAGTCCATTGCTCAGGTAAAAACAGTATGGTGTTGGAAATCAGTGCTACGCCCTACATCTTCACCTTTAAGCTTTGGGACTGGGGCCGCCTCGGATTGGATGGCAAACCGCGACCGATTAATATTGAGCATGGCAAAAAGGTAATTCAATGGGATCGTACCACTGAATGGACCCGCCAAAACCTGGTAAATCGTGTTGAAACAGTTGCCGAAGGCGATGGCTGGGTAGAAGAACGCACCGGCCTGCACGAACGGGAATTTATCGAAACCCGGCGGCATTGGTTTACTAAAAAAGTGGAGCACCATACCAACGGCGGAGTGAATGTAATTTGCCTGGTGGAAGGGGATGAAATTGTTGTGGAAAGCCCTTCCGCTGCATTTGAACCATTTGTGGTGCATTATGCCGAAGTATTTATTGTTCCGGCGCAGGTGGGTGAATACACCATTCGCCCCAGCGAAAACGCCGTTGGGCAAAAATTTGCAACATTAAAGGGATATGTAAGATTTTAAAAAAAACAAATATGAATTTCAATCCCGGCTTCAATATACGCCCCACCTCCCACCCTATGGGATTCCAATATGGCCCTGATGTTTTTGGACCACAGGTTGAAAACCGAACACTGGATTCTATTCGGAAAAGTCTGCGCAATCCGCATTGTTCCGGCCCCGATCCTGTTTATTCCATTGCCATGGATGTGGGAAAAAAGGAACATCTCCACCTACTAAAGCAACATCACTTATTGTATGGTGCGGTAACTTATGCTGCCGGAAAACTGGGCGATGAACCGGTGCGCAGCCAGGGTCACATTCACAAGGTTTCATTACTTTCGAAATGGTCAACACCCGAAGTTTACGAAATATGGTCGGGCAAGGCCATCATTTACATGCAGGAAACCGCGCAGGAAAATCCGGGCCGTTGCTTTGCCGTGACGGCTCAACCTGGCGATGTGGTGATTGTACCCCCCAACTGGGCCCATGCAACCATCAGCGCCGACCCATTGAAACCCCTTACCTTTGGCGCGTGGTGCGACCGCGACTATGGTTTTGAATATGATGATGTAAGGGCACACAAAGGCCTGGCGTGGTTCCCCATTTTAAATTCATCAGGAAAGATAGAATGGCAAAGAAACCCAAGTTATCAAACCGAAAACCTGATCGAAAAATCTCCTGAAATCTATTCCCAACTTAACATCGCACCCGGCAAGCCCATCTATACGCAGTTTGAAGAGCATCCTGAAAAATTCCTTTTTGTACCACAACCACAATTGGTGAAAGTATTATGGCAATACTTTTTACCATAATAACTATCCACCCAAACTAAACTGACTGCATGGCTGGAGTATCGATAGGACTATCAGTGGTTTTGATTTTTGCTTGTCTACTAAATCTATTGTCAATTAATTTGTAAATTCGCATTTCATAAAGACAACCAGTTTTCACTCATGCAAATTGTCAATCCACTATATGATACTGCCTTTTTGTGCCTGATGCAAAATCAGAAGTACGCCAAAAAGGTTTTGTCTGTCATTCTGTATGTGGATGTTGTTGATGTTTATCTGGGACAACAGGAAACATATTTTATTGATGTGAGAAATGGTTTTATCTGATGACGAATTCAATCAATCGAAGTAAAATGCAATTCTAACGTTTAAGCAATCTGGCGAGTATGATTCGTTAAACATTAATCGGGTGGAAATCATCATGCGAGTTCCATCAAACCTTTAAAACAAAATTTTTAAGAATGAAAAAAACAATCTTAGCAATCCTGTTTGTAGCAGGTATTTTAACAATTCAGGCTCAGGAAAACTGGCAAAATCTCTTTAACGGCCAAAATTTCAATGGCTGGGAAAAGCTCAATGGCGATGCGGAGTATATTATTGAAGAAGGTGGTATCATAACTGGTATTTCCCGTTTAAACACCCCCAACACATTTTTGGCAACAGAACAAAACTACGCAGATTTTATCCTGGAATACGAAGTAAAGGTAGACAACGAACTCAATTCAGGGGTACAGATTCGAAGTAACAGTTTTGATTCGTACAATTCCGGGCGCGTACACGGTTACCAGGTGGAGCTCGACCCGGGCTCGAGGGCCTACAGTGGCGGTATCTTTGATGAAGCACGCCGCGGCTGGATGTATCCACTGGCAGACAATGAAGCAGGCCGCCAGGCTTTTGTGCAGGGGCAGTGGAATCATTTCAGGGTAGAAGCCATTGGCAATACCATTCGAACCTGGATAAACGGACAAATGTGCGCCAATCTTGTTGACGATATGACCAGTGAAGGATTCATTGCTCTTCAGGTGCATAGCATCCGAAACCAGGAACAGGTTGATAAACGTGTAAGCTGGAAAAACATCAGAATAGCAACAAACAGCCTGCAGGAAGCCCGCTGGCCTGTTGATCCAAACGTACGCGAGATCAGCTACCTGGTAAACGAACTCTCAGAAAATGAAATCCGTAAAGGGTGGAGACTACTCTGGGATGGTGAAACCAGCAACGGATGGATTGGTGCCAAACTAGATCATTTTCCTGAAAAGGGCTGGGAAATCAATGATGGAGTGCTCACTATTCTTGCCACTGACGGAGCCGAATCAACCGGCCCTGGCGACATCATTACCGAAGATGTCTTCGCCAATTTTGAACTGGAACTTGAGTTTAATTTTACCGAGGGTGCCAATAGCGGAATCAAATATTTCGTTGACCCCGAACTTAACAAAGGCCCGGGATCTGCCATTGGTTGCGAATTTCAGATATTGGATGATCAAAGACATCCAGATGCCAAAAATGGTGTAAACGGTAATCGTACCCTCTCATCTCTTTATGACCTGATGACAGGAGAGATTCTTACCGCTGGTAACAGGGTAAACAAAAGCACCGATACATGGCATAAGGCCCGGATTGTTTCCAAAGATGGTAAGGTTGAACATTGGCTAAACAATGAGAAAATGATTGAATACGATCGTTTCTCACAAATGTTCAGGGCACTGGTTGCTTACAGCAAGTATGCACAATGGGAAAAATTTGGCCAGTGGGAACAAGGACATATCCTGCTTCAGGATCATGGCGACACGGTTCATTACAGAAGTATTAAGATACGTGAGTTTTAGAATCGCTAAAAAATAGAAACCAATTTCAGAGATCCGCTATCAGAGAAGTATTCATTTTCTGATATCGGATCTTTTCCTTTTGATGGAAGTCCAATAGGAGACCCACTCTATCTGAAATTTTGACAGCAGACACCCCGTTTGAATGCCATTATGTCTTAATAATGAGCTTGTTCGGCCTTGGTTTGTTCTTTGATGAATTGTGTTTGACCAATCAATTTTTATCTGCACCTGAAAACAAAACCCTTTCAAAAAAGTAAAACCAGAATATATGAACTCAGAAAATTTCACCTTAAAATCGCAGGAAACGCTGCAAAAAGCCCAGGAAATTGCCATGGGCTATCAACATCAGGCGGTAGAAAATGGGCATCTACTCAAAGCCATCCTTACTGTTGATGAAAATGTTGCACCCTACCTCTTAAAAAAATGCAATGTAAACCTGCAAAATTTCAACCAGGTACTGGAACGCATCATTGAATCCTATCCACGTGTGAGTGGTGGAAGTACCTACCTTTCTGCAAGTGCCAACAAGGTATTACAGGATGCCCTGAAACAATTAAAAGACTTTGGTGATGAGTACATCAGCATTGAACACCTTTTGCTTGCATTGCTAAAAGGAAACGATAGTATCGCCAACCTAATGAAAGATAGTGGCTTAAGCGAAAAAGACCTAAAGGCAGCCATACAGGAATTAAGAAAAGGAAGCAAAGTAAACACTCCATCAGCCGAAGATAGCTTCAATGCCCTGGGGCGCTATGCCAGAAACCTGAACCAGGATGCTCTATCAGGTAAAATGGACCCCGTGATTGGGCGCGACGAAGAAATCAGGCGCATTTTGCAGATCTTGTCACGTCGCACCAAAAATAATCCCATCCTTATTGGTGAACCCGGAGTAGGGAAAACGGCGATTGCCGAAGGACTTGCCCATAGAATTATAAATGGTGATGTGCCTGAAAACCTGAAGTCGAAAAAAATATTCAGTCTCGACATGGGATCACTCATTGCAGGAGCCAAATACAAGGGTGAATTTGAAGAGCGATTAAAGGCTGTAATCAAGGAAGTGACTTCGTCTGATGGTGAGGTGGTTCTCTTTATTGACGAAATTCACACCCTGGTGGGTGCCGGTGGAAGCAGCGAAGGAGCCATGGATGCAGCCAACATCCTTAAACCTGCTCTGGCACGTGGAGAATTAAGAGCTATTGGGGCGACAACCTTGAAAGAATACCAACGATATTTTGAGAAAGACAAAGCCCTGGAAAGAAGATTCCAGACGGTAATGGTTGATGAACCCGACCGTGTAGATGCCATATCTATCCTTCGTGGTTTAAAAGAACGCTACGAAACACACCACCAGGTAAGGATCAAAGACGAAGCCATTGTAGCTGCTGTTGATCTCTCTCAAAGGTATATTTCCGACAGATTTCTGCCCGATAAAGCCATCGACCTTATAGATGAAGCTGCTTCAAAACTCAGGTTGGAAATAAACTCTGTTCCCGAAGAACTGGATGAAGCCGAAAGAAAAATCCGACAGCTGGAAATTGAAAAAGAAGCCATTAAAAGAGAAAAAGATGAAGTGAAACTTGCTGAGCTCAACGAGTTGCTCGCAAATCTTTACGAACAGAAAAACCTGATCAAAGCTCGTTGGGAAAGCGAAAAAGAAGTTGTGAATGGCATTCAGCTTACCAAAAAAACCATAGAACAGCTAAAACTGGAAGCAGAACAGGCAGAAAGAAACGGAGACTTTGGCCGGGTAGCCGAAATTCGATATGGCAAATTAAAGGAAGAAGAGCAAAAACTGGAAAAATATAACGAAAAACTTGTTGAGATGCAGGGCAATTCAGCTCTTATCAAAGAAGAAGTTTCGTCAGAAGATATTGCCGATGTGGTTTCACGTTGGACGGGAATACCCGTTAGTCGCATGCTGCAAAGTGAAAGAGAAAAGCTGCTTACCCTTGAGAACCACCTACATAAAAGAGTTGTAGGACAACAGGAAGCTATAGAAGCCGTTTCTGATGCCATTCGAAGAAGTCGGGCCGGTTTGCAGGACAACAAACGCCCCATAGGGTCATTTATCTTTTTGGGCACCACCGGGGTTGGAAAAACAGAGCTGGCAAGAGCCCTTGCAGAGTTTCTCTTTAATGATGAAAACTCCATGATCCGGATTGATATGTCGGAATACCAGGAAAGACATACTGTAAGCCGCTTAATTGGCGCACCTCCCGGCTATGTAGGCTATGAAGAAAGCGGACAGCTAACCGAATCGGTAAGGAGAAAGCCATACTCAGTAGTTTTGCTCGATGAGATTGAAAAAGCACACCCTGATGTATTTAATATTCTGCTCCAGGTTCTTGATGAAGGCAGGCTTACAGATAACAAAGGCCGAACTGCTGATTTTAAAAATACGATCATCATCATGACTTCAAACCTGGGATCATCGTTGATACAGGAAAACTTTGAAAAAACAAATAATTCCAATCAGAATGAAATACTGGAACAAACACGTTTGCAGGTAACCACCCTGCTAAAGAAAACCATAAGACCAGAATTTCTGAATAGAATCGACGAGATCATCATGTTTAAACCATTAGAGTTTAATGAATTGAGAGAAATTGTGGGTATTCAGATTAAGAATATTTCGCATATGCTATCTGAAAATGGCATTGATCTTCAGGTTTCCGAACCTGCTATTAGCTGGCTGGCGCAGGCAGGATTTGATCCACAATATGGTGCCCGCCCACTAAAAAGAGCTATTCAGAAAAATATTCTGAACATTCTTTCCAGAGAAATTCTCGCAGGAATAATTACCCGTGATTCGAAAATTATGATCAGGGTAAAAGACAATGAGCTGGAATTTGTTAATGAATAACCATAAGGTGCAAAGATCAACATGCAAAATCGTTGATCTTTGCATACAATCGTGGTTTTGACTCTTCGCTTTTATATAATGCTGTAAAATATTTCCTATTTTTGCAAGGTCTAAAAAAATGAAGAACTAAAAACCTGCCCTTTTGAATACCCCCTTTTTTATAGCCCGCCGAATGGGGAAAGAGAAAAAGAACCTGACAGGTTTGGTAAAACTCATTGCCGTTTTATCCATAGCCTTAGGTATTACTGTTATGGTAATAGCTGTTTCGGTGGTTACAGGTTTTCAAAATGAGATTAAGAATAAGGTAATTGGCTTTGGCTCTCACATCCAAATAAGCAACTTCGACTACAATCTTTCTTACGAAGCCAAACCCATTAGCAAAAGTCAGGACTTTTACCAATACATCCCTACCCTGCCTAATGTAGAAAATATCCACGTTTTCGCCACCAAACCGGGGATTATAAAAACAGATAACGAAATTCACGGTGTAATTTTCAAAGGTGTGGGTTCTGATTACGACTGGAAATTTTTCAACAGCAATCTTATTGATGGCCAGGTGCTTGCCATTAATGATTCGGTAAGAACCGACCAGATTCTTATCTCATCTTACATTTCAAAGCTGCTCCAGCTCAATACGGGTGACGATGTACTGATATATTTTATTCAAGACCCACCCAGGGTAAGAAAATTGAATATTGCAGGAATTTATGAAACAGGTATGGAAGAGCTCGATCAGATATTTATTATCGGTGAGCTTCAGCTTTTACAGCGGCTTAACAACTGGGATGCTGATCAGGTTGGTGGATTCGGAATCGTATTGGAAGATTACAACCAGCTTTATTCAACCTATCTTTCCATTTTGGATATGTTGCCTTACGATGTGGATGCTCGCACCATAGATGAAATTTACCCGCAGATATTTGACTGGCTGGCCTTGCTCGATATGAATGTTTACGTAATCATAATCATTATGATATTGGTTGCCGGCATCAATATGATTACTACTTTGTTGATATCGGTGCTGGAAAAAACCAATATGATCGGAATCCTGAAGGCATTGGGGGCGAGCAACCGTTTGGTAAGAAAGGTCTTTCTTTACCATGCAGGTTTTTTAATTGCAAGAGGAATGATATGGGGCAATATATTAGGCATAGGCTTATCGCTTTTGCAACAAAGCTTTGGAGTTGTAAAACTATCTCAGGAATCCTATTTTGTGGATGTGGTTCCCATTAATTTCGACATCATAAACATTCTGTTCATCAATGCCGGAACCTTTGCCATTTGCATGATTATGCTGATAGTTCCCAGCTACATCATCTCAAAGGTATCACCCGTAAAAGCCATTACATTCCGATAAAAAAAGCCACCCAAAATTCATTTCGGGTGGCTTATGTATTTAAAAACTTATTTTGTAATATTAGAAGAGGAGCAATCCTACACTAAAGACAATTTGACGAGGACGGGTGTCAAACTCATAGGTATTATCTCCAAGTTGTATTCCATTACCCAGATTACTTAGTCCGAATTGATACTTGAGGTCCAGGGCAATATTTCCAAGAGTAACACCTGCTCCCAGCTGAAAGCCATAAGTAGCAGAGTTGAATCTTTCTTTGAAAGCGAAATCTTCAGACATGTTAGAGTCAGAATTGATCATGATGGTTGCAACCGGACCCAAACCTGCTCTAATAGGCCCAATTTTGGTTCCTACCATAACAGGAATATCTAATTGGGAGAATTTCTGAATTACATCGGTCCTTGTATCGCCCTGTTCTACAACCAGGTAATTACCCGAATTTACAAATAACAATTCGGGCATAATGAAGAGACCCAGCAGAGATACTTCTCCCATCAAACCAACATGAAATCCTGTGTATGAATCAGATATGGTTTTAACTTCAGATTGTACATTCTCTATGGAAGTAAAGGAAACAGACTCAGATGGGAGTCTTGAAAAATTAAGTCCGCCTCTCAAACCAAACGATACTTGTGCCTGCGATACTTGTATGGCAAACAACATCATTAAAAATAGGGCTGTTTTTTTCATGATTTTACAGTTTTAAAATTTTAGGGTTAGAATCACAAATCATACCATTATTATAATTATTTACAATTTACTCGTTTTAGGAAGCATTAAGAATCTTGAGTTTTTCTTCCAAAATAGCAATATCTGTCCGGGCTTTTTCAATTTTCTTCTCAAACTCCATTTTCAAAACATCAGCCTTTTTCGATGATGCAAAAAAGCCAATATTATTTTCCCACAGTTTTATATCATTTTGCAGAGTACTTATTTTGCTAATTAAATAGTTCTTTTCTTTGTAAAGAATATTGTCCGCATTGGGCGATCCTTTTATGTTCTCGATCTTATTCTTAAAGCCCACGGTAGTCTTGGCTTTCCGACTAATATTGAGTTTATCGAACTGTTCGTTGATCAGATTTCTAAACTCATTTTGTATCTTGTCTTTTTCTTTAATCGGGACATGCCCAATATCCATCCATTGACGCTGAAAATCTTTTAGAACATTCAGGTTTTCATTATTATCAGCTGAATATTCATAGTTTTTAATCGATTCGATAAGCGCTTTCTTTTTCTGAAGATTCTCATCCTGTTTCTCTCCTATATTAGAAAAATAGGCCGACTTTCTGTTAAAAAATTCGTCGCAAGCCGATCTGAAGCGTTTCCAAACCTTATCAGAAAACTTTCTTGGTACCGGCCCAATTTTTTTCCATTGTTGCTGTAAGGCAATCAATTCATCAGTTGTACGTTTCCAGTCTTCACTGTCTTTAAGGGCTTCTGCCTGCAAACAAAGATTGAGTTTCTGATTATAGTTTTCTGTTTGATCGTCTTTGTATTTAAAGAAAAAGTCTTTTTTATTTTTGTAGAAACTATCGAGCGCTGTTCTAAACCGAACCCATACTTCGTCATTTAATTTTTTAGGAGCAAAACCAACTGATTTCCAAACCTTAAAGAGTTCATTAATTTTATCAGTAGCATCCTGCCATTTACGGGGTGAGTCGGATGTAAAATCAACAAACTGCTCTGCCTTTTCACATAACAATACTTTGGCTGCCAGATTTTTGGTTTGCTCTTCGCGCAATGTGTCATAATAAGCTTGTTTTCTGTCATTCAGAGCGTCTGAGGCTGCTTTAAATCTATCCCAAATATCATCTTTATTATCTTTGGGAACTGGGCCGGTTTCCTTCCATGCGTCATGCAACTTTTGCAATTTCTGAAAAGACTTATTCACCGATGTTTCCAATAATAGTTCTTCGGCTTTTTCGCAAAGTTCAGTTTTAAGCTCAAGGTTTTTTCTCAGATCCAGATCTCGAAGTTCCTTATTGATTTTTACTTTGTCGAAAAACTTTTCAACAAGAAAATGATAATTGTTCCAAAGTGTATTTTTTGAATTTTGAGGTACTGGCCCCACCTCGCGCCATTTTTCCTGAAGATCTTTGAAAACATCATACGTTTTCTTAAGTTCTTCTTCTGACTCTATCAGACTTCTTATTTCTTCCAGGATAGCTTCCTTGGCAAGCAGGTTATCTTGTTTTTGCTTTTCGAAAGCCTGATCAAAAAGACTCTTTTTTTCGCGATAAACAGCAAAAGCCTTGTCAAATCTCTCAGCTAGTTCATCAACAGGTTTTTCTTCAGCAGAGCTATCCTCCTCTTTCATTGATTTTTCATACTCATCAACACTGTGCTCCTTAAGGTAATTCCGGAAGGCTACCTTTATATGACTTATATGCTTACGAATATGGGCAATATCTTCATGTTCAACAAGTGCTTCAATGGCTTCAACCAATTCAGCTTTTTGCAACTTATTATAACGGGCTGTGAGGTCTTCCTTTTCCTGATCACTGTCATCTTCGTGTTCGTGTTCGTGTGATTCATCATGATCTTCAGAATCATCAACACTTTCTGCCTCATTCAAAACACTTGCTTCACCATCTTTCTTTTCATTTTCTTTGGCAATAATCTTCTCTTCGGTTTCATCAGGTTTGCTTTCTTCCGCTTCTTTTACCTCTGTAGGTTTTTCTTCACCACCAACTTCCGAAACAGTTATCTCTGACTTAGTATCTTCTGTATCTTCAGGTTTTTCTTCATCAACAACTTCAGAAACAGTAACATCTGACTTAATCTCTTCTTTATCTTCAGGTTTTGCTTCTTCAGCTGATTTCTCATCCTGAATTTCATTAGAATTGTTAACATCATCTGATGCTTTAGAAGATTCTACCTCAGAAGGAAAAACTTCACTTTTGGTTTCAGCAGAGCTTTCTTCTGATTTTTGTGTGGGTTGTTTAACCTGGTATTTCGAAGTTTGAGCCTGATCAGAATTCGACTTTTCAGAAGTGGATTCATCAATCGGGTTATCATTCTTTTCTGTTTCAGATGACTCATCAGTTGTGTTCAGATTCTCTACCCCACCATCCTTTTTATTTTTATCAGATTCGGGGTTAAGCAGCTCGTGGTTTTCCATCAAATTAAAATTAAAGTTACTAACTAAGTGTTAAGGAAGAATGCATTAACAAATTATCTTAAAAGGATCTATCTTTTTTAATATTTGTTTGATTTTCTTAAAGTTTTAAAAAATGAGCACAAAAGTACAAATATAAATGAAACCTGTTGCAGGATTAACTCTTTAACTCAGATTTTACGCATTGCCTGATCGAGATCATTAATAATATCTTCAATATTTTCGATACCTACTGATAATCTGACCAGCCCATCAGAAATGCCGGAACTGATTCTTGCTGCCCTGTTGATTTTGGCATGTGTCATAGAAGCGGGATGCTGTATCAGTGTTTCAACACCGCCCAAAGATACTGCCAGTATAGCCAGTTTAACATTATTCATCAACACTTTTCCGGCTTCAAATCCATCTTTCAGTTCAAAACTGATAACACCGCCTGAGCCACTCATCTGTTTATTTGCCAATTCGTGCTGAGGGTGGGAAACCAATCCGGGATAGGCAACCCATTTAACTTTGGGATGATTCTCGAGAAACTCAGCTATTTTACGAGCATTATCCTGCGACCGGTCCATTCGCAGAGAAAGTGTTTTTAATCCTCTGATAACCAAATAAGCCTGATGTGGATCCATATTACAACCCAGCATAACCATCATAGAACGGAGCTTATCGTAAACCGATTTTTTGCGGGCAACAATAAGTCCGCCAACCACATCGGCATGCCCATTTAAAAACTTGGTAACAGAATGAAAAACAACATCAAATCCCAGATTAATGGGCTTTTGCAAATAAGGGCTACAAAAGGTATTATCTGCTACTGTAATAATATTGTTTTCCTTTGCAAGATTTGCTACTGCTTCAAGATCAGTAATTTTCATGGTAGGGTTGGAAGGGCTTTCAATAAAAATCATCTTTGTGTATGGCCTGATGGCACTTTTTAAAGATTCAATATCCGTAGTATCCAGGTAGGATGCTTCCACACCAAATCGTGAATAATGATTTTCCATAACTACCCGCGAAGGCCCATAAACTGCTGCAGTGCTAATTATATGAGAGCCCTGCTCCAAAAGAGCCATATAAATGGTATTAACTGCAGCCATTCCGGAGCTGCATGCAATTCCTCGGTAGCCATTTTCGAGTTCTGCTATACTCTCTTCCAGAGCGTTTAGAGTTGGGTTATTAATTCGGGTATAAATATAACCTTCATCGTTATCAGCAAAACAGGCTGCGCCATGATCTGCGTCCCTAAATTTAAATGTAGATGTTTGATAAATGGGCACAGTTACACTTCCAAATTGATCTTTAATTGCTCCTGAGTGTATCAGTTGGGTATTAAAACCTAAATTTTTTGTTTCCATGAATTTTATACAATAAATTATAATTACCTGTAAGAGAGAGATTATAATCCTGGAACAGGAATTATCGGTTTGATTTTGTTAATAATCTCCTGAGTCGAGCATTACAAGTGTGCAATCTTCTACAACATCGATACCTGCTTGTAATGCAAGCTTTTCAAGTTTGGAATTGTAACTTCCGGGGTTAAAAATTATTCTTTTGGGAGATAGTTTAATTATATAGTCGAGATAAGGTTCTTGTCTAGATGGGTTTAAATACATGGTTACAGTATGAAGGTTGAAAATATCCGGCATATCTGTGACAATTTTCACTTCATCAATTTCGGATTCCATTTTTCCTATAGCCACAACTTCGTGGCCATAAGAAAGCAATCTTTTTACCGCTTTATAGGCATATCTAACAGGTGTGGGACTAGCTCCCAAAACTAAAGTCTTCTTACTCATAGAATTACAAATTTACAATTTTATTTGCAGGTGATAAGGGCCTAAAAAGGTTTTTATGTTTATCCGGGGGACGACAATTCAACGAATTATTTGCTCTTCCATTTTTTTTTAAGGGCATCGATAAACCATTGCGGTGGTTGACAAGGCCTGAAAGTTTTCATACTTACGAATGCAAGTATGGTTTCTCCGTTATTCAAAATTTTATTACTCTCATTAAACACTTCATAAAAAAAATGCATGCGCGATGTTGGCATTTCTTTAATAGTGGTTTTTACTGTAAGCAAATCATCGTAATAAGCCGGACGAATGTATTTTATTTGCATAAAAGCAATAGGCATCATTATACCATCTTCTTCCATTTGCTTATAAGTCATGCCAAGTTCGCGCATTGCCTCTGCCCTGCCAACTTCATAATAAGCCGGGTAGTTACCATAGTAAACATACCCCATTTTATCGGTTTCAGAGTATCTTACCCGAATTTTGGTTTCACTGATATACATGCGTTTTTCTTGCAAACGTAATGATTTTTTCTTTTAATAAGTAGTTCATTTTTTCAGGCCGAGTCATCCATTCGTAATTACAACTGAAAAAAAAGCCCGGATAGCTTATACCTGCTAACCGGGCCCAATAAAAACAATTGTTATATTTTTCTAACTCTGGGGAACAACTTCTCCCTTGATACGAAGAATAACCTGCTTATTATCGGCATTGGAATATACAATAACCGCTTTATTAATTACATTAGGTCGGGTAACAGTAGTGTAGCGAACTTTTATAACACCTTCTTCACCAGGTAAAACAGGTTCTTTAGTCCACTCAGGCACTGTGCAACCACATGAAGCTTTTACATTGCTAAGGATTAAAGGTTCTTTACCGGTGTTGGTAAATTTAAATTCGCAGGAGGCATTGCTGTTAACTACAATCTGACCAAAATCATGCAAAGTTGATTCAAAATCGATATGGGCTTTCTGCTCATCTGTTTCCTGCGTTTGAGAGGAAGCATTCTGTGCAGTTAACAATGTTGTTGCAAACAACATAATGGCGAAAAGAAATACATTTTTCATTACTTAATTATTTAAATGAATAAATTAATGTTTTATCGGATTTTAAAAGTTAATAAGAATTTGGATTTTCTGTTAAGAGTAAATCAATTTTTTCTGAGTGATTGCAAAAGTAAAAACAAATAATCAACGTACAAAATAAATGCCAATTAATATCAGGATAAATTCAGATAATCTCACGATATTATTAAATTTTTTCAGGACAAAACATTTTAAAACAAATCATCCTTTCTATTTAAGGTTTGGTATGTTAAATACGTTGTTTTGTATAACAAATAAATGTTTTTTAATTAGATTAAACACAATTAAAATCAACAGAATATACGCCAATTATAGAATTATCAAACTAATAGCCATAACAGCCATTCCTGTCATTAGCCCGTATAAGGATAGGTGGGGTTGATCATATTCTCTGGCAGCAGGTAATAATTCATCAATCGATATAAAAATCATAATACCTGCCACTGAAGCAAAAATAAAACCGAATAGAATATCATTCATAAAAGGGATAAGAATGAGAAACCCAAACAAGGCTCCCAAAGGTTCTGCTAATCCGGAAAGAAAGCTATGTTTAAAAGCTTTTCTGCGGCTACCTGTTGCATAGTAAATGGGCACTGAAACGGCAATACCTTCAGGAATGTTGTGTATAGCGATAGCAATGGCAATTGGCAAACCCAAAGTTATATCCTTGTAGGCAACAATAAAGGTGGCCAATCCTTCCGGGAAATTATGAATGCCAATGGCCAGGGCAGACATCATTCCCATTCTATACAATTTTCTTTTCTTAAACTTCTCTTCTTCCATATCTTCTACAAATCTTATTTCATGGGGGTTTTCAAAGGAAGGAACCAATTTATCGATAATAGCAATAACCATCATACCCACAAAAAATGCCAATACTCCCATACTTTGCGCAGCGGTAATGCTCAAATCAGTGTTCATGATTTCAATACTTTTGGGAAGTATTTCCATAAAGGAGACATAAATCATTACCCCTGCAGAAAACCCAAGAGAAACTGAGAGAAATTTTGTATTGGTGGTTTTAGCTAAAAAAGCTATAGTACTGCCAATTCCAGTAGAAAGACCGGCCAAAAGGGTAAGGCTAAAAGCAAGAATAAAGGTCTGGTGCTGATAATAAAAGTCGGTGATAACCATTAATTTTTAACAATATTGACAAAATTATTTATTTCCCTGTAACATCTTCTTAGTATTTTTATCCTGCAGACAAGGCAAAACTCGACTGGCATATATTTACAATCTGGCTTAATATAGAATCATAATCGAATCCGCATTCACGATGGAGTTCATTGATTGTGCCATGTTGCACAAAATAATCCGGTATCCCTAATCTTTTTACTTTGGCATTATAATTATTGTCTGCCATAAATTCGATAACAGCACTTCCCATACCTCCTGCAATTGCATTATCTTCTATTGTGATGATCTTTTCAAATTTTTTAAAAACATCATGGAGTAGGTTCTTATCAATTGGTTTTAAAAAGCGTAAATCGTAAACTGCGGCATTAATATTCATTTCTTTCTGAATAGCCTCAGCAGCCCTCAAGGCTTCATTTCCAACAGGACCAATGGTAATGATGGCTAAATCTTTACCATCTTTAAGCTTTTGTCCTTTAGCGGGTTCAAGGGTTTCAAAGGGTGTTTTCCAGTTTCTCATCACACCATTTCCACGGGGATATCTGATTACCCAGGGCCCCTTTGGATTTTGCTGAGCTGTAAACATAAGATTTCTTAACTCCTGCTCGTTAAGTGGAGAAGCAATGGTTATACCAGGAATGCATCTGAGAAAAGACAAATCAAACACCCCATGATGAGTGGCTCCATCTTCGCCTACCAGCCCCCCCCTGTCGAGACAAAAAATAACCGGGAGGTTTTGCAGGGCAACATCATGGATTGCCTGGTCATAGGCTCTCTGAAAAAAAGACGAGTAAATATTACAAAATGGGATAAGCCCCTGTGCAGCCAACCCTGCTGAAAAGGTTACGGCATGTTGCTCTGCTATGCCTACATCAAAAGTTCTTTCGGGCATGGCGCTCATCATAATATTAAGCGAACTACCCGTAGGCATAGCCGGAGTTATTCCTACAATTTTGGGGTTTTCGCGTGCCAGTTCCAATAATGTTTGCCCAAATACGACCTGAAATTTTGGTGGTTTATTTTTTTCGCATGGGGCTATCTTAAGCTCGCCTGTTTTTCTGTTAAAAAAACCTGGTGCATGAAATCGGGTTTGGTTATTCTCAGCATGGGTATAGCCTTTCCCTTTTACTGTGAGCAGATGAAGAATTTTAGGTCCCTTGATATGTTTGAGATCTTCAAGAACCTTTGAAAGATGTTGAACATCATGTCCATCAACAGGACCAAAATATCTGAAATTTAAAGATTCAAAAAAGTTACTTTGTTTTAACAATGTAGCTTTAATAGCATTTTCCAGCTTTTGTATCAACCCACGGGTATTTGGCCCATATCGGCTAATTGAACCCAGAATATTCCATACATCGTCTTTCAGTTTATTATAGGTGCGTGATGTGGTAATATCAGTTAAATACTCTTTGAGGGCACCAACATTTTTATCAATGGCAATGCCATTATCGTTTACGACGATCAACAGATTGGAATTGGCTACACCGGCATGATTCAGAGCTTCAAATGCCATGCCTGCAGTAAGACTCCCATCTCCAATTATGGCGATATGATGCCTGTCTTTTTCATTTTGTAAATTTGAAGCAATAGCCATGCCCAGTGCGGCTGAGATACTTGTGCTGGAATGGCCCGTTCCAAAGGCATCAAAAGGACTCTCGGAAATTTTTGGAAAACCACTTACTCCATTATACTTTCTATTGGTATGAAATATTTCGCGCCGGTCAGTTAATATCTTATGGGCATATGCCTGATGGCCAACATCCCATATCAATTTATCGTATGGTGTATTAAAAACCCTATGCAGAGCAACAGTTAGTTCAACTACCCCAAGACTGGCACCAAAATGCCCCGGATTGATACATGCAGCATCAATTATAAACTCACGAAGCTCTTCGCATAGTTGGATAAGTTGATCCGGATGTAATTTTTTTAAGTCTTCGGGAGAATTTATAGTTGACAATAATTCTCCTGCCTGTAAAGTCATTTGCGTGTTCTTTGATTGAGCAATTTTCTACAAAAGTATGAAATAAAATAAACATAATAAATCGTCATTTTCTCGCAAAACTGCATCTTAGATTTGCTATTTATCCCATCCCCAAAATTAGGGATTTTACTACCAGGCAAAATCTATGGCAAAAATTTTATCTAAATTTGCATACTCAATTTATATTAAGTCTAAATAAAAGTAATATGTGATATTTAAGATAAAAAAAACCATATATGCTAATCTTTGAAATTTGAAACAATTTTAAAAGAATCAAACCAATAACACTCTTGCTTTAAGAAAAAATATAATCACCTGAATCACAACACGCTAAAAATGAACTTACTCGATTTACAAAACGGAGAAAAGGGAATAATTCTAAAAGTAAGAGGACGGGGAGCCTTTAGGCGCAGAATAATTGAGATGGGATTTGTAACGGGTAAAACGGTTGAAGTAGTGAAAAAAGCTCCCCTAAAAGACCCCATTGAATACAATATAATGGGATATAATGTTTCATTAAGGGGCAGTGAGGCTCAATTAATTAATATCTCCCCGATAACAGACACATCCGTACCAAAAGACTCCGACTTTGAAGGCACGCTTGTAACAGACGGTTTTAAAATGGCACGGCATAATGGCAGGATTATCAATGTAGCCCTGGTAGGCAACCCTAATAGTGGGAAAACGAGCTTCTTCAATCATGCATCCGGTTCGAGAGAGAGAGTGGGTAATTATTCAGGAGTAACAGTAGACGCCAAAAATGCACAATTAAAGCTAAAAGGATATAAGTTTAATATTACCGATTTACCCGGCACTTATTCATTATCGGCTTACACCCCTGAAGAAATTTACGTTAGAGAGTTTATAACAGAACAATTACCCGATGTTGTTATTAATGTAGTGGATGCTTCATCGCTGGAGAGAAACATGTACCTTACTACCCAGCTTATAGACATGGATATTAAAGTAGTAATGGTGCTTAACATGTATGATGAACTTCAGAAAAATGGAGATAAGCTCGATTATGAGGCACTGGGGAAACTTATCGGAATTCCTGTTATACCTGCCGTTAGCTCAAAAGGGACCGGTATTAAAAATGTTTTTGATAAAGTAATAGAAGTATTTGAAGATAAAGATGAAACCCAGCGTCATATCCATATAAATTATGGAGAAACGGTTGAAAAGTCAATAAAAAACATTCAGGAAAAGATAAAAATTCCTGATAATCAAAATTTCACAGATATTGTCTCATCACGATATCTTTCTATCAAGCTAATTGAAAAAGATAATGTTATAGCCAAAAATATCAAGAAAAATTGTTATAACTACGAAGAAATTTTTGATGTTGCTGCGCAAGAAATCCAGGAAATTGAAATTTCTTATAATGATACAACTGATACTGTTGTTACAGACCTTAAATATGGTTTTATTAGCGGTGCGCTTAAAGAAACCATGCAACCGGCTCTTATAGAAAGAAGGAAAAAAAGTGAATTAATAGATACCTTTCTTACTGATAAACTTTTTGGTTTTCCATTGTTTCTGTTTTTTATGTGGCTAATGTTTTCTACCACTTTTAAACTCGGAAGCTATCCAATGGAGTGGATCGAATATGGGGTAGAGTTTTTAAGTAATATGCTTGATAATACGATGCAGTCAGGGCCATTAAAGGATTTATTAATAAACGGAGTAATAAGTGGAGTTGGTGGTGTAATCGTGTTTTTACCCAACATTGTTTTACTTTTCTTCTTCATCAGTATTATGGAAGATACAGGTTATATGTCGAGAGCTGTATTTATCATGGATAAGATCATGCATAAGATAGGCCTTCATGGTAAATCATTCATTCCGCTTTTGATGGGTTTTGGATGCAATGTGCCGGCAATCATGGCAACCCGAACGCTTGCCAACCGAAACGACAGATTGTTAACAATGATCATCAATCCCTTCATGTCGTGCAGTGCCAGATTACCGGTTTACGTTTTATTTATTACTGCTTTTTTTCCCAATTTCCAGGGCACATTATTATTTCTCATTTATGCTATGGGAATAGGAATGGCTATTTTAGCTGCCCTTATATTCAAACGAACCATTCTGAAAGGCGAAGGCGTGCCTTTTGTAATGGAATTGCCTCCCTACCGCATTCCCACATTTAAATCCACAGTACGACATATGTGGAGTAAGGCGGTTCATTATCTGAAAAAGATTAGCGGAATTATTCTTATTGCTTCCATCATAATATGGGTTTTAGGTTATTTTCCCTACGGTTATCAGCTAAATAAAGAACTTGATGAAAAAACCAGGCAAATCAATGAAAAGTATGAAAGCCTGGTAGGTGAAACATCAGACACTATAAGCCCTGTTGCGATTGAAGCACTTAAGGATCAGGAAATTGAGCTAGTTGAGAATAAAATTTTGCAAATACGACAGGAAAACAGTCTTATCGGTAGCCTTGGCAAATTCGTTGAGCCGGTAATGCGGCCCCTGGGATTCGACTGGAAAATGAGTATAAGTCTTTTATCAGGGCTTGCAGCAAAAGAAATAGTTGTGAGCACACTGGGAGTGCTTTATCAGGCAGATGAAAACGTACAGACCCAAAGTGCTTCATTGGCTGAAAAGCTACAAAACCAGACACACACGGAAGGCCCTAAGAAAGGAGAAAATGTTTTTACACCGCTTGTTGCTTTGTCTTTTATGATTTTTGTTCTTCTGTATTTCCCTTGTATTGGTGTACTTTCAGCAATTATCAAAGAGTCTGGCCATTGGAAATGGGGTGTATTTACCGTATTCTACACTACTGCTGTGGCGTGGGTAATGGCATTTATTGTTTACCAGTTAGGTTCGTTAATGGGCTTCTAATAAAAAGAGGAAAACTATTATGACACAAATTATAATTACATCCATAATTGTTTTAGCTGCAATATCTTGCGCGGTCTATTTATTGGTTAAGCGATTCAGGAAGCCTGCTAAAAATACATCAAAAGATTGCGCAGGATGTTCATCAGATTGCTCCGACTGCCCCCTGGCCGATCTGAGTTCTTTAAATTCCTTGAAAAATAATCCTTAGTCAATTCTAAGATCGATCTCCAGCACCCGCACATCGTAACAACGATACTCGCACATCTGATATGAAATAACATCAACCCGGCCGCCATCAACAGCAATTATAGAGTCATTTCCACTTTTATAATATGCGATGAAAGATAATTCCTTTTCAACATCAAGGTATTCATTAATTGATGATATAGCAAAATCATCTTCCCAGAAAAAGTCTCTGTTTTCGTAATCTCCAAAGTAACACTCAACATGCACTTCAGGGTTTTCTTCATTAATGGTGAGCAAAATATTTACCAACCCTGCCACCGGACGATCGGTAATGCAATCATTATAATCCTGTTGAGTACAATCTTCATATTTGCTTCTGCAACTTTGCACAAAAGACAGAATAAAAACAAGAATTAATAAGATAGGAAGTTTCATTTTATAAACTATTTATATTTTACTGACCAACGATTCAGGAAAAAGCATTGATCACAATTTGTTATTGTTTAAGACCTTATAGGACTACAAATATTTCATTTGTTTGTAATTTGATTAATTCGGTCAGATAGCCTGTCTCGTTTTTTCAACGAGAGAGCTCCCGCGAAAAGCGGGATAAATCACCAAAAATACTCTAACTTCTTGTTTTACCATGCTGCAAATTAATAATCATCCGCGTGTGTGTCAAAATTTTTGTCATGGCTCGGTTCATCTTAAAACCGGACGATACTTATTGGCCGGTAGGCTAAAAAAGGGAAACCTGTAAACCAAAGACACTCTGAAACGATTAGGCCCGATATCTTTCTGATCAGTATCCCAGTATTGATAACTACCCATAAGGGAAAAATTCCCGGAATGAACATATAGGCCTGCTACCGGAACCAAAGAAAATCCTCCGGGAGGAATTGTTCCGGTTCCCCGATAAGAACCATATGTAAAGCCTGTTTCAATACCAGGCAAAAACCCTGCTTTAAAAAATTTACCACCATTTATCATCATAAACTCCCGGTAAAACCCAAGTGAAAAAATATTTCTCTTTTCATGATATTGAAAAATTGTATTTTCATCTTCACGCACCCTTAACTTTTTATGCCCGATACGTGTACCATAATTCACTTGAAACCACAATTTGAATCGCGACTCAAAAAAGCCTGCGGATGTAAAATACAATAAATCATCATTATTAAAATCAAAACCCTGATATAAAGAAAACTCTGAAAAGTAGAAACCCCTGGGCATTACAACCGCTTTTAGTTTTTTCTGAAAAGTGAGATCCCGGTTAAAATAAGCATAGGCAAGGGGAGATAAATTTTTGGGTACATCAGGATTTTCAGGGTAGTTGTATCGCAACAAAAAATCAGTTATATCTTCATTTACCTTTGAGCTTGCCAGCCCCAGGGGAGTAAATCCCTTTTCATTGATTGCTGTTAACGATGCACCACTTTCAGCCAAATACCATGTTGTTTCCAGTTGGTCTGCCATTATAGCAACCATAAGTGGCGTGTTTCCTTTGCTATCAGCAATATCAAGATTTGCCCCCCAATCGAGCAAAAGACCAATAATTTCATTATTGCCATACCATGCAGCCAAATGCATAGCAGTTGATTTATCTTTAGATTGCTCATTGATATCGGCTCCATGAAAAGCAAGGAAGTCTACAGCAAAAAAATTGCCAAAAGCAGCCGCATGCATAAGTGGAGTGGTCCCCAAATCTGTTTTTTGATCAATTATAGCTCCGGCCTTTTGTAATGCTTCCAGAATTTCCAGGTCACCATTTTGAGCTGCATATACAAGGGCAGAATAACCAGACTGGTCCCTGTGATTTATATTAGAGAACCATGGCATCATTTCCACAATAAACTCTTTCTGATTTGATAATATGGCATGCATTAGCACGGAAACTCCCGAATAATCAACAGCATTTATTTCAGCACCATTCAACAGTAAGGTATTGATAATACCCACATCGCCGGCAATAACTCCATACATAAGGGCAGTAAGACCCGGGTAATCACGGGCATTTACGTTGGCTCCCAAAGCAATTAATGAATCAACAACTTCAGATTGCTTGTTATAAACAGCTTCCAGCAAAGCCATGTTAACATATTCATGAACTACAATAATTTTCATTGACTTTTCTTCCGTCTTATCCTGCCCTTTCGCAACAGGAATAAAGAAAAAACTTTGAACAAGAATTATTGAGAATAATATTTTTTTTACAAAAACGTCCATTGTCATTTTAATATAAAAAGCATAATTAACAGATACTTTCCAACGCTGGTTTTTACATTTAAAAGATTTCATCAACCTTTTCACTTATCGTTTTCTTAAACAGTGAGAACATCAAATTTCATTGCTAATTCTGTAAAAAAGCTATTAACATGTAATTTAACATCAAATAACCAAAAAGTCAAACAATTATATATTTTTTCAATAGTTAGACGAACTAAAATTAGTAAAATTGCACATGTCCAAAAATAAAGCCAATACACTTTGACACCCAGGGAGATTTTAAAAAAGTTTTGGGACTATGATGCCTTCCGGCCACTTCAGGAAGACATTATACAATCGGTACTTGATGGCAATGATACCCTTGCCCTGCTGCCCACCGGTGGAGGAAAATCTATCTGTTTTCAGGTTCCGGCCCTTGCCCGTGAGGGGGTTTGCATTGTGGTTTCTCCTCTTATAGCTCTTATGAAAGACCAGGTAGCCAACCTTGTAAAAAGGGGGATTAAAGCTGTGGCGGTTTTTTCCGGTCTTAGCCAGTCGGAAATTGATGTAGCCATAGATAATTGCATTTATGGCGATGTAAAGTTCCTGTATCTTTCTCCTGAGCGGCTTACCAGTGATATTATAAGGTCGCGCCTTGAGAAAATGAATGTTAATTTACTTGCAATTGATGAAGCGCATTGTATCTCGCAATGGGGTTACGATTTCAGGCCGCCGTACCTTAGGATTGCCGAAATACGACAAATGTTGCCACACACTCCCACCCTGGCATTAACGGCAACCGCAACTCCGGATGTTATGAATGATATTTGCCAAAAACTGGAATTGCAAAATGAAAAAATTTTCCTAAAAAGTTTTGAAAGAAAAAACCTAACGTATGCTGTTCTTCAGGAAGAGAACAAAATGGAAAGGCTCCTCCGCATCTGCACAAAAGTTCCGGGTACGGGGGTTGTTTACGTTAGAAACCGAAGAAAAACACGTGAAATAGCTGAATATCTCATAAAACATAAAATTTCGGCAGATTACTACCATGCCGGACTCGATGCAAAAATCCGCGATAAAAAACAACTAAACTGGACTAGCGAAAAAACCAGAGTTATTGTTTCAACCAATGCTTTCGGTATGGGCATTGATAAAGCAAATGTAAGATTTGTAGCTCATATGGATCTGCCCGATGCTCCGGAAGCTTATTTTCAGGAAGCAGGCAGAGCCGGACGAGACGAAAAAAAAGCTTATGCCGTATTACTTTTCAACAAATCAGACTTATTAGATCTTGACAAATTCTTAGAAAACTCTTATCCTGCTCCTGATTATATCAAATCAGTTTACAACATGTTGGGAAACTATCTCCAGATTGCTATGGGTAGCGGACTAAACAAAAGCCACAACTTTTTTATTTCTCAATTTTGCGATCATTACAATTTGCAGCGCATAACAACTTTTAATGCACTGCGCTTTCTCGAAAAAGAAGGTTATATAACCCTTTCTGAAGCCTTTGCCAATCCTTCCAAAATTCTGATTCTGATTAATAACGAAGAACTTTATCGTTTCATCGTGGCCAATCAATCCTATAGTCTTTTAATAAAAACGTTGCTTAGATCATATACCGGACTCTTTAGTGAATTTACCAGAATAGAAGAAAAAGAATTATCGGTAAGACTAAAAATAGACGAAGAATCAGTAAAAAAGGCACTTAAAAACTTACATCAAATGAGGGTAATTCATTACGAACCTATAAGTTCTTTTCCTCGTATAACCTTTAATATTGAAAGGCTTAACGAGAAAGACCTTGTTATTTCGCACCAGAATTATACCGAAAGAAAACAATTTGCCCGCCAAAGGGTAAACGCAATTAAAAACTATGTAACCAGCACCAAACAATGCAGAAGCAAAATGTTGCTGGAATATTTTGGAGAAAAGAATGCAGAAAATTGCGGGCAATGCGATATTTGTCTCGAAAGAAGAAAAAACAACATCACAAATGAAGAATTCGAAAGAATCATACAAATTATAAAGCCTTTACTTATTAACAATTTAACCCTAAAGCAACTCATAAACAACCTTAAAACTGACATTTCTGAAAAGAAGATAATAAAGGCACTGCAGTGGATGATAGATCAAAACAAAGTCATTTTACATGCTGAAAATGAAACTTTACAGTGGAATAAAAACGAAAATTAGGCATAATCAAAAACCTCCATACTTATAACTCTTAATATCATATATTTTCACAACAAATATATTTGTAAATGCTTTAAAGAATATTTCCTACATTTGACTGATTAAACATTTTTATTGACTGACTTAATGATGCAGAAAAACGACTCGATATCAATATTATATGTTGAAGACCAGGATGATGTTAGGCTCTTTTTATCCAAAATCTTATCAAGACATTACAGTAATGTTTTGTTGGCAGAAAATGGAAAAACAGGTCTTGAAATATATAAAGAATTTAAGCCAGACATAATAATTTCCGACATAAAGATGCCTGTTATGGATGGTTTATCCATGAGCAGTCGAATAAAAGAAATAGACCCTAAAGCGAAAATAATCCTTACCACTGCTCATAGTGATATGGAATATTTTATTCAAAGTATTGAAATTGGAATAAATCAGTATATTTTAAAACCAATAGACAGGGAAAAGCTCTACAATGCTATCGATAACTGCAAAGAGCAGATACTTCTTGAACGCAAGGTAAAAAGGCAGAACCTTAAACTTATTGAAAACAATCAAATACTCGTAAAGCAGGAACAAGAGTTGCGCGAAAACCTGCAAAAGACTATTGCTTTAAAAGAAATCATTTCGAAAAGTGAGGAAAACCTAAGAAAAGTAGCAGAAAATATTCAGGATACTTTTTGGTTGATGGATGAAAAAAAAATAATTTTCGTAAACAATGTATTCGAAATACTTTTCGAAACCCCTGTGAGAAAAATTTATGACAATCCGGAAATCTACAAAAGCTTTATTCATGAAGACGACCTTGATAATTTCATAAAAATTCTTTCTAAACATGAAGCCCATCCTGAAGGCAAGCTTGCTGCAGAATTCAAGATTGTTACTCCATCAGGAAAAGTAAAAAATATCTGGTTTCGCGATGTTTTCATTAGTGGCAACAAGCCCAACGAAACACGTCGCATCAGAACACTTAGCGATATAAGCTGGAAAATAGAAAATGAAAGATTGCAGCAAGATCTATTGGTTGCTGAAAAAGCAACGTTGGTGAAGCAAAGACTCCTGGCAAATGTTAGCCATGAGTTAAGAACCCCTCTTAATGGTATTGTTGCAATGGCAGATATAATGGGAACCACGGAGTTAAACAATGACCAATTAGAATACATGGCAACCATTAAACAATCTGCCAACGAGCTAATGGCCATTACCAGAAATTTATTGGATATTAATGAATTGGATAATGAGGAAGCCATAATTGAAAAAAGAACTATTGAATCAGAAAAGTTTTTCATGTCCATACTCGAGCAATTTGCCCGGGATGCAGAAAACAAAAAATTAGAATTTACATACTCTTTCCATAAACTATTTCCTTTTTCATTTATCTCTGATCCCCAAAAAATTCAACAAATTTTAGAACAGTTTCTTGCCAATGCAATTAAATTTACCCCAAAAGGAAAAATAAATATATATTTTTCTGCTGAAGAAATAAACCAGTTTAGAAGCGAAATATCTATTTCTGTTACCGATACCGGAGTAGGGATAAGAGAAGAGTATCTCGATAGCGTCTTTCAAATGTTTTCTCAACAAGAAGAATCTGACAACCGAAATTATGAAGGATTAGGTTTGGGGCTTACACTATGTAAAAAAATTACCCAACTTTTAGGAGGGAAAATACATGTAGAAAGTAGCCAGAATAAAGGCAGTACCTTCACGTTTATTCTTCCGGTTGAAATAGCAGAAACAAATCCATCTGTTAAAGCATTGGATGTTAATGAGATACCCGACCTAAAGCTTAACGTGTTATATGTTGAAGATAAAGAAGTAAATCAAAAGATTATCTCTATTATGCTGGGTAATGCAGGCTGTACCGTGGATATTGCCAACAATGGACAGCAAGCGCTTGATCTTTACGAAAAAAACAAATACGATATTGTTTTAATGGATATTCAGATGCCCGTTATGGATGGTATTACGGCCACCAAAAAACTAAAAGATAAATACAATAATATGGCTCCCATTATTGGGGTTAGCGCCAATGCTTTAAGAGCCGATGCACAATACTATTTAACCCAGGGTTTGGATGATTATATTTCTAAACCAGTAATACCAGCCATACTTTACCAGAAGATTAAGGAATGGACCAGGAATTACAAAAAATCAGATGCTAATCAATTTGAAGAAAATATTGAAAATAACAATAATGCCAATTCTCTCATACCAGATATTGATTTTCAAACATTTGAAACATTCAAAGAACAAACTCATAACAACATAAGTGTTATCAATGATCTTTATGATACTTTTACAATTGAAGCCGACAACCTGATTCAAAAAATTGAAAATGCGACGGTAAATTCCAACGAAAAGCTATTATTGGAATCTACACATGCATTGAAAGGATTAAGTGCTACTATTGGGGCTTTAAAAGTATATCATTGGGCTTGCGAAATGGACAAATTGCATAAAAAGAAAATTTTCAATCAGAGTAACATCTTGTTTACCAATCTTAAAAAGGATTATCTCATTGCCAAAAAGATCATTGAGGATTCAATTATTAAATCCTGATGAATTTATGATCTTAATATCATTTCTTTTTCATAAAAACAGATCATTTCATCTGTTTATAATTTATTAAATAGGTCAGATGGAGCTCACCAACAATATATTAACTGCATGTTTTGCCATGCTGCGAATTATAATCATCCGCGTGTGTGTCAATAATATTGTCATGGTTCGGTTCATTTTTTCAAATTCAAAATAACTCAGGCATGAGGTTCATCCTATCAATTTTTATACTTTCTCTGGCCTGGTTACAAGCTTCTGCTTGCAGTCAGAATCAACCATCAAAAAATATTTTGGTATTACATAGTAATCAACCATCCTTTCAGCGGAATATGGAGATTAGTGGCAGTATTCAAAGCGTTTTTCAACATAACAGCATCGATATAACAGGCTCAAAAGATATTGTCGCTCTCAAATATATGATAAGCCGGGGAATAAAAATCTCATCCAATGTTCCGGTAATTAACATTTTAATAAATTATTTCTTCTGTGATTACCAGATACTAAGAAAATATAATACTGATAAGGTCATACTGCTTCAAAACAGTATTATTATTAATAAATCCAAAAGCTTTTTACGGGAAAATATTAAAGTTTTGTTGGGGTTTTTAATCGTTGTAATTATATATACAGTTATTCTGATTATCAACACTTTTATCAGCAGAAAAGTAAAAAAGGTACTCCTCACTGAACTTCAATTCAGGCGCTCCTTTATCAATGCTTTACCCACTCCTGTTTTTTTAAGCAGCGACAATAGAAATATTGAAGAATGGAACCTGGCTTTTGAAAAATTAACAGGCTTTACAAAAGATAAATTAAATACTGTTGGTGATTGGCCTTTTTATCCACTCCACATGGTAAAAGAGCATCAACAAATTAACAATGAAGTTCTTAAAACCAAAAACCCTGCTACTTACGAAGGACAAATCATAGCTTTTGATGGAAAAATAAGAGATGTAATATTTTATAAATCTCATGTTTTTAATCCATTAAGCAAAAAATATGGCATAATAGAAACCATTGTAGATATTACAGATAAGAAACAGTATATTAAAAAATTACAGTTGAGTGAAGAAAGATATGCCCTTGCCACCAAGGCAACACGCGATGGAATTTGGGACTGGAATGTTAACACCAATAAGCTTTTCATTTCTCAAAGGTTAAAAGAAATTATCGGATTGGATGATAATGATCTAATTGATACTTACCCTCAGCTACTGCAAATGGTTTTTCCATCAGATGTAAATTTGATAAACCATCAGCTTAAATTACTCCAACAGGGAATAAAAGAAGCATTTTCGGCTGAAATAAGATTAAGAAACAAAGCAGAAGAATACGTCTGGATAGAGATCAATGCATTTGCTGTAACAAACCAGAAAAATGAAATTTATAGAGTTGTAGGTTCAGTAAATGATATACAGGCTAGAAAACTAACCGAAAATGACCTGAAAACATGGCGTGAGATCTTCAGAAATACACGAATGGGATTGGCTACATTTAGCAAAAATGTAGCTAAACCGATTCTCATAAACCCGGTTTTTGCCCAAATGCACGGTTATAGCGAAGAAGAAATGGCAAAACTCTCTCTGCCAGAACTATTTCCTGAAGAAAACCAACATGAAATAGAAATAATTCTGCAAATTGCTGATAAAAAAGGCTACCATGCATTAGAAACTGTTCATAAGAAAAAAGACACCACAACATTTTCGGTATTGATAGATATTACTGCTGTAAAGAATAATCAGAGCGAAACTCAATATTATATTATTAACATTCAAGACATTACAGAGCGGAAAAAACAGGAAAATACCATCATCCAAATGTTGCAAAATGAGCAAACTATGAACGAATATCTACGTTCAAGTGAAGAAGAAGTAAAGCACAACCTCCTTCAAACAGTAAAGCTCAAAGAACTACTTGAAGAAAATCAAAACCAGTTTTTGCGTTTCATTGACGGTACAACAGATTTTGCCATTTTAAAAGATAAAGATTTCAAATATCTTATAGTAAATGAATCATTTGCTTCATTTCATAATTTAAGTCGATCAGAAATAATAGGCAAAACCGACGAAGAAATAGTACCCCTTTGGTTGGCTTATGAAGAAAAAAAGATAGATAAAGAAATACTCGAAAGCAAGAAACCCCTTATTTATGAAAGGGAAGTAAACGGCAAAATATTTGAAACACGAAAGTTCCCGGTTTATTACGAAAATAACAACACCGGAGTAGGAGCTTTTATTCGCGATATTACCCGGCAAAGAATCATAGAAAAACAGGTAACTGAAAATGAAAAACGGTTTAAAACCCTTCTTGAAAATAGTTTTGATATAATTACACTAACCGATAAAAATGGCATAATAAATTATTGTACTGATGCCATAACAAAGATTACCGGCCATACCCCAAAAGAAGCCACCGGAAAAAGCTTTAGTATATTTTTACATCCTGACGACAAAGCAGAGTATGATGAAAAAATAAACAATATCATCGAAAATGGAAGCAAAGCAGAATATCTGCAGCATCAGATAACCAATATTGATGGCAATTTTACACAGATTGAAACAATCATTACCAATCATCTTCAAAATCCGCTGATTGGTGCTATTGTATTTACCAGTAGAGATGTTTCAGTTGAATTGCAGAGTCGTGAATTGAAAAAAAATATCATTCTGGCGCAAAAATCTGCTGAGATAAAACAGCATTTTTTGGCCAACATGAGCCACGAAATCCGAACTCCAATGAATGGCATTGTAGGAATGATCGAATTTCTCATGAAAACAAATCTTGATAATTTGCAAACTGACTATATAAAAACTATCAAATCATCGGCAGATTCCCTGCTAAGTATTATTAATGATATTCTTGATTATTCAAAAATTGAAGCAGGTATGCTCAGCATAAATCCTGCACCCGTTCATGTAAAGAAGTTTATTACCGAGTCACCCAAAATTTTTGGAGCGCTGGTAAAACAAAAACAATTAAATTTTGAAGTTTTTATTGATGAATCCCTCCCAGAATATCTTAATTTCGATTCATTAAGGTTAAACCAGGTAATATCAAACCTGCTTTCCAATGCCATTAAGTTTACCCCTGAAGGAGAAATAAGTCTGCGTGTTTTTCCCGATAAAATTACTGTAGACGAAATAACCATCAGAATTGAAGTGCAGGATTCGGGGATAGGACTTTCTGATAAAGAACAAAAAAAACTGTTTCAACCCTTTACACAAATAGATTCATCTTTTACCAGAAGCATTGAAGGCACAGGGTTAGGGCTTACAATTTGCCGCAGAATTGTAGAACTGATGGGAGGAGAAATTGGCGTTATCAGTAAACCGGGAAAAGGATCGATGTTCTGGTTTACTTTTGCTTCAACGGTTCCGGAACTTGAGAAATTAAAACTTTTAGCAACGGCACAGGAAGACTTCGAATCTGACCATTTAAATCTTGATATTCTTCTTGTAGAAGATAAAGCCGTTAACCAAAAAGTAATTAGGATAATGCTCAAAGCAATGGGTTGTAAAATCACCATTTGCTCAAATGGTCAGGAAGCTATCGATATACTTAAGAAAAGAAAATCAAAAAAAGCTACTCCATACGATATCATACTCATGGATATTCAAATGCCCGTTATGGATGGTATTACTGCCACAAAAATAATCAGAAATGAATACCCCGAAAATAAAATAATAATTGGATTAAGTGCCAATGTTTTCACATCTGATGTGGAAGAGTTTCTGAAAAACGGACTCAATGATTATATTACCAAACCAGCTAAATCAGAAGATGTTTACAAAAAACTTTATTACTGGTCACAAAAAGAAAAACCGGACAAAAAAGATGGTGCTCCCGGAATTCTTGATCAACTTAATAATGAAAAAATCCTTGATTTATGCATTATTGAAGTCATCAAACGAAGTACCCAGGGCGATTTAATTGCCCTAAATGAATTGTTTTCAAGCTTTAAAAACGATGCCGAAGAACTTGCTAAAAACATAACAAGGGAAGAATCTTCAGATGGCAATGCGGCAATATTAACTTATATCCAAACGCTTAAACAAATGAGCCTTAGCATGGGAGCAAAAAAATTAAGTAAGATTTGCCATATACTCGCAAACAATCAAAATAACGATAAGGTAACAATTCCCGGTTTAAACAGACTTTTAAAAACCGCAATCAATGAATATGTAGCCGAAGCCAGAAATAGAATAGGCCTGGATTAATTTCATTTACTGATAAATCATATGCAATTATCCAGTAGGATGATAGAACAGAATAGAATCTATTTGATTAATACTTGTGCTACTGACTTCGAAAATAATATTTTCACATTGCACGAAAGTTTAGAATGCAAAAATAAGCCGATGAAGCAATCTATCCAGATGGATTTACGGTAATGGCATTGGAGCTTTAATAGCCTAAACGTTTTAGGTTTTCCGTTTTTCTCACGTTGCCAGATAAACGATACCGCAAAGTTAAGTACCACGCATTGCCGTTAAATTCCTTACTGGAAGAATTATGATGATTAAGGACTGAAAAATACGGATACAGCCCTATAGCACTTTGATTTGGCAAAGTAAACTCCCAAAAAATACCAGGTTGTAAAAACCATGAGCCAAATGTTTTTCTTCGCGGATCTTGCTTGTCTTCAACAATATCAATTATATCATAACCCCCGGTTACAGTAAAACCAATTCTCATTTTACCCCAACTATGCAAGCCTTGCACCCATTCCAGGCCACCATATCCACTTTGTTGGTTTCGGGTAGTAACCATTGTATCCTGAACAGAAAAACTTACCGGTTTCAGTGTATTTCCAAATCTGATAGCAATAACTGCGTGTATAGATGAGCTTTTCTTAGTTATTCCGGCATTAACCAAAAATGAAGGTTTCATACCTATTACATCTAAGTTACCCATGGGAAACCACAGCCCGGAAGCAATTCCTACGCTTAACTCTGGCTTCTGCTGAAAATACAGAACCCTGGCAAAATATTCTTCCGACAACCTGCTGTATATCAAACCGCCTTGCTTCAGATTTTGAAAGAACCAGTCGGTTTCTCCGGCATAAAACGCCACAAATGCAGCTACTATCTCATCCTTAATCCCTGCTCTTTGAAGTTGTAATGCCAGTCTTTGGGTCTGGCGGTCGAAAGCCCCATTTATCGGTACATAACCAAAATAATCAGGATACAATTCAAAATACTCGATTCTCTCCTGTTCACCAGCGTTTTCAATCAAATCATATCTCACGTCAAATGAAATGGCTCTTTCTAACAACCCGTCCAATTCACTCATTTCCATTTGATTATATCCACTGATAGCATCGAGAAGTAATTGGGCCCGAAAAACAGGTTCAGTTAACCCACAACTTTGTTCCCAGGTAGATAATGATTCTGAAGCCCTTGTAAAATCACCCTTTTGCAGTGCCACAGCAACACTGTCAGCATACATAGCAGCATCCTGTATACACTTATTTGACCAGTCTCTGGGTTCATCCGAAGATAATCCTTTAAATGGCTCAAAAAGTAGTATCGAAATCAGGAAAATAAGGCTAGTATGCTTCAATTAAATTGAATTATTTAAGGATGTTAGCAAACAGCAAATATAGCGATAACACCCTGCATGCCAAAAAATTTATTCATTTCAATATGAGATTTAAAAATTTCTGAAATAAATTGTGAGAATAGGCAAATCAAACATGTGACCCAAAATTTTACCATATGTTTAAATATCTTTGTAAGAGCAGAACAAAAGCCTGGTTAGTGCTTGCAGGAAAACGCGAATTGCTGCGTTGGGCTTGTCTTAAAAAAACATTTACGAAAAAAAATCATGAACGAAGACCTTATAAAAAGCAGAAACATAATAGAGAAGCAGGGATTGCAGAAAATACACCGAGATTTGCGCACTATTCTTAATTTTTTCAAAGAAGTTCTCATAAGTCAAAATGAAGAATCGGTGGCAGAAGCCCTTAATGATATTGATGGATGTGCTAAAAATATTGGAAACATACCAGCCAATGGCAACGAAGAAAAGATAATACAGGCCCTTAGTATTTCTTTTCAGTTGATGAACCTGGTGGAAGAAAATGCTACTGTGCAGTTCAGAAGAAAAGTAGAAAACAGCATTGGAATAGACGCAATTCGTGGTTCCTGGGGTGAAACTTTTAACAAGTTACTTAAACATGGATTAAATCAGAACCAGATAGCCGAAATTCTGCCCAGGGTAATGGTATGCCCCGTTTTAACGGCACATCCCACAGAAGCCAAAAGAACATCTGTTCTTGAATTGCACCGTGAATTGTATCTTTTGCTGGTAAAAAAAGAAAACCAGGTTTGGTCAGAATCTGAAAAGCAGGTAATTGATGATGATATTAAAGCATTGCTTGAAAGATGGTGGCGTACCCGCGAAGTACACCTTCAAAAACCCAACCTTGAGCAGGAAAGAAATAATGTAATGCACTATTTTACCAAAGTCTTCCCCATGGCGCTCGAAACATCAGACCAAAGACTGCAATACAGCTGGAAAGCCATGGGTTTTGATGAGAACCTTCTAAAAAATCCGGATCAATTTCCACGGTTACAGTTTGGTAGCTGGGTGGGCGGCGATCGCGACGGACATCCCTTTGTTACTGCGCAGGTTACCCGGGAAACACTTATGGTTCATCGCAAAGCAGCCTTACAAATCATTAAGGAAGCGATGATCCAGATCTCAGCTCGTACTACATTTTCTGATGGACAAAATCCTGTACCTGCTTTTTTCCATAATGCCAAAGGACAGATGGCAATTGCTCTGGGCGAAACAGGAAAAAATGCTCTAAACAGAAACCCCAGAGAACCCTGGCGACAGTTCATAAACCTTATGGTAGCCAAAATTGACAATACCATTGCCCAAAAGGAAAACGAACCCGAAACCCATTACAGCAATGTTAAGGACTTACAGAAAGATATCGAGATACTAAGAAAAAGCCTGAAGGATATTGGAGCTCATAGAATTATTGATGATCTGCTTTTTCCTCTCGAAAGAAAGGTACAATGCTTTGGTTTTCATCTTGTTAAACTAGACATAAGGCAAAATAGCTCCTTCCATGAAAAAGCACTGGAGCAAATGCTTAAAGCAGCATCTTTTGCCGATTGGCAATACAGCACCTGGAATGAAACCCAACGAATGGAGTTTCTCAGTGAGGAATTAAAAAGTAACCGCCCGTTCGTGGTGGGTGGCGTGCCCATTGGCCCTGAAGCAGACAAAATAATCGATTGCTACCGTGCAGTAAGAGAGTATATTGAAACATACGGTCAGGAAGGCATCGGCTCATTTATTGTGAGTATGACACGAGAAGTTAGCGATCTCCTGGTAATATACCTGTTTTTAAGAGAATTGGGTATGCAGCACTTCCCAATACAAATTGTGCCCCTGTTTGAAACCATTGAAGACCTGCAGCGAGCCCATCAAATCCTTAATGATTTCCTTAACCATCCTGCCACTCAAAAACTAAGATCAAAAGACACAGAAACTGTTCAGGAAGTAATGTTGGGTTACAGCGACAGCAACAAAGATGGTGGTATACTGGCCAGCCGATGGAATATCTATCAAACAGAACAGAAACTAGCCCTTGTTGCCGGAAAACATAAGATCAGGCTTCGATTTTTTCATGGTATTGGCGGCACCATTA
Organism: Sphingobacteriia bacterium; assembly: GCA_011390785.1. Lineage (GTDB taxonomy): Bacteria > Bacteroidota > Bacteroidia > Bacteroidales > UBA7960 > SKVR01. The sequence goes on from JAABRR010000020.1 coordinate 44,000, forward strand.
GTCGTGGTGGCGGTAAATACCACCGTTTTCTTGATGGTATGCCACAGTTTGCCCTTAGCGGCGAAATGAAACTTACCGTACAAGGAGAAACCATTGCCCAGCAATTTGCCAACCTGCTAAATGCCACCTACAATCTCGAAATGCTTCTCTCAGGCGCTTCATTACAAACTGCCTTAACCAATTTTGTTACCCAAAAAAGAGAATATCCTTTTGAAGCTTTCGGAAAACTAGCCGATCTTTCAATGAAGAAATACCAGGAACTCATAACCCACGATAAATTCATTGAGTATTATAGCGAAGCTACTCCTATTGACCTGCTCGAAAAAAGCAGGATCGGCTCGCGACCGGCGCGCAGAACCGGTCAACGTACACTTGATGATCTGAGAGCTATCCCATGGGTTTTCAGCTGGAACCAATCGCGCTTCAACCTAACGGCCTGGTATGGCGCTGGGTGGGCATTGAAACAGCTCAGGCAAGATTTTCCTGAGCATTATCAGCACTTACAGGAATATGTTCATAAATGGCCCTTTTTGCGATATACCCTTATTCATATCGAAACCAATCTTTTCAATGCCGAAGAAGCACTGATGAATAAATATGCATCACTGGTAAAAAACAAAGTAACCAAAGATGAATTTTCTTCACTTATTCTTAACGAATACAAGCTTACTAAGGAACAAGTGGTAGCTTTACCCGGCGATGAAGCCGCGAACAGAAGACAAAGCCTTTTAGACAATATCCAAAGGCGAAGAAAAGCCCTTCACAAACTTCACGATTTACATGTGCAACATCTTGAAGAATGGAGAGCTCTGCCCGATGAAGAAAAAGATACCAACGACTACCTGCTCGACCGACTGCTGATGATTACCACGGCACTTTCAGGTGGTTTGAAAAGTACGGGGTGATCTTCAAAAATTATAATTTACACCTACTGAAATAAACCGGGGCATTCCAACTCTTATACCCTGCGGACGACGGGTAGAGATATACCGTTCATTGGTAACGTTTTTTACACCTATATTGAATCCCAGGCCTGAAGAGGCATGATTGTACCAGGCAGAAATATTGGTAACCAAAAACACATCCAGGTTGCCTATCCGGCCATTGGCAGTAGCTTGGGTATATGAATATTGCGTATCAGCATTCTCTTGTTCAATCCATTCGTAAACATTGGTAGTATTCAGGGCATCGGTAAATTGCGCTCCCGTATAATTGGCCCATAGTCTCAGACCCCATCCTGAAGCATTTTCAACAGTAATGGCAGAGGCCATGGTAAAGTCTGGTGCATAAGGCGTTTTGTTACCTTTAACGTTTTCATATTCATTGGATAAACCATCAGCAATGGCAGTTTTTTTCAGCACATATCTGTTTTCAGAAAAAACGGAATTTACCCAGGTGCCGGTCATGCTAAATTGCAAACCCCATGTATCGGGCAAAAATCTGTCGAAAGGCAACAGTAACGATGCTTCCATCCCTTCATGCAGGGTTGCACCGCCATTAATATAACCTGTCCCCAGTCCGCCAGATGATTCAGACACAGGAATAACCTGGTTGGAAAAATCCATTCGGAACAAAGTGTATTCAAGTTCTATTTTCCCGATGTTGACACGGGCACCAACTTCTGAATTCCAACTCTTCTCTGCATCCAACTGCAAATCTTCACCATCGTTACTTATGGCATCCTTGGTGCGCGGAGGGGCAAATCCACGGTGGATTCCTGCAAAAACACCCAGAAAGGAATTGAAATTATAGTTTACCCCTGCACCCGGTATCACAGCAAAAACCTGCGAATTGGCTACAATCAGGGTATCGGTATAGTTTAACCTCATAATCTCACTGCCATACCAAATATTCTCGTTTCTGACACCGGCGGTAAAGGTTAGCTTTTCACTAACCAGAAATTTATTTTGTATAAATGCACTTGCTGTTTGTCCAAAGCGTATTTCATCCTCACGGATATTGCCTGATCGGAAACCGGCTACTGACCCTACAACTCTTTGCTCATAAGCCTTTTCATATAGGAACCGTACACCGGCATCGGTTTTGGTTTCTATACCCCCAAGAGTATATTGGTAAGATAGGCGCGGCTCAATTCCCATTACTTCAAACTGACGGTTGCGATGCCCGGTGCTGTTTCGCAGATAAATGGCACCATCCACTTCATCTTCATACACATATCCTACCCCGGTAAGGTTGGAAGCTGATCCATTATATGTAAAATCCTGCCGGTTCCAGTTGCGGGCCGTTGAATAGCCAAAAGCAGTTGTATTGAGCTGAAGGCCTCCTACCGGACTGTATTTATGACTGGCACTTAAAGAATAGCGTCGGATGTGAAGATTGTCATCTGGGGCGATTTGAAGGTCGTCCATTTGAGAAGATTGATACATCGGTTGGGTAAGACCCACATAGGTAGAATTCGAGTTTTCATCATATATTCCCATTTTCATCGTTAAAACAGAAACCGGAGAAAACCGGGTTAGAAACTTGGTGTTGAAATCGTGAAAAATAAACGATGTTGGTCTAAAATTTCGGCCTGCTTGCGCTGAAAATCTACCTTGAAACCAAAATTATCAATGGTATTACCCACCGAAAAACGGGCATTGTAAAATCCTTCTTCACCGGCCTGTATGGATGCCATACCCTGAAAATCAGCAGGTGGGTCGGCAGTTAAAAAGTTGATTACCCCACCTATGGTTTGTGGGCCAAACAAGATAGACCCATTGCCTTTGAGCACTTCAATACCACTCATCCGGTCAATGCTGGGAGTAAAGTACATCTCAGGTTCACCATAGGGGGCAAGTGCTACAGGAATGCCATCTTCCAGAATAAGTACATTCCGGCTTTTGTCAGGATCAATACCGCGAATCCCAATATTGGCACGCAAGCCGGCACCTTCTTCTTCTACCACATGTAGCCCCGCAATATTTCGCAATACCTCATTGCCACTTAACGGGATACTGGCCCGAAGGTCTGCCTGCGTAACGATACTCGCTGAACCCGGCAAATATCGCAAAAGACCAATGCGACTGCCCGATACCAACACCTGATCCAACAAAAATAAATCTTCTTCTATTTCTATTACCTGCTGTTTATCAAATCTATCTTCTGAAATAGTGTGGAAACTGGTTTTGTAACCAAGACCTTTTACACCTAATACTATTTCTTCAGATGCTTCAACAGAAATTTGAAAATTACCATCTTTATCGGTTGATACTCCCGTGCTGGTACCTTTTATATATACCGCTAAATGGGGCACCCCTTTATCATTACCTATTACCTGTCCGGTAATCTGTGTTGTCTTATTTGATGCATAAAGATGGATAAATTGGAATATAAATAATAATGTGGCGAAAACTTTACCTAATCTTTTCATAAGTAATCCTTTAAATCATTAATATTTTAGTAACTGTTATTAATTAATCGTTCAATTTAAGCTTATTCAGGTACCATTTTACCCGTTTTCTTTCTCAAAAAAACACTCTCTTTTAACCATATTGGCATCATCATCGAGGGCAATAGATATTAAAAAAGAGTGCTTTTAAAGAATTAACGAATGAAATTTGAATACTTACTAAATTAGAACGATTTTGTTGTTACAAAAATAAGACCATCGAAAGTAATGGTCAATCCCCATAAATAGTGATTTTTATTTTTTCTCGTAGATATTTGGGGTGCGATTTTCCTTCTTCTTCTTCAAACATAAATTTATAAGTAACTTCGGTAAATCATAAAACAATAAACTATGGACAGTAAGAAAAGTATCAATCGGCGCGAATTTATAACCAGAAGCGCAAAATACAGTGCTGCAACTATGTTAATAGGATTTGGTGCATCACGACTGATGGCCGGGATGAATACGGCATATTCCGCTGTTGCAATTCCTAAGACAACACTCAACAATAAACTTGCTATGCCTATGCTTGGTTTTGGCACCAATACCCTGAATGGGGATGTGTGTGTAAAATGCGTATCTGAAGCTATTTCGGTGGGATATCGGCTAATTGATACCGCCCACATTTACCGAAATGAAGAGTTCGTTGGACAGGGAATAAAACAAAGTGGAATCAATAGAGAAGATCTGTTTATAACATCGAAACTTTGGGTGGATGATTCGGGGTATGAAAGTTCAAAACGGGCATTCGAAACATCCATCTCAAAACTGGGTACCAACTATCTGGATCTGTATCTTATTCATCGGCCAAGAGGTGACGTTAAAGGCTCATGGAAAGCTATGGAAGAACTTTACGGGGAAGGTAGGATTAAAGCCATCGGGGTTAGTAATTTTGAGCCATCGCAACTCGATGAGTTAATGGAATATGCTACCGTTAAACCAGCCATTAACCAGATTGAAGCCCATGTATTCTTTCAACAGTTTGCAGCCCAGCAATATCTTCAGAATAACAATATCCAAATGCAGGGCTGGTCGCCGTTTGCAGCAGCCCGTAACGGAATTTTTGAAAACTCCGTATTGACTGAAATTGGCAGAAAGCACAACAAAACCATTGCCCAGGTATGCTTGAGATGGCTTCACCAAAGAGGCATTGTCGTTATACCACGAACAACGAAAAAAGCTCATATGATAGAAAATCTTAATATTTTCGATTTTGAGCTTGATGCATCCGACTTTCAAACCATTGCAAAACTTGATTTGAATACCACACAATTTCCAGAGTGGGAATAGCGAAACTATTTATGTAAAACTTTTCTAAAATACGGTTATAATACCGTTACTGTATTTTATACCTGAAAGGGAGATTAACAAAACAGAACTCCATAAAACACACAATTAACGGATTAATTACCACGTCTCAAAGGGGATTAATATTTCCAATAATATTCCAGAAATACTTCAATCAGGTAAAAAAGTATTTTAAAACGAATTATTAGGACTTTAAAAAAACAATTAGCCAATTTTCTAATAATTTCGAATTAATTTTGATTAGCTTTTTAAAAACTACTTAAGAAACCCGTTATCTCCGGTTCGATTGAGCCTTAAATCAATGTAAAATTTAAAACAACAAACTAAACAACAAACTTTGATTGTGAAAAATAATATACCAGTAAACGGGGCAAGTAACAGCCTGCAGAATTCATCTTTAAAACCTTTTAAATACATCAAATCATGGGTTTTAAGTAAAAACTATATTCTTCTGATGCTTATTGCATCTGCAGCATTACTCTCAGCCTGCACTGCTCAAAGCAGATTATTATCAAGATTAAAAACCGAATGGAATATAGTAGAGTATGAAGTAAGGAACAATGATGGATCGGGCACTACTATTGAAAATGCAGGCACTATAACTTTTAACAGCAACGGCCAGGGTTCACAATCCTTTACTACATCAATAACCCATACCGGACAAACCGCTGATTCACAGTTTAACTGGGAAAATACTGCCAATACCGTAACTATCAGAACCACTGACAACCAACAGCCCAGAGTTTGGATTGTTGTCAACTCAAGCAGAACATCGCAAGAATGGTACTCTACCGATAGCGCAGGTAATGTGCAGGTAATGAAACTTGAACGAAAGTAGCAAATTATTTCAGTTCTGTTTTTTTACTATTTGACAAAAGCCCGGTTATTAATATAAAACCGGGCTTTTGTCAATAAAATTTATAAGATTTTCTAAAGTAAGAAATCATGTAAATCAAAAATAAAAGAAAGATTGAAATCCATGGTATTAATATCAGTAAAAATTTTGCCAAATAATTACTGGTTTCTACAATAAAACTTAAATGTAAATATATTAATTAAACTGCATAAAAACATGAAAAATACAATTTGTACTTTTACTTTTATACTATTAAACATTCTGCTAATCAGTTCAGTATCAAACGCACAAGGTTTTCGCTTAGGGCTAAAAGCATCTCCATCTTTAGCTTGGATGAACCCAAAAACTGACGAATTTACATCAGAAGGAAATAGTACAGGGTTTACTTACGGATTAATAACGGAATATTTTTTCACAGAACAATATGGTTTTTCCAGTGGTTTGGAAGTTTCCTACCTTGGGGGCAAACTGAATTACCCGGTTGATGAAGTTATAGATGATGTATCTTTTGATGAGTTGGAAAGGGTCTATCGATTGCAGGTTATGGAATTACCTCTTGCATTAAAAATGAAATCTCGTGATATTTTAGGTATTAGTTATTTCGGAAAATTTGGCTTGGGAATGGGTATTGTTTTAAGTGCAAAAGCCGATGATTACTTTTCTGCGTCTCAGGGTAACTCGAAAGAAACACAGGCAGATAAAAAAATAATGGGAGACATATCTTTTGGCCGGATATCTTTGATATTAGGCGGTGGAGCAGAATATGAAATTGGAGGTGGGGTTTCGATCATCGGGGGCATCAACTTCAACAATGGCTTTACCAATATTCTTCTAAATAATAATGAAGTAACAGGCAAAAGGAATAATGCCCGAACCAATTATCTTGAATTGTCATTAGGAGTAATGTTTTAATAAGAACCAGCATTGGTATTGCCATAACAGAACTTGCCAGTCTTACTTGTTGAAATATTAATTCAACAAATAGCAATCAACATATTTCCCTGGTGATACCTGAGGGATACTTGCCATCAGATCTTCAATGTTTTCATTTCGAAAAATAAAGTAAATGAAAAATCTAGTCTTAACGGTAATCTTTTCAGGAATGCTCGTCCAAACTCTCGGGCAGTTTAGCCTGGACATATCAGGCGGATTGGCTGCCCAAAGCTATAATAAGGTTCAGGTTCCAGGCGAGCAGGGAACTGCTTTTGATTTGTATAAGGATTTCGAAATTCAGGGACCTGCATTGTACTTTACCGTTAAACCTGGCTATTGTTTTAAGGAAAAAAACCACTTCTTTTTATTGTATGCACCCCTGAGTGTAAATTATGAGGGTGCTGCGCCTTTTGATATCAGTTATCAGAATACAACTTTTCTTCAGGGCCAAAATATAGAAGCGTACTATAAATTTAACAGCTATAGATTAACCTACAGAAGAGATGTTTATAGCTCTGCGAAATGGCTTTTGGGAGTTGGTTTTACTGCCAAAATCAGGGATGCCGAAATTCGCTTAACATCTGGCAATGTAAGTGATTATAAAGATGATTTAGGTTTTGTACCCTTGCTTAATTTGTATGCTGAATACAATTTCAATAATTGGTCTACATTTTTTGAAGGTGACGGACTGGCCGGTGGTCCCGGAAGAGCTTTCGACCTGTACCTGGGAGGGAAAATATCAGTTAATGATTATCTGCAAATAAAGGCAGCATACAGAATGGTTGAAGGCGGAGCCGATGTAAGTTCTGTTTACAACTTCACCATGCTGCATTTTGCCAATTTGGGTTTGATTATTAATTTTAACGATTATCCCAACCTGGAGGTTTGCCGGGTCGGAGTCCCGAAATAGCCATTTTAGCCAGTATAGTAGTTATAAGAACAATGATCAGCTATTTCCTTGAAAAAGAGATTGAGAAATTCAATGCAAAAGAATGATTATAGTGAGTACAATTTTTAAAATCGGGGCCAATGCCGGCTCAAAAACTGGCAACATGGTAATATTAATCTTTAAATTTTTAAAACTATGAATAGAAAAGAAAAAGTAAAAAAACAAATTGACGAAATGGATGACCAAATCAAAGTCTGGGAAACCAAATTTGAAAACATTAAAGCTGAAACCAAAGTCCAGTAAAATGAGAAACTGGCTGCTTTGAAAGCCAAAAGAGATGAAGTTAAGGTCAGGTACGACGAACTTGCTGATGCATCAGAAGAAAAATGGGCAGAAGCAAAAGGCGTATTTTCTTCCGCTTCTGAATCTTTCAATGAAGGATTTAACAAGCTTAAATCTCTATTTGATTAAAGAGGTAAATGTAAATTTTGCAGGATGCATTTTTTACAGCCTGTAAATTTCTTTATTAAACCTGCGAAAACTAAAATTTGATTTTGAAAAACACAATCTTTCACCAAAATCCAATGATCATGAAAACCTTACATATTTTATGCGTTTTATTTATTTTAACAAGCCTTTCGGGCTGCAAATACAAAAATGAAGCTCTTGAACTTCAAAAACAAAATGAGGACTTAGCTATTCAATTGACTAAAAGCGATTCTTTGTCCAATGCTTATCGTTCAACACTTAGGGAGATTGAGGCAGCCTTTGACAGTATCATGCCAGTAGATGCATCATTAGATGCAACTTCAGAAGGAAGGAAATTAACAACAAGACTAACCAACAAACTGAATGAAATAAATGAACTATTTATTGAAAAAGAAAAAAATTACAATGCACTAAATAGCAGGCTTATCAATTCAAATAAAATGATTGCGGATATGTCTGTAAAGACTGAAGAACTAAACCGCAAGATAAGTGAAAAAGACAGTGTCAATGGTTCATTAAACAAGGAAATAGCTGGGCTTGAAAAACAGATTGCCGATCAATTATCACAAATGGATTCGGTTATTCAGGAAAAGCGAAAATTAAATGAAGCATTTGAAAAGAAAACCAATACAGCCTTTTTTATTGCTGATAGTGAAAGAGAACTAAGAGATAAGGATATAATTGAAAAAACGGGTGGTTTTCTTGGCTTCCTGGGCCGAGTGAATACGTTAAATCCAAAACTTGATAAAAGTCAATTAGAAATGATTGATATAAGAGAGAAAACGACCTTTACCCTGAATGCAGAAAGCAAACAAATTGAATTTGTTACCAAACATCATTCTGCAAGTTATGAGTTGACTGATTCAGGCACAGGAAAATCCTTGCTCACGGTTAAGGATCCGGCAGAATTCTGGATGTATTCAAAATACCTTGTAATTACATATTGATCGCAGCATGACAGTCTAAAGCGCCTCATTCATATACGATACAACCTGAAAATGAGAACCTTATTCTGAAAAAGCATTTAAAGTCGGGTATCTTTTTTAGTATTAAAACTGAAATGGAGTGGTTTCATTAAATTAAAAAAATGAAAGAGGCTTGCCATGTAAGTTCCATCTTACCATTAATTTAACTAAATTTCATTTTTATGAAAACTTTGAAAACGATTTTGCTGATCATTCTTGTTATTATTGCTTTATTTTTTGCATTTCAGAATTTTCAAACTGTAGATATTTCATTTTATAAATGGAGTGCTAAAATGCCTTTGTCATTGGCAATTCTCGGCATATATATTTTTGGAGCACTATCCGGCGGTGTTTTATTCTCTTTGTTGAAAAAAATAATTACTTTGGATAAAAAAACCGATAAAATTAAAAATCACTCCTGACAATAACCTGCTACATTTAGATATCACTGGTATTAAAAATGTGTAAGATATACCAGATACATTGTGGCAAAAATCATTTATGAAGCAATGAAAAAACTGCAACATATATGGGAAGAACTCAATGCAAGCTTTTGGTTTATACCCATACTTATGATTTTGATTACCATGGGCTCAGCCATAGGGTTTATCTATCTGGATAGTGAAATCGGGTATACTCAGGAAGGAATTTTAAAATACCTTCTACCGGTCAGTGTTGATTCAGCAAGAAGCATACTTACCATCATTGCCGGTGCTATGATTGGAATTGCCGGTACCGTTTTTTCCATTACCCTTGTGGTGCTTACCCTGGCATCTTCTCAACTGGGTTCGCGACTGGTCCGGAATTTTATGTACGATAAACTCAATCAGGTTGTTTTGGGCACCTATGTCTCATCTTTTGTGTATTGCCTGATCATCCTTAGTTCTCTAAAAGAAAATGAAAATTTTGAATTTATCCCGGCCATTTCCGTTTTAGCAGCTCTTGCATCGGCTATTGCAGGAATTATATTGCTCGTTGTTTTTATTCATCATGTTTCCATGAGTATACAATCCGACAAGGTGATCTCCGATATTTCTGACGCCATGTCGAAAAGTATCAAAAAACTCTTTCCTGATGATATAGGCCATGAAGAGGATGAAAAACCGATTCCCGATATCGACATGCTGAAACAAAAATATGCTTTCAAACTTGAGATCAGGAGTAAAAAAAATGGTTATTTGCAATCAGTTGATGGTGACGGATTGCTAAACATTGCGCACGAAAACGACGGCATAATTATTTTGCATCATCGGCCTGGTGACTTTTTGGTACAGGAAATGATTGTTTGCGAAATAATTTCCAATAAAGAGTTGGATAAAGACTTGGATGAGAAAATCCATGATGATTTCATTATCGGTAAAGTGCGCACACCCCTTCAGGATGCTGAGTTTTCAATCCACCAGATGGTTGAAGTGGCATCAAAGGCATTATCGCCGGGGGTGAACGATCCCTATACTGCCATTGCCTGTATTGACAACCTGACCTCTGTAATGTGCTATCTTACCGGAGTTAAATACCCAACCCCTTATCGTTATGATTCAGAAGATAAACTAAGAGTAATTGCTGATAATCATTCATTTGCCGGTATGCTTGATGCAGCGTTTAACCAGATCAGGCAATTTGCAGAAGGAAGTCCATCCGTAATGATAAGGTTGCTCGAAGCAATGATTTCCATCAACCAGTTTACCCGCAACAGCAATCAAAAGAAACAAGTCTTGCAGCATGCCGAAATGGTTATGAACGCTGCCAAAAGAACCTTTCATGAACCACGCGACCTGAAAGACATGAAGAAAAGATACAAAAGCATAAGTCAAATGCACTCAGGTTAAACACGAAACGAATCACAGAATACAAGTTCTCAAGGTAGATTCACTAAAAAGCTTTTCATACTATGAAAGAATTAAAAGCCAACGATTTTATCGTTACAAAATCCGTTAAACTAAATGAAATACCAACCGTATTGGAAACGGACGAATCAAAAAAGCATAAGAAAAAAGCCCTTAAAAAGGTTGGAAAAAAGCTTGCCAAATTACAGAATACGATGTATGCACACAACCGTCATGGAGTGCTTGTTTGTTTGCAAGGCATGGATACATCAGGAAAAGACAGTCTTATCAGAGAAGTATTCAGCAAACTCAACCCACGCGGAATAGTGGTTCATAGCTTTAAGTCGCCTACAAATAAAGAGCTCCAGCACGACTATTTGTGGCGGCATTATGTTGCTTTGCCTGAAAAAGGAAAGTATTCGATCTTTAACCGCAGCCATTATGAAAATGTACTGGTAACAAGAGTAAATCCCGAATATTTGCTTTTCGAGAATATCCCACACCTAAAGAAAGTTGAAGATATACCCACTGATTTTTGGGAAAAGAGGCTTAACCAAATCAGAAACTTTGAAGAACATATTGCGCAGAATGGAATCGTTGTATTTAAATTCTTTTTGCACCTGAGCAAAGAAGAACAAAGACTGCGATTGCTTAGAAGACTGGATAAAAAAGACAAAAACTGGAAATTTGCCCCCAGCGATTTAAGCGAAAGAGAACTATGGGATGAGTACATTCATTATTACGAAGAAGCCATTAACAAGACATCACTGCCCCACGCACCCTGGTACATTATACCTGCCGATGATAAGCCAATGGCCAGATACCTGGTAGCGAAAATTATTTATGAAAAAATGGCACAATATACCAATATCATCGAACCCCTTGCAGATGCTAATCTTTTACAAAATATTGATATGTACAAAGAAATGCTTTCCAGAAAAGATGATTAAATAATTGTGAAAACTATTTTATCCGAACAACGCAGTATAGGTGTTAACTTCCAACCAGGGCAAGAACCCATCGTAAAAGTGTGGGCACCTCATGCAAAAAGAATATCACTGCAAGTAGAAGGTAAAACCAATATTATCCTTCATCTGGAGCAATATGGTTATTGGCAGGCAAAGTGCCCGGGGTTAAAACCAGGCGATCGTTACCTGATCAGTGTCAACGATGAAAATACTTATCCTGACCCGGCATCACTTTCCCAACCTGACGGTGTGCATGAATCTTCAGAATGCATAGACCTGAATGAGATCAGAAAAATACGTGATGACCTCTGGACCGGAGTTTCTACACGCGATCTTATCATATACGAGTTACATGTAGGCACATTCACACCCGAGGGTACTTTTATGGCCCTTCAACAAAAGCTTGATTATTTAAAAGATCTTGGTGTAAATGCCATTGAAATCATGCCTGTAGCAGCTTTTCCCGGTTCGCGAAACTGGGGCTATGATTGTGTTTATCCTTTTGCTGTGCAACAATCTTACGGCGGTGCCATTGAATTTGCCAACCTGATCAAAGCATGTCATCAGAAAGGAATTGCCGTGATACTTGATGTTGTTTACAACCACCTTGGCCCCGAGGGCAATTATCTGAGTGCATTGGGGCCATATTTTACTGACAAATACAAAACCCCCTGGGGCAATGCCATTAACTTTGACGATGCCTGGTGCGATGGTGTAAGGCATTATTTTCTTGAAAACGCCATGATGTGGCTGCGTGATTTCCATATTGACGGGCTGCGGCTGGATGCCGTTCATGCCATAAAAGACCTTAGTCCAAAACATTTTTTACTGGAATTAAATGAAATTGTTTTGCAACTGAACCATAAAACCGACGCAAAGCACTTTCTCATTGCCGAGTGCGATCTAAACGATATCCGGTTCATTGACACTCCAAAACAGGGAGGTTTTGGGCTGGATGCCCAATGGTGCGACGAATGGCATCATGCTATTCACGCGCTTATGACGGCTGACCGTCAGGGTTATTATGCCGATTTTGGTAGTTTGCAGCAAGTTGTTAAAACATTCAACCATGCCTGGGTGTATGACGGCAGTTTTTCTCCCCACCGCAAAAAAAAGTTTGGAACATCTACGGTAGGACAGCCCGGGAATCGCTTTGTAATCTTTACCCAAAACCACGATCAGGTGGGTAACCGCATGAAAGGCGACAGACTCAGTTCAATGCTCGATTTTGAAAGCCTGAAACTGGCATGTGGGGCTATGTTTGCAAGCCCTTTTATCCCCATGCTGTTTATGGGAGAAGAATATGCCGAGAGCAGTCCATTCCAATATTTTATCAGTCATGGAGATAAAGAGTTGATATCGCTGGTGCGCGAAGGCCGCAAAAATGAGTTACGCGAATTTATAAAAGATGCCGAACCACCCGATCCCGCATCCGAAGATACCTTTCAAAACTCTAAACTTAAATGGGACTATCTTAACCATGAGACAAAAAGAAAAATGCTTGCTTATTATAAGCAAATGATTGCCTTGCGTAAAGAACAACCCCTGTTAAAACCCGGCAACCGGGATCATATAAATGCTTATGAAATACCTGATAAGGAAGCCATTGTAATTATATACAAAAATGAGAAAGAAAGCCTTGTTGCATTGATGAATTTTGGTGAAAGAAACATAACGGTAGAATTACCATCAATAAAAGCAACATCTGCCAATATATTAATTTACTCAGCTCACAATCAATGGGGCGGCACTGTAAATGATCATGAAAATCCGTTAATTATTACAGAAAACCAACTTACTGTCAATACAACAAGAAAATCATTTGTTCTGTTTCAGACAACTTAACTCCAAAAAGATGTATAATCCAATTTCTACTTACCGCATACAATTCAACAAGGATTTCGGCCTGAAAGAGCTGGAAAAGCAAATTGAATACCTGGCTTTACTTGGGATTGGAACCCTATATGCTTCACCCCTCTTTAAAGCCACTCCAGGCAGTGGGCACGGATACGATGTGGTCAATCCCCTGGAGTTCAATCCAGAAATAACCAATCCGGAAGAATTTAAAACAGTTACATCAAAACTTAAAAAATACAATATTGGCTGGTTGCAGGATATCGTTCCAAACCATATGGCATTTGATATACAGAATACCTGGCTTATGGATGTGCTTGAAAAAGGAATGGCTTCATTATATCATAAAGTATTTGACCTTGAAGACGGGGTGCCAAATACCGAAAACCGCCTTATGGTGCCCTTTCTTGGTGTAAGCCTTGATGAAGCCATACATAATAAGGATTTGCTATTAGGCTGGAAAAAGGGAACCTTTTGGATTTAATACCACGAGAATGAATATCCATGTAATTTTGAAAGTTTTCGCGATATATTGCAGAATGAGCTCCCCGATGCTCCGGCTTTATTTTTGGAGCATTGGCAAAACCATAATCTGGATAATAATCAACCATCGTCAGAGTTTTTAAATACGGTATGGGAAACATCAAAAGAAAAGCTGGAACATCTTATAGAAAGCGATAAAAACAGCAAAAGATTCATTGACAACATCCTGGCAGGTTACTATTCTGATGAACAACTGATAAAGCAAGCGCTGGAAAAACAACATTACGAACTTTGCCATTGGCAGGAAACGGAAAAACGCATCAACTACCGCCGCTTTTTTACTGTGAACAGTCTTATATGCCTGCGAATGGAAGATACCAGGGTATTTGAAAAATACCACAGTTTCATAAAGCAATCGATTGGGGAAGAACTCTTTCAAGGCTTACGGATCGACCATATTGATGGTCTGAACGATCCCAGTAACTACCTCTTAAACCTTCGGAAACTCCTGGGAGAGAATATATTTATTGTGGCTGAAAAAATTCTGGAACACAACGAAGACCTGCCTGATTTCTGGCCCATCCAGGGAACTACCGGCTACGATTTTCTGGCCACCGTTACCAATCTGCTTACCAACACCAAAAATTACGATATTCTCAAAAGCCTTTACAAAGAAGTAACCAACCTGCATGAAAAGCCATCTGAGCTGGTCTACCAAAACAAAAAAATGATACTCACCACTTGTATGCATGGAGAGTGGGACAACATCTTTAGCTTATTTGACAAGTTAAATTTTATCGACTACCAAAAAGAAAAAATCAGCAGAGAAATTATTAAAAAGGCCATTGGTGAGTTTATGCTTGCCTGTCCTGTTTACAGGTTATACCCGCGCAAATTTCCTCTGCAAAACCAAAGCAAAAAAATTGTAGAAGAAATATTGGAAAAAGCAAAGAAAAGAAATCCTGCTGTAACTCCTGCTCTGGAGCGGCTTGCTTCTGTTCTGCTTTCCGAAAACGCTCAATCTGTTGATGAAAACAATAAACTAAAGAAATTCTTTACCCGCCTGATGCAGTTTACCGGGCCTTTAATGGCCAAAGGTGTGGAAGACACCTATGTATCAGTACAATTCCTTTATTGCGCACAACGGTGTAGGCGATGCCATCAATGCAAAGGCTAGAAGCCAAGCACAAAGTGAGCTGGCGCGATCCGGATGAAACCTACGAGACTGCTGTTTGCAGTTTTGCCCGTAAATTGTTGGATACTAAAAACGACTTCCTGAAAGCGTTTATTCCTTTTCAACAGAAAGTAGCCTGGTGTGGCATTGTTAATTCCCTGACACAATTGACCCTTAAGTGCACCAGCCCAGGCATTCAAGACATATATCAGGGTACTGAGCTTTGGGATTTGACCCTGGTGGATCCTGATAACCGCCAGCCCGTTGATTACGAGGAAAGACATCGGCTTCTTACAACCATGATTGCAGAAAATAAAGCCAATGCCAAAGAAATGCTACACAAATTGTCTCAAAACCCGTTCGACGGAAAAATTAAACTTTGGCTAACTTACACCCTGCTTAATCTCCGAAAGAAAAACCATGAATTATTTTTACAAGGAAACTATATACCATTGAATACCGAAGGTGAACTTAAAAACAACCTTATGGCTTATGCCCGTATTTTCAAAGAAAAGGGGCTTTTGGTTGTTGTACCTCTCGTTACGGCTGATCTTTCATACAAACCCTACGGCGAATATCTGAAAGACCTGGATTGGGAAAGTACCCGGATCATTTTACCCGAAAATGCAAAAGGGGATTGTAACAATATACTCACCGGAGAAAAACATATTACCAATGGTTCATTAAAGGCTTCAGAAGTATTCAGGGATATTAGCGTGGGTTTAATGGTTAACTGGTAAAGATTGCAATACGAAAGTTTAATTAAATAAATAATAATTACACATAATTCAATGTCATTTAGTTAAGATTATTCGACCCCGAATGGGGTCGAATATTTATAGAAAACAATAGCTTGTATGACCTGCAAAAACACTCAACAGGGTATGCAACATCTTTTTATTCATGGTAATATTATAAAATAAATTTGGCATCTTTGTTCCTAATTTTCAATGAACACCCACTATTGAATTAATCAGATAAGAGATGTTAATAAAAGTAGAAAATAGCAATCCTGAAGGAATTCACAATGCCCTTAGTTCGAAATTAAATATAAAATACCGTAAAAGTGGATATGAACATCAAAGCAATTTCCCCTTAAAACAAGGCAATCTAATTCTTAAAAGTTTTCATTTTAACGATGGGTTCGATTTTAATATTCTAAGCGGAGATATTTCAACTTTTATCCAACTTGAGTTTACTGAAGATGAAAATAACTATTTAAGATACTTTTTTATCAAAAAAGGGGAATTAATACATACTATTACCCCTAATATGCGATACCGCCTAACAGATAATTACTCCTGCATGGTAATGGCGAGAGGCGAAAATAATCAGTTATTTACCTTTCCGATACAAAACGATGTTAAAATACTTTTTCTCCAAATAGAAACGAAAAGATTTTCTATTGATTTAAAATCAGACTTTCTCAGCCTGCCTCCGGTAATAGGTAATTCTTTAATGAATTACCAATCAGGCAGTCATTTTATTTACCACAGCAATTATACTTTAAGCATTTCTGATACCATAAATGAAATTTTAAATACTCAAAAAGAAGGCATTATTAAACGGTTCTTTTTAGAATCAAAAGCATTAGAATTATTGTGGCTTCAAACTGAACTATATAACAAGGAACTAAAGCTTGGTTATAACCAAAAATTAATCAGACAACATGATGTAATAATAATTACTAAAGCAAAAGACTATATACATAATAATCTCAATAAAAATATCACTATCAGTTCTTTATCCAGAGAAGTTGGAACAAATGAAACGAAATTAAAAACCGGTTTCAAAAAATTATATGGCAAAACATTCTCAGATATTCTTAGAACTGAAAGATTAAATAAAGCAAAGGTACTGGTAGAAGAAGGGCAGATGAGTATTAAAGAAATTGCAAATTCTTGCGGATATACGAGCATTTCAATGTTTATTGCCCGATTCAAAGAACGCTTTGGAGATACTCCAGGCAGATACATGAAATCTTGAAAAGATATTTTCCATATTAAATAGATATAAAGTTTACATTCTTTGCCGTATGCAATCAATATATCGATATTAAATCTGCTGAAATTCCATGACAACTATTGCAGGCACCGTTTGTAATTTTTGACAACATGATTTTTTCTTCACCATTCGTCCCATAAACTCCAACATACAAACCGTTGCCAAAGTCAATATTTTCGGTAGTAAAATAATTACCCTTACTGTCTATTTCAATGTCTTTTATAATTGTTCCTGAATTATTGAATTCAGCAAAAAGTTTTACATTACCATTAGGATAACCATTAACTTTTGTTTGATCATACAATGAACCTGCAAGGGTAAACCAACCTTCACCATCGCCCCCCTGCACATGGCAATTCATGCAGTTTTGACCCAACTTGTGGCTTTCATCAGTATTATTTCTACTGATTACTTTCTCATTTCCATCTTCCTTTTCACAGCCTGATAAAAGCCCTAAAAGAATTAATGCGGTTATTAACAACGATTTTTTCATCAGTTTATAATTTGATTAAGTCGGTCAGATGGAGCTCGCCACATAATCATCCGCTTGTGTGTCAAAATTTTTGTCATGGCTCGGTTCATAAAAATAAAATTTCTTGAAAAACTTAGAATAAATAAGGCAAATATGGCTTTTATGAAATTAGCGGGCAATGTTATTGTTTAATCAATTTTTCTGTTACATAATATTTATCATCAAAAATCACGGTTAAGAATAGGTACTCGGGAAACGATTTATTATTCAATGTAATTTTTAGGGTATTTTCTCCTGTTGCAAAAGATTTTGCTTCAGAATTCAGTAGTATTTGCCCATTGCTGTTGGTAATGAAATAGCTTACTTTCACCGGGTTATCTGTATAAAATTTTGCAACAAATTCATTTTCAAAAGGATTGGGAAAAACGGTTATATCATACGGATTATCTCCATCAATTTCAAACTCATTTGTCGAGAGTGGATTAACGGTCAACCAAACCTCGTAAATATTGCTGCTGGCGGATGTCATCAAATCAGTTTGATTATCAGAAAATGGGTTTAAGGATAAACTGCCAATACCGCCAAGAACATGCCCGATCATAAAATGATCCTGATTAATTACTGATAGTTTAAAAACATCATTTGGGTAATGAACCAGATTTAGGTTCGGAATAAACTCAGAACTGGCACCTTCTAAATCAGGCATTTCAACAGGAAGCTGGTATTCAGTAAGATTTCCATTGGTGTCTCTGGTAACACGACTAATGGTTTTTACAAAAGGCGCCAGATCATCCTGTATTAAATTTCCATCCTGATAATAATACTGACTCATTCCACCGAAGAAAATGGAATGCATATTATTGTTGATGCTATCGTATAAACAGGCAACTGCACTGTGATAATTGCTTAAATACTGATTAAAGGATGTAATGGGAGTATAATTATCTTCCCTTATATCTACAGGATAAAGAAAAGGCAAATTAGCATTTATTTGAAATACACCCGATGAAATGGTAAAACCCTGCTCTCCATCAGGAAAAATCTGAGGCAACAGATTATAGTCCCTTCTTCTTAGATGAACAGGGTCCGTAATAGCAGAATAATTGTCAAAAGATAATTGAGTACTACTATTATCAATTGAAAATTTTCTTATCTGGTTGGTATATTCCTGGGTAAATGTAGGATTATTCACTGGATTATATCTACCATCAAAACGATGCCCTCCCACCAAATAAAAAATCCCACCCAATTTTTCAAGATGTCCTCCGGTAACTGCGAAAATACTGTCTTCAATTTGTTTAAAATAGGGTGCAATGGATTCATTACTTTCTACTGCCTGCATAAGTCCCGGAACATCGACACTCGTAAGAAACGGATAAGTAACATAAACGTTTGATGTACCGGAAGAACCATACCCACCAATTATATAAAGTGTATCATCATCCTGATGAAAATTCATATTGGTAGATTGCAGCTGGTTTTTGATGTTTACTGGCAAATCATTAACTGATGATGACCAGAATTGGTTATTCTCTACATTAACAACAAAAATATCTGTATTATTTTGTGTTGCAGGAAATGAATTAAAAGGCTGCCTGGCATGAAGCCCATCTTTACGACCTCCTATAATAAGCCATTTGCCATCATTCTGAGCGAAAGCATAGGAATGCAATCCAGGCAAATCAGTAACTGTAACCGGAACCAGAGAAACTTCATAATTAAAATCGCTTTGACCCAGAACGCTCAAACTAAATATAAGCAAAAGAATTGCAGACACTAATTTATTATTCATGTAATTAAATTTAATAATTAGTAACTGAAAATTTAGTTAATCCAATAACTCCAATTTTAAACCCCTGATTAAGGCGATGGACTTATTCTTTACAACATTTTAAAAGTAGTAAAATTTAAGACCTCTTATACCTGTAATTACAATCTTAAATATATTTAAAAATCAACTCAAAAAGCTTGTAGCTAAAAAATCCATCTGTCTCTTATTATTAAATTAAAAATCATAAGACTATTTTGATTACGATAAAATATTTTTGTTACGATTAATGTTTTATAATATATTTTTCGTAATTTTATGCCGATTTAATAACATCGAAATGAATAAAGTAAGAAATAAAAAAATTCGTCAGCTAATGGAAGTGGCCCGTGAACTCTTCTGGAAACACGGCCTGAAAAGGGTTTCCATTGAAGAAATTTGCCAAAAAGCCGGAGTAAGCAAAATGACTTTCTACCGACACTTTGACAATAAAACAGACCTTGCAAAAGCCATCTTCGAAAAAATTGTGGAACAGAGTGTACAACAATTCAAAGCCATAATGGCTGATAATTCCACTACATCAGAAGAGAAAATGGAGCAGATGATTCGTTTGAAACTGGAAGGCACCAACGACATCAGCAAGGAATTTATGCAGGATTTTTACAACAGTCCGGAGTTAGGCATGGTTCAGTATATAAACGAAATGAGCGGCAAAGTATGGCTCGAAATGATCAATGATTTCAAAGAGGCTCAAAAAAACGGCTGGTTTCGCAAAGATTTTAAACCGGAAGCCTTTTTCATTATCAGCCAAAAGCTTGCCGACATTGCAAATGATGAGCAGTTACAAAGTCTTTACAACAATCCGCAAGAAGTCGTTATGGAACTAACCCGATTGCTTTCATACGGGATTATGCCCAGAAATGAAAAAAAAGAATAACAGCTTCTCTTAACAACCATGAAAACAAGAATCCTTTTTGCAACCCTTTTCTTCCCCTTGCTTTTGCAGGCCCAGGATAACAATAGCTTTACCTTTAAGGGACAGGCATCCATATGGGCGAACAGCAATTTCAAGAAGGATGACCCCATACGGTTTGGGGTACGATACCTGCCCCAGCTGAATTACACAATTGAGTTATCCAACAGCCAGCTGATCGATTTTGAAGCTTCTGCCAATATTTACGGCAGCCTGGGTTACAGACCCAACGATGACTGGTCATCGAATGATGAAATAGTCCGCCCCTACCGTGGATGGGTAAGATGGTCGGGCAACCAGTTTGAAATAAGGGCGGGACTTCAAAAGATCAACTTTGGCTCGGCCATGATGCTGCGCCCCCTCATGTGGTTCGATCAGGTTGATCCGCGCGATCCGTTGCAGTTGACTGATGGCGTTTGGGCAATTCTGGGCCGCTACTATTTTCTCAACAACGCTAACATCTGGTTGTGGGGACTATATGCTAACGAAGGTCCCAAAACATGGGAGCTGGGCCAAACTCTTGAAAGAACGCCTGAATTCGGCGGACGTGTGCAATTGCCCATCCCTATGGGAGAAACAGGTTTCTCGTTTCATCACCGTACTGTAAATACAATGCCGTTCATGGATATCCTGACCCAATATCAACAAATGCCTGAAAGTCGCTATGGTTTTGATGCCAAATGGGATGTGGAAGTGGGACTCTGGATGGAAGCTACCTGGATCCAAAAGCATAAAGACTGGGGCCCTGCCACCAACCAGCACCTTTTCAACCTTGGTACCGACTACACCTTTGGCATTGGCAACGGACTCAACATCGTGGCCGAGCACCTGGTTTTTGCCACCGCCGCATCACCCTTCGAATTTGAAAATACCATCCATTTCACCGGGGCGTCCCTCTCCTACCCACTTGGAATGTTTGACAACATAAGTGCCATTGTATATTACGACTGGACCAACGAAAACGCCTACAACTTCATCAACTGGAAAAAAGACCTGAACCAGCTAAGCTTTTACCTAATGGCCTTCTGGAACCCGGAAACCTTTCAGCTGCCCCAGCAAAACCAGGGCGCCGAAATGTTCGCCGGCCGGGGTTTTCAGGTGATGGTAGTGTGGAATCATTGAAAAAAGCTGGAAGTTGGAAGTTGGAAGTCCGATGTTAGCCATCCTTCGAGCTTCCACCTTCCACCTTCGAGCTTCTAACTAAATAAAATTTACCGAATCAACCGTATAATAAAATACCTTCTAAACCCTTAAAAAAATGGAAATCATAGAAATTAAAAATCTCATCAAAAAATTCCCGGTAGGGAAAGGTGAGTTTGTTGCCCTACGTGGTATCGACCTAAACATTGGCAAGGGTGAATTTGCCGGATTGATTGGCCCCAGTGGCTCTGGCAAGAGCACGTTGCTCAACATTATCGGTTCACTCGATTCGCCATCAGATGGCACTGTAAATGTGCTGGGAAAATCGGTGGGTGCGCTATCAACCCGAGAGGCCGCCCAACTCAGAAAAAGCAGCCTGGGATTCATTTTTCAGAGCTACAACCTCTTGCAGGTACACACCGTTTACGAAAACGTGGAGTTTCCCCTGTTGCTGCTTAAATATGATGCAGAAAAACGTAAAAAGATGGTTATGGACGCCCTTGAATGGGTAGGATTGACCGACAAAGTAAAATCAAAGCCGCCCCAACTTTCAGGTGGCGAATGTCAGCGGGTTGCCATTGCACGGGCCATGGTAAAACGCCCATCTATTGTTTTGGCCGACGAACCTACTGCCAACCTCGACGCCAAAAACTCGCACAACATTCTACAAACAATGGAAAACCTGAATAAAGAACTCAAAACTACCTTTCTCTTTGCCACGCACGACGAAAAGGTGATCAACTACCTGCATCGTAAGATCTTTCTGCTCGATGGCAAAGTGGAGAAAGACGAACTGATTCGATCAAACTAAAAATATAATTGTCATGATACTTGCAATAAAACTGGCTTTCCGCAACCTCATGGGTGCCGGACTGCGCACATGGCTAAATGTTCTGGTTCTTTCCTTTTCGTATGTAGTCATCATTTGGCTCAACGGAATAATGAAAGGCTGGGACTACCAGGCCAAAAACGACATGACCCACTACGAAATTGGCGGTGGCCAATACTGGCATGGACTCTATGATCCTTATGATCCGTTTACCCTTTCTGAAAGTCATGCTCCCATACCCACAGAATTTAAAAATGAAATTGAGAATGGTGAGATGATGCCCCTGCTCATTGCACAAGGCAGCATCTTCCCCGAAGGACGCATGTTGCCCATTTCCATAAAGGGAATCCCAAAAGATCAAACCATTCTGAAGATCCCCACCCAAAAACTTGACACCCTAACAGATGCCATACCGGCAGTTATTGGCTCTATGATGGCCAACAGCAGCCGGTTGGAAGAGGGTGAACGTGTAACCATTCGCTGGCGCGATGCCAATGGCACCTTTGATGCCGCCGAAATTGTGATTGCCGGAATATTCTCCAGCAATGTGCCCGGCGCCGAAGCCAACCAGGTTTATGTGTCGCTCAAACAGTTGCAGGAAATGATGCTGCTACCCGGTCATGCAACCATTCTTACCTTTGCCGATGAAAAGGCGCAACGGTCGGAAGTAGATGGATGGGTGCTGAAACCAAAATCAGAACTCACCCGGCAGGTAGATGAGATGATCAAAACCAAATCATACGGACAAACCATCCTTTACGGGATCCTGCTGCTACTGGCCATGCTGGCCATCTTCGACACGCAGATACTATCTATTTTCCGGCGTCAGAAAGAGATTGGAACCTATGTGGCCCTGGGCTACACGCGCAAAGAAGTGGTAATGCTTTTTACCGTGGAAGGAACCATGCACGCCATCCTGGCCGCCTTGCTGGCAACTGCTTACGGAATGCCCTTTCTGCTCTGGCAGGCAAAAGTGGGCTGGACCATGCCGGTTGACACAAGCCAGTTTGGGATGGCCATCGCACCAACCCTTTATCCCATTTATACCATTGGATTGGTAGCAACCACAGTAGCCATCATCACAATTACAACGGCCATTGTGAGCTACATGCCTTCCAGAAAAATTGCCAAAATGAACCCCACTGAAGCTTTAAGAGGAAAACTACAATGATACGATTTTTAATAAAAGGACTTATCCGCGACAAAAGTCGCAGCCGGCTACCCATCATCGTGGTTGCCATTGGCGTAACACTCACCGTGCTCATGCACGCCTACATCACCGGTTTTATGGGTGATACCATGGAGATGAACGCCCGCTTTAGCTATGGCCACGTAAAAGTGATGACCAAAGCCTATGCTGCCGACGCCGAAATGAACCCCAACGACCTGGCGCTGCTTGATGTGCAGAAGCTGGTCGAAGATCTTAATCAGCAACAACCTGGTATGGAATGGGCACCACGCATTCAGTTTGGTGGCCTGGTAGATGCTCCCGATGAAAACGGAGAAACCAAAGCACAAGGCCCAGCCATGGGAATTGGTCTCGATTTGCTTTCGCCCAACACCAAAGAGATTCAGCGACTCGACCTGAACCGCTCCATCATTCGCGGAAACCTTCCACAGGCACCGGGCGAAGCGCTGCTCAGTGAGAATTTCTCTCAGAAACTGGGAGTAAACCCCGGCGATGATGTTACCCTGATCGGATCCACTATGAATGGAGGTATGAGTATTTACAATTTCACCGTGAGCGGAACCATTAGTTTTGGTGTGGACATTATGGATCGCGGCTCCATTATTGTTGACATTGAAGATGCCCGCATGGCACTCGACATGCAAGACGGGGCCAGTGTAATTCTGGGTTTTCTGCCTGATGGTTTTTACGATAACCATGATGCGAAACAATTGGCAATTCAATTCAACTCCCAACAGAATTATGATGAAGATGAATTTGCCCCCTACATGGAAGCTTTGGGGCAAAACAGTATGATGGGCACATACGTGCAACTGTCGGAAGTATGGTCAGTTTACATTTCGCTGGTATTCATCTTTGCCATGTCGCTGGTTTTGTGGAATGCCGGCCTGCTGGGTGGATTACGCCGATATGGTGAAGTGGGTGTACGCCTGGCTATGGGCGAAGAAAAAGGGCATGTTTACCGCAGCATGATCATCGAATCGTTTTTTATCGGGTTGGCTGGTTCTGTGGTAGGCACCACGTTTGGTCTCTTCTTTGCCTGGCTCATACAGGTTTATGGTATCGACATTTCAGGTATGATGGAAGGAGCCTCATTGATGATGCCTACTGTGATCCGCACCCGCATCACCCCTGTTGACTTCTACCTGGGGTTTATTCCCGGCCTTTTCTCAACCGTTTTAGGCACAGCCCTTGCAGGAATTGGCATCTATAAGCGACAGACCGCAAGACTATTTAAAGAACTGGAAGCTTAATGCAATCGACTTTTGACTTTTGACTAAAACTATTATAACAATGAAAAATATATTAATCACCACCCTATCCCTACTAACATTACCAGCGTTGGCCCAACCAACTGCTACCGAAATCATCAACCGGGTTGACCAGAACATGTCTTCTGAGAACCGGATTGCGGAGTCGAGCATGACCATACACGGGCGGCGGGGAAGCCGAACCATCGAATCGCGAACCTACTCAGTGGGTACAGAGAAATCCTATACCGAATACCTGGCGCCAGCGCGTGAGCAGGGCACCAAGATGCTGAAACTGGACGACCAGCTCTGGATCTATTCGCCCTCTACCGACCGTACCATCCAGATTTCCGGGCACATGCTCCGGCAATCGGTAATGGGTTCCGACCTCTCTTACGAAGATATGATGGAAGACCGCAAGCTTACTGATGTTTACACTGCCACCCTTTCTGGCGAAGAAACCATCGAAGGGCGCAATACATGGATTCTTAGTCTCGAAGCCAAAGTGGATGACCTGGCTTACCACTCCCGAAAAATATGGATTGATACAGAACGATACGTCCCACTGAAAGAAGAACTGTTTGCCAAGAGCGGACAATTGCTCAAGCAAACCACCTTTACCGATGTAAAACAGGTGGAAGGCCGCTGGTTTCCCACCACCATGCTCTACAAAGATGTGCTGAAACAAGGCGAAGGTACCGAGTTCAAAATTACCAGTATTGAGTTTGACCAGGACATTCCGGAGCATATTTTCAGCAAGGCGGTGCTGAGAAGGTAAATCAACAACCAGCGGTTTGCTGGCGGCCATTCGTATTTATCTTGTGACGGGGCCACCTCAAGTGACCCCGTCACTGGTTTATATCATTTTTTACACAGATAATCGACTTTGAGTCGATTATCTGTGTATTTTTTACTACTTTTATGAAAAATTGATTGAACTTGTTTTAATTCTTAAAGGTAATGGACAAACTTGCACTATTTGGAAATATACCCATTGATTATCATACACTGGCCAGTATTTTAACAGGTTATAACTCACCCGCAGATAAAATCTCTTCTTTGGAAAAGGATGAAAAAATTATCAGATTGAAGAAGGGATTATTTGTTGTGGCAAATAAAACCAGCGGGAAGACGATCTCCAGGGAGTTAATTGCAAATCATCTGTATGGACCATCCTACATATCCCTCGAGTTTGCATTATCCTGGTATGGTTTGATTCCTGAAAGGGTGCATATTATCCGCTCACTAACAACAAAAAGAACCAGAAGTTTCTCAAACCCATTGGGGCAATTTGATTACATTACTACTGGCGAGGAATATTTCCCGCTGGGAATAAGGCAAATTTTATCCAATGACACCAATAGTTTTTTAATGGCATCGCCGGAAAAGGCACTATGCGATTTGATTATATATACCCCTGGCCTTAGAATTCAATCGGTGAAAGCTATGAAAGAATTTCTTGAGCAAAACCTACGGATAGATTTCCAAAGTATTGAGAATTTCGACAAGAAACTCATCCAATCCTTCTTGAAATACAGTAAAAAGAAAAACGAACTCGATATCCTTTTAAAATATCTTAAACAATGAACCTATTCGATCAAATGCTTGCGAGGTATCCCATCCAATCCGAAGATGATCAAATAAATGCAACACGTGAGATCATGCAACAGATTGCTTTGAGTGGGCTTTACAGATCTGGCTTTTTTAATAAAGCAGCATTCTACGAAGGCACTTGTCTTCGCATATTTCACGGTTCCGATCGATTTTCAGAAGATATGGATTTTTCTCTGATAACAAAAGAACCTGAATTTGACCTTAACCAATATTTTGAATCCCTTATTAAAGAGTTCCTGGCATCAGGAAGAGATATTACGATTGTAAAAAAAGTAAAAAAGCAACAGTCAACAATAGAATCAGCCTTTCTGAAAGAGAATACACAATTGTATGATTTACAATTCTCGACTCAAAAAAGCATTAAAATAAAAATTGAGGTGGATATTGATCCACCCGGCAAGTTCGAAACCGAATACAAACTATTATTGATGCCATTTTCATTTATGACCAGATGCTTTACCCTTCCATCACTTTTTGCCGGAAAGATGCACGCCTTACTCTACCGATCATGGAAAAACAGGGTAAAAGGAAGAGATTGGTACGATTTGGTTTGGTATGTTAAACATAATGTACCCCTTGATATCAGGCACTTTTTTGAAAGAGCTAAACAATCAAACCATCTGCAAGATTACCCCAAACAAGAAACCATAAAGCAATTGATTCGGGAAAAAATTGGTTCCACATCAATTGAAATGATAAAAAATGACATTAGGCCTTTTATTAAAAACCCAGGAGAGATCAAAATCTACTCAGTTGATTTCTTTCATCAATTAATCAATATGATAAAGTGGCAAGGATAAATAGTCCTGCTGAAAGACTCTCAATAAGCTGGTTAATAAATTACTATGTTAGTATTTTAAATATTGGAAGCATGGATTATTAATCATTTGTGAGGATAATATATCCTATTCCTTCTTATCAGATGTTGATTCATTACCCTTTTCCCGCCTGACATATTCGCTGGGTTTGATGCCATAAAAATCGTGGAAGCATCTTGAGAAGTAAGAAAGGGATGTGAACCCCACATCAAAAGCAATTTCCTTAATGAATCCGGTATTGCCGTCAAGCAGCTGGGCCGCTTTTTGTAACCGTATCTTACGGATAAAATCGCTGGGAGGTTGTCCTGTAATTTTCTTCATCCGCCGGAACAAATGCACACGACTCATCCCGATATCCCTGCTCAGATCTTCGGCGGTGAGTGTTGGATCAGAAATACGGCTTTCAATCACCTGCATAATTTTCTCCATCAGGGCTTTATCAGCAGAAGGATACGTTTTTTCCGGTGCATTGATATTACCACCCGGGCTGAATTTCAATTTTACCCTTTCACGGTTGGCCAAAAGATTATGAATATTCTTGATCAGTTTATCAGTTTGAAACGGCTTTTCGAAATAAGCATCCGCGCCCACATCCATGGCATGAAGGATGTGCTCATCCTGTAACCGGGAGGATAATAAAACAACCGGAAGGTGGCTGGTAGCAGGGTTCGACTTTAGCTTGCGACAAAGAGTGGTGCCATCCATCACGGGCATTACAACATCCGATAAAACAAGATCCGGTTGGTTGCTATGAACCTTTTCAAGGGCATCTTTGCCATTAATACTAACAATAATATCAAAATAATTCTTCAATTCATCACGCAGGTAATTTCTCATCTGCTCATCATCATCGGCAATAAGAATTTTGTAGCTTGTTCTCTTTCTTTTCTTATCGTTGGTAACAATTTCTTCATCCGCTTCAATAGTAGCATCAATATATTCCTTAAACCTTTTAATATTTGCCACCGGGTTTTGGGCAAGAGGCGTATGGGTAATTTGTGCATTAGCCAGATGGTTTACCCCAAGAGGAATTCTTATCACGAAAGTACTTCCCTGACGGTCAGAACGATTCATGGCAAATATCTGTCCGTGCTGTAACTCAATAAGCGAGCGGGATAAATGAAGTCCGATACCCGTTCCGAAATTGGCATTATTACCATTTTTAATTTGATAGAAGCGATCGAAAATTCTTTCAAGTTTCTCTTCTTCAATGCCAATTCCTGTATCATGAATTAATATTTCGGCATATTCTTTAAGGTAAGAATCAGAATCTTTAAACTCACCAGTTGAAATGGAGATATCGATATCACCTTTAACGGGGGTAAATTTAAAGGCGTTGGAAAGCACGTTAAACAAAACCTTGTCAAAACTATCGGGATCGATCCAAACAGGAATCCGCTTGGGTTTGGCAATCATGGAAAATCTTATCTGCTTTTTCTCTGCCAGATAATCAAAGGCATGCATGATATCGGCTGTAAATTTCACCAGATCTATCTGGGCATAATTCACAGTCATTTGATCCCGCTCAATTTTTCGCACATCAAGCAGCTGGGTTACCAGACGCATTAGCCGTTGGGAATTTTTGGATATCATTCGTAAGCTTTTCATCAAAGATGGGTTGTCTTTGTTTTCAGCAATAAGCTTTTCTAAAGGCCCGGCAATAAGGGTAAGAGGTGTGCGTATTTCGTGCGATATATTGGTAAAGAAGCTCAGTTTTGCCTGATTAATTTTCTCCTTTTGCTCCATTTTTAGTCTAATATTCCGGTTTTTTATCCGGCTTTTTATGTACTGATAAATGGCAAAAACAATCAGGAGAGCCAGGATTACACCAATCGTTGTGAACCACCACGAAACCCACCATGGATGAGTAATAACAATAGTAAGCTCCTGAATATCTGAAACATAATCATTATCGACTGCTCTAACCTGCAAAACATACGTGCCATGTTTAAGGTTGGTATAGCTTGCCCGACGATTTTCTGAGTTGGTGGTAACCCAGGCATCTTCAAGCCCCAGGAGCCTGTATTGGTAGGATATTCGTTCAGGGTTTACAAATCCAATAGATGAAAATTCAATACTCACGTTTTTTTGCTGCCACAACAACTCAACATTGTCAGTTCTTGAAATCGATTGACTAAGAATCAAATGATCGTTAATTTTCTCCCCTATTTGCACCACATTATTATGTAGAATCAAATCTGTAAAATAAACAGTGGGCAGGGAAGAATCGTGTAAAATTTGATTGGGTACAAACCAGGTAAGACCATTAATACCGCCAAAAAAAAGATCGCCCATATGATTACGTAGGGCAGCATTACGACGAAATTCATTTCCCTGGAGTCCATCGTGAACATAATAGTTTTTGAAAGTATCAGTTTGGGGAGAATAGCATGACAATCCATTATGGGTAGATATCCACATCTGGCCCTGATCATCTTCTAAAATAGCAGTAATCACATTATTGACAAGCCCTTCTGACGTTGTAAAAATCCGGGAAGTGTGTGTATCCCTGTCGTATTTTACCAATCCATCATTGGTACCGATCCAGATAAAACCACTGGAATCTTCATTGATGAAATAAACAATATTATTGGGAAGCAGATTATTGGCTGTGCTGAGTGTGGTGAAGGTATCAGTTGAAGGATTAAATATACTCACTCGATTGTAGGTACCCACCCAGATCAAACCTTTGCTATCAACAAATACAGTATTTACCCAGTTATTACATAATGAATTTTCATTGTCGAATTCCTGGAGGTAGCGCTTAAATGATCCATCAGAAGGATCAAACCGATTCAGCCCTCCTCCACTGGTTCCAATCCACAGGTATCCATTTTCATCCTTTTCAAAACATTGCACTTTGTCATTGGAAAGGCTATTGATATTGGAAGGGTTGTTCCGGAAAACAGATTTTCTTTTCGTTACCGGATCGAAGCCAAAAAAACCATCAAGTGATGTCCCTAACCATAATTTATTCTTATCATCAAATATCATAGCACTTACGGCGGGAGGCAAAGCAGTCTGTCCGGAAGTTGTTAACCGGTAATTGGTAGATTCTCCGGTTTGATGGTTTAATTGATAAATACCATCAGAATCGGTTCCTACCCAAACCGATTTGTTGGCATCTTCAGCAATGGCCATTACACAGCCGGTTCCTAATGTTCCTGCACCCACCTGCTGGTAGGAAATAGTATGAAACTGGTTAGTCCGCCCGGGAATCATAAATACACCTTTCAAAAATATTCCCAACCAAAGATTACCTTCATTGTCTTCTGTAATAGCATGAATCTTAGATTTGGCAATATCGACACGAGGCGAAGAAACACTATGCCTTATAAGTTTCACTTCACTGGCATCAATCTGCCATAGCCCCATTCCACTTGTTCCAACCCACAAATTGTTATTCGTATCAGAAAATATAGTATTAACAGGAAGTAAAGGACCTGTACCCATTTCAGTTTCCAGTTCAGTAAAGGTTTTGCTTCGTTCATCAAATTGTAGCACCCCACCATTGGCCGTTCCTATATAAACATTGCGCTTGTAATCTTCAGCAATAGACGTGATATAATTGCTGGTTAAGGAACCTCTCAACGCAGCCATCTGATTAAAATTCCTGATTGAATCAGTTTTAGTATCATACAAGATTATACCTTCATTTTCGGTACCGATCCAAAGTCTCTGGTAAAAATCCTCAAATATTACTTCCAGGAATTCGGTGCTCAGCCTGGAAACCAAAAGCGTTTCGGAATGTCCCACTTCCGAATTCTGTTCTAACCTGATAATTCCATGACCCGAAGTACTTATAAGAATATCTTGATTTTTAAGCTGTATTATGGAAGTGATATGAGGCTGCAATCTGATGGAATCGCGAAATATAGGGATTTCAAAAAAACGATCCAGATTAGGGTCGTACTTCATAAGCCCATTAACACAACCTACCAGAAGTCTGTTGCTATTGTCGGAAAAAAGAGTGCTTACAAAGTTGCTAAGCAATGATGTACTATCTCCATCCGTACGTTTATAGGTAACGAAATTTAAACCATCGAACCGATTCAAACCATCCTCTGTGGCAATCCAGATAAATCCCAATCCATCCTGTTCTATAGAAGTAACCATACTGTTGGAAAGCTCACTATCGGATGTGAAAAAACGAGGTGGCTGAGCAAAACTAATGGTAACAAGAAAAGAAAAAAATAGTGTAAGTAGTATTCTTTGGGGGATGTTATTCATTATATACTCCTGATTTCATGATACTTATAAAACCAAACCCGACAGTACAAAATTTTTCTCAATATTCTATGGGTATAGTTGGCTAGCGTTGACGATTGAAAAGATCAAAATTATTTTTCAAGCAGATATTCTTTTTGCCTCGAGTAAGTGCAAATTTACAATTTCTTTATGAGACGCAACCAGAATGAAAATAAATGTAACCAATTCTACACTCGTGTTACCATATTGAAACTCATGGTAACACAAAATAATTCATATATGACATTAGATACCTACCTTTGAACCAACAAAAATAAATATCAACAATCTGGTTTAGAAACCCCTTGCTGGTTTAAATGCTCCTTACATAAAACTTAAAAACCCATATTGTTGTAACAAGGTTATAATATTGAAACCACGACGAAAAACACCTGAAAGTTAAAGAGTGTGCTTTATCGAAGATGCTAACCAGATTGATGACATAATCGTGACAAGCATAAGAAAATAAAAAACGAACAATTTAATCTCATAATTTTGAATCTCTTAAAAAGTTCGGAAATTAATGGTTTCAAAAGAGAAAAATATGAAACGATTTGTGTTTTTGATTTGGTTTTTTAATGTGGTTGTTTTGGTTAATGCGGAGAATGGAAGCCGTCTCTGGCTAAGATATGAGACGGTTCCCCCTTCTCTGGGATCTGAATTGCTGGAAAAAATCACCGCAATACAACACAATTCACAAAACCCATCTATGATAGTTGCCGCCAATGAGTTACAAGAAGCCATGATGGGTTTCACCGGAGCCAGAATACCTGTTGTAGGTAAACCGGATGCCCCTGGCATTCTGCTTGTTACAGCCAATACCAGAATGGCGCGAAGATTGGGACTCAACGCTGAGTTGCGCAACATGCATCCTGATGGTTATCTGATCAAAACTGCCCGGCTCAACAATGTTACCCATACGATAATTGCATCACCCACCGAAACGGGGGTTCTTTATGGCTCATTTGACTGGATACGACAAATACAATCCGGCAATTATGATCATCAAATCATTGTAAAAAGTGAACCCCATTTTGATTTGCGGATGCTTAACCACTGGGACAATCTTGATGGTACCATTGAACGGGGTTATGCCGGATATTCTCTCTGGAAATGGGATGAATTGGCTGATGTTCTTTCACCACGATACGAGCAATATGCCCGTGCCAATGCATCGGTAGGTATCAATGCCTCTGTACCCAACAGCGTCAATGCCAACCCTCAGGTACTTACCCCGGAATATCTGGAAAAACTGAAAGCCCTGGCCGATGTTTTTCGCCCTTATGGCATCCAACTTTTCATCTCAGTAAACTTTGCTTCGCCGGCAGCACTGGGATATCTTCCTCACTCAGACCCCTTTGATCCGGCTGTGCAGCAATGGTGGAAAGACAAAGCAAAAGAAATATACAGGCTAATACCTGATTTTGGAGGCTTTCTGGTAAAGGCCAATTCCGAAGGCCAACCCGGCCCAATGGATTATGGTCGCAACCATGCCGATGGCGCAAACATGCTTGCTGCTGCTCTGAAACCCTATGGCGGACTGGTAATCTGGCGGGCATTTGTTTATGATCCGGGGGATAAAGACCGCGCCATACAAGCATTCGATGAGTTTATGCCGTTTGATGGCATTTTTGCCGACAATGTAATTATCCAGGTAAAAAACGGGCCTGTTGACTTTCAACCCCGGGAGCCCTTCAGTCCGCTGTTTGGTGCCATGAAAGAGACACAGGTGATGATGGAATTGCAGATTACACAGGAATACACCGGATTTTCGAACCACCTGGTTTTTTTAGGTTCACAAAACGAAGAAGCCCTGAAAAGCGATACCTGGGCCTATGGAGAAGGCTCTACCGTGGCCAGGGTAACTGACGGAACCCTGATTCCACATCCGGTAAGTGCTATTGCAGGTGTTGCCAATACAGGCGAAGACACCAACTGGACGGGTCACCATTTCGGACAGGCCAACTGGTATGCATTCGGTCGACAGGCCTGGAATCATACCCTTACATCAGAGCAAATTGCAGATGAATGGATAAAGGCAACCTTTACCTCCAACCCAGATTTTCTTGAACCGGTCAAAGATTTAATGCTTAACTCGCACGAAGCGGTTGTAAATTACATGATGCCCCTGGGATTGCATCATCTTTTTGCCTGGGGTCATCACTACGGACCTGAACCCTGGTGCGATGTACCCGGTGCCCGCGAAGACTGGCTGCCACGCTATTACCACAAGGCATCTGAATATGGAATCGGGTTTGATCGTACCCGCAATGGTAGTGGCGCAGTAGATCAATATTTCCCTCCGCTCAACGATATGTATAATAATGTAGAAACCACTCCTGAAGAGTTCCTATTGTGGTTTCACCATCTGCCCTGGAATCATACCATGAAAAATGGCCGTACCCTTTGGGATGAAATGGCTTTCAAATACCAGGAAGGGGTTGATTCGGTAAGGAGTTTTCAAAAAACCTGGGACAGGATGGAACCATTCATTGACCAGGAACGATTCAGACATGTACAATCACGTTTACGCACGCAGGTCCGCGATGCCGTTTGGTGGAGAGATGCCATTATGCTCTACTTCCAAACCTATTCAGGGTTACCCATCCCCTACGAGCTGGAAAGACCGGTGCACGACCTGGAAGATCTGATGAAAATACAGCTCGATCTGAAACATCATAACTAATTCCCAAATTATCCATCATTTCAAAACGCCCAAAAACTCATGAACTCCAGCAACAGCAAAATTACTTTTATTGAAAAAACAGGCTACGCACTAGGCGATCTGGCCGCGAATCTGATTTTCCAGACGCTAATGACCTTTCTGGCATTCTTTTATACCGATGTTTACCGCATACCACCGGGGGCTGCATCTGCTATCATTTTCGCTGGTGGGATGATTGGGGCATTTTTCAATCCGGTAATGGGTGTCATTGCCGATCGTACCAAAACCCGCTGGGGCAAATTCCGCCCCTGGATTCTCTGGACAGCCATTCCCTTTGGTGTTATGGCTCTTTTGGCATTTAGTACACCCAATTTTTCGGGTGGATGGAAGATTACCTACGCTCTCATTACTTATATTCTGCTGGTATTGGTGTATTCGGCCAATAACCTTCCCTATGCTGCGCTGAGTGGTGTTCTGACCGGAAGCATGGCTGAAAGAAACAGTATTTCATCCTACCGTTTTGTGGCGGTAATGGTGGCACAATTCATTGTGCAGGTACTTTTGCTCCCTTTGGTTCTGATTTTGGGACAGGGCGATCAAACTGTAGGATTTGAAAAAGTGATGGCCATTTTCGCTGTTTCCGGAATTGTGATGTTCATCATTACTTTTCTCACCACCCGTGAAAGAATTGTACCCGATGCAGAACAAAATACCAGTGTAAAAGATGATCTGGGCGACTTGATTAAAAATAAACCCTGGGTGGCAGTTTTGGTGGTAACCATATTTCTCTTTATTACCCTTTCTCTGCGTGGAGGCACATTGGTTTACTATTTCGATAATTACCTGAGCGAAAACCAATTGTCTTCCTTTTTGGACTCCATTGGTTTTAACGGATTTATTGCCGGGCTCAACAGTCTTTTCCTAAACCTTGGATTTGTAGGTTTTCAATGGCCCGAAGATCCGGTAACTTCTGGTTTCAGTCTTTTCAATGCCGGTGGCATCATTATGATGATTATAGGAATCGGTTTCTCCAAAAACCTTGCTGACAAATTTGGTAAAAAAGACGTATTCCGTTTTGCCATGTTTCTGGCCACGCTTTTTGTTTTTGTTTTTATCTTCTTTCCTCCGCACGCTATTGCACTTGTTTTTATCAGCCAATTGCTCCATGGCTTCTTCTACGGGCTTACCATACCGCTGCTTTGGGCCATGATTGCCGATGTTGCAGACTATTCCGAATGGAAGAACAACCGCAGAGCAACTGCCAT
This sequence comes from Sphingobacteriia bacterium, assembly GCA_011390785.1. GTDB lineage: Bacteria > Bacteroidota > Bacteroidia > Bacteroidales > UBA7960 > SKVR01. The sequence continues at coordinate 79,371 of JAABRR010000020.1, forward strand.
CATCTTTTCGGCCATGATTTTTGGTTTAAAGGCTGGATTAAGCATTGGCGGAGCGCTGGTGGCCGGAATACTGGCCATGTTTGGATATAGTGAACAACTTGCTGTTCAATCAGACCGTACAGTTCTGGGTATACAACTCTCGGTAAGTGTTTTCCCAACCATAACATTCCTTATTTGCATAATTGCACTTTTCTATTATGAAATAGACAAAAAAATGGAAACATTAATTGAACAGGAACTCACAAAAAGACGGTTGGAACGGAAGTAAATTCCGGAAACCTTTACACACGCTGTTTTCAACGAATAAACCATCGACAGAACCAATTAACTGGTATTATCTAATCTAAAATCGAATATCATGAATACAAAAAACCTTTTTGCCCTACTTTTTTTCACCTTGAGTTCATTTTTACTGAATAGCTGCCAATCACAACAAGCAGAAAATACCCCGACAACATTAAAAGATGCCTTCAAGGATTATTTCTATATCGGCACAGCCCTAAATAACGGGCAGATAAACGGTACCAACACCCAGGCCCTGGAAGTTATCAAAGAACATTTCAATTCCATCGTGGCTGAAAACATAATGAAAAGTGAACAGATTCAACCCCGCGAAGGTGAATTTAACTTCTCCATGGCTGATCGGTTTGTTGATTTCGGAACAGAAAATAATATGCACATTGTTGGTCATACTCTTATATGGCATTCACAGGCACCTGCCTGGTTCTTCATTGATGAGAATGGCAACGACGTGAGCCCCGAAGTACTTACAGAACGCATGAGAACTCATATTTCAACGCTCGTAGGCCGCTACAAAGGCAGGGTGCATGGTTGGGATGTAGTAAACGAATGCATTGTGGATGATGGTTCGTGGCGCAACAGCAAGTTTTATCAGATATTGGGAGAAGATTTTGTGAAGCTGGCATTCCAGTTTGCGGCAGAGGCTGATCCTGATGCAGAGCTTTATTACAACGACTATTCCATGGCGTTGCCTGGTCGGAGAGAAGGTGTAATCAATATGGTTAAAAACCTTCAGCAGCAAGGTATAAAAATAGATGGTATTGGAATGCAGGGGCACCTGGGTCTGGACCACCCTTCCCTGGAAGATTACGAGAAAAGTATTCTGGCATTTTCTGATCTCGGAGTGAAAGTGATGATAACCGAATTGGACATCTCCGTTCTTCCTTTCCCGCGAAGGAATGTTGGGGCCGATATCTCTCTTAACATTGAATACAATACTGAGCTAAATCCTTATGTAGATGGTTTAACCGAAGAAGTTGCCACCCAGCTGCACGACCGCTATCTGGAGCTTTTCCAACTGTTTATCAAGCATAAAGACAAGATTAGCCGTGTTACAACCTGGGGTACCGATGATGGCATGTCGTGGAAAAACAACTGGCCCGTTCGCGGACGTACCGATTACCCCTTGCTTTTCGATCGCGATTACCAACCCAAACCGATTGTAAATACGCTGATAAAAGAAGTAACGGAAAATAAAAAATAAATCACCACATAATCAAAACAACTCAAAATGGCAAAAAAACCCCGATACCTCGTAAAAGACAACTATTCGGCTGATCCTTCTGCCCATGTTTTCAATGGAAAAATATACATCTACCCATCACACGATGTAGATGCCGGAATACCCGAAAATGACAACGGCGACCACTTCGATATGCGCGACTACCATGTCTATTCCATGGATGATATTGATGGCGATGTTACCGATCACGGTGTGGTTCTGGATGTAAAAAACATACCCTGGGCCGGACGTCAACTCTGGGCCCCCGATGCCGCTTATAAAGATGGGCAATACTATCTCTATTTTCCATTGAAAGACAAAAACGACATTTTTCGCATTGGTGTTGCCGTATCCGACAAACCCGAAGGCCCCTTTACACCGGAAGAAAATCCGATCAAGGGAAGTTACAGTATCGACCCGGCAGTACTTGATGATGCTAATGACAATTTCTATATCTACTTCGGCGGCTTGTGGGGTGGCCAGTTGCAGCGCTACCGCAACAACAAAGCCATTGAATGCGGCCAGGAACCTGCAGATGACGCCCCGGCCCTTAACGCCAGGGTAGCCCGGCTTACTGACAATATGCTCGAATTCGGCGAAGAACCCCGTGAGGTGGTAATTCTTGACGAAAATGGCGATCCTATAAAGGCAGGTGATCATGACCGTCGCTATTTTGAAGGTCCATGGATGCACAAATACAATGGCAAGTACTACTTCTCTTACTCCACCGGCAATACCCATTTTCTTTGCTATGCAACCGGAGATAATCCCTACGGCCCCTTTACTTATCAGGGTAAAATTCTAACCCCGGTAGTTGGCTGGACAACCCACCATTCCATTTGCGAATTCAAAGGTAAGTGGTACCTGTTCTATCACGACAGTGTGCCATCAGGTGGCAAAACCTGGCTGCGCAGCATCAAGGTGATTGAACTGGAATACAATCCTGATGGCACCATTAAAACCATTGATGGTTTGTTGTAATTTTATACACAGCTAAGAATCAAGCAAGAAATAAATTGATCAATAGAAAGCATCCTAACGCTAAATAACAATTTTTTGATCCATTGCTGTCAGCTTAGGTTGACGGCAATGGATTTTAATAAGTTATGGGGCTTTAACCACAGTAAACCATCACAAAAAAAACTATTTATATGAAAAATCAACTATTAATTCTTCTCGCAGCAACAATGTTTGCATCCTGTGCCACCCAAAAAGGACCCGATCCGGTTGAGGGGAAAGCCTGGTTTGGCGAATTCAGATACACAGGAAACGATGCTTTCTTCAACGAAAATCCGCTACCCGAAGGTAAGTTCTACAACCCCATTCTTTCAGGATTTTTCCCCGACCCCAGCATTTGTCGAAAAGGGGATGACTATTACCTTGTAAATTCTACCTTTTCCTTTTTTCCGGGGATACCGGTTTTTCATAGCACTGATCTTGTAAACTGGAAGCAAATTGGTCATATACTCGACCGGCCCGAACAATTTGTAAATACCGATCAACCGGTTTCTTACGGCATTTTTGCCCCTGCCATTGAGTATAATTCCTACAACGATCTTTTTTATCTTACCACTACTTATGTGGGTAGCAAGGGAAACTTTGTGGTAACAGCTAAAGACCCTGCCGGGCCATGGAGCAATCCCATCTGGTTGCCGGAAGTGCCGGGAATTGATCCCTCTCTGTTTTTTGATGATGATGGAAAAGCCTATATCCTCAACAACCAGGACCCATCGTATCCACCCCTTTACCAGGGCCATAAAGCAACCTGGATGCAGGAATTTGATGTTGTGGAAAACAAAACCTTTGGTCCACGCCGGGTGCTCCGCGATGGTGGTCATAATCTGGCCGAAAAACCCATCTGGATTGAAGGGCCACACATCTATAAACTCAACGGTTACTATTACCTTATGCCTGCTGAAGGGGGAACTAGCATCAACCATTCGCAGGTGGTATTTCGCAGCAAAGATATCTGGGGGCCTTATGAAACCTATGAAAACAATCCGATTCTAACCCAGCGCGATCTGGATAGAAATCGCCCTAATCCCGTTACCAATACCGGCCACGCAGATCTTATTCAGGATCCGAATGGCGATTGGTATGCTGTTTTTCTGGCCTGCAGGCCTTATACTCCTGAAAATCATTTCAATATAGGAAGAGAAACCTTTCTGCTCCCGGTGCATTGGACCGAAGACCTGTGGCCGGTTATTCTTGATCGTGGCCTGGAAGTACCCATGATTCTTGATCTACCGATGAACGCAACAAACAGGGATCTCGAACCAGGCTTTATGAAAAGGGGGAATTTCTCCTATACAGAAAGTTTTGCTGATCAAAAACTGCCCATGGAATGGTTCTTCCTCAGGACGCCTGTTGAAGAATGGCACTTTTTCGACCCTGAAAACAAAGGAGTGTGGATAGATGCCCGCGATGCCAATCTGAGAGAGCGCAAACAGCCCTCTTTTATCGGCACCCGGCAAAGACATCATGATATGACAGTAGAAATTTCTATGTTGTGGTTGCCATCAACACCCAACGACCTTGCCGGGTTGGTGCTGTTTCAAAATGAAGCATTTCACATCACGCTGGGAGTGACGCTGGTGGATGAAAAAAACCATGTTGTTTTGCAGAAAGCAGAAAATCAGGAAGGTGTGGTTAATAAGGTAGTTTTGGAAAGCATTGAATTGCCTGGCTCCTTCTCCGGTCATATTGATCTGAAGGCTGAAAGCAAAAACGGCCAACTAGCCTTCTTGTATAAAACAGGAAATTCAGACTGGCAAATGGTAAAAGATGGAATCGATGCCAGATACCTAAGTACAGAAAACGCTACTGGCTTCATCGGCACCATACTGGGGATGTACGTTTCATCCAATGAATAATGAATCTCAGCAGTTAAAACTTTCAACTGTCTCAACCATCTCAAGAAATATAACCAAAAATAAATATGTTCGATTTAAAAGACAAAGTAGCAGTGATAACCGGTGGCGGAGGAGTGCTGGGCGGAAACATTGCCACTCACCTGGCAAGCCAGGGCGTTAAAGTTGCCATACTGGATATCAGGCCTGAAAATGTTAATGAAAAAGTTATACGTCTCAATAGCAATGGAGGTACAGCCAAAGGATTTGTTTCCAATGTACTTGATATGCAGATACTGGAAAAAACCCGCGATGAAATTTTAAAGACCTGGGGACGAATCGATATTCTCATCAATGCCGCTGGTGGAAACCTTCCGGGAGCTACCCTTACCGAAGAACAAACCATTTTCGATATGAAGATGGATGACTACCAGAAAGTAACCGATCTTAACCTGAATGGCACTGTTTTTCCCAGTCTGGTATTTGCCAAAGCCATGGCTGATGCAGGTTCGGGAAGTATTATCAATATTTCTTCTATGGCTACCTATTCGGCCATAACCCGGGTAATGGGATACTCAGTTGCCAAAACCGGCGTAAACATTTTTACCCAGTGGCTGGCCATGGAGATGGCTACCAAATTCAATGAAAAAATCAGGGTGAATGCCATTGCTCCCGGCTTCTTTATTGGCGACCAAAACCGGGCAGTGCTCATTAATCCTGATGGCTCCTACACCGAGCGAAGCAAGAAAGTAATTGCCCGCACCCCCATGAAACGATTTGGCGATATCGACGAACTCAATGGCGCAGTGCATTTTCTGTGTTCCAATGCAGCATCGTTTATTACCGGGGTTATACTGCCGGTTGATGGAGGCTTTAGTTCGTTTAGCGGGGTTTGATGGAAGTCGGAAGTGGGAAGTCAGAAGAAGATGGAAGTCAGAAGACCGGAGACGGAAGAATTTAGGTGCTGAAAATTAAAATTATGTGACAGACGTTTGTCATTAGCTGGCCGAAACGCAAAACAAAACAACTATTAAACCATTCAACAAATAAATAAAAAGAAATGGCACTGGAAAAAACCTGGCGATGGTTCGGATTTAACGACCCAATCACATTAGATCAACTGGCCCAGATGGGGGTTGAAGGCGTGGTAACGGCACTTCATCACATCAAAAATGGCGAAGTATGGCCTGTGGATGAGATTATGCAGGTGAAAAATGCCATCGAATCCAAAGGAATGCGCTGGAGTGTGGTGGAAAGCCTGCCCGTTTCAGAAGGGATAAAAATCTGTTCTGATGAACGGGCCAGATTGATCAGCAACTACCAGCAATCACTTCGCAACCTGGGTGCCTGTGGTATTGATACTGTGGTTTACAATTTCATGCCAGTAATCGACTGGGTGCGCACCCACCTGCACTACTTTCTTGAAAATGGTGGTGAGTCAATGTATTTCGACTACCCTACCTTTGCCGCATTCGACATTCATCTATTGAAGAGACCCAATGCTGCAAGCGATTATGACCAGAAAATGCAAATTAAGGCAAAACAGATTGCAGAATCCCTCTCTCCTGATGATGCGGAACAACTCGTTTATGTTATCATCGTATTGACACAGGGCTTTATCAATGGAGCTATTAATGGTGAAGTTGCCGATCCGAAAAAAGTTTTTCTGGAGATGATTGCCCGGTACAAGAATATAGACAAGCAGGCCCTTCGCAACAATCTGAAAGCCTTTCTGGATGATGTTATACCTGTAGCCGAAGAATCGGGCATTAACCTTTGTATTCATCCTGATGATCCCCCCTTCCCTGTTCTGGGATTACCCCGCATAACAGGCACCATGGAAGACCTTGAATGGATTACCCGGGCAAACCCGTCTACAAACAACGGTCTGGCGTTTTGTGTCGGATCACTTTCTGCCCGGAAAGACAACGACCTACCCGAGATGATCCGCCGGTTTGGCCACCGTATCCATTTTACCCATCTGCGCAATACACAACTGCTTCCCGATGGAAGCTTCTATGAATCCGGCCATCTGGAAGGATCACAAAACATAGTTAATATCATAGATTTGCTCCTAAAAGAGCAAAAGCTACGAATCGAATCAGGTCGCAAAGACTACCGCATCCCCTTCCGTCCCGATCATGGGATCAAAATTCTCGATGATTTCAAAAACAATTACAACCCGGGCTATCCACTCATTGGCAGGCTTAAGGGCATGGCCGAAATCAGTGGAATTATGGCGGCACTGGAATCAGCTGATTAGCTAAACCAATAAATAACAAGATTAGGTTATCACTTAAAATCCTGTCTATTATAAATAAGATTGGGTTTGTAAGAACAGTAAACTGGCAGTCATCAACTTACTTAAAGGCCTTTCGACTATCGACTTCCAATTTTTGATTTTAACCTATTTCGCCTGCCCAATAAAGCTTTGCGGGTTTACGGGGGTGCCGTTGTGCCGCACTTCGTAATGGAGATGGGGCCCGGTGCTTCGTCCGGTACTGCCACTCAGGGCAATCACATCGCCGGCTTTTACGCTTTGCCCTTCTCTTATTTTAAAGCTGTTAAGATGGGCATAAACAGTCTGGTAGCCATTTTCATGATCAATGATGATCCAGTTGCCATACGAACGACTATATTTGGCCAGGCTCACCTTCCCATCGGCACTGGCGAAAATATTGGTATTGGAAGGAACACCCACATCAATTCCATTGTGCATGATCCTGCGGCGAAGGATAGGATGACGCCTTACCCCAAAAGGAGATGTGATGCGCATAGGTTGTGGTGCTGGGGCCAGGCTGGGAACAGTGGCCTTTTCTCCCGGAGCATAAAGGGGTTGCTCTGAAGGTGGATCAACAGAAGGAGCCGGTGGAGGAACCGGGGTAGCTTCAGCGGCGCTGGGGGCAGTATAAACTGTATTCCCTGCAACCTTGTTGATGGCATTTTCCACTTCAATCATATCAGATACAACATTAACCATGGCAGTATCCTTTTTCTCAACATACTCATCACGAATATTCAGCAAACCATTGTAATACTGTTGGTATTCGCGTTCCATTGCCTGAATTTCATGTTGCATTCTCTCCTTAAACAGTAAAAACTCCAACTCCCGTTCGCGTTGAAAATTATCATAATCCTGCTGCATAGGATGCACCCGGTTTTGCTGCCCCATTAACAAAGAAACACAGCAAATTAGAAAGATAACGTAGAGAAAGCTTTGCTTTTGCATAATTTTTCAATTTTAAGAAGGATTTTTATACCCCGTGATCAACTGTTGAATTTTCCAGATTTGTTCTATAATGCCTTTTTAACACAAAATATGCCAGCATGTTAACAGCTATTAAATTTCAAAAAACAAAAATAAGGATTTTTGCGTATTTTATGAATCTGTCGACATTTTATAATTGAGTATCGGGAATGATTAATAATTGTATGAATTTAGCATTATCGGAAAGATTCTTCGCTTTACTTCGTTGCGCTACCAATGACAGATTATTTATATTGCTGATAATGTGCTTCTTGAAAAATATGACCTTTGTACCATGCGACCACCCGGCCTTGGATATTTTCCGGTAACAAGTCGATGTGTCCCGCAAATGGCGGGATTAGGAAGTTTGCAGTTCCGCAAGCTGAAATCCCTATTCAATGATAGAATCATTCTTTGCGGAACATTCAAACTTTCAGCGGAGTGAACTTCAGACTTGTCTGAAAATATCCGAAGCCTTGATTTTTTGCTACTTTTTGATTAAGCAAAAAGTAGAAGGAAGATAAAAAAACATAGAATTCTTTTTCACTGTCATTGGTACCGTAAGGGAGGAATCTCCATGTTTATCATTCCCGATAGTCATTTTTTATTATTCCTCTTTAAACTTAACAAAAGTGCAAAAAGCAGAATTCCACCACTACATCTTTCCAAACCGCCATTTTTTGTACATTTACAAATAAATAAGAAAAACAATTCGGATATCAACAAACAGGCAATACCATAAAACATTTTAACTCTAACAGTTTACCGATATGAAAAATAATCACACTGAGGCAGGAAACCTGCCAGGCATTGTATTCTCTTTAATACTGATTCTGGGTATTTCTTACAACACCATTAGCCAAAATAATGAAGGAAATTCCTGGAAATCTCTTTTTAACGGAACTGACCTTACCCACTGGGCAATTCCTGATGGCGACAATGGGCACTGGAAGGTGGTTGATGGCGTAATTGACTACGATGCCATGAGTGAAGCGGCAGGTGGAAAAGACTTATGGTCTGTTGCCGAATATGGCGATTTTGTTTTGAAGCTGGACTGGCGTATCAAGGACACTCCCTTCATAAACCCCAATGTACCGATTATACTACCCGATGGAACTCACAAACGCAATGCACAGGGCAAAGAGATTACCATTTCGGTACCCGATGCCGATTCAGGGATATATCTCCGTGGCTCATCCAAAGCACAGGTTAACATCTGGGCATGGCCAACAGGTTCAGGCGAAGTGTATGGTTACCGGATGGACAGAAATATGCCTGCCGAGGTACGCGCCGGAGTTACCCCTTCCCTACTTGCCGACAATCATATCGGCGAATGGAACACTTTCGAGATTACCATGAAAGGCGACCGTTTAACTGTGGTTCTGAACGGACACACTGTTCTTGACAACGCTCAACTTCCCGGTGTGCCGGAAAAAGGAAAAATTGCTCTGCAACACCACGGACATAAGGAAAATGGCGAGTGGAAAAGCTCTCCTTCGTTGGTGCAGTTTAGGAATATTTCTATCAGAGAGTTATAATTATTCTTTGCGAGGCACAAAAATTTCAGTTTTCTCTCAGGCAAAAACCAAGTGCTTTAAGGGCGATGGTAAACCATGAATAAATATCCAGTAGCAAAACCCATTTTAAGGATTACCATTTTCTTGTTCATTGTAAGCTACCAGTCGCTATTTGGACAAGTAGCTGATGATTTACTACAATATGTAAACCCTTTTATTGGCACTACCCATTCACCCATGCCTTCCAGGTGGGATGGGCACGGACGCGTTTATCCCGGTGCTGTTGCGCCGTTTGGGTTTATCCAGATCAGTCCTGAAACAGGCAAAAAACAACCCCGTTTGTATGATTACACCGAACACTCCATCTATTTTTTCAGCTGTGCCGGCCATGCCAGCGGATATCCGCATGGTTCAGCGGGTCACCTGCTGGTGATGCCCGTAGCCAATCCAGCAAGATTTAACCCGCAGGAAACCTTCAGGACTTTTTCCAAAATCAATGAAACGGCATCACCCGGTTATTACAGTGTTATTTTTGATGATGACGAAACACAGGTTGAAGCAACCGCTTCGGTGCGAACCGGGATGTTTCGGTTTACCTTTCAACAAGGTGTTGTTCCGCATATATTCTTGTCAGGCTTTGGTTTGGAAGGAGATGGCACCGAAAGAACAATGCAGGGAAGTACTTATTATTCAGTTTTGGAATTCAATGAGCCTTATAATCAGAAGCAGGAAGTGGATAACAGTTGGATCTTTTCTTTTGCCCCTTCCGAAACAGGCAAAAAGGAAATAATCCTTACACTGGCAATTTCGCATGTGGGGTATGAAGGAACGAAGAAAAACCTGGAAGCCGAAAATCCTGAGCGTGATTTTGAAAAGGTTTTAAAAGCCACACGCGAAAAATGGCACACGGAACTCTCTGTCATTGAAATAGATGATCCATCAACCGAAAACAAAACCAAATTTTACACTGCGCTATACCGCTCTTTGCTAATACCGTGGATCATTTCCGATGTGGATGGCCAATACCGCGGCGACGATGGAAATATCCACCAAACCGGCGGCAATCATCAATACAATCTTTTTTCACCGTGGGATACCTTCCGCACCCTGCATCCCCTGCATAGCCTTATTGCACCAGAACGGCAAAACGATATGATCCTGTCGATGCTCGACCGATACAGGCAAACTTCACGATTACCTCGTGGCCCTATGACCGGCAACCATGTAATTCCCATAATTGTTGATTCTTACCTGAAAGGGATAACCGGTTTTGATAAAGAACTGGCCTATCAGGCAATGAAAGAAATCATCGTAAACATTCCCACATCTCAGCTGCATCTTGCCGTTTACGATTCTTTGGGTTACGTGCCCTCCTACCTGCCCGAATCGGTAACCAAAACGGTAGAATATGCCTACAACGACTGGGTGCTCGGAGAGTTTGCCCTGCTTGCCATGAACGACCCCAAAACGGCCCATCTGCTCAAAGCCCGCGGCCGGAACTACCGCAACCTTTTTCACCCGGATGAGATGTTCCTGCTACCCCGGCATAACGATTCCTTTACCCTAAACCCTGGAAACCTGGGCTACAAGGAGGGCGACAAATGGATCTATTCCTTGTTTGTGCCCCACAATCCCGGCGACCTGATCAACCTGACAGGCGGCTCCGAATCCTTTGTAAACCAACTGGATGAAGGCTTCGACAATGGTCATTTCATCTTCGACAATGAACCCGTTTTTCACATTCCATACTTTTACAACCATGCCGGCAGGCCCGGCAAAACACAGGAAAGGGTAAGATCTATCATGGATGAGTATTTTACCGACCAACCTTCCGGATTGCCCGGGAATGATGATCTGGGTTCACTTTCATCGTGGTTCGTATGGAGTGCATTGGGAATTTATCCCTTCAGTCCGGGACATCCGGTTTATGAAACCGGAACACCCTTGTTCAGCAAAGCAATCATCAATCTGCCCAATGGGAAAACCTTTACCATTGGTGCCGAAAATCTTTCACCGGATAACTTTTACATTTCATCGGCAAGACTCAACGGTACTTTGTTGCAGCAATCGTGTATTTCGCACGAACAACTGACGTTGGGTGGCGGGCTAACCTTTGAAATGACCCGTCAATATACCGATTTCACTTCTTCGGGAGACCTTGCTTCCTGCCAGGCAGAACAGGCAGGAAGTCCGGACTTTGTCATAAGCGATGTTTCGCTATCATCAACCACAGTGAAGCCCGGTGAACCGTTTTACATCAGCTTTACCCTTGCAAACAACGGAAGCTTGGGAACGCACATCCTTTCCGTTCAGGCCAATGGAAAACATCTTTCGCAGCAAAACTTTCTTGTTCCGGATTATTCAACCTTGAGAGATTCTATCCGGTGTGTCCTGTTTGAATCGGGTAGCAACACCCTGGATATTTCTGGCTACAG
>JAABRR010000021.1 GCA_011390785.1 Sphingobacteriia bacterium
GATAACGACATACACATTATTGGTCTTCCCTATGGCGATGGGGTCTTAATGAATGATTGGGCTGGTGTAAATGATCAATTCAAAAAATCAAGTTACCAGGTTATGCGCAATCATTTTACCCTTACAGGCGGAGAACAAACTGCCGTTTTCAGTTATCGAAGCTTCAATGCAAAAATTATTGGAAACAAAATTGAAGGAACATCAGAACATGGTATTGGTTTATGGGGTCAAACAGCCGATTGGCACATCGCCATGAATAAGTTCAATAACTATGAGTGCACCTGGTACGATATTGCAATGGGACCATTAACACATGATAATACGGTAATTGGGGACAACCAAACCACTGTTCTGGATATTAGCGGAAACAATCATATTATTAATCCTGGAATACCCATTACAAACAGACAAGCATTCGATACTGGACCGAGAAACATTCACTGCAAATTCAACAAAATTCTACCACCAGAAAGGTGATCCAATATTTTGAAAAGATAAAATCATTTTTATTGAATATTTAACCTTTTCAATAAAAGTAAGTGCCGTGTAGTGGGAAAATCCAAATACGGCACTTGCTATTATAACCATTTGAAGAATACGAATAAACGACTCTTTTTATCCGAAAAATTGTTTATTAAGGGTAAGATGTTATGTGCCAAAATAATATCAAAAAAGGTTTAAGCATACTCGTCCAAATTTTCAATTTACACAAACATTTAAATCCATTTGTCGTTTACAATTTACGACTAGTGAATAGGTATCGCCCTTTCGGATATATATTATAATAACCGGGCCACCAAAACTATCTCTGTATTAATTTAAAATTTATCATTCAAAATGAGAATTAGTAAAATACATACAGCGGAATTTAAAATTCTCATAATGAGCATTTTAATGGGCTTTTGTGTTTTTTATCCCGAAGGAAGCACTTCAATAAATCTTGAACTGACTTCTGAAAGTAGCTCCATTTCCATATATCAAAATTCTTATTCTGAATTGCCTGAAGAAGAAAAGTTAAACAATCTGGCAGAAAGTCCATTACCATTTATAAATAATAGCCAAACTCTTTTTGATGGATATGACTTTTTAGCATCATCCTTCCTATGCTTCTGGCAACCGCCAAAAATTAGTTAGTATTCATTTCATTTTCAAAGTTTATCAATAATACTTTTAATAGTGCCAAAAGGCATTGTTATGTTTAAGAATAGTAACTAATAATTACCAACATGGATTTCGAAGATATATTTGTAAACAGAAGCAAACAAAATTCTAATTATAGAAGAAGAGAATACTATCGTAGCGATAATAATAAACTTTATGATTATTCAGGCAAACATGAAAAATTCAACCCATTTGAGCTTTTAGCCAGTATCAGGAGAAATAAAAAACTCCGAATCGTCCTGATTGCCATTTTGGCTGCACTGGTTATAATAATAATTGGATTGATCCTGATATTACTACCCTTAATTGGCAATATAATTAATTACATCTATCAGAATGGTGTTTCAGGTGTAATACAAGTGGTCATGGATTATCTAAACACATTCTGGAGTGGCGCAAATTAAAAAACATAAAAAACGATTTTATAACAATTAAAAAGAAAACAATATGAAGTGTCCTACTTGTAATATTCCTTTGGTAATGTCTGAGAGACAAGGAATTGAAATTGACTATTGTCCGCAATGCCGAGGCATTTGGCTTGACAGAGGCGAACTAGACAAAATAATTGAACGTTCGGCAGCTGAAACTCAAAGTCCCGCTGCCCCGGTGAATCCTGTTAATCCCCAACAGTATGGAAATCAGCCCCAATTTGGAAACCAACAACACTATGGGCATCAAAAATACCATAAGAAAAAGCATTGGCTTAACGAGTTGTTTGATTAAACAGAAATAGCAGGATAGGGTAAAACGTGTACCATGCATTATCAATAAAACTGAAACCCCAGATCATAAAGCCGGATTTATTAAATCTCCCATTCATCGAAAAACTCCTTTAAGAACGCTTCCATAAAGCGATGTCTTTTAATAGCCATTGCCTTACCTGTAGGAGTGTTCATGAGTTCTTTAAGCAAAAGAAGTTTTTCGTAAAAATGGTTGATGGTGGGAGCTGAGCTAGTTTTATACTGTTCTTTCGTCATATTAAGTACTGGAAGTATATCGGGATTGTAGAGTTCTCTTCCCTTGTAACCCCCATAATTAAAGGCTCTTGCAATTCCGATTGCTCCCATGGCATCGAGACGATCGGCATCCTGAATAATGTCCAGTTCAATCGATCTGAAACTCTGGATCTCATTTCCCCCTTTGAAGGAGATATTGGAAATGATTCGTCTGATATGGTTAATTATACTCTCATCAACATTCAATGAACTCAAAAATTCAGTAGCCTTTGCTGGTCCGGTTTCTTCGTTTCCATCATGAAACTTGTAATCGGCTACATCATGCAAAAGTGATCCCAGTTCTACAGTGAGGAAATCACCCCTTTCAGTCTCATTAATCTTTTTGGCCAGGCTCCAAACCCGCTGGGTATGCCACCAGTCATGTCCACCTTCTGCCTCGTGGAGTTCCTTCTTTACAAATTCAGCTGTTTTTTTGATGATGATTGATTTCGGATCAATACTATCAAAAGTAAAAGATTTTTTAAAAAGGGGAATCCATTTTTTATATAAACCCTTTATGAATATTGAACTCACAATAACAAATGAAATGGGGCCTGCAAAATCCATCGGAAGAAAAGATTTAAGATAGGACCTTTCTAAATATTGCATTGGCTTAAAAATTACGCATTGAGTTTTGTAAAGTTTATCATTGAAAGAATTTGTGTTCCTGGGAAATATGTCGTAATTTTGAAGACAAATGTCTAAAGCTTGGTAAAATGACAACACAACACAAAAAATATGAAACAAAGCTTGATGAAAGCATCTCCAGTTTTGTTAATGAAACAATTCATTTGTATTCTGCCAAAGCAAATGAAGCGAAAATTAGCTATTCAGAGTTTCTTGATGATAAAATGCTCATAATTAAAGTTATAAGAGCCGGTTTGCCCTATTCTGTTTTTGAATTGATTAGTAAAACCACTCCTTTTAATGAAAGTGACTGGGCTGATTTTCTTGATATATCTACAAAGTCGCTGCAACGGTATAAAGCGGATGCCAATCATCATTTCAAGTCCATCCACACCGAAAAAATCATTGAAGTAGCTGAAGTTACACATCTTGGTCTTGATGTATTTGGAAATGCTGGTAAGTTTAAGCTTTGGTTAGCAACACCCAATTATGCTTTAGGCAACCTAAAACCCATTGATCTGCTTAAGGATTCATATGGGAAGGAGCTGGTTGTAAATGAATTGATCCAGATTAATTACGGCATATTGGTTTAACATGGAAGTTTTTCGTCTTTCGAGAGAAAAATTTGCACTACCCTTGTCAGGAAAGGGGGCGGCAAAAAAAGGAGCAAGATGGAATTCAGCAGGAACAGAAATCATCTATACAGCTTCAAATCGCTCGCTGGCAATGGCTGAAGTTGCGGTGCATCTTACCCTTGCCACTTTACCATCCGACTATGTAATGCTTACCATTTTTATTCCTGATGATGTTGTTCCGATAAAGATTTCAGAAAAAGAGCTTCCGGCTAACTGGAATGATTTCCCATATAGACATAGCACCCAAAAAATTGGCGATGATTTTGTTTTTGAGGGCAGGAGTTTGGCGCTTCAAATTCCATCTGTAGTTACAAAGGGTGACTATAATATCCTCATTAATCCGCACCACACTGATTTTAAAAGAATAAAGGTGGTTGAAGTAGCTCCTATTCCATTTGACAGAAGAATTTTTAAAGTTAACTAAAGTAAGCTATCAGCCATGCAGAAAATTAAAACGCAATACTGCTCATGTCCTCTGAAGTAAAAAATAATTTCTGGCAACAAGCCGAAAAACCTTTAATGATGCTTGCCCCCATGGAAGATGTTACTGACACAGTCTTCCGGGAGTTGGTTTTACGAATATCCAATCCTGATAATCTCCATGTCTTGTTTACTGAATTTACATCAACTGATGGTTTGTGCCATCCGGTTGGCCGGGTAAGGGTAGCCGAAAGACTGATAGTTTCAGAAAGTGAGAAGGAATTGCTCAGGCGGCAAGGTGTAAAACTGGTTGCCCAAATCTGGGGTAGCAATCCTGAAAAGTACTACGAATCGGTGAAGTACATCACCGCGAACTATGATTTTGATTCCATTGACATCAACATGGGTTGTCCGGTTCGTAATGTTGTGGCACATGGCAGTTGTTCGGCACTAATAGATAACGAACCTCTTGCCACTGACATAATTGCTGCAACCCGCGGAGCAACCCATTTACCCGTAAGTGTAAAAACACGGCTTGGCGTGAAAAAGATTGAGACCGAACGCTGGATGAGTTTATTGTTGCAGCAGCCTGTTGATGCCATTATCTTGCACGGTCGCATCCAAAAACAAATGTCGGAAGGGAATGCCAACTGGGATGAGATTGCCAAAGCAGTAAAACTGAGAGATCAGATGGCTCCAGGAATCCCGATTATTGGGAATGGCGATGTTTTATCCCTTGATAATGCTTACGCCAAAGTTGAGCAATACGGTGTTGATGGAGTGATGATCGGGCGGGGAATATTTCACAATCCATGGTTGTTCGATCCTGCCCGGCAAAATATTGGAATTAAGGAACGATTGAATACTTTATTACTCCACCTTGACCTGTACGAAAAAACCTGGGGCAGCAACAAGCCCTTTGTTATTCTACGTCGATTCTTCAAAATCTACCTGAGTGGATTTGCCGGTGCTTCAGCCCTGCGCGCCAAAATGATGACTGTGAACAATTTTGATGAGGCACGGGACATGATTGAAGGGTTTATAAAAGAGAATGTTGCTTAGTGCTCCAGTTATAATAAAAACGTGAGATAATTTACGACCTAAAAAAACATTGTAGATACAGACAATTTATCAATACCAACTTATAACGGAATCATCATAGAATCAGAAAGATTCAATCATAATTTGACTTTACATTTGGGGGTAATGGCATCTGGTTGCAAAAATGATGATGATTATTTAGATAAGGCTTAAGCCTTAATAAAAAAATGGCTTAAAACTAAAAGCATGTTTTACCTCATGGAAGATATATTCTTTGGGGATCCTGTTAATGAGGAAGAATTCAAACAAATTCTCAATAAACTATTGTCCAATATTGCAGAAATCAGAAAAACACCAATGGAACAACGAGAATTTGAAGATTGGGGTTGACTATTTTGTAAAAACAAAAAAGCCGGTCATCAAACAAACCGGCTGCATTATGATACATTGAAACTGAATGGAAATCAGAATTTCGTCCACTTCTGATCGCTGTGGGCGGATTCTATTACCTTTTCGATGAACCGCATTCCCCTTACCCCATCGGTAATGGTAGGGTAGAGAATATGATCTGGCTTAGGATTGCTTTTATCTTTGAAGTGATTGATCTGATAGGCAGCATTGCGGTAAAGATTCGCAAACGCTTCAATATATCCTTCGGGGTGTCCACCCGGTGTGCGGGTATTCCACAACGTCTTTTCTGAAAGGTTGGGATAATTCCCACCGGCCCGCAAGATCTGCACAGGCTGATCGAGCCATTTCAGCAGCAAGGTATTGGGCTCGGCCTGGTGCCATTCCAATCCACCTTTTTCGCCATAAACACGTATATTGATATCATTTTCTTCACCAGCTGACACCTGACTGGCGTGAAGAACCCCTTTGGCACCTCCTTTGAATCTTAGCAAAACGGAAGCATCATCGTCAAGCTGCCGGCCTTCCACAAAAGATGTAATATCAGCACAGAGTTCATCTATCTGCAATCCGGAGATATACTCGGCCAGATTTTCAGCATGTACGCCTATATCACCCATGCAACCACCGGGGCCGTTGAATTTTGGGTTGGCGCGCCATGATGCCTGTTTCTGTCCGGTTTGTTCGATGGGTGTGGAGAGCCATCCCTGGGGATATTCCACCACCACCTTACGGATTCTGCCCAGTTTGCCCGATGCAACAATTTGACGGGCTTCCATTACCATTGGGTAGCCAGTATAGGTGTGAGTGAGGGCAAACACCAGTCCTGTTTCCGCAACTTTCTTTTCAAGTTCCAGGGCTTCCTTTTCAGAAATAGTAACGGGTTTATCGCAAATAACATGAAATCCCATATCCAGTGCCATCATTGCCTGTGGAAAGTGAAGATGGTTGGGGGTAGTAATCATTACTACTTCCATTCCTTCGCCGGCGGGTTTGGCCTTTTCCTTTTCAAACATCTCCTGCCAGCTGCCATAGGCTCTGTGTGCTTCAACGTGATAAAAAGGTGCTGATCGTTTTGATTTTTCCGGATCGCTACTAAAGGCCCCGCATACCAGTTCGTAATAGCCATCGAGCATAGCTGCCCTATAATGCACTGCTCCTATGAAGGCCCCTTCGCCCCCGCCAATAATTCCTACCTTAAGTTTCTTTACCATGATTAATCTGGTTTTTTAAAATATTCTACTATATAGCCTTAATGAATGTGGCTTTCGGATTAGGAAAACAACTATCAAGGCAGCGAATATAGTAAAATTTTATCGTTAAAAGGAGAGGATAAACGTAAAACTCGTCCTGACAACGAAAAGTGCCAGAAAAACATAAGGAAGAAGGTTTTTGCTTTATTCCACCGTGACAGATTTCGCCAAATTACGTGGCTGATCTACATTACAACCTCTCATTACAGCAATATGGTATGAGAGTAGTTGCAGTGGAATGCTGGCCACAATGGGAACAAAAGCTTCATCGGTATCTGGAATTTCAATTACATAGTCAGCCATTTGGCTTACCACAGTATCTCCTTCGGTAACGATGGCTACGATGGAGCCTTTTCTGGCTTTTACTTCCTGAATATTACTGATAACCTTATCATAGGTACCTTTTTTGGTAGCGATAACTACTACAGGCATATTGGCATCGATAAGAGCAATAGGACCGTGTTTCATCTCTGCAGCAGGGTATCCTTCGGCATGGATGTATGAAATTTCTTTCAATTTTAATGCTCCTTCAAGGGCAAGAGGGAAATTATACCCTCTTCCCAGGTATAAAAAGTTATGGGCAAACTTAAATATCTTCGATATTTCGAGAATTTGTTCATTGGTCTTCAGCGCAGCTTCCACTTTTTGCGGCAGTGCTTCCATCTCTGCAAGTAGCATATAATAGCGACTTTTGGGGATAGTTCCCTTTTTATTTGCGAGAGAAAGCGCTAATAAAGCAAGGATGGTAACCTGAGCTGTAAAAGCTTTTGTAGATGCTACCCCAATTTCGGGCCCGGCGTGGGTATAAGAACCCGCATGAGTAGCCCTGGCAATAGATGAACCTACTACATTGCAAATCCCAATAATAGTAGCTCCACGCGATTTAGCCATTTCAATAGCAGCAAGTGTGTCGGCAGTTTCACCAGACTGGCTGATGGCTATAACAACATCATCTTCGTTGATAACCGGGTTCCGGTAACGGAATTCTGATGCATATTCTACTTCAACAGGTACACGGGCAAAATCTTCCAGCATATATTCCCCCACCAAAGCAGCATGCCAGGATGTACCACAGGCAATGATGATGATTCGGCGGGCATTCATAATTTTTTGCTCATAATCAATAATTCCACCAAGGGTAACAATCCCTTTTTCGGCATTAAGCCTGCCTCTCATAGAATCTTTGATAGACCGAGGCTGTTCAAATATCTCTTTAAGCATAAAATGGGGAAAACCTCCCTTTTCAATGGCAGAAAGCTGCAATTCAAGCTTTTGAACGTAGGGGTGTTTTTCCTTGTTTCGGATGGTTTTGATTTTAAGACCTCCATCTCGGGTCATCAGAACAACTTCTTCATCATCAAGATACACAACATTTTTGGTGTATTCGATAATTGGTGTTGCATCTGAGGCAATAAAGAACTCTTTTTCACCAATACCAATTACCAGAGGACTTCCTTTTTTCGCGGCAATTAGCTGATCAGGATTATTCTTATCTATAACAACAATAGCATATGCCCCAATTACCTGATTTAAAGAGATTCTGACAGCTTCAAACAGATCTACATTTTCACTTTGCTGAATATCTTCTATCAGATGTATTAAAACTTCTGTATCCGTTTCACTGGTGAAATGGTGGTTACGATTGATCAATTCCTTCTTTAAGCTACCGTAGTTTTCTATGATGCCATTGTGAATAATGGCCATATTGCCGGTTTCACTATAATGAGGGTGAGCATTAACATCATTCGGTTCGCCATGAGTTGCCCAACGGGTATGTGCAATACCGGCAGTGCCTGAAAGATCGTTACCCTGAACCATTTTTTCAAGGTCTAAAACCTTTCCATGGCTTTTATAAACATTGAGTTCGCCATTGAGTAAAGCAACGCCGGCGCTGTCATAACCGCGGTATTCGAGTCTTTTTAATCCTTTAATGAGAATTGGGTAGGCTTCTCTGCTGCCCAAATATCCTACTATTCCACACATAGGCTATTATTTTAGTTAGTTAATTATCAACAATCTGAGTATAATGGATTTCGAGTCGGAGAGGATTCTGCCTTCCCGGCCCTTTTAAAACTATGCGGCCAGCATTCTGGAAGCTTCCACTTACTCTAAGATAAAGGGGTGTAATTTTGGATGGATCATCAAGGATCGATTGAAGATGCTTGGTAATATTAAAACTGTAGTTCATTTTTTCTTCATCAAGATTTCCACCAAAATATCCTGTAGTTACAAATTGATCTTCAAGATTAACGAATCTACCAGGTGTTTCAGGATCTTCAGCAAACAGAATAAGGCTTAATGCTTTAAATGTACTGTCAGGCAACATTGACTCTTCAACGGGAAGGATCAATCTTGCTGAATTGATGGCTATTTCGTTATTTTGATCTTCAATAAATTTTGTGAAATGAGGTAATTGTATTTTGGTTCGATAGGTTGCCATAGATTGAATAAACAAAAGACTATCACCTTTTAGGGTATCTCCCTGCAATTGTTCGTTTATAAGGTTCGATGAAAACTGATCCTGGAAATTATCAAAATTTGTAAACCTTCTACCCAAGGCATCTCCCAAAGGCATTACATAGGCATATTGGGTTTCCGAACCCAATTTACGGTAATAAATCTGGAATCGGGAATTAGAGTTTGTCAAATTGATAAATAGCATGCTACCAGACAATTCAGGTTCATCTACTTCTATCAAAAATCCTTTGAAGTATTGCCTAAACTGATCATTGGTTGAATAACCCGCATCCTGTCCATTAAGAGAATCCATGTGCACAATAAACCTGCGACCAAATTCCTGGTCCAGACTTAACCGGGCCTGTGCCGGAACCATAATGCTATCATCTCCAAGATAAAGAGTATCCTGGGGGTTCATAGGTTGTAAAACCGGATTATTGATGGTAATTTCCCGTTTGGTTTCTATTGTGGTATTGGAATATAGACTGTCGAGCGGAATAACATCCATTAATTCATGCACTCTCACATTGTATGCTACCTGAAGATCACCGGCATATCCGGCATAAGCCAGACTAAGAATAACAGAATCAATTACAAGTGAATCGGGTGAAATACTCACTACAGTTGGAGGTAAACTTGAAGGAAGAGCTTCCGTAAAGATGCTTGCCTTAACTTTTCCAAACAGCGGATCGTTTGTAAATCCGAGAAGATGGAAGTCCGCACCTGAAACACTCAGTGAATCTTCTTTTTGGGTATAAGCAATAACGGTAACCGTATCAGTTGTGCTAAGTTGAATTCTGTTATCAATAAGATCAAGACCTATAGAATCCATCTCGTTACAAGAAGGAAGAATAAAAACGAAGCCAAGAGCCCCAAGAAAAAACTTATAGGAACTTAAACGGAAAAAACCCCGGTAAAACCGGGGATTAATTAATTTTTTCAAAATAAAAATGTGTTTGGTATAATTTATTTTTATCATATTTTACGTAAACAGAACGCAAAGGTATGGTAAAAATTATTGTGAGAGTACTGTTTCATGAACAATAATTTCATCATAGAATTCATTATATGCGTCCATGTAATTATCAGGTTGTTGGTAGGTGAGGAATGGCTTGCCTGATTTACGCACGTAATCTTCGAGATCAGGATTTATTTTTTCACTTCCAAAAATAATTCCATCTGAATGATCGATAGCAGTTTTGCTTAGATTTACAAAAGAAGGATCTTTTAATTTTGGTGTATGCTCCTCGCCAACACCTTGTGTTTTAAATTTCTTTGTAATATCTTCATTAAGTTTGCCTTCAAAATCATCATCATAAATAGAGTAGATAACCTTGGTGTCGGTAAACATTCCGGAATCTTTTAGTGCAATTTTTATATAAGCAGGCATTAATGCTGTAAACCAGCCATTACAGTGCACCAGGTTAGGAGCCCAGGCAAGTTTTTTGGCTGTTTCGATCACACCACGGGTAAAGAAAATAGTTCTTTCATCGTTATCAGGAAACATCTTACCTGTTTTGTCTAAAACAGTGAATTTCCTTTTGAAGAAATCATCATTATCTATAAAATAAATTTGCATTCGGGCAGACTGAATAGAAGCGACTTTAATAATCAGAGGATGGTCTGTATCATTAATTACCAAATTCATACCTGAGAGTCTTATTACTTCATGCAATTGGTTTCTTCTTTCATTAATATTTCCAAAACGCGGCATAAAGGTTCTGATCTCTTTTCCCCTTTCCTGAATTCCTTGCGGAAGTTGCCTCCCGATAAGGCCTTTGTGGGTTTCTTTCAAATATGGGGTAATCTCTTGTTGGACAAAAAGAACTTTGGGTTTTTCCATATATGCTATAAATTGACTGTTAATAAATTATCATACAAAGGTATGATTTTTTTTGCTATTATTCAAAATATTCTATTAGCTTTGCCGGCTTGTTAATGCCTGATAATTACCATATATAAAGTCCTAATATTTAGATAGATATGCTGGATTTCAAGGTTCGGTTATTGAAGGATTTTGTATTTTAAAATAATGACAATTGCTGTTTATGAAATTTTTTAACGCAACAGACTTTTTTTGTTAATTACATAAAACGAAACCCTGAAAGATTTTGACAGAAACCCTGAAAGTATCTAAATAATACTATAATTGAACGCTAAAAGTGGATCAAAAAAATACCCTGATTTCAAATTAATCATGAGATGATAGTAATTCGTACCGTCAATGAAATACAACTCTTTGCAAGAAATGAAAAAGAAAATGGGAAAAAAACAGGCTTCGTCCCCACCATGGGTGCTTTGCATAAAGGACATATTATGCTTGTTGAGCAGGCTCTTAAGGAGAATGATTCCGTCATAGTTAGCATTTTTGTGAATCCGGTTCAATTTAATAATCCAACGGACCTGGTAAAGTACCCCAGAACTTTGAAAAGTGATCTTGAATTACTTGAAAAGGCAGGTTGCCATTGTGTTTTTCATCCGGAGGTTGAAGAAATGTATCCGGAACCAGTTACCCACTTTTATGATTTCGGTGAACTTGATAAAGTTATGGAAGGCAAATTCAGACCGGGTCATTTCAACGGAGTAGCTACTATTGTTAAAAAACTATTAGACATTGTAATACCTCATAAAGCCTATTTTGGGCAAAAAGATTACCAACAGTTGGTTATTATTAAAACCATGGTAAAGATGGAAGAGATGCCTGTAAATATAGTTTCCTGCCCTACAATAAGAGAAGCTGATGGATTGGCAATGAGCTCAAGAAATATGCGTCTTAATGACAAACAAAGAGCTGAAGCTCCGCTGATATACAAAATTCTAAAACAAGCGTCATTGTGGTATGATCAAATGTCTATAAATGCGTTAATTCAAAAAGTTGAGACTATTATTAATGATAATCCCGAAATGCAGCTGGAATATTTCGAGATATCAGATTCAGAGACTTTGGAACCGGTTCGCCAAAAAATAAGAGATAAAGACGTAGTGGCATGCATAGCCGTTTATATGGGAGATGTTAGGTTGATTGACAATATAGTTTTTAATTACTAATTTTACTCTTGTTTTATTTTAGTGGGGTATTAACCATACTAAATATCAGGAATTATAAGGCTTTGAGATAAAAAATTCATAACAAAAAACCACCGCCATTATTGCATGAATATTGAAGTATTAAAATCGAAGATTCACCGAGTAATAATTACGGAAGCAGAGTTACATTACATAGGTAGTATCACCATTGATGAAGACTTAATGGATGCCGCAGGAATTATAGAATACGAGAAAGTTCAGGTAGTAAATGTAAACAATGGAGAAAGATTAGAGACCTATGTTATTAGGGGAGACCGGGGCACCGGAATTGTTTGTCTAAATGGACCGGCAGCAAGAAAGGTACAAAAAGGAGACATTACTATTATTATGTCATACGCTATGATGGACTTTGAAAAAGCTAAAAGTCATAAACCTATAATTGTTTTTCCGGACGAAAACAACAAACTTTGAAAACAACAAAAACAGAACAGCAGCAGCCCATCCCAAATAAAAAAACCCGGAAAAGTATTTTATCCCCAACGGCTATAAGGTATTTTAAGGTAGCGCTATTTACCTTCATAGGAATTTTCATTCTTTGGCTAATTACTCGAAATCAGGATATTTCAAAAATTTGGGATGAATTCAGAAATGCCAACTTTTTTTGGATTTCTTTGGCCCTTTTAAGTAATATTGTAAGTCATGTTATTCGTGCCATCAGATGGAATCTTCTTATAAGCCCTATCGGCGAAGCACCCAAAACATCAACTACATTTTATGCACTTATGACGGGTTATTTGGCAAATCTTGCAGTGCCCCGGCTAGGAGAAATTACACGTTGTGTAACACTGGCACGGTATTCTAAAGTTCCTTTTAATGGCTTGGCAGGTACCGTGGTTGCTGAGAGGGTTTTTGACATGGTTACTCTTTTAGGCCTTATTTTTCTTACCATTATTTTTCAGTTTGTTCTCCTTAAGGAATTTTTAAACAAATACGTTTTTACCCCTTTTTTAGGCTTAATTGGTGGAAATATTTTGGTTTTAATTATTGTCGGCCTGGTTGCCATGTTTCTATTTTTACTCTTTCTCCGATACCTGAAAGGAATAAACAGCCAGAATATGAGTTTCTCTGGCAAACTTAAAAGGCAGATAATGGGATTTTGGAAAGGACTGATATCGTTGGTTTACCTTAAACACAAATTCCAATTTCTGTTTTTATCTTTGCTAATCTGGTTTCTCTATTTTTTAATGGTTTACCTTGTTTTTTTTGCCTTACCCGGCACTTCGTTTCTCGGTGTGGCTGCAGGCTTCACCATACTTACCATGGGAAGCCTGGGAGTAGTAGCTCCCGTGCCCGGCGGCGTAGGAACTTACCATTTTATTGTAATTGCCACCATGACAGAGTTACTCTCAGTAAACCTTGAAGCAGCAACATCCTATGCCTACATAACCCATGCAGCGCAAACCATTATAGTTTTGGTTTTTGGCGGTTTCTCTTACCTGATACTTTCCATGAAATTTAAGGCAAAAAAAGCGCAGGTTTATATGGAAGAAGAGAGTGCAAATCCCCATTGACAAAAACTTAATACAATCTGTTTTATGAATAATCTGGATCTGGTAACGAGCAAAATAATAGCTACAGAATTTTTACAAAGCTTACTAAATATGTGGAAGCAGCAAGAAAAAAAGATTGTGTTTACCAATGGTTGCTTCGATATAGTTCATATGGGCCATGTGGATTATCTTTCGAAAGCAGCAGACCAGGGTGATGTTCTTTTGCTGGGATTAAATACTGATGCATCCGTAAGAAGATTAAAGGGTAGCAATCGTCCGGTAAATAATGAAAAAGCACGTGCTATGTTGCTGGCATCTTTGTTTTTTGTTTCTGCGGTGGTTTTATTTGATGATGATACTCCCTATGAGTTAATAAAAAAAGTACAGCCCGATGTGCTGGTTAAAGGCAGCGACTACCGGGCTGAAGATATTGTTGGATATGATATTGTTAAGGCAAAAAGTGGTAAAATCATTACCATTGATTTTGTACAGGGCTATTCTACTACAGAAATAATAAACAAGCTGGTTAATTGATCACCTTATTGCATTTGTGAATTACTATTTCTCTATCCAAAACATATTCTTTCCAAAATCTTTCTCGCTGACGGCTGGCCATGGACTGGTTTTTATAACAGAGCTGCCTTTTACTGATCCTGTAAGAATATATGCCAACGCCTGCTGAAGCGATTCTTCTTCAGGATCGCCAAACATTTTGTCCAGCCCATCATTGGCCGGAATATCTGCTGCCAGTCCATCAAAGTAATCTCCCTCATCATCAGCATTTTTGGTTTTAAATGTAATGGGAGCAAATGCCCAGTCTGTATTAAATCGAAACACATTGGCTCCCATGGGTTTACCATAAGTATTGGCTCCCACAATTTTAACATCCATATAGGGTCGTAAGCCATTTATCACCAATTCACTGGCTGATGCAGTTCCTCCGGTGGCTATGGTCACCAATCTGTTGATAGATATATTATTATCCTCCTGGTTAAATGTCTCAATTCTATCGTATTCATCTCTCTTTAATGCATTAAAGGAATACTTTGTAAAGGGAAGGCCGACAAGCTGATCACCGCCTATTAAACTGGAAAGTTGTTGTGCAATGGAAGTTAACCCTCCACCATTGTATCGCAAATCAAGGATCAGGTCGTCTATTTCCTTCTCTGCAAAAAAGGCAAAAACATCGTTGAGTTCCTGTTCGGTAGTAGAGTTGAAACTCTGTAAAACCATATAGCCTATTTTTTTCGACTCCATTTCCAATACTTCATAGTGTAATACCGTATTCATAATTACGGATTGCTTGTCAGCAATAATAGTTTCTTCTTCACCATTGGGCTTCTGAAATGTAAATGTGTTGGTAACTCCAACCTGGTTTGCACCCAGCATATTGCCAATATTGGTGCCGGGTATAATAGGGGTGCCATTTATGGCTTTTATAATCCAGCTTCTTCTTACACCCTTTTCATAAAAATCGGTAGAATTAAAAACATACGTGATACGTAAATTCCCTTCAGTATCATAAGTATGGCCAAAACCATAACCTATAAACTCAGAGTCGTTAAGAAAAGCCCAAAATTCGTCCCATTCGGTAACAAAACTCCAGCGATCAAGTTCTCTGTAACGCACAGCTTCCAGAATTTCTCCCAATGAGGAATAGGACGAAGGGTTTATTTCAGGTATTTGATCATTCCAGAAATACCATTCTTGCAGCCCCAGGTAAAACTCTTCAAATTCCTCGTTTTTATCCGGATCGGGAACATCGTCTCCATTGCAGGATGTAAAAGCAATAAGTATAGAAAATATTAAAACTGGCAGCCAATTTATTTTGTGTTGAATATATTTTTTCATTTTTCAATATTTGGTTAGGTAAGTTGCTAAACGCAAAAGTAAGTTGAATTGTTGTGGAAAAATAATTCAATGAAGTTGATTAATATTAACTCCGAACTAATTTCAACTTTCACAAAAACTGAAATAAAATAATTTGTGAAATTTACAAATTCCTAAATTAATATTTGCGATTAAACAGAATGGGCATAATAAATCATACTAAATGTTTAGGTTATTCACAATTTAATACATTGTTTTAAACAAATATCTTACAGCATTCAATAATATTCCACGAAAGCACATTATAGTCCGTTTTGCCAGATTGTTTCTCCTACATACTTTTGTTTCATAATCCTAAAAACGAAAAGCTATGAGAACAAAAGACAATTTCATTAAAGCAATTGCAGCAATTGCTTTATGTATTTCAACAGCAACTTTTACATTACATGCACAAGTAAGACAAAAAATTGCGGTTGTTGGCATTGATGTAAAGGGGATAGAAATCGACAAAGAAACCCTTCGCAACATGGTTCTTCTTGATCTGGAAAAGGCAAACATTTATGAAGTTCTCGACAAGTATGATGTAGCCGACATTCTTTCAAAAAACGACTTTGATGGCGACGGGTGTTACGGCAAAACCTGCCAGGTAAATGTGGGCAAAATGCTCGATGCTGATTTGATGCTTACCGGAAGTGTGGAAAAATTTGGTGATAAACTGATCTTTATTATGAGATTGGTGGATGTGAAGCAGGAATCCGTTATAAAAACAGATGTAATGGAATATCTTGACCAGCCAGATTACCTTGGGGTAATGCTGAGAATGTCGATGAATAATATTCTGGGATTAGAAAACGACCGACATCTGGTAGATCTGCTGGTTAATTTTGATCAGCCCATAACCAGTCTTCGCACAACTTTACGCCTTGATGGTCCGCGTGTTGGAGTAACTTATATATGGGGAAATTATGCAACACGAATGCAGGCTCCTGAAGCAGAAGGTGGTTTTAACATGTATCCTGCCAGTGTTTTAATAGGATATCAGTTTGAGAAAAGATTTTTAAGTGCCGGTGATTTTCAGGCTTTGTTTGAATTTATCCCCTCCATTATTGGTATGGAGTCCGGGCTTATCATTCCTTCTGTTTCAGGGATGCTTGGCTTTCGTTTTAGCCAGTCTGGTTTTGAATTTGGATTGGGCCCGGTTTTAAGAGGGATGAAACTGGCAGAAGGATATTATGATGCTGATAATAAATGGAATTTGTTACGAGGTGATGATAATTTAGAGGAGTTACCCTACCCTATTGAGAAAACACTGGACAGCCGGGGAGATTTTTCGATCTCCTATGGTATGATCTTCGCCGTAGGAAAGACTTTCCGTTCCGGATATCTTAACCTACCGGTAAACATTTATTATTCCCCCAGAAAAGAAGGCTCAATTATTGGCCTTACATTAGGGTTTAATGTGGCCAACCGACCAAAGCTGGCAAGATAGTAAATCGATAGTACACCCTTTATCATAAAAAAAACCGGACGTTAATCCGGTTTTTTTATGGAGAATAATGATGATTATACTTTATATTTGATTTTTTCAAGCACCACATTTTTCACTTTTTCAACAGGAATCCGCTCCTGTTGCATGGTATCGCGTTCACGAATAGTAACCGTATTGTCTTCGAGTGTTTGATGGTCTATGGTTATGCAATACGGAGTACCAATAGCATCCTGCCGGCGATAGCGGCGACCAATGGCATCTTTTTCTTCATAGGTGCACATGAAGTCGTATTTGAGCAAGTCCATTACTTCGCGGCCTTTTTCTGCCAATCCATCCTTTTTCATCAAGGGTAAAACAGCAGCTTTTATGGGTGCCAGCATGGGTGGTATATTTAACACAACCCGTTGCGAACCATCTTCGAGGGTTTCTTCATTGTACGATTGACTTAGTATGGCCAAGAACATCCGGTCTAGACCAATGGATGTTTCAACCACATAGGGCACATAGCTTTCGTTGGTTTCAGGATCGAAATATTGCAGTTTCTTTCCTGAAAACTTTTGATGTGCTCCCAGGTCGAAATCGGTTCGCGAATGGATTCCTTCCAATTCTTTAAAACCAAAGGGAAATTCAAATTCAATATCGGCAGCAGCATTGGCATAATGAGCAAGTTTGTCATGATCATGAAAGCGGTAGAGACTTTGTGGCATTCCCATTGAATGATGCCATTTCATCCTTTCATCCTTCCAGTGTTTATACCAGGTCATTTCTTCACCAGGACGAACAAAGAATTGCATTTCCATTTGCTCAAACTCGCGCATACGGAAAATAAACTGACGGGCAACAATCTCATTTCTAAATGCTTTACCTATTTGGGCAATTCCAAAAGGGATCTTCATTCTGCCGGTCTTTTGCACATTGAGGTAATTGACAAAAATTCCCTGAGCAGTTTCGGGTCGTAGATAAATAAGATTAGAGTCTTCGCTAAGCGACCCCATTTGTGTATTAAACATAAGGTTAAACTGCCTTACATCTGTCCAGTTTTTAGAACCTGATACAGGGCATACAATCTCAAGGTCTTCTATCAGGGCTTTCAGATCTTTCAGGTCATTTTCTTCCAAACCCTTAACAAACCGCTTTCTAATACTATCAATTTTTTCCTGATTGGCTAATACCCGTGGGTTGGTTTGCCTAAAGATGGCTTCATCAAATGAATCACCAAACCGTTTGGCTGCCTTTTCAACTTCCTTATTGATTTTATCATCGAGTTTGGCCATGTGGTCTTCTATAAGCACATCAGCCCGGTATCTTTTTTTCGAATCTTTGTTGTCGATGAGGGGGTCATTAAATGCATCCACATGACCGGAAGCTTTCCAAACTGTTGGGTGCATAAAAATGGCGGCATCAATACCTACAATATTTTCGTTAAATTGCACCATAGACTTCCACCAGTAATCCTTGATGTTATTTTTAAGTGCCGATCCATTCTGACCATAGTCATAAACAGCACTTAATCCATCATAGATCTCACTCGATTGAAAAATAAATCCATACTCCTTGGCATGGGCTATAATTTTTTTGAAAACATCATCTCCTTTAAGCATAGTTATTCGCTTTAAATTGTAATTATTATGAATCTTTTAAATTGCTCAGCATTTTTTCTTTGTTTACCACCACCTTTAAACATTTGGGAACCAACGTAAACGTAAAAGGTGATTGACCCAAAGATTCTCCATCGGCTTCCATATAAACCGGTGTTTTAGGTTCGACAATAATCTGACGCCCCTGCAACATTTCTACCTGTTTATGTTTGCCGATAGTACCATTATACAACCTGTTTACATTGGCAATAACCGACAATTTACTCATATCTTTGATCAGCGTTAGATCAAAAAGACCATCATCAGGCACAGCGTTGGGAACCTGTTTCATCCCACCACCGTTAAACTGCCCAATACCTATATTCATACTGAATATTTTGTGGTTGATTTCCACATCATCAATTAAAATTCGTGTTTGCACCGAGTTAAAAGAGAAAAGAGATGCAAAAATATTTTTGAAATATACCAATGGATTTGATCTGCCCAGATCCTTATCAGCATTGGTTTTTTTTGCCACCAGTCCGTCGAAACCCAATCCGGCCATATTGATAAAATACCGTGAATGGGTTCCTGTTGCGTGTGCAAAGCTTACCATACCGGCATCCTGAATAAAAGTGTCTTCCTTTTTTATCAATGCGATAGATTTTTCGTAATCATTAGGGATATGGAATGTACGCACCCAATCGTTGCCTGTTCCAACAGAAATTACTGCCAGGGTAATTTGGGATGTATTGACAACCTTCTGCCTGAATACGCCATTTACCACTTCATTAAGAGTACCATCGCCACCAACAGAAACAATTTTCCGGTATCCCTGATCTATATACTGCCGGGTTAATTCGATGGCATGTTCTCTGTTTTCAGTGAAAACAGCCGTGTAGTCAATTTTTTGCTTTTCTAGAATTTTCGAGATTTTTTCCCAGTCTCTTTCGCATTTTTTCACCCCGGCATTAGGGTTTACAACAGCCAGCCACTGGCTGTTTATATCCTCTTTTTCCAAAATATCAGGTCTTTAAAATTATTACCAAAGCTCCAAACCAGGTAAACAGTCGCTGTTTTTCAGCGGATTGCAAAAATACAAAAAATGGCTAAGCAGAAACCAGATTTTTTTCTAGCAAGGCTTGTGCTATCTGAACGGCGTTGGTAGCGGCTCCCTTGCGCAAATTATCAGCAACAACCCAAATATTAAGGGCATTTTCTGCTGATTCATCGCGTCGTATTCTTCCTACAAAAACTTCATCCTTACCATGTGCAAAACGGGGCATTGGGTAAATGTTTTCTGCCCCATTATCCTGTATTACCAATCCTGGTACTTTTTTGTAAATACTAAGAATATCATCAATCTCAAAGGGCTTGTTAAATTCAATATTTATCGCTTCAGAATGCCCTCCTTTTACGGGTATTCTCACTACAGTAGCAGTAATACGAATGCTATCATCTTCGAGTATTTTATGGGTTTCATTCACCAGTTTCATTTCTTCAGAAGTGTAGCCATTGTCCAGAAAATCACCACCATGAGGAAAACAGTTCAGATCAATGGCATGTGGATAGACCATTTGGGGGGCTAAACCGACACGTTCATCTTCCATTTGCTTTACCGCTGCAACACCTGTTCCTGTTACAGATTGGTAAGTCGAAATAACAAGCCTTTTGATGCCAAACTTTTCGTGCAAAGGTTTTAAAGCCACCAACATTTGTATGGTGCTGCAATTGGGGTTGGCAATAATTTTCTGTTGAGCATTTAATGTATGTGGATTTACTTCGGGAACTACCAGTGGAACGTTGGTATCCATTCGCCATGCTGATGAATTATCAATAACATAAGTACCCTGATCGGCAAATTTTCTGGCCCATTCCTTTGATGTAGAGGCTCCGGCAGAAAATATAGCAATTGCAGGCCGGGCCATCAAAGCATCTTCAATGCTACACACCTTATGCAACTTACCCATAAAATATATCTCTTTACCAACAGAGCGAACCGATGCTGCTGGGAAAAATTCTGAAACAGGAAAATTCTGCTCTTCCAACACTTGTAACATTACATTGCCGACCAGTCCGGTGGCGCCTACCAATGCGAGTTTCATAATAATTTGTATAAATAGATTTGTGTTCTGATACCTAAATGTATCTTAATATGTCTATGCCGCAAAAATAGTATATTTACTGACCCAAAATCAAGACTTATGATCAGAAAAACCTTATCCTTTATATTTTTGTTTTCCTGGGTTTGGTCATCGGCCCAATTTACTGATGATTTTTCAGATGGTAATTTCAATCTCGACCCAACCTGGCTGGGCGATAATCAGAAGTTTATTATAGAAAATGAGTTATTACGACTGAACGATACAGATGCAGGATTGTCATACCTGGCAACATCTTCTTCAACTTTTAAAAATACACAGTGGGAGTTTTGGGTACGATTGGCTTTTACTCCATCAGACAATAACCATCCACGAATATATCTTATGTCTGATAATCAGGATTTAACCGAACCACTAAACGGCTACTACCTTCAAATTGGCAAGACAGGAACCGACAATAAACGGCTATACTTTTACAGACAAACCGGCGAATTAGACACTCTTTTACTTACCGGAGACCAAAACATTGCAACAACTTCCAATAATCGTATGCGTTTTAAAGTTACCCGCGACAATGATGGTAACTGGGAATTTTTTACCGATCCTGCGGGAGATATGGCCTTTGCTCCGCAGGGAGCAGCATTTGATGATACACATAATGAAACCAGCTGGTTTGGTGTATATTGCCGGTATACTTCGAGCAACTCGAATCGGTTTTATTTTGATGACTTTTATGTAGGAGAGATTTTTGTAGATGAAACGCCCCCCGTTATCGAAGATCTGTTTGTTAACAGTGCCACCACAATCGATATCGTTTTTTCAGAAGCAATTGACCCTGAAACCGCCGAAAATACCAGTAATTATTTTGTTGATAAAAACATAGGTGCTCCTATTATAGCCACTCTTTCTCCTATGGATGCGCAAAAAGTTAGCCTTGTATTTTCTCAACCTTTTGTTCAGGAAGAGATCTATTCTCTGGCCATTTCTAACATTACCGATTTTGCCGGAAACATCATGGAACCCGAATCACTCAACTTTTTCTGGTACTGGCCGGGAAAGTTTGACTTAGTTTTCAACGAGCTTATGGCCAACCCTAATCCACCTGTTGGTCTACCTGCTTATGAATATATTGAGCTTTACAACACCAGCAATTACGATATCAACATACAGGATTGGACTCTGCAACACGGCACCATATTGCGATTGATTCCTGCAGCTACCATCGCAGCAGGTGATTATCTGGTTCTTACTTCCGAATCGGGTTTCGAAGCCCTTACAGATGTGCAAAACAAGTTGGCTGTGCCGGGTTTATCAACAACGGCACTTACCAATGCCGGCACATTGCTTGTTTTGTGGAATGCCCACATGGACCTGATTTCCTTTGCAAATTACAGCGATCAGTGGTATGGCAATCCTTCGAAAAGTAATGGAGGATGGGCTTTAGAAAAAATTGACCCAATCAATTTTTGTGAAGAAGCAAATAACTGGATTGCCAGCAATGACCTGCAGGGTGGAACTCCCGGAGAAGTCAATTCAGTGATGCAGGATAACCCCGATACCAGACACCCTGCTTTTATAAGAGTAGGGTATGAGACAGAAAACACGGTAAGTATTTTTTTCAATGAACCAATGAATCCGACTTCTATCAACAATTCAAACCATTATAGTTTTGATAATGGATTAGGAAATCCCGGAGAAATTATTCTTTACCCTCCCGATCATAAAAGAACAGATCTGGTTTTCAGTAAAAATTTTCAGACCGGCATTGCCTATACCGCAACGCTTTCGAATGAAATAACCGATTGCGCGGGCAATAGCCTTGATAACAATACTCAACGTTTTGGAGTACCCCAGCAAGCAGATAGTTTAGATGTTGTTATTAATGAAATCCTGTTTAATCCGCCCGACAGAGGGGTAAGATACGTTGAAATTTACAATCGTTCGCAAAAAGTGATCGACCTGAAAGATTATGTACTTGCTTCCGCAGATACCCTTGAAAACATTCTTACATCGATAAACAATATTTCTTTAGAAAGCAGCCTTTTCTTCCCGGATGAATACCTTGTAATCACTCCCGACCCTGAAATAGTAAAGGCGCAGTACATGACTCAAAATCCAAATGGGTTTATTATTTCATCATTACCATCCATGACCAACACGAGCGGCATTGTTGTGTTAGCAGGAAAAGGACAAAATGTAATCGATCAACTGGTTTACCACGAAGACATGCACTATGCACTGCTAAATGATGTAAAAGGGGTTGCCCTTGAGCGCCTCAACTACAACCGGGCATCTGCGGATGCTTCAAACTGGCATTCGGCTGCCAGAAATGTTGGCTTTGGCACACCAGGATATAAAAACTCTCAATTTACCTTAAATGTAGCCGTAGATACTGAATTATTTTCAACCTACCCAAGAATTTTCTCTCCGGATAACGATGGCATAAATGATGTAGCCAATATTACCTACTCACTTGAAAAGCCTGGTTTTACTGCCAATATCAATGTTTACGACAGTCGCGGCAGGCTCTCCAGAACACTTTATCGCTCTGAACTCCTGGCGACAGAAGGAATTTTAACCTGGGATGGAACAACGGATGATAATCTGAAAGCTGACATGGGTGTTTACATTATTTTTATTGAATTATTTGACCCGGAAGGAAATGTAAGAAATCATAAGGTAACTACTGTACTGGGAGGTAAACTATAAACTGGTAAAACTAAACGGTAAATGCAATGGTGGCAATCCAAATCCTTACCCCTTTAATCTCTTTCAATTTTTGAGCGCATGCTTCCAGGGTAGAACCAGTAGTAACCACATCATCAATTAGTAAAATATGTTTCCCCCTTAATTCTTCGGGTTTATTTATATGGAAAACAGTTTCAACATTTTCCCATCGTTTAAATCTTGATTTACGGGTTTGGGTATCTGTTTTTGAAATTCTTACCAGATTGTTTGTAGAAACCGGCCTTCCAAAAACACTCCCAATGCCCCTGCCAAATACTTCACTTTGATTAAACCCTCTTTTGTACTGCTTTTTTTCGTGAAGAGGCACAGGAACAATTACATCAATTGGCTCCCAAACCGGATGGTCTTTCAATTGCATCCCCAGCATCTTCCCCAGGTAAATACCCACTTCGATTTTGCCTTTGTATTTAAACTGGTGAATTAAATTCTGTACTTTGCCACCTTTTTGAAAGTAAAATAAAGAAGTTGCGGTTTCAAGATCTGCCCGACCCCAAAATATTTTAGATACCGGATTGTCTCTGTCATCAAAAAAATCTGTTTGTGGAAGCTCAAATCGACAATAACTGCATAAACACTCTTCACTTTTTATCAATGCCTTTTTGCACCCATTGCACAAGCGTGGATAAAATAATGACAAAAAATCACTAACATACTCTTTTACAACCAACATAATGACAAAAATTTGTTACTGTTCCAAACCAATAAATCGGATAAATGACTCTTTACATGCTCTTTTTATCATTACCTATAAGACAATTTTGAACGTAAGGGTATAATTTATTGATTAAAAGCTTATTTGATAAAAATAATATAAATTTGCACCAAAATAAAGCAGGTATTTTCTGATTCTGGTTAAAAATGCAAAAGAACTTTTTTTTACCAGGAAACCCTAGTTTATAAATACCGTATAGTAATAGTTAATAAACAATTTTAATAAACCCATAACAACGATTTAATTTACATGGAAGGCAAAAACAAAACAAATCAGCCAATAAAAGAAACCGAAAATACGGCAAATATGAAAGCCAGAAATGAAAACATTTATAAAGGAACTATCCTTATATTGGTAATTATTATTGCCGTGCTTACTTTTATGCTTATAACCAGTCGAAATGCCTTAAAAGATATTTCAACAGAAAAGGTCGTTGCAGAAGATTTGAACCAGGAGTTAAAAGTTGAACTTGATAGTGTGTTGATGGAGTATAACATGGTTAAAATGGAATATGACAGTGTTCTTACAACCCAGGACAGTATTATTCAAGCCAATGCACAGGAAATTGAAAGACTGATTGCACAACAAAGTGATTACAGAAGAATACGCCGACAGCTTAATCTGCTTAGAGAAATTACCCAAAACTACGTTCACGAAATAGATAGCCTTTATACTGAAAATCGGGTTCTCAAGGCTGAAAATGTGGAGATGCAGGAGGAAATACAACGCTTCACGCGCGAAACCACTGCCTTATCAGAATCTAAAGAAGAACTGGAAAGCAAAGTAGAAGTTGCTTCTGCACTTAGGGCTTTTCAGATAAATGCAACTCCAATTCGCCTCAGGGGCAGTAATAGAGAAGAAGAAACTGACCGGGCCCGACGTACTGATCTTATCAAAGTATGCTTCACTGTAGCGGAAAATCCGGTGGCAACTCCTGGCAATAAGAATGTTTATGTGAGGATAGCAGAACCCAATGGAAATATCCTTCGCATGGGCGACGATGACAGGTATTCATTTATATCCGGTGAAGACACGCTGCAATTTACCATGAAAGGAGAATTCAACTATACCAATCTTGATACTGAAGTTTGTTTGCAATGGAATAACACATCCGATTATGAAGATGGTATGTATCTGGTGTCAATTTTCACAGATGAATTTCGTTTGGGTGAATCACAATTCTCTTTGCGGTAGTTTTCAGTTAACTGGCTACCCCATATTTAAAACTTAAAATTATTTTACTATGGAAGGAAAAGATAATAAAATAGGCTCTGCAAAATCATATGGCGAAAATAAACCCAAAAGAAACGATTCAGCTGTTGTTATTTTTCTTGCAGTTTTAGCAGTTTTGTTAGCTTTAGGTGGAGCATTACTTCTCAGGCAGTTCCTTTCTGCCAAATACGAAGCACAGGTAGCAGCCATTGAAATCAATGAGTTAAGCGCTGAAAAACGCCTCCTGCTCGAACAACTCGACGAGATGGAAATTAAATACGCCCGGTTATCTGCTGAGTACCAGGAAATGGAAGCTCTTTTTGCTGCCGAAAGAAGAAGGGTTAACCAACTTAGAGCCCAATTAAGAGGAGAAGGAACAACTTCATCAGGCTCCATACCGAATATTGCCGATTACCGTCAAAAAATACAAGAACTGGAGGAGCAATTAGAAGCCTACCGTCTGCAGATTGATGCCATGGAGAACGAAAAGCAGGTGCTCTCAAGCGAAAATGCCCAAATGAGATCTACCCTGGTTGAAACCACAGCTCGTAACCAGCAACTCGAATCTGAAAATAAAGAAATGGAACAAGAGCTTGAAAAAGCTTCTATTCTTACCATTGCGAATCTGGAAGGTACTGCTATAAGAGAAAGAAGAAGAGGCGATGAACCCACTACAAAAGCCAGAAGAACCGATAAATTACGCGTCTGCTTTAACATAAACCAAAATCTGGTAGCAAAACCGGGTAACAGAGATTTCTTCGTTAGAATTATAGACCCCAATAATATTGTCTTGGCAACTTCACCTGAAAATACTATAGAGTTTGAAGGAGAAGATGTTCAATTTTCAATTAAGCGCACAGTTAACTACCAAAATAATGAGCAGGAAGTTTGTGTTGTATGGGATCAGGAAGAAAAATTTGAAAAAGGATACTACAATGTTGTTGTGTTCTTTGAAGGAAAAGAAGTTGGATACAAACTATTTCAGCTCGATTAAGCAACCTTTCAACATTATTAAATTAAATTACAAAAAAACCGGAAGATAATCTTCCGGTTTTTTTGTGGTTCAATTTTATTACTTTTGTGCCTTTCAAATTTATATAGTGCATGATTAAACGTGCAATAAATCTGTTGTTTTACATTCTGCATACCAATACATTAATCAACAATACATAATTACAATAACCAATGAAGATTTCTCTCAATTGGCTCAAAGATTATTTAACCCTTGAAGAAGAGCCAGAAAAGATAGCAAGTTTGCTAACCGATTGTGGACTGGAAGTAGAATCCATTGAAAAAGTTGAAACAATAAAAGGAGGCCTGAAAGGGATTGTAATAGGTGAAGTAATTACTTGCCAGAAGCATCCCGATGCAGACAAACTAAGTGTTACAACCGTTAATGTAGGAAATGAAATACTCCCTATTGTTTGCGGGGCACCCAATGTTGCTGCAGGACAGAAAGTACCCGTGGCCACTGTTGGTACTCTACTTTATAATGAGAAAGGGGAAAGTTTCGAGATTAAAAAGGCAAAAATAAGAGGGCAGGAATCCAGGGGAATGATTTGTGCAGAAGATGAACTGGGCCTGGGAACCGACCACGAAGGCATCATGGTTCTTAACCCTGATGCACAACCCGGACAACACGCTGCTGAATATTTCAAAATTAAGGAAGATTATTGTATTGAAATTGGTTTAACTCCCAACCGCATAGATGCTGCATCGCATATAGGCGTTGCCCGCGATCTGGTTGCAGTTTATAAGCACCTGTCACCAGAAAAGAAAATTGACTTCAATAAACCAGATATAAATCAGTTTAAACCTGATGAAATCACCTCTCAAATTACGATTACTATCGAAGATCCTAATGCATGCCCCCGCTATACAGGACTATGTATTTCGCAGGTAAAAATCGAAGAATCTCCTGACTGGCTAAAAGACAAACTACGCGTTATTGGCCTGAAACCCATCAACAATGTGGTAGATATTACCAACTTTGTATTACACGAAACCGGCCAGCCACTGCATGCTTTTGATGCATCAAGGATAGCCGGAAATAAAGTTATAATTAGAAAACCCACAAATGACACTCCATTTGTTACCCTTGATGAAGAAGAGCTAAAACTCAGCGGTAACGATCTAATGATCTGTAACCAGAATGAACCTATGTGTATGGCTGGCATTTTGGGTGGACTCGATTCAGGTGTAACAGAATCAACAACTGAAATTTTTCTCGAAAGTGCCTATTTTGAATCATCCGGAATTCGCAGATCATCAAAAGCGCACACCATAAATACCGATTCATCTTTCCGGTTTGAGCGAGGTACCGATCCTGAAATGACCCTTTATGCATTAAAAAGAGCTGGTATGCTCATCAGAGAAATTGCAGGAGGGAAGATCACTTCTGATGTTATGGATGTATACCCCAATCCTGTTGAACCGGTTCAGGTAAATCTGAAATTTGAAACTGTTCATCGGCTCATTGGCAAAGTAATACCATTAAACACCATTAAAAATATTCTGGAGTCTCTTGAAATTGATATCCTGAATGAAAACCCAGAAGGTCTTTTACTGAAAATTCCTCTATACCGGGTAGATGTTACCCGCCCGGCTGATGTAGTGGAAGAAATATTGCGCATCTATGGTTATAATAACGTTCAGCTGCCCGAAAGGCTGCATGCTTCCATTGTTTCCAATCCTCACCCCGACAAGGAAAAGCTTCAGAATATTGCTTCTGACCTGCTCTCTGCGCGGGGATTTAACGAAATAATGAACAACTCCCTTACCAAAGCAGCATACTATAACAACGAAAGCCTTTTTTCCGCATCAGAAATTGTACATATTCTCAATCCATTAAGCCAGGATTTAGGTGTAATGCGGCAAACCCTTTTCTTTGGCGGAATGGAAACCATTTCCTGGAATCAGAACCGAAAAGTTAATGACCTGAAGATATACGAATTCGGAAATATCTATTTCAAGGAAGCTAATAAAGAACATAAAGGTAGTCTAAAACTGCCCGGTTATCGAGAGCAACGAATGTTGGCAATCTTTATGACGGGTAACATACAACCCGAAAGTTGGTACATGCCACAAAAAACGATTTCTCTTTTCGACCTGAAGTCAGAAGTTACCCATTTACTTTCAAAAATGAATATCCCTTTGGAAAAAATACAAATGGAAGAAATAAAAGACCAACTTTACTGGGATGCTGGCATAAGCGTGTCGTTAAATGGAAAGATTATTTACGAACTGGGCGAGCTAAAACGCAGCTTCCTGAAATCATTCGACATTAAACAACCTGTGTTTTATGCTTCTATAAACTGGGAGCAAGTAATCAGATTACAAGGGAGCAACCTACTAAAGTACCAGGAAATTGCAAAATTTCCGGAAGTAAGAAGAGACCTCGCCTTACTTATTGGAAAAGAAGTAAAGTTTAGCGATATTGCCCAATTGGCAAGGATAGCAGAGAAGAAACTACTCAAGGATATTAGGCTGTTCGATATTTATACCGACACTAAAATAGGCGAAGGGATGAAATCATATGCAGTAAGCTTCACCCTGCTCGATGAAAGCAAAACGCTAACAGACAAAGAGATAGACAAAGTAATGTCTAAAATTTCCACGCTGCTTCAACGAGAACTTAAAGCCAGCATCAGGTAAGCATCTAAACCCTTAAAACTACTTTTACTATGCAGGATTTCAGCAAAACCCCGGATATTTCTGATGAAGAAGTAATACAACGTACCCAAACCCTTATTCAATCGGGACTCGCAGCTCTAAACAGAAACCAGGCACTTAAAAACATAATGGGTCTCATCGATTTAACTACCCTTGAAGGAGCTGATACAGATGAAAAAGTACGTGCCATGTGCCAAAAAGGGATGAGCTTAGAAACGCTCGGGTTAGGATTTCCGAATGTTGCGGCTGTTTGCGTTTATCCAACCCTGGTTAGAACCGCGAGGAAGGCTGTGGAAGGTAGCAAACTTAAAGTAGCTGCCGTGGCAGGCGCCTTTCCTTCAGGCCAATCACCCATCCAAATTAAAGTGGAAGAAGTAAAATATACAGTTGCAGAGGGAGCAGATGAAATAGATATGGTAATTTCGAGAGGGAAATTTTTACAAGGCGAATACAACCTGGTTTTCGATGAAATTGCAGCCATAAAACAAGTCTGTGGCGATGCTCACCTGAAAGTTATTCTTGAAACCGGTGAATTAAAATCACTAACACTGATTAGGCGTGCCAGCGAAATTGCCATACAGGCAGGTGCTGATTTTATCAAAACTTCTACCGGAAAAATTCAGCCAGCGGCAACAGAGCAAGCTATGCTGGTGATGCTTGATGCCATTAGAGACCATTATGACGAAACTGGCAAAATGGTAGGAATAAAACCAGCTGGAGGAATCTCAGATGCCGGTACTGCATTAAAATATTACATTCTAACCGACGAAGTATTGGGCAACGAGTGGATGAATAAACAATGTCTGCGTATTGGAGCCAGCCGCCTTGTAGATGCCCTGATTGATGCAATTAAATGATTTATTTCCTGGCCCTTAGCTGCCTTTTCATTAAACGCCAGTGAGTACCATACCAACTCACGTCCGTTATCCGGGCAAAAACATAATTGCGGGCCTTTGCATTTACCAGAACCCTTAAAGGCAAAATCAAGTACTTCTGAAGAAACAATAACAACAGATGATATCGTCGCAAAGTACGTGTTTTCATTTGCAACACCTTTTTATGCCTCCACAGAAATAATTTCCCCGACCTATTCTGCATCAATACCGAGGGCATAGCCAAATCAAAAACTTTATGCATTAGCTTAAGGTAGGCAATGGAAGCACCAGTGTAGTAATCAAATTCAATAAAAGTATTGAAAAGGTCTTCTTTTTGGCTAAGCAAAAGCAAATCATACAAATCGCGATGAGAAACATCGGCATGATAATGACCGTTATGCATAAGCTGGGCATGCATAAAGCTGTGGACTATTCTGCTCTTGTAATCCATAGTGAAAAATCCGGGTGTTTGTTCTGATAGTTTTTTACCGGCCCATACCCTGTTATTGTTAAAAACTTTATCGTAATGATATTGTGCAGGTTTACAATGCACTTCTACCCCTGCAACATAATCTTCG
Source organism: Sphingobacteriia bacterium (assembly GCA_011390785.1). GTDB lineage: Bacteria > Bacteroidota > Bacteroidia > Bacteroidales > UBA7960 > SKVR01. The sequence goes on from JAABRR010000021.1 coordinate 30,370, forward strand.
CGAAGCAAAATAGGATAGTGCATTGTTGAATCCAGCGCACGTGGGTTGAATTTCTTTTGGGTTATAAACCCTTCCTTTATCAATAAATTTGCTGCATCAAGCATTTTAGATTCATCTACAAGCACATCCACATCATAAACCATTCTCACACCAATATCCTGATATAATCCATCCAGTATATTACCTGTACCCTTCATAAATAAAGTTTTGATACCATGCTTTTGGAGCAGATCTCTCAAAAAAGCGGACAACTTAATCACGTTTTGATTGCGTTGCTGATTTAGTTGGTAAACTTCCCCAAGATATTGAGTCAGATCAGCCGGCATAAGGCTTGTTAAACCATGTTTGGAGAGTTGATAATATAATGCGGGCAATACTAGTTTATCACTACCGAGTTTCACAAAACCCGGCCAGTTAACCTTATTATCAGATATTTGACTAGCAATAATTATCTTATTACCAGGCACAAAGTCTAAGGATAAAACACGGCCAATAAAATAGTAGGTTTGTGATTTATTCATAAATGATTGACTTCAAAATATGCTGATGACCTTTTTTAAAAAACAGAAAAAACTATATGGAATTGTATCTGCACGGAAAGCCATATTATATTGATGGTTACAAATTTAAGGTAAAATCTTTGTGATAATGAAAATGTTGACATTTTGAACAAATTTGTATTACTTTTGCATTGAAATCAAAGCTATTATTACCTTGGAAGATTCACCTGAGCCTTATTCGTATATCGCTTCAGTTATTTTGTCGTTTTTCAACACCTTTAATGCAGAAGCCGCCTTCGCATTATTGGGAATGTTTGCCTTACTAACACTTTCCGCATTTGTTTCGGGTTCAGAAATTGCCTTCTTCTCGTTGAAACAATCCCAGATAAAGGACTTGCAGGAAGACGCAAATCCCAATTCAGCAAAGATCGTAAACCTTATTGAGCGCCCTAAAAGGCTTTTGGCTACCATATTAATTACCAATAATGTAGTAAATATTGCAGTAATTGTTCTATCTACCTTTATCACCAATATTGTATTCAATTTTGATCTTTATCCAATTCTCGGTTTTATAATACAGGTAATCGTAGTAACTTTTCTTATCTTGCTTTTTGCAGAAGTTCTACCAAAAGTTTACGCTACCCAAAATGCTGTAAAATTTGCCTATTCCATGGCCGGTGCGCTCATTAGCCTGCGAAAAGTATTTTATCCGGTTAGTTCATTATTGGTAAGAACTACGGATTTTATTGATAAAAGAATTGACAAAAAAAAGATGGGAATTAGCGCCGACGAAATTTCTCATGCCATTGATCTTACCCACGATGAGCCCTCGTCAGCCGATGACAAAAAACTTTTGTATGGTATTGTACAATTCAGTAATATTTATGCCCGGGAAATCATGAAAAGCCGCATGGATATTGTTGCTGTTGATGAAAAAACTCCCTTTGAAGAACTGATACAGATTATTGTTGAAGCAGGATACAGCCGGATCCCGGTCTACAAAGATAATTTCGACAATGTAACAGGTATTCTTTACATCAAAGATCTTTTACCTCATCTTGATTCCAGCAACGATTTCAAATGGGTTAACCTGATACGCAATTGTTTCTTTGTACCTGAGAGTAAAAAAATCAACGATCTCCTGAAAGAGTTTCAGGAAAAGAAGATCCATATGGCAGTTGTTGTGGATGAATATGGTGGTACATCCGGAATCATTACCCTGGAAGACATTCTCGAAGAAATTGTTGGTGAAATCAATGACGAATTCGATATCGAAGAAACCATTTACTCCCGCCTGGATAACAATACCTATATCTTTGAGGGGCGCACTCTCTTAAAAGACTTTTGTAAAATTACAGGCATCGATTATGCCATCTTCAATGAAATAAAAGGCGAAGCCGACACCATGGCCGGATTGATTCTGGAAATCAAGCAAGAGATTCCGTTTAAGGGAGAAAAAATCGACTGCAAAGGTTTCGATATGGTTGTTGAAGCCGTTGATAACCGACGAATCAAAAGGATTCGCGTGAAACTGAAAAAGCCTTAGGATTGTTTGTTCCGGTTATCCAATACTCTCTTACCTTTTTCTACTTTCTTACAAATTTTTTAAATGGAATATTTCAAAAATAATTTTGCTGAAACTGCTTCTAAAAATTCTCCAAAAACCCTATCTGTATCTTTGAAGATCTGGCAATTCTTTCCGGTAGTTTTTCTGACTTTTCTTATCCTTATTGCCGCCTCCTGTGAGCCCAATTACACTCCTCTGCCGCGGGCATATTTCCGGATAGACCTACCGGAAAAAGAGTACAAGGTTTTTGACAGTATCTTTCCCTATCGTTTTGCATACCCATCTTATGGTAAGATTGTTCCTGATACACATGTTAATGCAGAACCCTGGTGGGCTGATATTAATTTTCCGCAATTCAATGCCACGCTTCACATGAGCTATAAAAGTATTGATGATAAAAATTCTCTAAATACTTTTATTGAAGATGGACGCAATTTCGTAAACAGGCACATACCCAAAGCCAGTGGATTCGAAGAAAAACTATTTGCTAACGAAGAAAAGAATGTTTATGGTATTCTCTTTGAAATACGTGGCAAAGAAGCAGCCTCTCCCCTTCAGTTTTTTGTTACCGACAGTACAAAACATTTCCTGCGTGGCTCGCTCTACTTTAGTGTAAGCCCCAACAACGATTCATTGGCACCCGTAATCAATTTTCTCACAGAAGATATTGAGGTACTCATTGAAAGCCTTGAATGGAAAAGGTAACTGCTAAAAAAAGCAGCCCTAAACCCATCCCTGATTTTACTAACAACCCCCTTAAGTTCATAAATGCATAGTATAACAACAAAAACAGAAAGTTTTGCAAAAAACTATCCTAAATAAAACAACATGGTAGCTTTAATAGCCTATTTATTACTTGCCCTAATCGTTTCATTCCTTTGCTCCATCATGGAATCAGTACTTCTTTCCACTCCAACATCCTTTCTAATGGTAAAGAAAGAAAACGGCCATCATTGGGCTCAATCATTTATTAATCTTAAGCTCAATATAGATAAACCTTTATCTGCTATTTTATCATTAAACACAGTTGCCCACACCATTGGAGCAGCAGGTGTAGGCGCCCAGGCAGTTAAAGTTTTTGGGGAAGCATATTTTGGACTTATTTCAGCTATTCTTACCATTCTTATATTGGTTATCACCGAAATTATACCCAAAACCATTGGTGCAAGGTACTGGAAAAATTTATCCAGAATTGCCTATTACACCATAAAAGGGATGATTGTTATTACCTATCCATTGGTGGTAATTTCTGCATTCATTACACGGATGATTTCGAATAATTCTGAAGGTCAAACTACCAGCAGAGAAGAAATTGCCGCCTTGGCTAGCATTGGAGCCCTTGAAGGATTATTCTCCGATAAAGAAAACAAAATCATACAAAATATTTTAAAACTAAAAAATTTGAAGGCTAAAGAAATTATGACCCCAAGAGTAGTAGTGGCAGTAGCAGACGAAAATCTTTCTTTAGCAGACTTTCTGAAAAACAAAAATTACCTTAAGTTTTCGCGCATTCCGGTTTATGATGAAAACGATGAAAATATTACCGGATATGTTTTCCGACAAAAGGTTTTTGAAAACCTGGCCGAAGACAAACACCACCAGAAACTAAAAGATATTAAAAGAAAGATTTTGGTTGTTCCTGATTCTGTTGTACTATTTTCTTTATGGGAACAACTACTGGAAAAAAAGGAACATATTGCCCTTGTTGTTGATGAGTATGGTGGTATGGACGGTATTGTTACCATGGAAGACATTATTGAAACACTCCTTGGCCTTGAAATTGTTGACGAGAAGGACACAATAACCGATATGCAGAAATTTGCCCGTGAAAGATGGGAAACCCGACAAGCCAAATACAAACTGATGGAACAATTAAAGGAAGATGGAGAGTAAAAATGTAAAATCAGCTACCAGCTCTTTTATTTTTGGTTTTTAAGTTTCCATAATCATCAAAAATAACCATTTTTGAAAACCAGATGCTTAATGTGAGCATCAATGCCGAGCCCACTAATATGGCAACCATGATCATGATCTGATACTTTATGGCAATGGCAGGCGATGAGCCCCCAAGTATTTGCCCGGTCATCATACCGGGTAAAGAGATAAGCCCAATTACAGACATGGTAGCCAGTAGGGGATTAAGACTCTTAATTATTGCTTCGCGAATAAAGGGTTTTACGGCATTTTGCCGACTACCGCTGTTGGTAAGTACAAAATAATACAGCTCCTTTTTTTCTGTCAGGCCGTCGAAAAAGGTTGAAAGACCTACTACATTATGATTGAGCGAGTTACCTAACACCATACCCGAAATGGGTACCAGATATCGGGCGTCAAAGAAGTATTCAGGGCGGATAATCAGGCCAATAAAAAATGTATCGATAAATAGCATGGTAAAAACTCCGGCAAGTATAAAGGGAATAAAAAATATTTTCCAATTAAGTTTCACCCTGTAAATAAGGGTACCGGCACTTACAATTAACATCACCAAAACCCAGAGTGTATTGATCCATGCATTGTTAAGGTTGAAGATCCACTCAAGATAAACAGCTACCAGCATCAGTTGGAGAACCATTCTTATCATGCTTACGATAAGATCTTTTACCAGCTTTATCTTATAATACAAAAAAATGAACATTGGCAAAGATAACGTTGCCAATGCCAGTACCAGATCCCAGATATTTATATCAGTTATTTCTTTCATTTGCCTATCATAAGTTTTTGCAGCAGGTATATCTTATCTACCGATCATAAACTGAGTTCTTTATCAGCATAAGATATCCAGTCTATATTATGTGATGTTGAAATAATGGTAGTTTCTTTAAGGTATTCTATTAAATTAAATAGTTGTTTAACGGAATCATGATCAAGAGATGATGTGGGTTCATCCAACAACATAATGGGTTTTTTTAGAGCCAGGCAAATGGCTACTACCATGCGTTGTTTTTCACCCCCACTAATTTGATCAAAATTCTGGAAAACCTGATCGGCTGAAAGACCAAGCTCCTCCATATAATTTTGTATGTCAGATAATTTATCATATGCAAAAAGTAATTCGGCCAGTTCTCTGCCATGGCGTACCGGCAGATTTACATTTTGAGGGATATAAACCATTGAAGACCGTATTCTTTGAATATGCTCTGGTGCAACAGGAAGGTCATTTACAAAAACTTGCCCTTTCGATGGTAACACATACCCCTGTAAAAGTTTCAAAAGGGTTGATTTGCCTTTACCCGAACCACCGCTGATACATAGATGCTCTCCCTTTTCAACCCGAAAAGACAACCCCTGTAGCAGCTGTTTACCGTCAAATTCAATCGAAACGTTTTTAAGTTCTATCATTGGATTTAGGTATTTATCAATTTACAAACTTACTAATCTCTGGGTATTTTAGTAACTTGAAGTTATCCAATTCTAAAATGTATTTTTAAAACAAACTACTACCCAAATTTAGCAATTCAACCAATCATCTGTGTTATGCTTGTGTACACTATAGTATTTCCAGCGTACGGTATTGAACACTTTGTTGTATGCTGAACAAAAATGATAATATGCAGATGACTATAATACAGTATGATAGATGTAATGGCCTGACATTTGGTATTAATTGTGAAACAAAAAATCCCATTTTGATTAACAATATTAACTAAAGGAAAATGATAATGAAAAATGTTGTAGTATTTACATTGTTAAGCCTTGCAGTGCTGACAATGTCATGCCAGAAGGAAGATGAGCTGACTAATGGTGAATTAATTGCTCTGGAACTTCAGTCAGTTATAAAAGAGAATAGTCTTAACAGGGTAATGAATTTTAGCCTGGACCAGTCATGGACCAATATCTGGATTCCGGAAAACTTTGGGCGAAATTATAAATTTGAAAGTGAGTTCATTTTCATTGAAGGTGAGGTTTATAATTTAAACCAGCTGATTAAATACCGGATCGCTCAAAAGGATGGTATATCCTATCTTTTGTTAACATTTTATTGATCAGGATGGTCTTTTGAAAACCGGTATTCACAGGCTGTAGGAGATGATCTTGATCTTCTGTCTGCCGGCTATTTGCCACCCAGAATCTGCTTCATCCCGGAAATAACGAAAGGTAAAATGGGCACTGCATTCCGAATTTTGAATTCTTCCCAGAAAGTACTTTCGTTGGCCAGAAAGGCAAGTATGCTTTCAGGTTTTACTTTTTTGAAAAGGCTGGAAAAGATCTTTTCTCCGGTCATGCTTCCGGTCATCAGCACATCCAGCAGGGTAAGATCGTACCAGAGAAATTTTCTGTCAGTAAGTGTTGGGCTTATGGCAGGCGACTGGTTGTGTTTTAACCGGTTGGCTACTTCTTCAAGGTGTGTCTGTACAAACTGAAACGTGTAACCGCTGCTGGGTTTGGTAAAACCACCTGCAGTACCAATGTTAATGATTCTTTTATACTTTCCCTGGTATCTTTTAAAACGGGCCTTCGACATGGGTATCACCCCAAACTCGCTATGGGTAATTTCGTAATCTTCAATCTGCAGGTCTTCGCGGATGTACCTGCGTAGTTCGGTTTCATATTCTTTGGGAGTCAGCGTTTTTGGACTAAACAATGTGTATTCAACCAGGGCTTCTGTATCCTTTGTGGGCAAAACATACATAAACGTGGTGCCATGTTGCTGATTTAGCCTGAAATCCATCAGGGTGGCAATCTTGCTATTGAAAACGGGTTGCTCAGTTTTGATGTACCAGCCTGTAAAATGCTGCAAAAGGGTGTTTTTTTCATCCATTTCAGGATGAAACAGCCCGGTGGAGTTAAATACATATTCAGCTTCATATTCGCCGGCATCTGTTTTTACTGAACCCCGGTTTCCCTTTTCGGCAATACCGGAAATTTTTTCGTTAATGAAAGTCACATTGGGAAACGTTTCAGCAAGATCGAGCACCAGTTTGTAAAAATCGCCCGACTGGATCATTTTGTAACGATACTTCTCCATCTCAAATTCACGGGAAACATCTTGCGCAAAGAAACGGAGTGTTTCCCACTGATGGCAAACGATCGGTTCAAAGGGGCCGTTGTGTTTTTCCCAAAAGCACCAGGTGCGGTCGTTTTCTTTCTTTTTCAGGGGGTCAATAACAAGTATGTTTTTTGTTTTCAGCAAATCATCATTCAGCAGATGGTACAACAAACTTAATCCGGCCAGGCCCGAGCCCGCAATAATGTAATCGTGATCTTTACTCATGGTTTCAATGTGAAGGTTTCTAGGCAAGGGGCAAATTATAAAGGCTTACAACAAGATGTGATGATAAAACTCAACACCAGAACATATTACACACTTTTTTGCACCTACCAAATCTTAAATTTTATAACTTTCTGTACTACTGACAGCCTAAACATTAATTTTGTATGGTTAGTTCATTTGGGTAAAGAATCGTTGCCATAAACATTCAATCCTGTTAAATAAACATTCCCTTATTTCATGAGTTAATTATTTTTATTGTTAAATATTACACCATGAAAATTCACATTACCGAAGATAACCCCAAACTTCTGGCAGAGATCCGAAAAGCCTTGCTTTCAGCTGATTTTATGTGCGATGCATCATCAGGTTTTGAGCATGCCATTGAAAAGATCATGCTGTATTCTTACGATGTTTTTCTGGTAGATGTGAATTTGCCCGATGGCAGTGGTCTGGATCTGATAGCAAAAATCAGGGAGAATCATCCGCAATCAGGCATTATCATTGTTTCGGCGCGCGATGCGGTACATCAGAAAATTGAGGGCCTCGATATGGGTGCCGATGATTACATTGCCAAACCTTTCGATATGGCCGAGCTGGTTGCCAGGGTACGTGCGGTATTCCGACGGAAGAAGCTCGACGGCAACAGTACAATAAAATATGGGATGCTGGATGTCGAAACTAAAAAAAGGGAGGTTACCGTTAAGAGCCAGTTGATTGATCTTACGCGCAGCGAATATGATATTCTTCTCTTTTTTCTTGCCAACCCATCAAGGGTAATAACCCGCGAAGCCATTGCAGAACACATCTGGGGCGACAATATGGATATGGCTGATTCTTATGATTTTATCTATTCGCACATCAAAAACCTAAGGAAAAAACTGGTGGGAGCCGGAGCGGCTGATCCTTTAAAATCAGTTTATGGAGTAGGGTATAAACTCAACGCAGCAAACGAATGACAGCAAAACTAAAAAACAGAAATTCCGGGAGTCTGCTCAACAGATTTTCCCGTAGTGTGTTAATCTGGCTGCTGCCGGTGGTTATTGTTAGTGGAGTGCTTGGTTATTTTATGATAAAATACATTTCCGGAAGCGAGGTAAATGAGTTTCTTACCTACGAAATGGATAGAATTATTGATTACAGTAAGGTACATAATGATTTGCCCCAGTACCAGATGGTTGCCGATATTTTGCCGGGCAAACAAACCGGAAAACCATTTTTCAGAGACACCCTGATACTTGAAACCGGCGATATGGAAATGGCTCCCTATCGTGAACTTCTTTTCCCCCTTGAATTTGACGATGGCGAATACACCATTGTGCTGCGCCACCTATTGCTCGACCGCGAGTCGGTTATAAAAGGTACACTTTTGGTAACTTTTGGACTTAGCCTGTTGATTTTTATCGTGGTTCTGGGCATTGTTCCTATGGTGGCCCGAAATGTATGGAGCCCTTTTTACACATCACTGGGCCTGCTCAGGGGTTTTCATCCCGAAAAACCCTTGCCAAGGTTTCCGCAAAGCGATATAGTTGAATTTTCCGAAATGAATGATTCTGTGGGGAAACTCCTGGTAAGAGTTAAGCAGGATTACCAAAAAGCTCAGGAGTTTAACGACAATTCATCGCACGAAATGCAAACGCAACTGGCAATTATCAAAGCTACTACAGAGAATATGTTGTCGGTTGATGAGAGATCAGTTCCACAGGAATGGGTAGAACAAATCAATAAGATACACCAGTCGGCATCACGCCTGAGCCAGATCCAGAGATCGTTATTGTTGCTCAGCCGCATCGGCAATCGCGAGTTCGACAACAACCAATGGATTGATGTAAAAAAACACCTGGAAAGCACCCTTCAATTTTTTGACGAAATGATAGAAATGCGCAATATCTCTGTGCAGTTGCAACTGGATGAATGCAAAATTTTTATGGATCCTGGGCTGGCCAATGTATTATTAAATAATCTTGTTAAAAATGCAGTAAAGCATAACCTGGATAATGGATTTATTGACATTACACTTAGCGAAAAATCTCTCCGAATCTCAAACCCCGGCATTAAATCCAGTCGGTCACCGGAAACCATGAAACGCCGCTTTGCCAAAGGACCCGATGGGAACAGGGGAGTTGGCCTGGCAATAGTAGATCAGATTTGCTCCATCTACGATTTTACCTTCCAATACAAAACAGAGGAAGAAAATCTACATATTTTTGAGATTTTTTTCAAATAAACCATCCCTTTCTACAAAATCTCTCCAGATTCCTATTCTATTTTTGTCTCAGTTAATCTATTAAAAACCCTTTAATACAGACAAAAATGAAAAATCTTGTTTTAATTTCCCTTCTTTTTATTTCTACTGCGGCCAGTGCCCAGTTTGTAAGTAGTGATTCCAAAATTCATAATGTGCAATATGTAAAAGACAATGCAATCCGATACAGCTTTACCGATCGTACTGTGCGTTTGAATGGGTATATTGTTGAGCATATTCGCGAAGATTATTACCTGTTCAGAGATGCTTCCGGCGATATGAGAGTAGAGATCTACCCTTCGCGCATGCCGTCAACCCCTTTCACCAAAAACACGAGGGTAACACTTACCGGTGAAGTAGATCTTTTTTTCCTCAGGCCCGAAATCTTTGTATCATCCATTTCATTGATCGACCAGGATAATAACATAGTGCCTGATTCCAGGATGCCTGCCGTTTCGAAGCGCAATAATTATCAATATGATTATTACTAACCTTTAAAACTAATTATGCTATGAAATCAATATTTGTAACTACACTGGCTTTTTTACTCACCGTTTCTTTTACCAGTTGCGAAGAAGTTGAAGCTATTATTCCAGACCTTCCATCAAATGATCAAAACAGCCAGGGTTCCAACCCCGATGGAAGCAATAACCAGGGAGCTACCTTTCAGCTTACCCCGTCTGATCTGCAAACCAATTTGACATCAAAAAACTGGAAAATCAATCTGTTTATTGAAAACTTTGATAATGAAACCAGTGATTTTGCAGGCTATGGTTTTACGTTCAGTGGCAATGGGACTGTTGAAGCTCAAAAGGGTAATACTACACGGAACGGCACATGGGGTACCTATACAGATGACGGTCAAACCGAATTCTGGATGTCATTCCCTTACACTGACTACTTCGATGAACTTTCAGATGACTGGTATCTGAAGATCAATACATCTGAAAAGATCAGGTTTGAAGATAGCAACCCCAACAAAGATGTACTGGTTCTTATACCATACTGATGAATGGTAATCATCTGATAAGTGCCGGCCAATCTTACCGGCACTTATTCTACTCCCTTATAATCCGGTATAAATTTAAAATGACAAACTTTTTATTTACATTAAATATTTTCGCTATGAACAAATCAACTAAGTTAAAAACAGGGATCATTATATCCGGAATTATCGCAGCAATAGCATATATTCTTGATGACATTTTTTATTACTCAGATATGAAAATGGCTGAAATATTTGTTTTCCCGATCGCAGTTGTTCTAATAATTCCAATAGCAGTTTTTCTGATAGTTCCCTATTTTCAGAAAGAATAACTCTGATAAACCGGGAGAATAACATAGTGCCTGATTTCAACAACTCTGCTGTTTCAACACGGAGCAATTATCAAAATGAATATTACTTACCTTTAAAAAAATTATGCTATGAAAAAGAATCTTATCTCCGGAATTATTACCGGATTCGTTTTATTGAGTCTGAACAGTTTTGCATCAGATAACTCCAAACAATCACTAATGAGTTCATTTTCCCTTAATAACCTTGACTTAATGGTTTCCGGAGGTGCTGAATTCAGCACCATAGGGGGTGCAAATGTGGGAAGTGGCGATTTTCGGCTGGGGGCGGTACTGAATAATCATTTTACTACAGCCCTGTATTATCAGCGATCGGTAAACGAATTTGTACCTGTTAATGAGTTTGCCCCGGGATTATATACCGAGTACCAGTCTGTTGGTGGCATGCTGGGGTTTACCATATTTCCAAACAGGATGCTTCATGCTACTTTCCCGGTAAGGGTGGGCTATGGCCATCTTGAAATGGATTCCGATTCCGATTGGGACGGATGGATGCAAAACGAGCAGCACCTTTTAATCATTCAACCCGGCGCTTTTGCTGTTTTGAATGTCACCCCCGCAGTAAGTTTGTATATGGGTGCTACCTACCGGTTTACCAATAATTTTCAATACCGGTCAATTACTGAAGCGAATATGATGGGATTCACAGGCCAGATCGGTTTAAAATTTCAGATGCCGGTTGGTGTTATTAGGAATTTGTGAAAAATATAAAGGGGGAGAAAGTAAAGTCTGGAATCAAGGCAAGAATACATTCAACTTTACTTTCTCCTTTATTTATCTTTTCATGGCTTCTATTTTCTGTGCCTTTGGCATTTTTTCTATCGCATAGCGTAATGCGGTTCGTGGCATAATGGTTTTATTTTCCATTACATATCGGAATACTTCGTCCTGGTAAAATCCACTTGTTACTTTGAGCATCCAGCCATAGCCTTTTTGTACCATATCGTCCTGATCTGTTAACAAAATATCTGCAATTTCAAAAATATCTTCCTGAAATTTACCTCTCCGGGCAGGAACAATAAGCGACACAGCCGCAGCCCTTCGCATCCATCGGTTGTTTGACAATGCCCAGTCTTTGAGATGGCGAATTTGATCGGGGTAGCGCTCAAGCAATTCGCCTACGGTATGGTTACAGAAAGTATCGCATGAAGCCCAGTTATTTATATAGCTATCTATCCATGTGGCGAACAGATCAATATCGGTGGCTTCATATTGTTTTCTAACGGAATAAGACCAATGGTAAGCCACAAACGATTCCTCCAAAATTCCTGATTGAAACAAAATCTCACACAATTCAAAAATATCAGTTTTGGTTTTGAGATCAAGCGATTTGAAAACATCCGTGCTTATTTTTCTTACCACAGCTGTTTTCACACCATAAAGCTGTATTTTTTCTTTGAAAAATCTCTGGCTGCTTTGCAAGGTTTTTTCATCAATGTTTTTCTTTAATTCTTGGCGAGTCGTTTCAATGATTTCCTGCATTACCTAAAACTTATTGGTTGAAGAAGGTGGTTTATTCTGAAGTATCTGTTATATCAATCCCCAGATATATTGGCAAATTTACATTAAATATTACTCTCTTTATCAAAGCTTTGTAACACATGTATTACGTGTTTCCTCAGTACATTCGAGTTGATGGCGCCTGTAATATGACCTGTTTCAATGGTGTTGAGCGGATAGCCGTTATAGCTCTTTCTTTGTAAATCATACTCAATAAACTGGTCATATCTTGCAAGGAGGGGAAATACATTAGTAGTGTTTTTATTTTCAAATACCCTATTAAAATTCAACACTTTCCTAATGGTTTCAGGATTGTGATGAGCAATACCTGAAACCATTTTTCTGTATTTGCTTTTCAGGAACAATTCGCCCAGATAGGTACCAGCCATTAAGGGAGCATATGCGGTAGATGTATTGTAAACTGCCCGGTGCAGGTTGGTTACCCAGCCGCCAAGGCTGATTCCGGAAGTAATTATAGGTTTTAATGAAATTTTTCTGATTTGCATGATTAACTCCTCGTTTATCTTTGCCGAAGTGGCAATCATCGCAGCAAAGTTGCCCAGTTCAACCATACTGTTTTGATATTCCTTTAGTGTGCAATTATGAAAGGGTGCCCTTACAACAATTAAATTGACATCCAATTTTTCCGGGGTATTGATGAATATTTGCCAGAAGGTATTTTTTGCACCTTTTTTAAAATCGAAAGGGCGCTCATTGTTGCCATGATGAAAGATGATGGTAGGGTAATCATTTCCTTTCCATTGAGCAACGCAAAAGGCAGGATCAAGCTTGCCTGCAGGGGTTTTCGCATTTACGTCAAATATTCCTTCGGTATCTATAGAAGGTATGGATAGTTCTATACATGCAATCTGCTCTTGAAGCGTTGGGCTTTCAATGCTTTTTGCAAAGAACTTCTTATTGCCGGCAATCCAGCTGCCAACAAAGGCAGTTAGCCTGTCTAAAAAAATGTGCTTGTTCATGAGTCAAACTGTTTAAAAAATTCCAGAATATCGTTTTTTATTTGGTCGGGTTGCTCGTGACCGATATTTTCATAAGTTTTGATTTGTGCATTTACTTCTTCTGTGTCATAAATTCGCCGGCAGTTTTCCCAGCGAATGGGTTGCATTTCCTTTCCCAGGGTGCTGAATATCAGTTCCCGTTCATTTTCGTCAAAAGCGTCTGCATAGGGTATGGCGTCATTGTCATCCAGCGCTCCCATAAAAAGAAACTGAGGGATTTCTTTAAATGCGGCAGGATTGAAAGGTTTTTCAAACAGCTCCTGAAAATCAGCGGTTCCTAACGGGTAAGTCAGTTTTTCATGATTGATTTCATCAACGGGAAGAAATAATAATCCATTTACGCCGCCTGCCGCAAGGGCTTTTACCTTTTCGGGGTGTATGGCAGCAAATCGGTTAACAAAAGTGCCTGAAGCGGAAAACCCGGACATAAAAAACTGCTCGTGGGTAGTATATCCCATCTCTTTTAGTCTTACTCTGGCATCATCAATCATGGCAAGCAATTGAAGATCTAATCGTTCAAGTGATGTATTTTTTTGCAGCATTACATCACGATCGAGAGAATGGGTATAGATTTTAGATTGACTTTCACTGCGCGGAAATACAGGCACAAGGAGTGGGAGTTTCAAATTTTGTGCTACATAATTGCCTGCATAAAAATCGAGAGTGGCAATGCGTCGGGCTTTCTCCAGGTGTTTTTTGGCATCATCGCTTACGAATCCGGAGTTATTGGGTTCAATCATCAGGGTCAACTCCTTATCATTGGCAACATTATCCGGGACAAACAAATAATAGGGGTAGTGAAATCCTTTTTCGGGACCTTCATTTACCAGCAAGACATTTCCATTGGGTTGCGATTGCCAGCAGGCCTGAAGAAAAAGGAGCAGAAAAATAATTGAAAATCGGTGCATGCTATATTTGCTTTCTGTAAATTATCTTTTTACCGGGCACATCGTAGATCTCCATGACAAAACCGTTTTCGTTGATTTGGGTTTCTTTGCAATACCGGGTCAGGGCGGGGTAAACTTTCATTATGCCCATTACAACCGACATCTGGTTTTTGTAAGGGAACTCTGCTACTATGAATTTCTGTCTTTCCAGGCTCTTGATGTTGTATTTGCCATTGAGCTGTTCTAGTAATTCCGGTGCAGGATTTTCGAGGATATTTCCAACTTCTGATCTGAGCTTGCTTTTTTCAACCTGTTGAGGGTTATCATAATAGATGCCGAAACCCCTGAAACATTCTACTTTTTCTTCGTTCAGCAGGGCATAATACATTTTATCTATAACTTTCCCAACATTTTTATAATCGCCCGTGTGTGCTTCGTACACCAGCACTTCGCCTCCGGATTCCTGCACCGAGAATTGAACTTTTGCAAAGCCGCCCAGCCACGCATAAACAGCCAGTAAGCCAACGGCAATAATGAGAATAATAATGATTGCGATTTTCATGGTTTTCTTTTTTTAGTTAGTGCTTGTAAAAGAATGATAATTGGCGCGTTATGCTTGTCTTCAAAACAGTTTCAAAACAAAAACCAACCTGCTGCCAGCCCAAATAGTATGCTGTAAACTATTGCTTCCATTTGAATGGTCCAGAATACCCTGGGTTTAACATATTTGGGCTTCATGTAAATAATTCCTTCCAGGGTGTTGGAGAATGGAATGGCACTGCAGAAATCGGCATAGATAAACATCAATCCTCCCATAAAAAGAAAACGCAAGCCAAAGGAAAGCTCACCTAAAAATCCAATTACCGGATACAGCACAACCGACATAAGAATAGCTCTTATCATTTGCACAGGTAAAATCTTTTTATTTACACTACTTGCTTCATTCGGATCAGAGATATTTCTTAAGAAGGATTTATAAAGCTGGTTTCTTCCTCCATATAGTTTTTTAGAAAACTGTAGATTTATTATCCCGGCAATATAATAAGTAATGGTATGGATTATAAAAAATAAGAAAGTAAATCTGATGATTTCCATTTTTGTTAATTTGGTACGGTCTTAATCTGCTAATTTTACATAAATTTCATACCAATTTTTGTAATTATCAGTAAATCAAAATTATGTAAAAATTGCAGAAATATACTGTTAATACATTGGTGTACACTTCGATACAAAAATGCACGAAAATGGACAGATCTAATGGCTCAAAATCAAATAATTGCTATCTTTGGCGGCATATGTTAAAAGCCAGATTCAACATTTCAATCCTATTCATTCTTCCGATCATTTTTCTTGCTTCATGCAAGGTAATGCTCCCCGAAGGAATATCTCCGGACTCCTGGTATATAAGTGAAGACCAGAAGGTGGCCATTCGCTTTGAAACCGCAAAACAGGGTGAGTATGTTTCTCTCGACAGAGCGTTATCGCCACCAAAACCATTTCGCCATAGCAGGCTGGGCAAGGTATCAAAACTGAAACTCTCAGGGGGGCCTGATTTCAAAGGTCAGTTTAACGTGTATTACGATCGGTTTATCATTGCCAACAAAGATAAAAGCCAGGGTTTCAGGCAATACATTACAAGGGTTTTCCCAGGCCCGCCTTACCGTTATACCGAACCCATTACCAATGACATTGTGATGGAGGAAGTGATGTATGGTTCTGCACCCGGTTTCTATGAATCAAAAACAATAGAAAAACGACCCGATATGAGCTACACCAAAGTTATTTTTGAGGTGGCAGGCGATATTAGTACAAGTATTTTTAGCAGTGACATACCCCTGCACATGGACATATACCAGCCCCTGGGCGATACGCAGATAAACCGCCCACTCATTGTGCTGTTGCACGCCGGGGCTTTTATTGTGGGTGATAAGAGAGATGAGCTGGTATCGATGCTGGCACAAGATTACGCCCGCAAGGGATATGTAGTGGCATCGGTAAATTACCGTTTGGGTTATGTTTTTTTACCGGGCAGGTATTCCAATCTTGAGCGGGCCATGTACAGAGCCGTTCAGGATACCAGAGCAGCCCTACGGTATCTTTCCCATCACAAGGATACTTATCGGATCGATCCTGATATGATTTTTCTGGGTGGCAACAGTGCCGGGGGCATTACTTCCCTTAATACCACTTTGATGGATGAGCCTGAAGTATGGTCAAGTTCCCGTGGCAGTATTTTACGTATGCAATCAGATCTGGGATGCCTTGATTGTTCAACCAACGATTTGCGTGGACCCTTTACCATTAGGGGTGCCATCAATATGTGGGGAGCAGTGCACACGCTGGATATTATTCAGGAGCATGACCAAACTCCCCTGCTGTTAATTCATGGTAATAAGGATGAAATTGTACCCTATCACTTCGATTACCCTTTTACCAATGTAAGCGGGGTTGTTTCGGCATTCTTTTCAAATAAAATACATGGTTCGTCAAGTATTCTTGAACATACACGCACTTTGGGTATGGAACATAGCCTCTACACATTTGAGGGCATGGGCCACGAACCCCATTTCGGCGACGATAATCTTATCGACTCACTGGTATATAAAACCATTCATGATGAGATACTGGGATTTATCAGCGAAGAGCTTTTCCCAACCATCGACCCTGTTTACGGGCCTGAAATTGTAACTCCCAACTCACCCCCGGCAAACTACACGATAGAAACGCAAAACTATAATCACTATCATTTTGAATGTGATCACTGTCTGATACTCAATGAAACACCCAACTCTGCCCGTATTGTATGGATTAAAGGGGAAGAAGCATACCCTTTGCGGGTGGCAGGCACGGGCAGCCATGGACAGGTTACAGTGGATAGTCTGCTTATTTTGCCGGAATCCCATAAATAAGTTTTGAGTCGACTCCGAAAAGTATGTTTTTATGATTATCATCAAATCCGAATTCGCAATGCTTTGTAATTTAATTGGTTGCGAACTCCCCCTTATAGGGGGTCGGGGGGTCTGCTACTTTTCGGAGGTAACTCAGTTTTTATTCCGGTAAATGCAAAACCACATTAGTACATCTCAAAATACTTATACATTCAAACAAATTTTATCAATTTCTTTTATAATACCGGATATTATTGGTAATATTGAATTAAAATATACAGACCATGGGAAAAGCAATCGTAAAATGCAAAGTAGCCAACTACGCCGAAGATGAATATGTGGTAGAAATAGAATGTGACGATGATGATGTAGATGAGATCATTATCTCCAGAGCCTGGAAAAAAGTAAAGGATGAGGAAGATGCCATCCCTTACGGACAAAAATATGCGGAAATTCTGAAACGCGTTTTTGACAAGAAGTGAAAAACCCTACTTTAAACCTGTTGACGGGCTGTAAGGGTCAGGGCAAAGTCTGTAATTTATGTTTTCCCTTATGGTAAAGATGATAATCCAAACCCAAAGATGATATGAAGAGCAAGCAACAATTTAACTATCCCAACCACAACCAACCCCTTTACGAATTTCATATAGAACGCAGCCTACGCAGCAAATATCAAATAGATGTTTCCCTTTTCTCGCAACAGGGGAGCATTATTTTTTCCGATTTTTCTGCCGTGAGGCAATTTGTGCACCAGCTAAATGCCAAACGTGATCCCCGGCTGCATATTTATCCCGGCGAAGTAAATGCTGCCGGCTTGCTCGAAGAAATATTTCACTATATTTTGCGGCAATACGAAAAGGGAATAAACCCTGATGTGTTCGAAAAAGCTTTCGCATACCTGCAAAGTAAAATGACCGAAGATCAGCTGTCAGGACTAATGTATGATCTGCTCGATAAGTTCCCTCCTACCCCTGTTTTCATTGGCAAAACTTCCATAAATCATTACCTCGAAGATTTTTCTGGCGAAAAGCCCAACATCCACCTTGTATTGGAAGAAGCTATCATGCTGTTTTTCGCCAACTTTAACCCGGCCAATAAAAAACTCAAAGAGCTTTTCGACGACAAATACCTTGTTCAGCCCGAACTATTTCGGTTAATGATTGATCATCTCGAAGATTTTTTTGAAAACCAGCCCCCCTTTGGTCCTGAAAATCAATATTTATTCGATCTGTTCAAAACGCCCATACTTAATGCTCCTGACGACATCAGCAAACAACTCGATTACATCATGGAAAGATGGACCCACATTTTGCCCGAAAATATCCGCATACAGCTGCTTCGTGGCAAAGACCTGCTGAAAGAAGATGTCCGTTTCAACACCATGGGCGGTGGTGGTGCACCCACAATGGCACCCCGCTACAAAGGTTTGGGAGATGACGATGGTCTTTTTACCATTGGCAAATCGGGCTATAATTTTGCCAAAGAAGCCGATAAGGATTACGAAGAGCCTGAAGCATTTACGCCCGATGTGCATTGGATGCCCAGCGTAGTGATGATCGCCAAAAACACCTATGTATGGATGGATCAGCTTTCCAAAAAGTACCAGCGCGAAATCCGTCGTCTGGATCAAATCCCCGATGAAGAGCTCGATATTATCAAAAAATGGAACTTTACCGGACTTTGGCTTATCGGCATCTGGGAGCGCAGTGAAGCATCCAAAAGAATCAAACACATTATGGGCAATGTAGATGCCGTATCATCTGCCTATTCGCTATACGATTATCAGATTGCACACGATCTGGGTGGCGAAGAAGCCTATGATAACCTCAACGAACGAACCCGGGCGCGTGGCATCCGACTGGCCAGTGATATGGTACCCAATCACACCGGTGTCTTTTCAAAATGGGTCATTGAACACCCCGATTATTTCATCCAGGCATCACAACCACCATTCCCGGGCTATACATTTTCGGGCGAGAATCTTTCGCAAAATCCTGACTACGACATAAGGCTCGATGATGGCTATTTCTCCAAAACCGATGCTGCTGTTGTTTTCAAATGGGAAAATAAAACCAACGGACAGGTACGGTATATCTACCATGGCAACGATGGCACCAACATGCCCTGGAACGACACGGCACAGCTCGATATGCTGAAACATGAAGTAAGGCAGGCTGTAATAGATAAAATATTTGATGTGGCCCGCCGGTTTTCTATTATCAGGTTCGATGCCGCCATGACCCTGGCCAAGAAACACTTCTCGCGCCTATGGTATCCCCGACCGGGCACTGGTGGCGACATCCCGTCACGTGCAGATTATGCCATGACGCAAAGCGAATTTGACGCCATGTTTCCGGTTGAATTCTGGAGAGAAGTGGTTGACCGAATGAACCGCGAAATGCCCGAAACTCTTCTGTTGGCTGAAGCTTTCTGGTTTATGGAAGGATACTTCGTTAGAACACTGGGAATGCACAGGGTTTACAATTCAGCCTTTATGCACATGCTCAAAAACGAAGAAAATGAAAAGTACCGCGACCTGATTACCAACACCCTTGAATTTGAGCCCGAAATTTTGAAGCGCTATGTAAACTTCATGAGCAATCCTGATGAAGAAACTGCCATAAGGCAATTTGGCACCGACGATAAGTATTTTGGGGTTTGTGTGCTAATGAATACCCTCCCGGGCCTGCCCATGTTTGCCCACGGCCAGATTGAAGGCTACACCGAAAAATATGGCATGGAATACCAGCGGGCTTACTATAATGAAGAGCCTGAACAATGGCTCATAGAAAAGCACGAACGACAGATCTTCCCCTTAACCCGTAAACGATATCTTTTTTGCGAAGTTGACAATTTCCAGATTTTCGACTTTGTTGATGGGTATGGAAATGTGAATGAAAACGTATTTGCCTATACCAACCGGTTTCGGGAAGAAAAGGCACTTGTGCTTTACAACAACAAATACGAGCAGGCACATGGCCGTATTCATTTTTCAGCACCCAGGTTAATGCGCACCCATGAGGGTAAAGAAACCCTGAGCGTAAATCTTGGTGAAGCACTAGGGTTGAAAAATGACAACCATGTATTCTACATCATTCGCGAACATTTCTCAGGCCTCGAATTCCTGAAGAAAGGCAGCGATATGTACAACGATGGGCTAAATTGGAATCTGAATGGTTTTGAATACAAGTTGTTCTGGGAGTTTCGCGAAGTATATGACAACACCGGGGAGTACGAAAAACTACTCTGGAAAACAGGTGCCGGAGTACCTTCAGTGCAGCATGCTTTAGAAGAATTACATCTGCAACCCATCCATCAGTTATTTGAAGAGATTTTCGCCGAAGATATTATCAATTTCCTGATAAACAGGGTTATAGAAGAGAATAGCACACATACAGAAAAGTTGGGCTACACTTTTTTAAGAGGACGATTTGATGAGCTGGTACAAAGAATTACCACTCATTTTAATATGGTGGATTATAATACTACTAACCGCTCTGATCTGTTTTTCGATAAAATAAGAACCATAGAAAAAATTACCGGACCAGCTGCCAAAGAACCATCAGGGCTAAAAGAGATCTTGCATAAAATAGGCCTTTCATCACTCAATGAATTGCTCCCCATTGGCAGCAAAGCCAGTTACCGCGAAAATATTGTTTTGCTGCTGGCAGTTTTTGCCATTCAAAGTTTGCTGGATGGATTAACAACCGAACAGGCTAATGATCTTCAATCCAGGATGAAACTTCAGTGGCCCCTGCTCAATGTTTTGCAGCGATCAGGAAGAGGAAAAGAGGCTGCAGAGCAGGAGGTATATCTTGTCACTCTTCTTAATGAGTTGGGAGCCGAGCTTTTTGATTTTAGTGCACTATTTATTCCTGCCAATGCCGACAAAATAGAAACTGTAAGTACCAGGAATGAACTCCTTGCCCTAAAAGCCCTTATGGCAGCCAGCTATCTAAACAACAAAAGGGTGATGAATTATATCAGGGTGAACGAATACAAAGGGATAAAATACTACAGCAAAGAAAATTACCAGGAACTTACCAATTGGCTGTTCACCCTTTCAATACTCAATTATCATAACAATTATACGTCATCTACAGTCCATTTATCCGAAGAAGAAAGAAATATCCTTTTAACAGAAAGTGTAGATTTTCTGTTGCAGGCGCGTGAAATTTCTGGTCTTACCGGCTACGAACTTGAAAAACTAAGAATTTTGCTTCAGATAAAAGCATTGAAATAGAAATAAATTTTACCGGGAATTTTTAAGTTATATAATATTTTTTTCATCTGTTAAATTATATTTCTCATGAACAAAAAAATCTATACAATTTTTATCTCGCTCATTGTTGCGTTAGGCGGCTTTTTGCTTGGATTTGACAGTGCTGTAATCTCCGGGGCAACACCCTTTTACAGAGAAACTTTCGGAATGGATTCCGGCTCAATGCTCATCGGGTTCTCGGTAAGTTCGCTTATCCTTGGAGCGATAGTGGGAAATATTATTGCCGGTAAGCTGGCCGATAGGTTTGGAAGGCGCAGAATACTAATGACCACAGCTATGCTTTTTACTATTAGCGCTATTACTTCTGCACTGGCTGTTGATATTGTCACTTTCCTGGTTGCACGCATAGTGGGCGGATTCGGAGTAGGCATGGCTATACTTGTTGCGCCAATGTATATTGCCGAAATTGCTCCACGACATTTAAGGGGCACGCTTGTTACTTTTAATCAGCTTAATATTGTATTGGGGATTTCCATTGCCTATTTTTCCAACTATTATTTCCAACAAACCATTGCCGATCCGGATTTTAAATGGCGTATAATGCTGGGGGTTGAAGCAGTTCCAGCTTTTTTGTACCTGGTTTTTCTTTTCCTTGTGCCTCGAAGTCCACGCTGGCTTATGCAAAAAGGCCAGCAGGAAGAAGCCAAAGGAGTGCTGGCAAGAATTCACGGCCATGCCCAGGCAATAATTGAATTTAACGAAATTGACAAAAGCCTTAAAGAAGATGTTAATAAGGAAAAAGCGCGCTGGTCTGAAGTGTTCTCTACCCGCATGAAAACAGTTCTGATTATAGGCTTTGGGATTGCCTTTTTTCAACAGATAACTGGTATAAATGCCATTTTTTATTATGCTCCCATGATCTTTGAAATGGCTGGTGGCGGAAAAGATGCAGCCTTTTTACAAGCTGCTATTCTGGGTGTTACCAATGTTGTTATGACTGTATTGGCCATGTTTCTGATTGATAAACTGGGCAGGAAACCCCTTTTATATATAGGCGCAACAGGAATTTTTATTTCTTTGGCCATAGTGGGTTTATCTTTCCAGCAAGCAAAATATACCATTGATGAAAACTCTATGAGTGCTCTTATGCAGGAAATACAAACCATGGAAGCCAGCGCAACCCATTCAGAAAATATACAATCACTAACCGTTTTGCAGGGAAAGGCATTTAACAGTGAAACGGAGTATTTTAGCATCGTAAAACAACAGGTAGGTCAGGATACCTACAACAGCTTTAAGGAAATTATTCTTAAGCATTCAATAACGATTAATGGTAGCTGGGTACTTGTGGGGTTGATCATGTTCGTGGCATCTTTTGCCATTTCGCTGGGGCCGGTTATGTGGACCTTACTTTCGGAAATTTTTCCCAATAAGCTTCGTGGTCTGGCAATATCCATAATGGGTTTCTGGAATTCTATCGTGAGTTTTTCAGTAGCAACAGTATTTCCTGCACAACTTGAGTTTATGGGCTCAGGAAATACATATCTTATTTATTCCTTTTTCGGACTGCTTACCCTGGTTTTTGTCTGGAAGTTTATTCCCGAAACCAAAGGAAAATCGCTTGAAGAACTAGAATCTAAACTGATTAAATAACATTCAAAAAAATACCAAAGCTATTCCTGATGATTTTGGCAATGATATTTTTTCATGCTATCCTGGAGTATTGTTTTACAAATAATTCAATAAACATGCAAATAAGGGCTATATGAAAAATCAACAAATTGAAAAGGCAGAGATGAAGGAAGTAAAGATTGAAAATGAAGGCTATTTTAAAATTAGTAATCACGATACCATGCGCCCATTCTTTATGAGCATGGTAAGTGATGCCAATCATTGGTTGTTTATTTCGAGTAATGGAGGACTGTCTGCCGGACGAAAGAACCCTGAATATGCCTTGTTCCCATATTATACTGATGATAAAATAACAGAATCGGCAGATATTACAGGCAGCAAAACCATTTTTCAGATTCAAATAGATGATGCAGTGAATATATGGGAACCCTTTTCAGAAAGATTCACTGAGAAGTATGCTATAAGCCGTAACCTGTACAAAAGTATTTACGGTAATAAAATCATTTTTGAGGAAATCAATTATAATCTGGATCTGAAATTCAGATACCAGTGGAATTCCGGGAAAGTGTATGGTTTTATAAGAAAAGCTGAACTGATAAATACATCAGAAAAAGAAAAACACATAACTATCCTTGATGGTATCCAGAATATCATGCCCTATGGCGTTCCCAGCGATTTGCAACGTTCAACCAGCAACCTGGTAGATGCCTATAAAAGAAGCGAACTGGAACCATCCTCGGGTATTGGTATTTATGCTCTCAGCGCTATTATTGTTGATAAGGCTGAGCCCAGTGAAGCTTTAAAGGCCAATGTAGCCTGGTCTGTTGGACTCGAAAATCCGAAATATCTTCTTTCTTCGAAACAGCTGAAAACGTTCAGGCAGAAAAATGAAATTCAGGGGGAACGCGACATCAAAGGAGAAAAAGGCGCATATTTTGTTTCAACCGATATTTCACTGCCTGGAAACACATCAAAAAAATGGAAAATTATTGCCAATGTAAATCAGAACCATTCACAAATTATCAGTCTTTCCAAATCAATAATGGAGGACAAAAATCTTGATAAAAAAATAAAGGAAGACATTGACTCAGGAACACAAAATCTTATTCGCCTCGTCTCAGGTGCTGATGGTTTGCAGTTTACAGCCGATAAGCTTAGTGATACCCGTCATTATTCCAATGTACTGTTTAACATTATGCGGGGCGGAATTTTTGACGACAATTACAAAATAAAAAAGGCAGATTTTGTTAGTTATCTTGCTAAAGCCAATAAAGATGTAGTTGCAGGAAACAAAGGTTTTATTCAAACCCTGGAAGATAATTTCAGCCAGTCTTCACTTAAGGAACTTTTAAATAACAGTAATGACGTTGATTTAATAAGGCTTTCCACAGAATACCTGCCGCTAAAGTTCAGTCGAAGACACGGTGACCCCAGTCGTCCGTGGAACTATTTTACCATCAACATCCAAAACGAAACCGATGGTTCGGAAATTCTGGATTATGAAGGCAACTGGCGCGATCTTTTCCAGAACTGGGAAGCATTGGCTCATTCCTATCCTGAGTTTATTGAGGGGATGATTTTTAAATTTCTGAATGCTTCTACTTTTGATGGGTACAACCCATACAGGGTTACCAAAGACGGTTTCGACTGGGAAACAATTGAGCCCGATAATCCATGGTCCTATATAGGCTATTGGGGCGATCACCAGATTATTTACCTGCAGAAATTTTTTGAGATCATAGAAAAATATCATCCCGGCACATTGCAATCACTATTTGATAAAGAATGGTTTGTATATGCTGCTGTGCCTTACATCATCAAACCTTATGATCAGATTCTTAAAAATCCTAAAGATACCATTGAATTTGATCACAAATGGGATGCTACGATAAGAAAGCAGCGTGCAATGCTGGGAGCTGATGGAGCGCTGCTTATGGCAGATAGTAAACAGATCTATCACGTAAATTTTTTGGAAAAAATAATGGCAACAGTTCTGGCCAAAATTTCCAACTTTATTCCTGAAGCAGGCATTTGGATGAATACCCAGCGACCGGAATGGAACGATGCCAACAACGCACTGGTAGGTAATGGTGTTTCTATGGTAACACTTTGCTATCTGCATCGTTTTATGAAGTTTTTCCAGCAAGCATTGGATAGATCAGATCTTGAAAACATAAAAGTTTCCAGTGAACTCATAGAATTCTACCATAATGTGCGGGAAACACTATATGAGTTCAGCCCATTGTTAGCAAAAAGTATCAATGATAAGGATAGAAAAATCATACTTGATCGCATAGGAAAGGCTGCTGGCGAATACCGGCAGCATATTTACCGAAGTGGTTTCTGGGGTAAAAAAAGGACCGTATCTCTGTCAGGATTAAAGAAATTTGTACAAGTAAGTCTCGATTTTATTGAACATTCTATCCGAGCAAATCAAAGAGATGACAAGCTATATCATGCCTACAATCTGATGACTGCATCTGATTCAGAAGTTTCCTATTCACATTTGAGCGAAATGCTTGAAGGTCAGGTTGCCGTGCTTAGTTCGGGGTATTTAAATTCTGAAGAAGCCCTGGAAGTGCTTGATGCGTTGAAGAGCAGTGCCCTATTCAGACAAGATCAGTACAGCTACATTTTATATCCCAACAAAGATTTACCCGGATTTTTAAAGAAAAATACCATTTCCGATTCTGATGCCCGGGCATCAGAATTAATACAAAAAATGGTTATTGATGGAAATAAAGATATTATTGAGCAGGATATTGAGGGTGGATTCCATTTCAATGGTAATTTTAAAAATGCAGGTGATCTTAAAAATGCTCTTGATGGCTTGGCCGAAAGCAGTTACAGAGAACTTGTGAAGAAAGATCATAAATTTTTACTGAATATTTTTGAAAAAATATTTAACCATAAAGCCTTTACCGGCCGATCGGGTACTTTTTTCGCCTTTGAAGGCCTGGGATCAATTTACTGGCACATGGTATCGAAACTATTACTGGCCGTGCAGGAATGCTGTCTGAAAGCCATTGATGAAAATGCCGATCCGGTAGTTATTGGGAAGTTGCTCGATCATTATTATGAAATTGAAGCAGGAATAGGTGTGCATAAATCACCTGAGTTATATGGTGCATTCCCTACCGATCCCTATTCGCATACTCCGCAACACCGTGGTGCTCAGCAACCAGGAATGACTGGCCAGGTAAAGGAGGACATCCTGTCGCGATTTGGAGAATTAGGCGTATTTGCAAAAGATGGGCAACTATATTTCAATCCATGGCTATTAAGAGAAGAAGAGCTCCTGTCTGAAAACCAGACATTTGAATATATTACCATTTATGGAAACAAAAAACAAATTACTCTAAATAAAGGACAGCTCGCATTTACATACTGTGGCATACCTGTAATTTATTCATCTTACGATACTAAAAAAATTACTGTTTATTATGCAGATGGGAATACCGAAGAAGTTGAAGGTAATAAGCTACATCATGAAGCCAGTCGCCATATATTCAAAAGAACCGGGGAAATTGACCGGCTTGAAGTATATGTAAATTTAAAGGTTAAGGATTAAGCATATCCTTTAAATGCGGAAACTCTTTTATAAATAAAAAAAATAACTATGAAAAACTATTTTAATCTACTTGTTTTAATTATATCGTTGAATTTTATGGCTTGTAATTTTTCTGATGGAAATAAAGGTAAAAATGAGAGAGTTTCGCAATTGCCTCAGGATGAGCATATGCTTTTAAATGGAGTTTCTGAAGCGGTTTGTTATTCAGGTTTCAGAAGCGGTCAGCATCCCGACCGGGGTGCTGGAGCAGTTAATCCCAGCTATGAAGAAATTCTTGAAGATCTGCAAATATTGGAAAAACAAACACCATTTCGCCTGTTTCGGCTCTATGATTGCGAACAGAACAGCCAAATGGTGCTTGAAGTGATAAGAGAATACAATCTGGATTTTAAAGTAATGCTGGGTATCTGGTTAAGAGCCGAACTCAGCGCTCATGAAACCTGCGAATGGCTTACCGAACCCATTCCACAAGAAATACTTGATGAAAATAAAATACTTAATGCACAGGAGATTGCCAAAGGCATTGAACTGGCCAATGAATTTAATGATATAATTGTAGCTGTAAACGTGGGCAATGAAATTTTAGTAGAATGGAACGATCATATGGTGTCTTTAGATTCTGCAATTTCCTACGTTCAAGATGTTCAGCAAGCCATTGAACAACCGGTTACCGTTGCTGATAACTATAAATGGTGGGCCGATCATGGCAGTGAGCTGGCTGAAGTTGTTGATTTTGTTTCCATCCACGTTTATCCCGTCTGGGAAGGAAGAGATATTGATGAAGGAATGAGCTACACCCTTGAAAATATAAATGAAGTAATGGATTCATTACCAGGAAAGCAAATTGTAATTGCCGAAGCCGGATGGGCATCCATTGCTACAGAATTTGGCCCGCGTGCAAGCCAGGATAAACAAAAGCAATACTGCCAGGAATTGATGGGTTGGTCAAAAGAGAACAACATTACCACTTTCATTTTTGAAGCCTTCGATGAAGACTGGAAAGGAAATCCTGATAACCCGCTGGGTGCCGAGAAACACTGGGGACTATATACAGTGAAACGTGAGCCTAAAAAAGTGATTGAAATGTTTTCTGATTATCAGACAAAATGAAGCTAATAATCATAAATTGAAAAATGATGAGTAAAAACAGCACAAAACTAACAATTAAGGAAAAGATCGGTTATGGTCTGGGCGACACTGCGTCGCATTTTGTATGGGATATGGTGGGCTTCTGGATCCTGATTTTTTATACCGATACTTTTGGCATTTCAGCGGCTGCTGCAGGCACAATAATGCTAATTGCACGTTTCTGGGATATGTTCAGCGACCCATTAATGGGTATTATTGCCGACAGAACAAATACCCGCTGGGGTAAATTCCGGCCTTATTTGTTATGGATGGCATTACCATATAGTGTTCTTGCTGTACTTACCTTTACCACACCAGACCTTGGTCCCACCGGGAAAGTGATTTATGCCGGTGCAACATATCTGCTGTTAATGACTGTTTTTACAGCCATCAATCTTCCCTATTCGTCACTGGGAGCCGTAATGACATCTAATTCTTACGAAAGGGCAGGATTAAACTCATACCGTTTCATTTTTGCTTTTGCAGGACAATTTATTGTAACAGGTACAGCACTTTATCTGGCCAACTATTTCGGTAAAGGAAATATGGCTCAGGGTTATCAATATACATTAATACTTTTTGCAGCCATCAGTTTTATCCTGTTCATGATTACCTTCAAAACTACGCGCGAAAGGGTAGCCCCACCTCGTGAACAACAAAAAAACCTGAAAGAAGACATAAAAAATCTATTCAGAAATGGACCCTGGGTTATCCTGTTTTTTGTGGGTATTATTTCATTTGTAATGTTCGCTCTGCAAAACCTTTCCATTGCTTATTATTTTAAATACTATATTGGAAAAGAACAAAGTGTACAGTTATTTAATGTAATCGGCACAGTAGCTCTGATATTGGGCATACCTTTCTCAAAGCCACTGGCTAAGCGATTCGGAAAGCGAAATGTTTATATGGCAAGCTCTCTGATATCAGGCCTGTTCTTTATTTTGCTTTACATTCCAGGGAATGATAACATGTATTCTATTTACATTCTTAATATTCTGGCAAAATTTACTTACGCACCTGCAGTGCCCTTGCTGTGGACCATGCTCGCAGACACCGCTGACTATTCAGAATGGAAATTTCGCCGACGTGCCACCGGGCTGGTATTCTCAGCAGCTACATTTGCTCAAAAGGCAGGCTGGGGCATAGGAGGCGCACTGGCAGGCTGGATGCTTGCATTATTTAAGTTTGTACCCAATATGGAACAAACAGCCACATCGCTTACCGGAATTAAACTTATGATATCCGTTTTCCCGGGTATTCTGTATATGTCATGTGCTATATTGCTTTATTACTATGCTATTGACCAAAAAACCTGTCTGGAAATGGAGAAAGATCTGGAGCATCGCAGGGCTAAAAATTAAAAAACTATGAAGCGAAAAACCTTATTTCTGTTTTCCTTTCTGGCAGCCATGATGATGTTGAATACTTGAACCGAATCTGTGAATTGATTTTTTATGCATAATGCAAATTATAAATCAGGAATAGTAATTATAAATGAACTTCTAACATAAGATAAAGTAATGACAGCCTACGAAACACCCTTAAAAGACAGAGTACCCTTAGGACAAAAGGCAGCCTTTGGAACCGGTAATTTGGTGGTAAACCTACTTCCGGGAGCACTGGGAGTATTCCAGTTCTTCCTTCTCACCGCCTTTGGTATAGATCCGTTCCTTGCAGGGCTCCTGGGCGGCTTGCCCCGACTTCTGGATGCTCTCACCGATCCTATTATGGGTTATATCACCGACAATACCAAGTCGAGGTTTGGGCGTAGAAGACCATACATCTTCATAGGTGCAATACTAAGCGGTGTAATGTTTGCCCTACTCTGGCAGCTCAATCCGGACAACTCGCAGATGTATAATTTCTGGTACTTCCTTATTCTCTCTTTCATCTTTATCATAGCCAATACCATTTTTGCTACACCTTATATCGGGCTGGGCTATGAAATGACACCCGATTACAACGAGCGTACCCGCCTGATGGCCTCCGCTCAAATATTCGGACAGGTAGCCTGGATGATTGTACCATGGTTTTGGGTGCTGATTGCTAATCCCGATCTTTTCGAAACTCAGGCAGATGGTGTACGAAGGCTCTCCATGGTTGTTGGAGGAATATGTATGATTTTAGGTATCCTTCCTGCTCTCTTATGCAAAGAGGTTAATCAGGAGAATCTTACCAACAGGGATGATCTTACCCTAAAGAACATATCAAAAAATTTCAAAAGTCTGTTAAAGAATATGGTACAAATCTTTAAGAACATACCTTTTGTCAGGTTATGTGGTGCTACCTTTTTAGTATTTAACGGCTTCCAGTTGGTTGCTTCATTCAGCTACTTCATCATTTTGTTCTATATGTTTAATGGCAACTATGGTGATGCAGGAACATGGCCTGCCTGGTTTTCAACTGTAAGCGCTTTATGTACTGCATTCCTGATTATTCCAATTATCACCTGGATGTCAAACAGATGGGGTAAGCGCAATGCTTTTATTATCTCAACCTTCATCTCCATTATCGGATATGCTTTGAAATGGTGGGGATTTAGCCCGGGAAACCCCTGGCTGATGTTTATGCCTGTTCCGCTTATGGTATTTGGAATTGGGGGGCTATTTACCCTGATGATGAGTATGACTGCCGATGTGTGCGACCTGGATGAGCTGAAAAATGGGATGCCCAGGAAAGAAGGCACGTTTGGAGCCATCTACTGGTGGATGGTTAAACTCGGTCAGGCATTGGCACTGGTGCTTGGCGGACTGGTACTGAAGCTCGTTGGCTTTGACCAGAATGCAGCAATACAAACAGCGGAAACACTTACACATTTGAGGCTTGCTGATATACTTATTCCGGCTGTTACAGCCGGATTGGCCATTCTGGTGATGTGGAAGTATGACCTTACCGAGGCCAGGGCACGGGAAATTAAAGATGTGTTGGTTAAAAGAAGAGGGGAGTTGTAAATCCTTTATAACCATATCCCCATTCTGTTACCCAGGCTGTCTTCAGGGTATTTGTCAGAAATATTCTGAAGGTTATTTCCACGTGTATAATTCAATACTGCCAGACACAAAGCATCTGCCATGTCATCCTTGTTTGCATTACTCATGACAGAATTATCCTTTAAAAACCGTTCAAATAAGTTTCCTGCTGCCGGATAATGCTTTTCAAGAATGTATATTCTTTCAATTATGCCTTCTTTTTTCTTTTTAGAATGAAGCAGGGGTTTGTTATGATTCAGGGACTTAAAGGTCAGTTCAGGATGCGATTCAAGAATTTTTCCACGCCACTCCCGGTGTAAATGCAGAAAAGAATTTACTTCCCTGATTTTAGGAACGATATTCCAGCTTTGTTTACTGATTTTTTTGCCTGATATTTCAAAATTTATTCTGCCTGCATCCGCATAGTTTTTCTCGAAAAGTGCTTCTATAAAAGGCGGACTGAAAATGGAAGAATGCTTTTTCCCCAACATTTTCCTGGCTACAGCATCGCAGGGGCGGTTACTGAAATCATTCATCTCTTTCGATAAAAGGCCAATGGGCATATCAACAAGAATCCTTACGGAATCTGATAATCTGTTAATTAGTTTTGAAAGGTCTGTTTCAAACAAGTAAGACCCGTTATCATCTGTAATATCAACACCAAGCCATCCCCCTTTACAGGCGTCTATGCCAGAAAAATGATCGCTTTTTGCACCATTCATATTTATCATGAAAAACAGTTTCGTAAAACCATCTTATCTAAGTTATCGTTATTTTGTAAAAAGCTATTAAACCCTCTAAAAATCAGATATTTGTCAATTATAATCAAGTAAATTAAATATAAAATTATCATCCCGAAACCAAAGATTCCAGTTCTTTCATAACAGAGTCCTTTTTTGATTTTGATAGCCCTATTTCGTTTAATACCTGAGAATTTTCAACCAATTGCCTGCACAAAACAATATTTGAAGCAAGTATCTGCTGTTTTTGTTTGGAAGAAAGGCTGGTAAGTACTGTTACAGGGAATAGTTCAAGGCTTTCAACCATTGATTTCAGACTTTTCTCTTGAGGGAAATCCCAGCTTAGCATATGCAAACCGGCACACCGCCCATAATTAAGGGCATCTTCGGTAAAGCGGGTATTGGTTACTACCCAGCCAAAAAATCGGGTTTCACGGTATTCGGGAAACTTCTCACGAAATTCAATAATATCATTTACCCTTGATCGAACATACAGTGGAACCTGCACGCTTGCATATTTTCCCTGACTGTTGTAAAATTTACATTCAACAAGGTATTGGGTATGGTTGTGGGTGGCCACTACATCTACTTCGTGAGTAACGCATTTTCCTTGCAACACCTGCCCAACCAGCACATCAAAACCGTGGTGTGCCAGCACCTGGCCAACAAATTGCTCGAAAGGATAGCCGGTAGGCCCCAGTTCCATCATAGCCGTTTTAAGGCTGTACCGGGCAGCATTTGAACGCTTTTTCTGCCTTAGCATTTGAAAAGCCTGCCGGTATATTTCGCGGGTAGTAGTGCCAGGTTTCACCTGTTGGGTAACCTTCTCGGTAATTTCATCCACAAGGCTTGCACTGGTTCCTGATCGTTGTAATGACGATCTTAGTTTTTCCGGGTCGAACGGTTGTTTCTCGCCCGAAGCTTTTTCAATTAAAGGATGTGAACTCATAATGTAAATTTTTCTGCCCGTAAAGGTAAAAATAGTTTCCTATGAAATAATCACAGAAAAACATTGTTTGTTTTTTGCGCTAATAGATCACAGCGTAAGAGCCTGATTCCTTTTTGGGACGTTCAAGGTGCCCATTAACAAAATATGCAGGTTCATCTGTTTATTGAAGTAGTAATAAACGACTGTATTTTACTAATAGGATAGCCACGATAAGGAGATTTGTTTACCAATATGCTTCATCATGAACCAAAGGAGTCAGCCGTTGTTTGGTAGAAAGAGTATCTAAAGAACAAAATATTTCAAAGAAAATATGTCAACTATGCATACAAAAAAGCTACTTGAAATGGGTGCGCCATTAAAAGACGCCCGAAAAGCAATCATTCTTATTCATGGACGCGGTGCCCCTGCAGAAGATATTATGAGCCTGGCGGGATATTTTGACGATGGGGAAACTTACTTTGTTGCTCCGGAAGCCACTCAGTTCACCTGGTATCCAAAAAGTTTTCTAATGCCGGAAGAGCAAAACCAACCCTGGCTAGGCAGTGCCATAAACGTTCTTAGCTCTCTCATAACCGAAATAGAGGAAATCATTCCTTTCCAAAATATCTATATCATGGGATTTTCGCAGGGTGCATGCTTATCGGCAGAGGTAACCTCGCGCAGCGCTCGCAAATACGGGGGTATCGCAGTTTTTACCGGCGGATTGATCGGGTCTGAAATTAACGAATCCAAATACAATGGCAATTTTAATGGAACCAAAGTATATATTAGCAATGGAGATAACGATCCGCACATCCCGTTGCAGAGAACCGAAGAAACCGCAAAAATCATGACCAGTATGGGAGCAGAAGTTCTAAAGGAACTTTTTCCCGGACGGCCGCATACAATAAATTTGGTTGAAATTGAAAAGGTGAAGCAATGGTTTTTCGGTTAAAGAAACTACCTTTGCAGATCAATTAAATTTTATCTACATAACCTATTTTGTCATGATTTACAAAGAAGATATCAGAGCACTGGATAAAAGGCTTGAGGCCTTGAGGAGGTCACTTTGACGTGGATGAAAAACTCAACCACGTAAAACAACAGGAAGAAAAAACAGAAGATCCCACCTTCTGGAACGACCCCAAAGAAGCAGAAAAAATTCTCAAAGACATCAGAGATCAGAAAAAATGGACGGATACCTACCAGGACGCCGAAGCAGCTGTGGAAGACCTGAAAGTGATCTTCGAGTTTTTTGAAGCCGACGAAGCTTCAGAAAAAGATGTAATGGATCATCACCAGAAAGTTCTTCTGATACTCGACGATCTTGAGTTTAAAAAGATGCTGGGCAAGGAAGAAGACAGACTGGCTGCCATCGTAAACATTAACTCAGGTGCCGGTGGTACCGAAAGTCAGGACTGGGCCGAAATGCTGATGCGCATGTATTTACGATACGCCGAAAAGAAAAAATTCAAAGCCAATGTGCTGGATGTGCAGGAAGGGGATGGTGCCGGCATCAAATCAGCATCCATTGAGATTGAAGGCGATTTTGCCTATGGTTACCTGAAGGGAGAAAATGGTGTACACAGACTGGTGAGATTGTCCCCCTTCGATTCGGCCAACAAAAGGCACACATCTTTTGCCTCGGTGTACGCCTACCCGGTAATTGATGAAAATATTGAAATCGACATCAATCCGGCTGATATTTCCTGGGATACTTTCCGCTCAAGCGGGCCTGGCGGACAGAACGTTAACAAGGTAGAAACGGCAGTTCGGTTAAGGCACGCACCCAGCGGACTGGTTATTGAATGCCAGGAAACCCGCTCGCAGGGCCAAAACCGGGAAAAGGCCCTTACGATGCTTAAATCGCAGCTCTATGAAATTGAACTCCGAAAGAAACGAGAGAAATTGCAGGCTATAGAAAGCAGTAAGAAAAAAATAGAGTGGGGTTCGCAGATAAGGTCATATGTTATGCATCCCTACAAAATGGTGAAAGATATGCGTACCAACGTGGAGACGTCAAATGTACAGGCTGTAATGGATGGCGAACTGGATGAATTTATCAAAGCATTTCTCATTGAATATGGTGATGTGTAAAACCCTTTTTGTTAAGAATTTATTTAACATAAGACCGATGCCTGTAAAAGACATCGGTCTTTTCATGAAACAATGACGTACTAATTTTGTTACGATTAACAATTAGAAACCATTATTTAACAAAAAGAAAACACGATAAAATCATGGAAAAACCCGCAATAACTGATCTTAAACTTCATCCTATTCTCAATACCCGCTGGAGTCCCCGTTCCTTTACAACTCAGGTACCTGATAAAGAAACGCTGAAACGCATTTTTGAAGCAGCCCGTTGGGCGCCATCCAGCAGCAATGAGCAGCCCTGGCGCTTTATTGTTGGGATAAAGGGTGATAAAACCTGGGATAATGTTTTTGAAACGCTGGTAGATTTTAACCAGAAATGGGCCCGACTTGCTCCGGTACTGGCCATCAGTATTGGCAAAAAAATGTCGTCCAAATCAAACAGGCCCAACAAGTCGTTTACTTACGATGTAGGACAAAGTCTTGCCTACATCACATTTCAGGCAATGCAGGAAGACATTTACGTTCACCAGATGGGTGGATTGGATACCGAAAAGGCTGCTGAGCTCTTCAATGTGCCCGAAGATTATCAGGTGATTACTGCATTTGCCATGGGCTACAAAGGTGAGCCGGAATTGTTGGAAGACAATTTCGAGGAAATGGAAAAAGCCAAAAGGCAAAGAATTGAATTGAAAGAAATACTATTTGAAGGGGAGTTTGGTAATACGTCTGCTATTGTTTCCTAAATCTTTATTTCAATGATTGTTGATTCAATGTCGATTAGTTAAGGTTTTCGCACTGCCTGATTCCCCGTTCAAAGGGGGCAAGGGGATGTATTAAGAATCTCGACGTGTAAAAAACATCCCCCCGGCCCCCTTCAAAGGGGAAGTAGGGCCTGCAAATTATAAAAAAAGTATCACAATTATATTTTTCGTAAATGACTGTTTTGAAGGCGAGCATAACGTAGAAATTGGCGTTCTCTTGCAAGCACTAACTAAACGACATTGAATGCTGATTATATAACCAGAATGCAACAATTCGCGTAAAACCCGAAAAAATTATTCATTCGGGTTTTCGTATCTTTATCGCCAGTTTTTAAAAAAATCAAATTGTTGCGAAATCGTAAAACTCCATTCTCCATATTATTGCTGATTGTGGCATGGTGCACCATTCCGGCAGCTTTTTCACAAACCCCCAAATACAGCAATGAGTTTTTAACCATTGGTGTGGGTGCGCGTGCTTTGGGCATGTCAAACGCATTTGTATCGGTAGCCAATGATGCAACATCGGGTTACTGGAATCCGGCCGGGCTTACCCATATTGATGCCAACATTCAGATCGCCCTAATGCACACGGAGTATTTTGCCGGACTGGCTCAATACGACTATGGAACCATCGCTTTCAATCTTGATGAGAAAAGTGCTTTTGGGTTTTCCTACCTAAGGTTTGGAATAGATGACATTCCTGATACATCAGATTTGATAGATGCCGACGGTAATATCAATTACGACCGCATCCGCTCCTTTTCTGCTTCCGACAATGCTTTTATGATCTCCTATGCAAGGATTCTCAACCCCAATCTCAGAATAGGAGTAAACACCAAGATCATACGTCGCACGGCAGGCTCCTTTGCCGGTGCATGGGGTTTTGGGCTCGATGCTGGCATCCAGTACCAATGGAATGATTGGAATTTTGGATTCATGGGCCACGATATTACATCTACTTTCAACGCCTGGAGCTACGATCTTGATGATAGAATGCGTGAAGTATTTACCATTACCGGCAATGAGATACCACAAAATAGCCTGGAAGTTACTCTGCCAAGAATGGCCCTGGGGGCATCGCGCAGCTTTTTGTTTGCCGAAAAAATCGGACTTCTGGCCACAGCTGATCTGTTCATTACCACCGATGGCAAAAGAAATGTTATGTTCAAGGGAGACCCCATAAGCATTGATCCTGCTTTGGGTTTGGAAGTTGACTTTAAAAAAATCATATTCCTGAGAGCCGGGATAGGGAACTATCAGCAATATGCTGGAATTGACGATCAAACCACCCATGTTATGCAGCTGAATATGGGCGTTGGTGTAGTAATTCGCGATATTCTGGCCATTGATTATGCACTTACTGATGTGGGAGATAATTCCATTGCTTTATATTCCAATATTTTTTCCTTGCGTTTCAATATAAACCGTAGAGATAGAAATAATTAATGTTATGGATCTGTTGTCAGTCCCCAAATAATCTGAATTAGATGCTAAGAAAACTTCTCTATATTGTTTTGATGCTTATTGTTGGTTTTTCTTTAAATGCACAACAGAAAGGCAACGAATGGATCTCTTATGAGCAGCAATATTTTGCCATTCCGGTTTCCAGCACAGGGATATACCGGGTTAATTATAATACCATGCTTACTGCCGGGGTGCCACTTGGAAGCTTTGATCCACGTTCTTTCCAGGTTTTTGCCCGCGGTGAGGAACAACCCATTTTTGTAAAAAACGAATCTTCAGGGGTATTTAATCCCGGTGATTATATCGAGTTTTATGCTGAAGGTAATGATGGCTGGTTCGACAGTCAATTTTACGAAGATGAGCAGAAACAGCCCAACCCCTTTTACAGCCTTATTAACGATACAGTTTCTTATTACATTACCTGGAATAACTCCCTCAACAACAGAAGGTACGCCATACAACAGAATAATAATTTTGAGAGCTATAGTCCGGCAACTTATTTCTGGGCTACATCCCGACAAAATTACACTTCCAACTATTACGATGGTGAAACCAACAATTATGGGGTAACTGTTCCTGAATACACTGAAGCAGAAGGTTGGTTCGATACTGCTTTGAACCTTGGTCAAAGCCGCACCAAAACCCTTCCCACACCCCATATTTATACTGCAGGCCCTGCTTCGATAATAGAAATGGCGGTTGCCGGTGCTTCCAACTATCGCCCCCTTTCACCCGATCATCATTTACAGATCCAGTTTGCCGGCCAGCTAATAGATACCGTTTATGAAGGATACAAGCTGCTTCGTTTCAATCAATCAGTATCTTCCAACAATCTTAATGCCGCTGGTAATCCTTTTATTTTCACTTCTGTAAACTCACTGGGCTCTCCGGTTGACAGATCAGCCATCGCCTATATCTCTGTAAAATATCCACGTATTTTTAATATGGATAACGCAAGCAATATCCATCTTGAATTACCACCCTCTTCAGGCGATAAGACCCGTATTCGCTTTACCGGCCTTTCAGTTAATGCCCTAGATACGGTTTGGATTTACAACCTTACCAACCGGGCAAAGATCAGGGCTTTTGCTTCAGACGGTAATTTTAATGCATTAATTGAAAATCCTACCCAACAAAGAAAACTATATATTACCACCAGCAGCCAGATCGTTACTGTAAATGTTGTAAAACCGGTTTCAACCAACCCATCTTCCTTTGCACGGTTTACCAACTACCTCGCAACGCAAAGTTTCAATTCTGATTATCTTATGATTACCCATAAATCGCTTATGGCACAAGCAGAACAATATCGGGATTTTCGTAATTCAACAGGATACAAAGTATTGTTGGTTGATGTTGAAGAACTTTACCATCAATTCGCTTATGGTATTAAAAAACACCCCCTTGCCTTGCGCAATTTTGCCAGATTCACTCTTGAAAACTTTGAAGAGAAGCCTAAATACTTATTCCTGATAGGAAAAACACGGGGCGCCCTGGCGTACCGTAAAAATAGCGCTGTTTATGCCAAATCACTTGTTCCGGCTTTTGGAAATCCTCCTTCTGATATCCTCATTACTTCCGGATTAGATGACAATGGTTACGCCCCTGCCATAGCTACCGGCAGATTGGCGGCTCAAACTCCCCAGCATGTATCACTCTATCTTAACAAAGCCATACAGCATCATAATGCACAACAAACTCCGCAGGAATGGATGAAAAACATACTCCATTTTGGGGGTGGTTCAAGTATCAATGAGCAAAACGTGTTGGCAGGCTATTTGAAAGGCTACCGCCAAACCATGGAAGATACCTTGTTTGGAGGTTATGTGCGCACTTTCCTGAAAAGTTCTACCGATCCTATTCAAATCAACCAATCCGACTCGTTGAAACAGATCATCAATAATGGCGTTAGTTTTATGACCTTTTTTGGCCATGCGGCAGGAATCGGTTTTGATATCAGTATAGACAACCCGTCAGAATACAGCAACTTTGGTAAGTATCCCTTTTTGGTGGCCAACTCCTGCTTTGCCGGCGATATTTTTGGCGATGGAGTAAACTCAAGCGAAGAGTTTGTCCTCATAGAAGAAAAAGGGGTGATAGGATATCTGGCAGCTACCACAGCAACCGGGGCTTTTGAGTTAAATCGTTATTCAGGTACCTTTTTTGACAATGTCAGTGGAAAATATTATGGTATGCCGGTAGGTCATATACTTAGAGAAACTATCAGAGAAATACAATCAACCAATATCTATATCCGCAATGTGTCACTGCTTAATACACTGCACGGAGACCCGGCTGTAGTGCTTAACTCTCAGCCTAAGCCCGATTATAAAGTTGAACCTTCAGATATATTCTTCAGCCCCAAAGAAGTTACATCAGAAATTGATTCTTTTTCTGTCCATGTTATCTCTACCAATATCGGAAAAGCCATTAAAGATTCCATGTTTATTGATTTTGAACGCCGTTTCCCTGATGGTTCAACCGAACTGATCAAGCAAAGAGTGCGCACCGCAATGTTTAAAGATACTCTAACCTTCCGCCTGCCCGTTAACCGTGAAAAGGGAGTGGGTCTCAACCAGTTTACCGTTACTCTCGATGCCTTAAATCAGATCGATGAGATCAACAAACTAAACAACACGGCCAGTAACAATACATTGATAAAATCTTCTGATATCATTCCGGTTTATCCACATCAATATGCTGTTGTGCCCAATTCTATCATAAACTTAAAAGCATCAACAGGAGATCCTTTTTTAAGCGAAAGAAATTATGTTTTTGAACTGGACACTACCTCCGCTTTCAACAATCCTGTTTCACAGATAATTGAGCATAAAGGAGGTGTAGTGGAATGGACTCCTCCTGTTACACTTACCGACAGCACCGTTTATTTCTGGAGAGTAAGTCTTGACTCAGTATATACCGGAGAATATCTTTGGCGCGAAAGCAGTTTCCAATACATAAATGGCATGAACGGTTGGAGCCAGGCTCACTTCGACCAGTTTAAAAATAACCGCTATAGTTTTGTTGGTTATAATGCAGAAGAACGAAACTGGGAGTTTGTAAACTCTGTGAATTCTTTGTTGGCTCAAACCGGCATCTACCCTTATCTTGCCTGGACAGAACAGTTTGTA
Organism: Sphingobacteriia bacterium; assembly: GCA_011390785.1. GTDB lineage: Bacteria > Bacteroidota > Bacteroidia > Bacteroidales > UBA7960 > SKVR01. The sequence continues at coordinate 70,181 of JAABRR010000021.1, forward strand.
AGAAAAAATGGCATTACGCTCTCCACCTTTTCCTGCCTGGCCGACGTGGGTAACGGAATGTATTTTCTGGTGTTCGATCCTGTTTCCGCCGAAAACCTGCTTAGCATAAATCAGGGCAATAACCTTGGTCAGTATAACAACTACCATTGTTTTCAGCGCGATATGGAAACTTTCGATTTTTATTCCACATCTGATATTTGGAGAGAACGAATGCGCGTTTTTATTGATACCATTCCAAATGATCACTACGTTTTGGCCGTTAGCCACCGCAACCACAACGCACAAAACTACCCCGAAGAACTCTACCAATCCTTTGAATCGCTGGGTAGTGGGAATATTCGCAACATACAAAACAATACACCTTATCTGCTTTTTGGAAGAAAAGGTGCCGTTCCCGGATCGGTCAACGAAGTGATCGGCTCATCTATAACTTCAACTATCCAGTTGAACGATAGCATTGTAACCAACTGGAATGAAGGTTTTATTCTTTCAGAAACCATTGGGCCGGCAAGCAGTTGGGAGTCTGTTTTCTGGAACAAGGAGTCTTTCGAACCACTGGATACAGATTCGGTATGGCTGAATGTAATTGGGATTACACCCAACGGAGAATCAGATACACTGATGAGAAATATTTCGTCCGACCAAAAATCTGTTTCTATCGCCAATACCATTGATGCCAGCCAGTATCCGTATCTAAGGCTAATGGTTAATATGATTGACGATGATAACCGTACTCCCGCACAAATGAAATACTGGACGGTGGCCTACCAGGGCATCCCTGAAACAGCCCTTGATCCTTCATTGCATTATGTATTTGAAAAAGATTCGGTGGCCGAAGGGGAAAGCATTTTATTTTCTGCTGCCATCCACAATATCAGCGATTACGATATGGACAGTCTTCTGGTAAATTATTGGATCATCGACGCAAACCGACAATTACATCCTATCGATTACCCAAGGCAAAAGCCACATTTGGCCGGTGATGTACTTATTGATACCATATACATCCAAACCAAAGGATTGGCCGGCACCAATAGTTTGTGGGTAGAAATAAACCCTGCCAACGATCAGCTGGAGCAGTATGCCTTCAACAATGTAGGGCAGATTCCCTTCTTTGTAGAAAAAGACAAAACCAATCCCATCCTCGATGTAACCTTTGATGGGGTGCAGATAATGGATGGAGATATTGTTTCTGCCAATCCGTTTATCCATATCAACCTGAGAGATGAAAACCCATACCTGGAGTTGAATGACACTACTTTGGTTAAGGTATTTTTGAGCACCCCGGTAAGTCCCGAAGGACAAAGAATTTATTTTTATTCGGAAGGGAAAGAGAACATGCGGTTTATTCCGGCCACCTTGCCCGATAACCAGTGCAGCATCGAGTTTGAACCCGTTTTTGAACTGGATGGCACCTACAGCATAAGGGTGCAAGCCACAGATAAAACACTTAATGAATCGGGCGATAATGACTATGTTATCTCTTTCGAGGTAATCACAGAATCTACCATCACAGAAGTTCTCAACTGGCCCAATCCCTTTACTACCGCTACCCATTTTGTATTTACCTTAACAGGAAATCAGCTGCCAGATTATATGAAGATACAGATCATGACCATTACAGGTAAAGTAGTCAAAGAAATTGACATGGAAGAACTGGGGCCTCTTAGAATTGGCAAAAACATTACCCGCTATGCCTGGGATGGCACCGACCAATACGGCGACCGGTTGGCCAACGGGGTTTACCTATATAGGGTGATAACCCACATGAACGGGAAGCAGATGGATATAAACGCTACTTCGGCATCAAAGTATTTTCACGAAGGGTTTGGAAAAATGTACTTAATGAGGTAAGAGTGCGTTTATTTACTTAAACAAAAACATCCTGTATTTTGACGAATTACCCGGTAAAAATATTGATTTCTTTTGGCGAAGCCGTTGCAGGCAACAAGAAATTTCTTTATTGGCTGATGCATAATGGCTTCCCGGAACTTGCTGCCATGGCGAATGCTATTCATTCTAACCAGGAAGCATTTCAATGGTTGATGAAGAACAAATACCCACATTTTGCTGCTTTTACTAAAGCTGTGTGGGAAGATGAGAATGCATTAACCTGGTTAAAAAAAAGCAGGTTTGAATTTCTGGCTTTGATGGCCGAAGCTGTAAATGAAGAGGAACAAGCAATGGAGTGGTTAAAAGCCAATAAACTGGATGTTTTTATCATTATCTGCAAAAAGATTCAGGCATTCAAAATACAAAGGATGAATGACCTTGATGATTACCATAAAGGCCCCTTCAGATAACAATCACCCTTAAGACCCAGCTATTATGAGCTTTACCTATCAATACCCCATGAATGCTGTTACTACAGATGCGGTAATCTTTGATATGAAAAACGATGACAGTCTCAGCGTTTTGCTGATACAGCGAGATAATGAACCTTTTAGAGGAGGCTGGGCTCTCCCGGGTGGTTTTCTCGAAATCGATGAAACCCTTGAAGAGTGTGTAGCTCGTGAAATATATGAAGAAACTGGCCTGAAAGGGATTAAGTTTTACCAATTGGGTGCTTTTAGCCAACCCGACCGCGATCCCAGGCACAGAACCATTACCATTGCCTTCTGGGGCTTTTGTACCGACGATGCTACCCTGGAAGCCGGAAGTGACGCTGCCACCGTGCAATGGTTTGAAATCAGAAATTTACCGCAAATGGCTTTCGACCATGAAGAAATCATCAAAAAAGCACTGGTAAGAGCCCTGGAAATTATGGCTGCCTGAAACCGTAATCTCTTTTTTTCTTGCTATCTTTACCCGTTTTTACAGGCAAAGTCAGGCAGGAAAATAACAGAAAATCATTCCTGAAAATATTAGTTTTTAAAATCAATAAATCAACCCTAACAAAAAGATGAAAGACATTATCATTACCGGAAAAAGGATTAAGACCGAATTATTCATGCTGTTGTACTGCTACCTGGCAGCCAATCTGGTAAATATTTTCTCCATTTTGTATTACCAAACCAGCTGGATGGAAGTGCTTACCTGGCAACGGTTTGTGCTGTTTATCGGTTTCCTGTTCTATTTGGTAACGGTGGTGGTTAGGTTTGTTATTTACCTGGTGAGGGGGAAAAAAGACCAGCAACAGGTAGCCTGAAGCAGGAGAAGCATCAAACATATTCATAAAATTTCCAGCATCCGAACTTAGTCAATCATCTTCCAGTCATGAAAGTGGTTGAACAGCTTTCAGTTCGTCCCACCACTAAAAGAACCTTCAACAAATTGTTGAGCCATTTCAGGGTTCTCAGCTTTATTTTAGTGGTTGGACGAGCTTAAAGTCGTCCGACCACGAGCTGGAATTGTTTCACCACTAACAGATATGTATTTCAGTTCGTATCTTTACACCAAAAAACAATTAATGGAAACTGTTAGAACCACCTATAAAGGCGATTATCGGACTGAAGCAGTACATGTGCAATCGTCAACCCAAATCATTACTGATGCACCGCTCGATAACAATGGCAAGGGGGAAGCCTTCTCTCCAACCGATCTGGTTGCCACTGCTCTGTGCAGTTGCATGCTCACCATCATGGACATGACAGCGCAGGCGCAGGGATTCTCTCTTGGGCCCACAACCGCTAAAACCACCAAGATAATGGCCTCAGGGCCACGCAGAATATCACAAATCATCATTGAGTTTGACCTGAGTGCCCGCTCCTACTCCGATAAACAACGAAAAACACTTGAAGCGGCTGCTCACCACTGCCCGGTAGTTAAAAGCATTCATCCTGATATTGTGGTGGATGTATCTTTTGGGTACGAGTAATTCACAGATAAATCATTCATTCTGACTTGATTCGGAACTATGTGAATTCAATCAAAATCAGTAAATTTGAACAAAAGAAAATCTATGACTGACTTTCAATTATATACAAAAATATCAGGTTTGCCAGCTGATTTGAAGTCAGAAATATCAGATTTCATTGACTTTTTGAAATACAAATCGAAAAAGTACAAGAAAAAAGATCAATCAAGAAAATCGGGTATAGGCAAAGGACTCATCTTTACCAAAACCACCTATTCTTCACCCAACCGTATTTTTTCAGCTCTTTCTTCGGCTTCGCGCACGAGTCTTGTTGCGCGCTGATCGGCTTCCTGCTCCAGTTTGGCAGCATTTTCATCGGCAGTTTTGATGAGTTGTTCGCCAGCTCTTCGTGCAGCAGCTTTGGCAATAGGATTGCCGGCTTCCTCTTCGAGCTTTTTGGCCTGTTCGCGGGCTTCTTGTCGCGCTTTGCTGGCAGCTGACGCGGCTTCGCGACGAATGTTCGCTGCCTGGGTCTTTGCTTCTTCTACCACTTTGGCAGCCCGCTGTTCCAGTTCTTCGTTTACCTGATCGCGGGTATCATCAATAACTTCCTGGGCATCGTCTTTTATGTCATCTACAATTTCGTTTACGGCACCTTCAATAATGTCCATAGCTTGCTGGCGGGCATCGGCAGAAGTCTGTGCAAGATTGAGCCGTATGCGCGGATCGGTTACCGTACCGGTGAAAGCCACTCCAACATTCACGGTTTCGGAAGGATTGATATTTACGCCTCGATCAGCAGCCTGCCCAATCAGATTGTCGAGCACCTGGTTGGCAGTAGTCCCAAATTCTGAACGGGGAACATCCAGGCTCATCAGGTAGTTGATGGTTTGGTCGAAGCCGTGATTGCCACTTAGTGTAGCTTTGGAATTGCCCAGGTTAACATCGAAGGGTTCAACATCAACTCTGCCATCTTTAAAGGCAAATTTTACGTTAACATCCTTTACATCAATTTTTTTAAAGATATCCATTTTCAGGTTATCAGCCAGGCCCACCAGCGCAGGACTGTTTTCAATCTCCAGCGCTTTGGAGCTAAGCGACCCGCCACCGGCAAGACTGTTAAGCACCGGCGAGAATTCTTTGTCGAGCAATGAAGTAAGATTGAGCCCGGCGGAGAATTTCCCTGAAGCGCGTTTCCCAATCGGGGCCAACATGGCAAAGGTGTTAAAGGTATTGAAGGTTTCCTGAAGGTCAAAATTATTAATCTGCATGGCAAAATCAATTTCCGGCTTTTCAATGTCTTCGGTGGCATAGTATCCATTGAGAACCATTGCGCCTCCCAGCAGATTCATTTGAAGATCTTGCATGCTAACTTTCTGATCAGCTACAGTTATTTGGCCGCGGGCATTGGATATTTCAAGATCATCAAAAATAATTTTGTCAAAACTACTGTTGAGGGTAAAGTCGATGTTGGCAGGTACTTCAATAATGGTAAGGGGTATGGTGTCCTCCGGAGCTACTTCTTCTTCAGTTTCTGTTAGAAAGGGATTGAGATTGAAATATGTTGAACGGGTTTCGAACCTTCCTCTGATAGTTTCATCATTGAGGACATATCCCAGAATATTATCGATCTGGCCGTTGGCAAAAATGTCACTTTCTCCCATCTTAACAGCAAACTGATTCAACCGGGCAAATTGTGGCGAAAAATTCATATCCGCAATGCTAATCTCAATACTATCGGGGAAATCGGTACTTTGATAAACAATGTTGTTTACGATCAGATTTCCTTCAAATAAAAACTCATCGTATTGCTCATTTTCGATGCTCGACATTTTCCCTTTGGCAGTCATATCGCTTTCAATGATCCCGGAAAGGGTTTCCCCTTCATCGAGCGGATAAAAATCTTTTACCTTGCTTAGATCCATTTGCCCTTTCAAAAATGCATCTATATTGGGATCAGAGACAGGCGTTTTAAGGTTAAGCTTCATATCTACCTGGTTGCCGGCTGCTTTTAGCGAAAACCGGCTGATGTCAACAACAGTAAGATCTATATCGGGCCCGGGGTTGTTGATATTGGCATTGATGAAAACATCGGTAACAGCAGCCGGAAGATCGGGGTACTGAAACATGCCGTTGGCAACTTTCATATTGAGGCCGAAACCTGGCATTAATGTTTCGTTGTAGGTACCTTTCACAAACCCTTCCAATGCAAGGGTGCCATCAGCAGTGAGCCCGGCAAAGTCTTCAGCATAAAGGGCAGGTAAAAGGGATAGAAAAGCTTTGAATTCCGTTTGGGGTGAAGCAAATGTAAAATCCATGTTCATATCGCTTTCAGGCATTGAAAAAACGCCATTGAAAACAACAGGCAAATCATTCAACAGTAGATTATTGTCACGAAAAGTAAAAGCAAAATTGGTCAGATCCATATCCAGATCAGCAGTAAGGGTAGTGTTTATCCGGGAAAGATAAGGGACTTCTTCATAAACCACCCAAAGCAAAGCAGTTGTATTTCGCAGGGCCAGACTGGTGAAATCGGCTGTTAAATCGCCACTTGTGGTGTTGTTAAAATCTTCGAGCCGCATATAAAAACCCAGATCGCGGTCGTCGTAAATAACATAGGCATCGTTTATGCTTATTTTTTTCAATGCCAGCTGAAATGGGGTTTCTTCTTCTGTGGTGGTTTCCGGCTCCACTTCATCAGAGGGCAGGGTAATATCCCAATTGGCAGCACCCCCCTGAAGTACCTTTATCATTATGCGGGGTTTGTCGATGGTAATTGCCTTTATTTCGTAACCGTCACTACCAAATAGACTCATTAAGTCAACGGATGCTGTTAACCGACTGATGGAAGTGAGAGTATCGCCTTCAAACTGGTCAACGCCAACTACAGAAAGACCTTTGAGCCGGAATGATACTGCCGGAAAACTTCTGAAAAAAGAAATGCCGAAATTATCAAAATCTACCCGTGCATTTACATTGTCATTTATGGCCGTTTTAACCTGTTCTGTTATTTTTCCTTTAAAAGCGAATGGAAGTATGATCAATGCCAACAGAATAACAGAAACAATGATGAGCAAAATTTTCAGAAATTTTTTCATAGTGTAAAATATTTCGGGGTGAATATTAATTCAAAATAATACTATTAACCGTAAAATTAATACAATAATCGGGATGTTTGAATACGCATCTTTGGTAAAAGAAATCTATTCACATAGAATTGATGTATTTGCCAACAAACTAAATATGTGTGTTTTTTGTTACTTTTGAGCAACCAAAGCAGGAGCAGAAAGCTCTTTGAATTTTAATCATCCAATCTATCCAAACCATGAATTTTTCAACCTCATTCAACTTCAACATCCCAAAGTCTATCTGGCTTGTTCTGATGATAATTCTTTATCCCCTGATTTCCCTTTCTCAGGTAATATCATCTGATCCACCCCTTCCTACAGATACCGATGCAGTAACTGTTCAATTCAATGCCACAGGAACAGCTCTGGAAGGCTATTCCGGAGATTTATACGCCCATACAGGGGTTTTGCTAACCAGTAACAACATTTGGCAAAATGTTATCGGAAGTTGGGGAAACAATACTACCCAACCTAAATTAACCCGCCTCTCAGCCAACACCTACGAATTGGCTATAACGCCCAATATTCGTGAATTCTATAATGTCCCCGGCGATGAGATCATCGAAAAGATGGCCTTTGTTTTCAGAGCATCGTCAAATTCCCCACAAAGCGCCGACCTTTTCATTGATGTATATGAATCCGGAACGCTAAGCGTTTCCATTACCAATCCCCCCAAATTAGAGCCTATTGTTGAATTTGGAGAAGTCCTTACCATACAGGCATCGGCCATTGAAGCTACCAGCATTACCCTTTATATCAATAACGTTGAAGTAATGACAGAACCTTCCACTGAGTTGGAGTATATTTTTGATTCTGCCGAAGAAGGGTACGGGACCTTCTGGCTTAAAGCTTCAGCAGCCGGCGAAGGGGGAAGTGTTTACGATTCTACCTACATTTTTGTGAGACCAGAACCCACGGTAGAAACCCTGCCTAACGGTTTAATACCTGGCATTAACTACATTGACGATACAACGGTTACACTCGTATTACACGATCCACCGGCGGCCAAAGATTATGTTTTTGCTGTTGGCGATTTTAACAACTGGACGGTGGGCGAAGATAGCTACATGAAGGTAACACCTGATGGCACCCATTTTTGGATCAGCCTTAGTGACTTAACAGCAGATACTGAATATGGCTTTCAGTATTTTATTGATAACGAACTGCTATTGGCTGACCCTTACACTCACAAGATTTTGCATCCAAATGACGATCAATGGATTGAATCAACAACATATCCCAATCTGAAACCCTACCCTGATGGAAAAACCTTCGGTATTGTGAGCATCATGCATCCCGGCAAGCCCTCTTTCAATTGGGAAGCTACCGGTTACACTGCACCAGCCAAAGAAGATCTGGTTATATATGAACTTCTTGTACGCGACTTTGTAGAAACTTCAGCCATTAAAACGGTTATGGATTCTTTGGATTACCTTCAAAATCTCGGTGTTAATGCCATTGAGCTGATGCCTTTTAACGAATTTGAAGGAAACAACTCATGGGGCTACAATCCGTCATTTTACTTCGCTACTGATAAAGCCTACGGCACCCGAGAAGACTACAAAATGTTCATCGACGAATGCCATAAAAGGGGTATGGCCGTTATCATGGATATTGTTCTTAATCATTCCTTTAGTCTTTCGCCTTTTGTGCGAATGTATTTTGATGAAGATGCCGGTGAGTGGGGACAACCCACCGCCGAAAATCCTTGGTATTTACAGTCCTGCCCTCACCAACCCTGGTGCTGGGGATATACCTTTGACCAGAACAGCCCTTATACCCACGAGCTTTTCAACAGGATTACAGAATACTGGCTTACTGAATTTAAGGTGGATGGCTTCCGTTTTGATTTCACCAAAGGATTTACCAATGTGCAAACCGGCAACCAGGGATCAAATTATGATGCAGCACGTATTGCCAACCTGAAACGTATTGCTGATCATGTATGGAGTGTAAAACCCAATGCATTTGTAATTTTGGAACATCTTACCGATAATTCTGAAGAAAAAGAACTGGCCGAATATGGCATGATGCTCTGGGGCAACATGACCTACAACTACCAGGAAGCATCAATGGGTTGGTTATCGCAAAGTGATTTTTCATGGGCATCCTACAAAAACCGTGGATGGACCAAACCCCATCTCATTGCCTATATGGAAAGCCATGATGAAGAACGGATGATGTTTAAGAATATCAACTATGGAAATTCTAATGGAGAGTATAACATTAAAGAAACGGGTATTGCCCTTCGAAGGGCTGAACTGGCTGCCACTTTTTATTTTCCTATTCCCGGTCCAAAAATGATCTGGCAGTTTGGCGAGCTGGGTTACGATTATTCCATCAACCACTGCCCCAATGGCAGCATTAACGAATCATGCCGTGTTGACCCAAAACCCATTCGCTGGGATTATTACGACGACTGGAAAAGAAAAAGGCTTTATGATGTTTATTCCATGCTCATAGAATTGAAAAAAGAACATGATGTTTTCCGAACCACCGATTACTCAATGGCTTTGAGTGGCGCCAACAAGCGCATTCAATTGAATCATGCAACCAACAATGTAACAATTATTGGTAATTTCGGAACCACCCCTTCCAACTTCTCACCAGGTTTTCAACAAACCGGTACCTGGCATGAGTTTTTCAGCCGCGAAACCCTGGAAGTTACCGATGTGAATGCCCCGGTTTCATTGCAACCCGGCGAATATCGCATTTATTCGACTACTGCGTTTCCCGATCATGGTTTAAATTTGGGAACCGATGACCAACCCGAAACAGGTAAGAACTGGCTTAACGTATTTCCCAATCCTTCTGAGCAGGGTTTTCATTTCAATATGAACGCAAACAGGGAATACCATCTTCGAATCCTGAATATGCAAGGGCAGGTGATTTTTGAACAGAAAAGTGCTTTCTCGCCGGAAAATTCAACTTTTTATTGGGATAATACCCTTGCCAACGGACAAAAAGCTGCAGCCGGCACTTATTTCTACCAGGTTTATTCGGGCGAAGAAATGGTGAGTGGGAAGATCATGTTGCAGGGGCGCAATCAATAGGCAAAAATACCGGAAGGTTTTTGCTGATTTGAAAAAGAGCGAAATTACAAATTTCGCTCAGCGGTATAGGTCATGTACTTTTCGGATTGGACTTAATTTTCTGGATTAAACCACAAACTGCTGAGGTATTTTAACCACTTCACCGGTATCAATGGCCTGCTCGCCCAAAAGGGTCCACATGGTGCCGTAGTAACCTTCCTCAAAAAGACCGGGAATAGATTTACCTTCTCGTATGGAATTGGCAAAACCTGTTAAGGATTCGGGAGTGCCATCGGTAGAATCGTTTTGTATGATAGGTTCACCGGGATTGGTATCGGCTAACTCGGCATCCCATGATGAGCTGCCAATAGGCACAGAGCCAAAAACGTTCCTTTCAAGGTCCTGAACCAGTTGAACAATGCCCGCAGGTTTGGGTGGTGCAGGTGGGTTTTCAAGGAAGAATCGGTTGGTTTCCATTTCAAGTGTACCTTTGTCACCCATTATTTGAACTTCCAGCCCATATTTTTTATTCTGGATCATGGAATCGTAAATAAACTGGGTACCATCTTCGTAACGGAAAATCAGCGCGACATTATCATACACTTCACGTCCATCTTTCCAGTAGCTAATGCTTCCGGTACCACGGACATCAATGGGGAGTGCTCGTTTGGCCCAATTGCCTACCTGAATGTGATGACAAGCCAACTCGGTGAGCAAACCGGCAGAATACTCACGATAGAGGCGCCAGTTAATAAAACGTTCCAGATCAGGAGAAGGCACAGGCCGCCGCCAGTCGTTGTTACGATGCCAGAATGCACGTATTTGGGTAACAATTCCCAAATCACCATTGTGCACTTTATCCATACCCCTTAAAAATTTTGGATCGAAAAGGCGCTGTTGGCCTATTTGTAAAATTTTTCCGGTTTCATAATGGGCCAAAGCCATGGCGTGAACATCTTCGATGTTTCTGGCCATTGCTTTTTCACAAAAAACATGAAGCCCACTATTGAGCGCATCAATTGTGGGGGCGGCATGCACATGAAGTGGTGTGGCAATGATAACACCATCGAGGTCTTTCATTTCGAGCAGGTCACGGTAATCTTCAAAAGCTTTGGCATTGGGCGCTATTGCCTGTGCTTCGTCAAGATGTGGTTTGTAAACATCGCAAATGGCTACGATCTCTATTCCGTTTTGATTTTTGTTGTCATTAATGATCTGCATCAGATGCATCCCTCTCGAACCTGTGCCAATTACTCCAAGCAAAACCTTGTTGTTGGGAGAATTAACATTTTGCCCGGTTTGGGCCATAATTTTCATAAGTGACATGGGAGTGAGGATGGCTGTACCTGCTACCAGGCCATTCTTTAAGAAGGTACGTCTGTTTTGATAAGTCATGATGGTTTTATTTATGTATTCTGGTAATTTATATTTTATGATTCATTTGCCTGTTTTAGGGGCTTTTTTAACATCTGCCAGTTTCCACCCTTGCACTCAAAAAAGCCATCATCAGAAAACGTCTGCAAGATAGCAGTTTTTTGCGAATCATCAGCAGCCATCAATGCTGTTGAAAGAATTTCAGCTCTTAACGGGGAAACTGATTTTGTAAGCATTAAAATGTCTTCTTCTATCATTCTTTCTTCTGATGGATGATATATATGGGCCATTTTCTTTACTTTTCCATCTACCTTCTTAACTTTTAATCCCGAAATGGAAATAGAGGCATCCTCCAGTTCAATATCCAGCGGTTTTCCATGATAAAGATTAGGGATTTGTGTTTTCCACGGGCCACCCAACGGATGAGAACCAATGGTTGTTATGGTGCTCTCTCCGAAACTGATAAAAGCTGAAGTAACATGGTTCTCTTTCAGGCAATCAACAATCTTTTCCATGGCCCATCCTTTACCAAAACCACCCAGGTCGAGGGCAATGCCGGAAGATAAAAACCGAATTTTATGATCATCCCATTTAATATTTTTCCATAAAGAAGTTTGATGTTTTGATGATATTTCATTTATAGTTTCAGCCGATGCAGCCATTTTTTCAACCTTATGTAAAAGCGGTTCAAAAGCGCCTTTAGTGGCTTCGACATAGAACTGACACTCATCAAGGATTTGCTTCATAGGTTCTGAAATCTCAACAAACTCCTTAAGCGCGTTATTGTTGATTTTTGTTAGTTCCGAATGGTCTTTGTAGCGGCTCATCCTGTCTTCTTCTTCCCTGAGTATTCTGCTTACATATGCTCCCACAGCAGCACCCATGGGTTCATCCCACCCTGGAACAACCAGATGAAACCGTGTGCCCATGGCATATGTACTGTACTCGAATACTTTCATGTCATTTTGTTACATCATTAACCCCGGTTGATCCCCGGGGCTATTGATGCGATGCCCTTTCAGGGTTTATTTTTTCAATTGTTTTGCTAAACGTCCTCTGTCTCCGGACTTCGGACTCCCGACTTCCCACTTCTACTTTCTGTTCGCCACTTCCCAGGCTTTGGTGGTAGTGTAGTACTTCGAAATCATGTTGGGTACTTCCCACTCAGGCAATTTCCCATCTACCAGGAAACCAAGGTATTTTTGGGTAACTTCAGCAAAGTGGGCTTCATGACCAATACGGTAAACTTGAGGAATAGCTGTAACAAAGCCTTCATCTGTTTTTTCCAGACCAATTCCGGGAAACATTTCTGTAATCTTTGCAAATTCATTGGCTACATCATCTTCCCATTCGGGCGTTACATTGCCTTTAGCAGGTACAATGTAGAGCATGGGTAAGAAATTTTGTTCTGCTCCCTGTCTTATGATAAGATGCGATTTTGTTCCCTTCATTAGAGAATAATGGGTGTCGCCGCCCCCTTCAGGAGCCTGATAATCCCAAATAACAGATACCTTGGCATGAACGCCGTTGAGGGTATAATTCATTTCTCCATTGGCAAAAACATTCAGAATTTCTGCTGTTGTACTACCCAGATAATCGGGTATTTCATTAAGACCGGTAACATCAAGAAACTGTTGACGGGTAATGATAGTAGGACGTCGTGTAGCATCGTAAACATCAATATCTGTTGTGTAATCTATAATCTGATCTGGAAATGATACCCATTGCACCAGGTCAACCAAATGTGTTGTAACATCTACAATACCTTCCCCCTGTTGTTTTACATCGAAATACCAGGGCGGACGTTTTAAGATTGCCCCGGAAACATACTTAAAAAAGTGATGCACACTTTCTTTTACAACGGCAGGATCTTCGGGAGTTCCTTTTTCCAGTTCGCCAAAAAGTAGGGGGAGTTGTGCAATTTCTCGTTGCAACCGGGCAGTTATCTCATACCTTTCTGTCATGATATCATACAAAAGAACATCATTTTCTTTTGCTGTTTCAAAGGCTTTCTGAAGTAATTGAAAGCTTTCGGTATCAATGGCCATAGGCTTATCTGCCAGGACGTGAAGTCCGGCTTCTACAGATTGATTGATATAAGAAGTCTTACGACTATTGTTGCTGGCTATGATTACTACATTGCCAGGCTTCTGTTGAAGCATTGTTTCGAGATAATCGTCGCCGGTGTATACATTGCTCTCCCAACTGGTTGGGTTTACTTCTCTTGCATTAAAGCGATCAATACGTTCCAGGTGCATGGTTAAATCTCCACCTTGGGGGGCGAAAATATAAACATCAGGATGCACTTGCGGGTACATCTCTTTTTGAACCAGGGCCGCATGGAAATGGCCTGGATCAAGGGTAATGAGTTTTACTTCCTGATCGGCCCCGGTAAAGTCAGTTTTAGGGGTGGTATTACATGATGAGATCATAACTATCATTGCAATTGACAATAAAAACTGTGTGTTTTTCATAATTCAAGGTTTAAGAATTAAACTTTGGGTTCCCAACCTGGAGCATACTCTCTTTTCCAGAGTTTTTTAGCGGCCCTCAGTTTGGTTGTTCCATTGGTAGGATCTACCTTAAAATCCTTTTTGATTCGGTAGGAAATATTTGCCAGATGGCAAAGCTGGATGCTTTTTACCATCTCTTCGATGGGTGAATCAAGCTCTTCCTTCCCTCTTATGGCATTAAAGAAATTAACTACATGAAGTGTTGACATGCCGCCACCACCGCCCAGGGCAGTGCCACCTTCATCGCCTTCTTCAGTTTTTTCGCTAACCAGTTTTCCTCCACGGTCGTAGAGCTTGTAACCTCCACGGTCAACGTACACACTTCCATTGGTGCCAAAGATGATGGTGCCACGGCCGCTACCATAGGTTGCGTAGGAATTTCGGCTTTTACCATCCCACTGAATAATTTTGTTGCCCGGATAGGTATAGGTGGCAAGCATGGTGTCGTACATGGTCCATCCGTCGGATGCAAAATGACGTTTGTCGGCTTCAACCGATACTTTTTCAGGGTATTCAACCTGAAGTGCCCAGCGTGCAATATCCAGTTCGTGTATAGCATTGTTTCCCATTTCGGCAGTTCCATAATTCCATCCGTACCAGTGCCAGTTATAATCCCAGGTGTTATGGGTATATTCTCGTCTTATGGCCGGACCCTGGAAGAGTTCCCAGTCAAGTCCGTCAGGAACGGGCGCTGCAGTGGGTTGAACCACCTCACCTCTCCCATTGGAATAAAAGGCTACGGCTTTGTAGGGTTCTCCAATCTCACCGTCATGAATACGTTTTACAATTTCCTGAGAGGTAGGTGCTGAACGTTGCTGATTACCCAACTGGATTAATTTACCATACTTAGCACGGGCTGCTACCAATAATTCGTTCTCATGTGGATTATGACTTCCAGGTTTTTCTACATAAACATGCTTGCCAGCCTGCACACCCATAATTGCGCCCGGAGCATGCCAATGATCAGGAGTTGCGTTGATAATAGCATCCACATCCGGATCATCGAGCACTTTTCTTATGTCGTTTTCCAGTTTTGGCTGGTATGATAAGTGGTTGGAAAACCTTTTTGCTGCATTTTCGCGCTGACTTTTCATAACATCGCACAAATATAAGAGCTGGGCGTTGGAAGATGCCATTGCAATGGGTTGTGGGTAGGCACCTAGTCTTCTGCCAAGACCAATTATGGCAAGGTTGATGCGGTCGTTTGCGCCCACGATTTTTCTGTAAGAAGAAGCTTTTAGTCCCATGCTACCCAATGCTAAACCTGCTGCACCAAGGGTGGTTTTTTTGATAAAGTCACGTCTGTTATTCTCCATTTTTTCCTAATTTTTATTAGTGATTAATTAAATATATACCTTGAATTATGTGTTCTTTACCTTGTAGTAACGTAATTTTGATACCACTGTTGTAAGGCTTCTCTTGTTGGTGGTTCGCCAGATGTAACAACGAACCTGTATTTAACGGTTAAAGGGTTGTTGGGAGTTATGGTAAAAGGGAAAAATTCGCCAAATCTTCCGTATTTTCTTTCCGACATTTCTGCATTGGCAGGGTTTGATGGGTGTGAGAGATAAGCTACCGTATATTGCTTTCCGTCAAGTGTAAAAACCATGGCATTCCATGGAAGGTCAAGCATATCATTACTATCAATTTCGGTTTTGGCATCCACATGGTTTAGATTGAATGGACGAACAAAAAAAGTTTTTTCGGCATTATCATCAACCTGATTAGCCGCTCTAAACTGCACACCTGCATGTTGGCGGTCACCGTCCAGCTCGATGGTGGCCCCGTTTAACGATTCAAGGGTAGAGTGAAAATCGATAATTAACTCACCGTTTTCGTAAGATGCTCTTATAATGCGGGTTTCCGTAGCAAAGGGCTGGCCCAGGGTATCATTCCACGATATTTTTACAATATGTCCGCCATATCGTGTGTCGGTAAAATCTACCATTACCTCCTTGTGCTGGCTGTGCTCACCATTGCGGTTGTGCCAGATATCAATATTTCCGTCCCCATTAACGCTGATTTTATTGTAGCCGTAAAAAATACCCCGATGATGGGTATATCTTCCACCCGGACCTTTGGTAATAATCTTTCCGGTTTCCGGATCAAAAACGTGATGAAAAGGTTTGAAGGTATTTTCTCTGTTGTTGTTGTCAAATAGGGGGTGCTCATATTGTAGAAGGGGCTTGCCATCCTTGCTCAGGAGCAGAGATTGCGGGGATGTTCTTTCCCAGACATAACCATCTGAATCGGTGTTTCTTGCAGAATCATTTGGTGATTGGGCGGACAAAGCCACATGAGTAATCCAGAGGAGAAGAAAAAACGATGCAGCTTTAATCATAAAGTTACTTTTAAAGTGAATGCAATCCTTGTTTGGCGGAAAATCGGGTTTTAAAATGGTAATGTTCTGTAATAAAAAATAGGAATAATGATTATTGTCGCAAACTACAGTAAATTGCAGGGCACGAAAATACGAAATAAACGGGTAACCATCAAAAAAACAGGATTTTTTGGGGCTATTTAAATTTAATCAATACATAGCTAAAAATGCTTTTTAGTTACACATGTTTTTTCTCTTCATCCTGATATTCCAGAATATCGCCCGGCTGACATTCCAGCACTTTACAAATAGATTCCAGGGTGCTGAACCTGATGGCCTTCGCTTTTCCTGTCTTTAATATCGACAGGTTGGATAACGTTAAATCAACTTTTGCGGATAATTCGTTCAACGACATTTTCCGCTTTGCCATCATAACATCTAAATTTACAATAATGGGCATAGCTTATACCGTTAAATCGTTTTCTGCCTGAATTTCCATCCCTCTTTTAAAAATAACGGCAATTACAAATAAAATACCGGCCAAATATAAAAATTCGGTGCCCCCACCCTCATAAACAAAATGAACCTGCTTTAAAAGCCATTTTGCATACATATTTATGATAATGGCAGTTATGCCGATTTGTAAACTAATACCGCTCAGTTTGGCTATCAGATTGGCAATGTCCTCATTGAAAGGATTAGCCATATTGAGTTTTGAAATAATCCTTATTACCTGATAAAACAAATACGCTTTCAGGCCGGAAAGGAATATAATAAGACCAGCCATAACCACGTATTGCCCCTGGTTGAAAGCCAGAAGTTCAGATAAATTTAAACCCATATACAAGTCACTTGCCCCATCAGCATTAATAAAAAGGCTAACAAAGAAAGAGATAAACATAGCACCTGTTTTGATGCATAATCCAATAAATACAATCCAGGACAAAACCTTCAGGATTTCGAGAATTTGTTTTGCGTTCATTTTCATAATTTTTAAAGTTTACGCGAAATTAAACAAATAATTATTGATAAACAATAAATAAAGATTATTATTCGGGAATTTTGTTATGGGGATTATGTAAATCGGATTTTGGATATACCGCCCATTTTGTGCCACCCAAACCAGATATTACCTTTCCCGGCAAGCCAAAAGTTGAAATAAGAGACCATGCCTTTACAGCCCCCTTTGTCTATATTTTCCTATATAATAGCCAGATTCCGGCTCCGAGGCCATACTTACAGTTAACCGCCCTATGCGATACCCACAGGTAAGTTGGTGTTAAAGTCCTTGTTTGTTTATTTGGTGGGGAAATTTACTTGATTATGGCCAGTACATCGTTATTCTCTTATTCCAACTATCTTATATGTATCATATCCTCCTATACCATAACCAAATTGTAGATTTATTTCAATCGTATCATGTCCTTTATAAAATCCTGAAAAACTATTATGACCTCCATAAGGAAACTCCGGTAAAGATAAGTCTCCATTTGATGAAATTATTGGATAAATAGTTTTACTAATTGTATCGCCTTTATCATCAACACCAATAATTGAATTACCAAATTCAATTTTCATTCGATTTGTATCGTATTTTTCAACTTCATTGATAACATGATTTGTATCGATGTTTATGGGTTTCCAACCATCAATGCAGGGAAAGAGCGTGTCATAACACATTACCATCGTGCTTTTAACTGTGGTAAGCTTAAATAATCCAGCATATGGTGTTCTAAAATCTTCTTCATGTGGGACATTCCCTTTTTCACAGCCAAATGTATAAAGACTCAAAACAACCAATAAAATGCTTCTTTTCATTTCAGTTTGCAATTAAAATTTGTTTTGCACCAATTGGTTCTTCCTTGACCATTCCGGGCGGTTCTGTTTTCCAATAAAATTCTGGTTTATGGTTTACATAGTTAGTTATTTTAAATACCGGATTAAATATAACCTGTTTTTTAATCCTTTAAATGCAGTTAAATAAAAAGGGAATTATTGATTTATGATGTTTAGCCAGGTTGCCGGGTTTTACCTTTCGTAAATAACTGTTTTGAAGACAAGCCCAACGCAGTAATTGGCGTTTTCTTGCAAGCAATATATAGTAATTTGCCGCCAAAGACCAAAGAAGGACAAGGGTTAAGTTAGTCTAAAATTCTTGCAAATATATAAAAATAAAGTAATAACTTATTGATAATCTTCTATTTGAGTATTCAACAAAACTGTTACCATTATGAAAAAGTATTACTTCTCTTTTGGATTATGGACAATATTGATTCTGTTTCTACACTCCTGCCAGAATGTTGCTGATACAAGTGACATAAATAATGCCCACTCCTTACTCAATCTAACCCAATCCTGAAAAACCTACCCTCATAAGGTTTGATTACGCCAGGCAGATCAGAACGTGTGGTTCCGGTAACATCTGCAGGTGTTATCTTCAGCGATTGCTGGCTGAAGCCATTGACAAGCTGCAGGGTAGCGGGTTGGCCATTGGTTTCGCGTACGTGGAGAAGGGCCGATTTGCCATCTTGCGATGGGGTGGCACTAACAAGCAGAATATTTTCGGGCCAGTTGGTGATCCACGACCGGGTGTGGTTGCTGTCGCCGGTGCCACCGCCGGGCAGCACCCTGGCAAGGAAGGGCGTACGGTGTCCCCATCCGAATTTAACGGCATCCTGACTGTCATCGCTGTTTTGACTGGTAATGGCATAGTTCCATTCCATCCCGCCACGCTGTTCGGCGTTGAAGTTGGTTACCCAGTAGTTGTTCATGGGCCAGCCGTAGATGTGGGTGGTTTCAGGGGTGGCGCCGGCTTTGTATCTTCCGGTGTTGATGCCACCAAACTGCATCAGGGGTATCTCGGCTGAGCTGATAACGATCTGTGCTTCGCCATTGTGCAGCCTGGCGTAGTTTTGCACAGTATTCCAGTCGTTGGCCGAACCAGGGATCTGATCGATGCCGGCACGGATCTCACCCCCCTGCACATCGAAGGAGAGCTGGCCATTTTCCAGGGCAAAGGGAAACGCATTGTATAGTCCTTCGGGATCGGTGATCATGCTTTTTTCTATATGATAAGCCAGATCGATGCGCTTGGTGGTATTGAATATGCGTATCTCAAAATCATAATACTCATCATCTATGGCCGCGGGGGTATTGCCTTTGAAATGGAGGGTATTCCATATCTGGCCTTCTTCGTAAGCTTCCAGCCACACTTTTTCAAGCGGTTCGCGGGTAAAGTTGGCCAG